>CAYMEE010000098.1:0-1884 GCA_964389455.1 uncultured Methylophaga sp. | reverse complement strand
CCGATAATGGCGTAACAGGCAGCTATCAGGTTCGATACCTGGGAGAAATCATCATTACAAGCGGGAGCTCTATGAATGCGGACGAGAGTTCCAGTGACCTTAAAGGCTATCGGTACGAATTAATCGGTGAGTCGGAAATGGCTAATACCGGTGCTGCCGCACGGGTATTCAAGGGTATTGAATATTACTGATCCGCTCGGGCGGAGGGAGAATTCCATGAACCTTTCGAGATTAATGTGTGTGCTTGTAACAGGCATCGCAATGAACCTGACACTGGCGACCGCTCAGGCAGAGGATGCCCGCTCTATGCTGGAGGGGGACTTGTTGGCCGCCGAGGCTGGCTTGGTGGATCTTGTTATGAATGCTTCTGGCGAAGTGGTTCAGATCAGGGTCGAAGAGTGTGAACAATGCGATCGCAATAGTTATTTGCCATCCAGACAGCTGCGTATAAAACAATCTGGTAATCCTGATTTCTCTGGCTCTTTGGACGCAGTGGATGGCCAGGCTGGCACTGTCGTCCTTAATCGGAGGTCGGGCATGGTTGAGCAGATTATTTTTTGGACGCCACGTGACGATGCGGGGAGTGAAAAATGAAGCGTTTTAGTCGTGTTGTGACAATGGTTTGTTCGGCCGCATATTTTTCGATGGTAGGTGTAGCGGCACTGGCTGATGATACCGAGATTTTCTTCACAGACCGTGAGGGAACAGTCACACCTAACATTATGCTTATTCTTGATTCCTCAGGCAGTATGGGAACTGATGATGTTGACGGTGAAACTCGCCTCAGCGTAATGAAGAAAGCAACCAAGGATCTTGTTTCGACTCTTACCGATGTAAACATAGGTCTTATGGTTTTTGGCGGTAATGAAGGCGCCTACTTTAAGGCCCCAGTTGCCGCCATCGAAGACCAGAAAGATGCGATTTCGGCCAAAGTTGACGCTCTCGTTGCCGACGGTAATACGCCTTTGTCCGAGAGTCTCTTCCAGGCAATGCGCTACTATCAGGGTGAAAGCGTTTTTATTCGAAGCACCGATGAAGGTGGTGCAACGGTTGACGATGTGGCTGCAAATGGCAGCTTCACCAGTCCAATCGAATATTCGTGCCAGCCCAATTACGCAGTGGTTCTCACTGATGGCGAGCCAACGTCTGACACCAACCACCAGACGACGATTGAAGATGTAGTCGGGTCCTGTACCGGCAACTGTCTGGATGAAATTTCGAAATACATGTTTACCGCGGACATGATTCCCTCGGCAAAAGACCCGAGTGATAAATTTCCTGGCCAGCAGAAAGTCTCGACTTATACAGTAGGTTTCAAGACCGACCAAACGCTTCTATCTCAAACCGCCTCGAATGGTGGTGGTCAGTATTTGCTTGCTGACAATGCCTCCGAACTGACTTCAGCCCTGAAACAGGTTCTTGATGATGTCAGGGCTAAGTCCACGACATACGTTGCCCCAGGCGTGGCGGTGAATACATTTGACCGGCTCAACCACTTAAACATGCTGTATTACGCACTGTTTCAGTCTGCCAAGGGTGCAGTGTGGAACGGTAATCTCAAGCGCTATAAATTAGCGATTGAGACGGATGATGCAACGGGTGAGTCGAAGGCGGTCATCGTGGATGTCAACGATAATGCCGCGATTGACGAAGCGACAGGGTTCTTCAAAGATACCGCAAAAAGCTGGTGGAGCCCCCAGGTTGACGGTCCCAATGTCAAAGATGGCGGCGCTGCGTCACAGCTTCCGGCTACAACGTCAAACAGAAAGGTCTACTCCAACCTCGATTCGAGGCAAACCGACCTTTCCCATTCGTCGAACCAAGTGGTTACGACCAATAACAATCTTTCGGGTGCAGATTTTGGCGACAACACTATGAGCGCCG
>CAYMEE010000097.1:0-1982 GCA_964389455.1 uncultured Methylophaga sp. | reverse complement strand
CAGGCATTCAAGCTCTGGCTTAAACGGGTGCCTTTTTACAGTCACCCTGAAGGCGTTGATGCCAACGCCAGTTCCACCCATACCCATCGTGAGGACAGCCCATGAATATGCCTGTTTCGACCGCGAGCAGCGAGCGACTCAAGCTGACACGGTTTCAGAAATTATGTATGCAATTACTGCTCAGGCAACTTGAGGCTATACGCGAAGGCTGTCTGATATTGCAGATTGGTGATCGTGAACCACTCACGCTGGGAGACTCGGGCCACCCCTTCAAGGCCAGACTGGTGGTGAATGATCCGCATTTTTTTGAGTCGGTTATTTTCGGTGGTTCGGTGGGCGCTGCGGAGTCTTACATGGAGGGGCAATGGCATAGCGATGATTTAACCGCCCTGATCCAGTTACTGGTACGCAACCGTGATTTAGTTGATGGCATGGAAAAGGGCTTCGCCAGAGTCACGGGCTGGTTATTACAGGCTGTGCACTGGTTTCGGCGTAACACCCGTACAGGCAGTCGTAAAAATATTGCGGCGCACTATGATCTTGGCAATGCGCTGTTCGAGTTATTTCTCGACCATGACTTTATGATGTATTCCTCAGGGCTTTACTACAGTGATAACGAAAGCCTGGAAAGGGCCCAGTTCAACAAGCTGGGGCGTTTATGTGACAAGCTCGATCTGCAGCCGGATGACCACCTGCTGGAAATTGGCACCGGCTGGGGCGGATGTGCGACCTTTGCCGCGCTGAATTATGGCTGCCGAGTGACCACGACCACTATCTCCCGAGAGCAGTATGAGCATGCCCTGAAATGGGTAAAAGAACTGGACCTTGAAGACAAGGTCACGGTATTGCTTCAGGACTACCGCGATCTTAAAGGCCAGTATGACAAACTGATTTCGATTGAGATGGTTGAGGCCGTGGGTCACCATTTTATTGATGACTATTTCAATCACTGCAGTCAGTTGCTGAAAGCCGACGGCCTGGCCATTATCCAGGCAATCACACTGGAAGATCACCGCTATCAGCAGGCGCTGAAATCAGTTGATTTTATCAAGCGATATATCTTTCCCGGCAGCTTTATTCCCTGTGTCAGTGTGCTGGTGAACTCAGCTGCCAAAGCAGAGCTGAAACTGACTAATCTGGAAGATATCGGAACCAGTTATGCCACCACCTTGAAAACATGGCGCGAGCGTTTCATGACACAGTTGGATGAGGTCCGTCGCTTAGGCTATGACGAGCGTTTCATTCGCATGTGGGAGTTTTATCTGTGCTACTGCGAAGGCGGCTTTATTGAACGCAGCATTAGCGATGTACACCTGCTTTTCAGTAAGCGCGCCAATAAACGCGAACAGTGGGTGCCTTTAGATGCGTAATGTGTTGAATTTTATTGCCTTTCAGGCAGTCTGGCTGATTGTCATCCTGTCTGCTGCGAAGGGGACATTGCATTTCGCCTTACTGGCAACAGTCACATTCGCCGTGGTGCAGGTTTATTTCAGCCGCTGGCGGCTGACTGATATCAAACTGATTGGCCTGGGGCTGCTATCTGGCATGATGTTGGATACCATCTGGCTCAACATGGGCTGGATTGGCTATGCTCATGGCGAACTGGGCGGCTTGGCTCCCTGGTGGATAGGTTGTCTGTGGGTAAACTTCATGCTGACATTGAACCACTCACTGAGCTGGCTGCAGCCGCGGCTTAAAATGCTGGGAATAATGACCGTCTTTGCCGCGCCACTCTCTTATCTGGCAGGCAGTAAGCTGGGCGCGGTCAGTTTGCTTGAATCAGGTATGGCGGTTCTGGCACTGTCCCTGAGCTGGGCATTTTTGGTACCGATGCTGATGTGCCTGGCGAGGCTGTGGCATCAACAGGAAGAGGAGGGTAATCATGCTCTGGTGTAGCTTGCTTATCGCTTCGCTGGTGATGTTTTTCGGCTGGCTTTATGAAGGCAAAACCCGTAACGCCGGTGTGGTGGATGTGCTCTGGG
>CAYMEE010000096.1:0-2035 GCA_964389455.1 uncultured Methylophaga sp. | reverse complement strand
AGAAAGACATGTCTCTCTGATTAACTTGATGTTTTTTGGAGGTTTATTATGGCAATTCAACGTTACAGACCCCTCAGCCTTCTGGATGAACTGCAGCGGGAAATGAGTACTTTGTTTAATGCGCCGGCTGTCGAAAGTAGCTTTAACAGCGAAGAATGGAGTCCGGCGGTGGACATTAGTGAAGATCAGGATAAATTTACTATCCATGCCGATTTACCCGGTGTGAAGTCTGAAGATATTGAAGTCACGGCTGAAAACGGCATCTTAACGATTAAAGGCCATCGTCAGGGTCATAAAGAGGAAGAGAAAGACAGCTACCGCCGGGTAGAACGCTTCAGTGGTAGCTTTATACGTCGTTTTACTCTGCCGGAAAGAGCGGATCTGGAGCATATCGCAGCAAAAACACGGGATGGCGTTTTGGAACTGACCATACCCAAATCGGCTGAAGCGAAACCCAGACGGATAGAAGTCAAAGTCGACCAGTAAATCAAAAGCCCGGCAATGTCTCATTGCCGGGCTTTACTCATTCAGCTGCGGATACTTCGTCAGCCATTTTCACCTTAGCCCTTGCTACCTCAATGGATTAGAGGTTTATACTGAAGTGAAATTGACACTTCGACAGGGAGCCGCGGCAGATGACTGATAATCAAAACCAGGAGCCCATCTACATTCCCCATGCCGGTACTGCACTACTGGGCACTTCACTGCTCAATAAAGGGACCGCTTTCAGTGAACAGGAACGGCGCGATTTTAATCTCACCGGTCTGATTCCTCATCATTTTGAAACGATAGAAGAGCAGGCTGAACGTGCCTATCTGCAATACTCCAGCTTTGATAGCGCCATCAACAAGCATATCTATCTGCGTACGGTTCAGGATACCAACGAGACGCTGTTTTATTATCTAGTGGAACAGCATCTGCAGGAAATGATGCCGGTGATTTACACACCGACAGTGGGCGAAGCCTGCGAGAAGTTCTCACAAATCTACCGGCGTGCCCGTGGTTTATTCATCGCTTATCCGGATCGTTACCGCATTGATGAGATTCTGCACAATGCCACCAAGCGCCATGTCAAAGTGATTGTGGTGACGGATGGCAGCCGCATACTGGGGCTGGGTGATCAGGGTGTGGGCGGCATGGGCATCCCAATTGGCAAGCTCTCTTTATATACCGCCTGCGCGGGTATCAGTCCGGCCTATACCTTGCCGGTGATGCTCGATGTTGGCACTGACAATGAGACTTTGCTGAATAACCCGATGTATATCGGCTGGCCGCATCACCGAATTGATGATGAGCAATATGAAGAATTCGTAGCATTGTTTATCGATGCTGTCGAGCGGCGCTGGCCGGGCGTGCTGTTACAGTTTGAAGATTTTGAGCAACGAAAAGCTTTACCTTTGCTAGAGCGCTATCAGGACCAGATTTGCTGTTTTAATGATGATATTCAGGGCACGGCATCGATAGCGGGTGGGTCGCTGTTGGCTGCCTGTCGATTCAAGCAGCAAAAACTGTCGGAACAGCGCATTGTTTTTGCCGGGGCCGGCTCAGCGGGTTGCGGTATTGCCGAGCAATTAGTCGCCCAGATGTGTCGTGAAGGACTCACAGAAGAAGCGGCAAGAACCCGTATTTTCATGGTCGATAAAGCCGGACTGCTAACCCGATCAATGAGCGGGTTATATAACTTCCAGGCCCGTCTGGCTCAGTTTGATAATGCGATTAGTCATTGGGAAATAGAGTCAGACTTTATCAGTCTTGAGCAGGTGGTGGAGAACGCCAGACCCACGATTTTAATCGGCGTTTCGGGCCAGCCAGGTTTGTTCAGCGAAAGCCTGATTAAAAGCATGCAGCAGCATTGTGAGATGCCGATCATTTTTCCTTTGAGTAACCCATCCAGCCGGGTCGAGGCATTGCCTGAGGATCTGATTCGCTGGACCGGCGGCAAGGCGATTATCGCCACCGGTAGTCCTTTTGAGCCGGTTGAATATGAGGGCAGGGAGTTTGTTATTTCTCAATGTAATAACAGTTATATTTTCCC
>CAYMEE010000095.1:0-2256 GCA_964389455.1 uncultured Methylophaga sp. | reverse complement strand
CTTCCAGACCATTGGTCAGCGTCGATATTCTCAATGGTGGCCGAGAAGCGCTGGTTGCTGCCAACCAAAGCATGGGACTGGCACTGGCAGAAGATGAAATCGATTACCTGTTCGATAACTTCACCATGCTCGATCGCAACCCCAACGATATCGAGCTGATGATGTTTGCCCAGGCCAACTCGGAACATTGTCGCCACAAAATTTTCCGCGCTGACTGGATCATTGACGGCGAAACGCAGCCGCACACGCTGTTTAACATGATCCGTAACACACACGATAAAAATCCAGAAGGTGTTGTTACCGCTTATTCCGATAACTCCTCAGTTATTGAAGGACCACGCAGCCACCGATTCCAGGTTGATATGGCGAATGGTCAGTATCATTACGAAGGCGAAGCTCAGCACATCATCATGAAGGTGGAGACCCATAACCACCCGACGGCGATTTCGCCGTTTCCCGGTGCTGCTACCGGTGCCGGCGGGGAAATTCGTGATGAGGGCGCAACCGGTCGTGGCTCCAAGCCTAAAGCCGGTCTGACTGGTTTCACCGTCTCCAATCTGGAAATTCCAGGCTTTGAACAACCCTGGGAAACACCCTATGGCAGACCGGCCCGGATGGCTTCGGCGCTGGAAATCATGACGGATGGACCATTAGGCGGCGCTGCATTTAATAACGAATTCGGCCGTCCCAACCTCTGCGGTTACTTCCGTACCTTTGAAATGCAGGTGGAATCCAGTCAGGGATTTGAAGTGCGTGGCTATCACAAGCCCATTATGGTGGCGGGCGGCATGGGCTCGATTCGTCCACAGCATGTCAAAAAAGGCATTATGGACCCGGGCATGCAACTCATTGTCCTGGGTGGCCCGGCGATGCTGATTGGCCTCGGTGGCGGCGCTGCTTCCTCGGTGGCTTCCGGCACCAGCGATGAGGGCCTCGACTTTGCCTCAGTGCAGCGTGGTAACCCGGAAATGGAACGCCGCTGTCAGGAAGTCATCGATCGCTGTGTGGCTCTGGGTGACGATAACCCGATTATTGCGATTCATGATGTCGGCGCCGGTGGTCTCTCTAACGCTTTCCCGGAACTGGTCGATGACAGTGGCCGGGGCGGCCGTTTTGAACTGCGTCTGATACCGAATGATGAATCCAGCATGTCGCCGATGGAAATCTGGTGTAACGAATCTCAGGAACGTTATGTGCTTGGTGTTCATCCGGATCGTGTCGATGAATTCCAGGCGATTTGTGACCGTGAGCGTTGCCCCTGGGCAATTGTCGGTGAAACCACCGAAGAAGAGCACCTGCTGCTGGGCGATGCTGATAATGAAAGTCTGCCCATCGATATGCCGCTGTCTCTGCTGTTGGGTAAACCACCTAAAATGCTGCGTGATGTCAGCCATGTCGAGAAAACCTATCCTGAGCTCGACTTCAGCGAGATTTCAGCAGAACATGCGCTGGAACGGGTTTTAAAACTACCGGCTGTCGCCAGTAAAAGCTTCCTGATCACCATCGGTGACCGCACGGTAACCGGGCTGGTGGCAAGGGATCAGATGGTCGGTCCATGGCAGGTACCGGTCGCTGATTGTGCCGTGACCCTGGCTGATCATCATGAACTGCTGGGTGAAGCGATGGCGATGGGCGAGCGCACACCACTGGCATTGGTCAATGGTCCGGCGTCTGGTCGTATGTCGGTTGGTGAGGCGATTACCAATATCGCCGCGGCTAAAATCGATAAGCTGAGTGATATCAAACTTTCAGCCAACTGGATGGCGCCATGTGGTCACCCGGGCGAAGATGCCATTTTGTACGACACGGTCAAAGCCGTCGGTATGGAGCTGTGTCCTGAGCTGGGTATTGCGATCCCGGTCGGTAAAGATTCCCTGTCAATGAAAACAGTCTGGGATGAAAAGGGTGAGACTAAAACAGTCACGTCACCCTTGTCTCTGATTATCAGTGCCTTCGCGCCGGTGAGCGATGCAGCCAATACCAGTACACCGCAGCTACGCACTGACCTTGGCGAGACTGATCTGATTTATATCGATCTGGGCCGCGGCCGCAACCGTCTGGCAGCCTCTGCTCTGGCACAGGTGTTTAAACAAGTGGGCACAGATGGTGCCGACCTGGATAATGCCGCTGATCTGAAAAACTTCTTCAAAGCCATTCAGCAGCTAAAATCTCAGAACAAAATCCTGGCTTACCATGACCGGGGTGATGGTGGTCTGGTGGTGACACTGGCTGAGATGGCTTTTGCCGGTCGCTGCG
>CAYMEE010000094.1:0-2455 GCA_964389455.1 uncultured Methylophaga sp. | reverse complement strand
TGGCCACCACCTTTTCTTCACCGGTGTTGATGTGCCAGTCGGCGACTTCTTCGTAGATATTCGAGGCATTCTCGACATCATGCATATCATTTACGGACATAGATTTACCTGTTTCCAGAAAAGTCGAGGCGGATCATCAAACTACCACCCGCTGAGGTTGTTCGGTCTGACTCAATAAACTCGCCAGAATTGTCATAGCTTGTCTCAACGCATCGCTGTCCGTAGTGATACCTAATGAGACTCTAACGGCGTCGATAGGTGTTTGCGTAATGGCAAACTGACTGGCCGGTACGATAGTGACTCCACGGCTGTAAGCCGCCTTGGCATAGTCATCAGCTTGCCAGTGCGCAGGCAAAGTCAGCCAGAGATGCTGACCATCTGGATCTGCTGCGAATTGATAATCAGCGAGCAATTCGGCTGCCAGTTGCTGACGCTGGTTGTTTTCAAGCCTGATAGCATTGGCAATGTCATCCAGCGTGCCGTCATAGATCCAGCGTGTAACCAGCGCACACATCAACGGTGGCGCCATCAAATTCGTCGCTCGCAATACCGCTGCTAATTGAGCAGTGGCCTGCTTGCTGGGTGTGACTACAAAAGCGACCCGTAATGCCGGGGTCGCACATTTCGAAAGAGTCGCAATATGCCATGTCTGCTCGGGCAACAAATGATTGAATGCTGGCAATGCCTTGCCCTGCAATGGTGAGTAGGGATCGTCTTCGATTATGGTGATCCTATAGCGGCGGGCAATTTCTGACAGTGCCTCCCTGCGCTGCAAGGGCATGGTCACTGTGGTTGGGTTGTCTAGAGCTGGAATGAGATAAAGCGCTTTGGGACTGTTCTCCTGGCACGCTGCCTCTAGCGCTTCAGGGACAAGACCCTCAGCATCGCAGATCACTGCCTGTAGTTTGATATTGAGCTGTTCAGCCACAGCTTTCAGCCCCGGGTAACTGTACTCCGGCGTTAATAGTGTCTCCCCGGCCGACATCAAACATTTACAAATGGCATACAGGGCACTTTGTGCTCCCGATGCAATGAGTACCTGCTCAACATCCGTTTGCATATTATGCTGCTGCAGCCAGTACAGCGCCGCCTCCCGATCAGCCGGGTTGCCGGCGCTATCCTGATACTGCAACTGCAGCATTCTGCGCTCATCAGCAATGAGTCCGCTGATAGCCTCCGGAAGCCGCTGTTGCAATTGCGCACTAGCAGGCTGAGGTGGGTTGTTCATGCTGAGATCAAGCAAGGCGTGCTTTTCAGCGATCAATTGCTGTTGCACTGAATCTCTGATGTAGGTGCCACTACCTTTATTGCCTTCCACTAGGCCGCGGCGCCTGGCCTCGTTAAACGCCCTCGTGACTGTAGTGAGGTCTACCTGCAAGGCTTCGGCAATGGCACGTTGCGAGGGCAATCTATCACCGGGCTTGATGTGTCCGGCATAAATATCCGCCTCCAGCGCTCTGACGATGCCGAGATATTTTTTTCCTGCTTCAACTTGTAGGTGAGGATGCCAGATTGCCATGGGTAACATGTATGCGTTAGTTGTGCATACATGTTACCCCAGCCGTGTCACTTAACCAATCATTTTTTTAGATTATTATCATATCTCATCAAGGCAAATAGAGACTGCTGCCTGACTGAAAAGGAAAAATAAAATATCATTGACCGCAAATTATTGTATGCGGATATAGGCCATACATATAAATGCATAAAAAAAAAGGGTGGTATCCGAAGATACCACCCCACTCCTCCGAAGAGGAGATTCGCGCAGATAGGAGCTGACGACAGGTCAGTGACCGTCAGCATAATCTCAGACTGAATAAATCCAGGTTGTATCCATTGAAAAAAATGAACAATAAGCGCCTGACGATTCAGACTGCAATAAGTCTGGGTTTGAATAACTGATGCTTGAATGCAACTTTGATTAAATCACTGAGACAAACAAAGATATAAGCAAAAAAAAAACCAGCTCACCGGGAATGAACTGGTTTAGAAGGTGGAGTGAACTGTCATTGATAGTTCGAAAATTAGCATATCAGCTTGATGCGAAATTTACGTGAAATGGATCAAGCTAAACCAATATCAGCGACGTTAGGTCGGTTCAGACTTTTAACACTCTGATATTGCAGTTATGAACCCGCACGAACTCTCTGAGTTGCTGATGACCTTTAACACCAAATTTCAGAGGCTTGCCCTGCAGATGGTAAAGAATGCCTGTCTTTGTCACCGCAATGCCGGTTTTGCTTTTGGCGTTGAAGTCGACATGGGCCAGTTCTTGAGTAATCACATCGAAGCCATACGCACTTGCATGACCAATGATGTGCTTTTCGCCGCTTTCTTTGACCTCAAACAAGCCCCAGCTCATCAGATGGCCACATTCAGACTCGGCTCTTGCTTCCATACAAATCCTCACATGATGTGGGCGGTTTCCCTGCCAGATTGAATCGTTTGCCTAATC
>CAYMEE010000093.1:0-2554 GCA_964389455.1 uncultured Methylophaga sp. | reverse complement strand
AGACCCGCAGCGACCAGACCGGCGATATGCGCCATATCAACCAGCAGGTAGGCACCCACAGAATCTGCGATATCACGGAACTTCTGCCAGTCAATAACACGGGAATAGGCTGAGAAACCAGCGACAATCAGCTTAGGCTGATGTTCTTTGGCCAGGCCGGCGACTTCGTCATAGTCGATTTCACCGGTTTCGGTGTTAATGCCATAGGACACGGAGTTGTATATTTTACCGGAAGCACTGACCTTGGCACCGTGAGTGAGGTGACCACCGTGGGCCAGACTCATCCCCAGAATCGTGTCGCCCGGTTGCAGCAAGGCAAGGTAAACCGCAGCGTTCGCCTGTGAACCGGAATGTGGCTGCACATTGGCATAATCAGCACCGAACAGTTCCTTGGCACGGGCAATGGCGATATCTTCAACGGTATCAACATGTTCACAGCCGCCGTAATAACGCTTGCCGGGATAGCCTTCTGCGTATTTGTTAGTCAAAGACGAGCCCTGCGCTTCCATTACACGCGGGCTGGTGTAGTTTTCAGAAGCAATCAGTTCGATGTGATCTTCCTGACGCTTGTCTTCGGCTGCAATCGCGTTGAACACTTCATCGTCAAAACCAGCGATGCTCATGTTTTTCTTGTACACCGTAATCCCCTGTGTCTGATATAAAATGGGACCTTATTCTATCTCACAAAGCAGCCGTCATCTATGGCATAGTGACAGTTTTATTCGAACGAGGATTTGCTGGTAGATTATGAAAATCGGATTAATCGGCACAGGCCTGATGGGACAAGCGCTGGCAACGCATTTGCTGGCCGAAAGCCAACCGCTGATGGTATACAACCGCAGCCCGGAAAAGAGCGAAGAACTACATGAACGCGGCGCCGAAGTGGCTTCCAGCGCACAACGGGTGGTTGAAGCCTGTGATATTTGCCTGCTGTTCCTGAGTGACGCCGAAGCGATTCAGATTGTACTGGACTCGATCGATACGGCTGCGTTCAAAGACACGCTGATCATCCAGATGGGCACAATTGCCCCCGAAGAATCACGACATTTTGCCGAGCTGGTCCAGACTCAGAAAGGTCGCTATCTGGAATGCCCGGTACTGGGCAGCCTGCCGGAAGCCCGCAGTGGCAAATTGATTCTGATGGCTGCAGGCAGTGATCAGGACTTTAAGGCCGCCCTGCCCCTACTGGAGCTTATCGGTAAAGAGCCGCAACATATCGGCAGTGTTGGTCAGGGCGCTACGGTCAAACTGGCGATGAACCAACTCATCGCCGGCCTTACCGCCAGCTTTGCGCTGAGCCTGGCGCTGGTCGAGAAGGAAGGCATTGAAACCGAACAGTTTATGAAGATTGTCCGTGACAGCGCGCTGTATGCACCGACTTTCGATAAGAAACTGAGCCGAATGCTGGATCGTGATTTTGATAATCCCAACTTTCCTACCAAGCACCTGGCCAAAGACACCCGCCTGTTTCTGTCTGTGGCTGAGGAGCTGGGGCTGGATACCAGCGCGCTTCAGGGTATTGAGACCTTGTTACAGAAAACCCTGGAAATGGGTCTGGATAACACCGATTATTCCGCCCTGATGGCAGCGGTATCACCTAAACGAAATTCATGAATAATCTGAGCCAATTTTTGCTGCTCAGTGATACATAAAAAAAGCCCTCTTTCGAGGGCTTTTCTTTAAACCTGGAACAGGTCGCGGCGAATTATCGTCTCGCGGCGATCCGGGCCGGTTGAGATAATATCAATCGGTACCCCGGCCAGACTTTCCACTTTTTCAATATAAGCACGGGCATTAGCCGGCAATTGATCATACTCTGTGACGCCCAAAGTTGATTCCTGCCAGCCCGGCATATCGACATAAACCGGTTTGCAGCCATCAAACTCATCAGCACTCAACGGCAGAATATCGACCGGTTCACCGTCTTTTTCATAAGCCACGCAGAGACGGATCGTTTCCAGACCGTCCAGTACATCAAGTTTAGTCAGGCACAGACCGGTGATGCTGTTGATCCAGCTGGCACGATTCAAAGCCACCATGTCGAGCCAGCCACAACGGCGGTCACGACCCGTGGTAGAGCCTTTTTCCATGCCTTTTTCGGCAAGGTGTTTACCGACATCGTCGAACAATTCAGACGGGAAAGGACCACCACCAACACGGGTAGCATACGCCTTGGTAATACCCAGCACATAATCGATATGGCAAGGACCGACGCCGGCCCCGGTAGCGCTGCCGCCTGCGGTGGTGTTGGATGAAGTCACATAAGGATAGGTGCCGTGATCGATATCCAGCAAGGCGCCCTGCGCGCCCTCGAACATGACATTTTCACCAGCTTCATAGTAAGCCTGCAGCATAGCCGGAATATCGGCAATCAGCGGTAGAATGACCTCGCGCATGGCCAGTGTTTCTTCCAGCACTTTGTCATAACTGACCGGTTCCACGCCGTAGTAGTTGACCAGAGAGAAGTTATGAAACTCAATCACTTCTTTCAGCTTTTCGGCAAAGACTTTTTCATCCAGCAGGTCACCCACACGCAGGCCACGACGGCCGACTT
>CAYMEE010000092.1:0-2817 GCA_964389455.1 uncultured Methylophaga sp. | reverse complement strand
TTTCTTGGGGTGCTTAGCTCAGCTGGGAGAGCATCGCCCTTACAAGGCGAGGGTCGGGGGTTCGATCCCCTCAGCACCCACCAAGAAACCCCCCTGTTAAACAGTGCCGCATTTCATTCGGCACTTGTCTGAAACTTTCCCTGCTCCATCCCAATCTTTCCCATTCAAGGCAGTGATTCTGATTATCGATAAGGTCTGATTTGCCTGCCTCTCTGCAAACAAGCAGAATATCCAAGGTTGAATAAACTCTGGAACCCCATGGAAAATAATGCTGGCTCAGTCATGACCCTCTATCACTGGAATATTCTGATATTACCCAGTGAACAGGAAATTTTTGTCGGCTTACGGCAGCGTCCTGAAACCGTGCCACCTTTCAAACCGGCCGAAGATGAGGATGAATTACTGCCATTCACGCTCAGAAACAGCAGCCCGATAAAGGAGTTCGACCAGGCTCGCGGGCTTGGCTTTACCGAATCCGGGCGTCGCTATGTCGTCATCGGTCAGCCAAGCGACCCAACCGGAATGATAAGAATGAGTGTGAGTCAGATGATGCCTGCTGAAGATATTCGCTGGAAATTCAGTTTCGCTGATTAACCACGACGTAAATTTCACTGGCACTGACACACAGTGCCATTATGAATTCTACACTCGTCATCGGAAGTACCAGCCATATCGCCCAGGCCATTATCCGTCGTCTTCAGGGCGCTGAACCGTCTGAAAAAATTATCGCCGTCAGCCGAGGCAAGCAGCCTGCAGAGTTAGATGGTGTCGACTGGTATCAGTCTGATTATTCCGAACCTTCAATCGCTGAGCTGCTAAAACGTTTAACGGATTCAGCGCTGACCTTCAACCGGGTTTTTATTTGCCTGGGGATATTACATGATCAAAAAGTCAGTCCTGAAAAACGTCTGGAAGCGCTCAATTCAGATGCAATACAGCACGTCTTTCAGATCAACGCCATAACCCCGACTCTGTGGCTGAAACACCTTTTACCATTGCTGAAACAGTCAACGCGTTGCAAAGTCGCTATCTTCAGTGCCCGGGTAGGCAGTATTGGAGACAACCATCTGGGAGGCTGGTACAGCTACCGGGCCAGTAAAGCAGCACTGAATATGCTGCTCAAATCCACGGCTATTGAATACGCCAGACGTGCGCCTAATGTGAAACTACTGGCTTTTCATCCCGGCACGACCGACACACCTTTATCTAAACCATTCAGCAAACAGGTGCCCGAGCACAAACTGTTTCAACCGGACTTCGTGGCCGAGCAGTTGCTGGACATTCTTGAAGGGCTTGAGCCGGACGGCCAACTCTCTTTTCTCGATTGGCGGGGTCAGGGTGTTGACTGGTAATTATTGACCGGTCATTTCGCTGAATATCTGGCGCATGATGGCCGGGTCCACATCCTCTTCCAGGATCGCTGACACCTGCAGCAGACCAACCTGCGCACGCAGGTGTTGCTTCAAAGCCGCACGATGGAAATAGTTACGGGATTTTTCAAAATCTGGCCGTTGTCCTTCCGTTTGCATTATTGCTTCTGCCAGCAGGGTTTCTGCCAGTGTATTTTTTTTAGCAGCCGCTTGTTCGAGGTATGCCTTGGATTTATCGGGATTTCTTTCAACCAGATCTGTGACCGGTAATTGAAAGTTTTCGACATAATTCTGCATTTTTGGCGAAGGCACCATCACCATGTTGGATAGCACCCTTCCCTGTCCTTCCTCATTGGGCAAGCTATATATGAGCCCCATCAATGTCTGAGCATGAACATTCTGTTGCTCGGCAAGCGATTCGAGCTGCTGCAAATCCGTTTCATCGATCTGAGTAACCAGATCCATAGCGAACTTTTCATACTGATTGGGATGTTGATCCGCATCTATCCCACCGGTCGTAAACAATTCAATTGCGACAGGGACATTGAGACTGTTTGTCTGTTCATCAGCCATGGCCATTAATGGGCTCAGGCTGATGGTGAATAAGAGTGCCAGCAGCAGTTTGGGGTTAATAGTCATAATGTCTTTCTTTTTTAGGTTCCAGCATAGTGACAGGCTGAGTGACGAAAAAGTCCCACTTGAGCAAACAGATATTCACTTAATGACTTCAATTTTTGTGCTGACTGCGTAACGTGCCACAATGATTATGAGGACATTGAAGCCAGCGCTGACCGGGAGCGCCCAGTCATGCAACAAACTCATCGAAGCTGTTTTATCATTCAACACCTGTTCTGCATCATGCTGATGCTGACACTCGCAGGCTGTGGTCTGTTTCTGCCGGATGATGAAGCAAGATGGATATTGCAAGATCTCGCTGCTGGTGATGAAGACTCACACTTGAAGCAAACGACCTGCCCGCCTTACCGGGCAGGCATAGGCTACAAGATAAATGGAAGCCATTATCAAGCAGACTTATACACACCGGGTCAGGCACCACTGGCTGCGATGGTGCTCTCTCCCGGACTGGCTGAAGCCGGAAAAAATGACCCTCGTCTGGTCAGCTTTGCTCAAACACTGGCCCGTGCCAGATTTATGGTTCTGGTACCAGATCTGCCCAACCTCCAAGAACTCAAAGTGCGCCATGAGGACGTAGTGGGCTTGATCGATGCGTTTAAATACCTGAATAGCCAGGATGGTATAAACACCGCTTTGCCGGTAGGCATAGGCGCATTCAGCTATATGGCAGGCCCTGCAATTCTGGCTGCCATGCAGCATCCACAACCGCAAACAGTGGCATTTGTGTTATCAGTTGGTGGCTATTTCGATCTGAAAGAAGTCATCAGATTCTTTACTACCGGATACTTCCTTTCTGAGCGCGCGTGGCACC
>CAYMEE010000091.1:0-3149 GCA_964389455.1 uncultured Methylophaga sp. | reverse complement strand
GCCATAAAGTTGATAGCCTCAGGGGTCACCTTCTCGGCGGCCATAATCAGATCGCCTTCATTCTCACGATCCTCATCATCCATGATGATAACCATCTTGCCCTGCTTCAGGTCTTCGATAATTTCAGCGGTCGAGTTCAGCTCCATCAGATAAATCCGTGTTTTTGCAGCGTGTCGTGGCTGATGCCTTCCTGTTTCTGTCCCGGCAACAGACGTTCCAGGTAACGGGCAATTAAATCCACTTCCAGATTGACTACCGTGCCGGTTTTGTAATCACTGATAATGGTCCATTCCATGGTATGTGGAATGATATTGACTTCAAACCAGCCCGGTCCAACCTGATTGACAGTAAGGCTGGTGCCATCGATACAGATTGAACCTTTTTCGGCAATATAACGTTCCAGGTTGGCTGGCACTTCAAAGCGAAACTTGACCGAACGGGCTGATGGTTCCATCACCGCCACCTTGCCCAGGCCATCAACATGGCCACTGACGATATGACCACCAAGCCGGTCACCGACGGCCATCGCTTTTTCCAGGTTGACACTGGAGCCCGGCGTCGCCTGACCCAGGCTGGTTCGCTCCAGACTCTCACGCGATACATCAAAGCTGAGCTGTTTGCCCTGGATATCCACCACAGTCAGGCAGACACCATTAACAGCAATACTGTCACCCAGTTTGACGTCATAAAGATCCAAAATGTCGGCATCGATTTTTAGTCTCAGATCCCCGCCGCTGGGCTGGACTGACTCCACTTTACCCAGGGCTGCGATTATTCCGGTAAACATGCTTGTGCTTCCTTTAAAAGGCTTCGTTGTATTCGGGTGTGGCAGTAATACGCCAGTCCTGACCGATGGCCCGCATATCAGTGATCTGCAGGGAGATATTCTGTGCCATGGTTTCCATGCCGGGCAGATGAAACACGCCCCGGGCCATATCGCCCATGATTTTGGGGGCCATGTAAATCACCAGTTCATCGATGAGACCGGCTTTAAGTAAAGCGCCGTTGAGCACACCACCGGCTTCGACCATCAGTTCATTGATTTCACGCTGAGCGAGCACCGCCATCAAGGCATTGAGGTCGATAATATCGCCATCGCCCGGCAACAGCACGGTATCGGTATTGTGTGGTGAGGGTTTATCGACCGCGGTTGCCAGCAATACTCTCTCCTGACTCAGAAGGCGGGCATCGGCAGGTATACGCATCTGCCCATCTACGACAATACGCAGCGGTTGTCTGATTTTCTGTCCCTGCGGATACCAGTCGTAATCCCCCTGGTGTGGGCGCACATTAAGCAGCGGATCATCAGTCAGAATCGTGCCGATGCCGGTCAGAATGCCGCTACTGCGGGCGCGCAGTTTCTGAACATCATTTCTGGCCTCTGGGCCGGTGATCCATTTACTTTCTCCGGATGCCATCGCGGTGCGGCCATCAAGACTCATCGCCAGTTTGCTACGGATATAAGGCCGGCCGATACGCATTCGCTGACAGAAACCGGGGTTCAGTTTCTCTGACTGGGCACTGAGAATATCGGTATGCACTTCGATACCGGACTCGCGCAAACGCTCTATACCGGTGCCAGACACGACCGGATTAGGGTCAGTCATAGCCACAAAGACGCGTTTTACCCGGGCATTGATTAGCGCTTCAACACAGGGGGGCGTGCGGCCAAAATGACTGCAGGGTTCCAGGGTGACATAACAATCAGCGCCCTCGGCCTCTCCGCCTGCCTGATAGAGGGCATTGACTTCGGCATGGCCTTCACCGGCACGCATATGCCAGCCTTCAGCGATGATCTGATCGTTTTTGACCAGCACACAGCCAACCCGGGGATTGGGGTCGGTTGTATACAGGCCACGTTCGGCCAGTTGAATGGCTCTCGCCATGTAATGTTCAGGTGTCGACATGACAATCTCTTGCTGAACCGGTTGCCTCGGCGAATTTTTATTATGCCTGATAACGAAGCCCCTGACGCTATCAGCGAAACGGGTTTATTTCTTATCGGTGTCCGGCTCGGTCTGACTTTCCATCCGCTCGATTTCCTCGCGGAAGGCATTGACGTCCTGGAAGCTGCGATACACTGAGGCAAAGCGCACATAGGCTACTTCATCCAGTTCTCGCAGTGCATCCATAACCCAGTCACCCACCAGGCGGCTGTCCACCTCACGTTCTCCGGTCGCCCAAAGACGGCGGGTGATGCCTTTCACGGCAGTATCGACATCATCAATGCTGACCGGGCGTTTCTCCAGCGCTCGCATAATGCCTGCCCGCAGTTTGTTTTCATCAAACAACTCGCGCGACCGGTCGCGTTTGATCAGTCTGGGCAGACTGAGTTCAGCGGTTTCATAGGTGGTGAAACGCTCACTACACTCGACGCACATGCGCCGCCGGCGGATGGCATCGCCTTCCGCCGACAGCCGTGAGTCAACGACTTTGGAATCATCAGCACCACAAAACGGACAGCGCATCAGTCAGAGCTTAGCTGTAAACAGGCAGACGATCACAAACAGCAACGACCTTGGCTTTCACTGCGTCGATAACGTCATCGCTGCCTTTGGCTTCAATGACATCACACATCCAGTTTGCCAGGTCACGACACTCCGCTTCCTTGAAACCACGGGTGGTGACAGCTGGCGTACCGACACGGATACCGGAAGTCACAAACGGTGATTGGGGATCATTCGGTACCGCATTTTTGTTGACGGTGATATGCGCATTACCCAGCCAGGCATCAACTTCCTTACCTGTCAGGCCGGCTTCGATAAAGCTGACCAGGAACAGATGGTCATCAGTACCATCAGACACTACATCGTAACCACGGCTCATGAACACTTCTGCCATTACGCGGGCATTCTTGATGACCTGCTCCTGATAGCTCTTGAATTCAGGCAGCATGGCTTCTTTGAAAGCGACCGCTTTCGCTGCAATCACGTGCATCAAGGGGCCACCCTGGAAACCGGGGAATACAGCTGAATTCAATTTTTTCTCGATTTCAGGATTGGCTTTAGCCAGGATCAGACCACCGCGTGGACCGCGCAGTGTTTTATGGGTGGTGGTTGTAGTAACGTCAGCAATCTGAACCGGGTTCGGATAAAGACCCGCAGCGACCAGACCGGCGATATGCGCCATATCAACCAGCAGGTAGGCAC
>CAYMEE010000090.1:1299-3311 GCA_964389455.1 uncultured Methylophaga sp. | reverse complement strand
GTGCGGATAATATCGGCTTCAAAGCTGAAATCCATGGTGAGGTAGGGATTGTCCCACTCACCCAGCACACCCAGACGTTTGAAATCCTCACGCTGACCATCAACCTGCTTGGCCGCATACTGACGGCAGGCTTCGCGGAATTCCTTGGCTGACACTTTGACGCCCGGCTTGCCCACTTTCTTTTCGACATTGAGCTCAATGGGCAGGCCATGACAATCCCAGCCCGGCACATAAGGTGCGTCATAACCACTCAGGGTTTTGGACTTGAGGATAATATCTTTCAGAATCTTGTTAACCGCGTGGCCAATATGAATGTCACCGTTGGCATACGGGGGGCCATCATGGAGGATAAACTGGGGGCGGCCTTTAGCCTGCTCGCGCAGTTTGCTGTAGAGGTCAATATCCTGCCAGCGCTTCAAGGTTTGCGGTTCGCGGTTGGGCAAACCCGCCTTCATTGGAAAGTTGGTCGCAGGTAAGTTCAGTGTGTGTTTATAGTCGGCCACAAGCTTCTCGTGATTCTCGAAAAACCAAAAGCGGTAATTATACGGATTTTTTAGTGGGCTGTTGAGCCATCGCTTGATGATAAAAGGATTTATTCGTGACCTGTGCTTATGCAAGACAGGGGAATTACAGTAGAATATGCGCCTTGTCAGGTCACTTTATCGAGCAAAATCCTATGGCCACTTCGGAAAAGGTGATTATTCGCGGTTTAACCCAGGACGGCGGCAAATTCCGGCCCAGCGACTGGGCTGAACGCCTGTGCGGTGCTGTCGCCTCTTACGGCCCCGGCAGACGTATCATCTTTCACCCCAATGTCAGACTCGCTTCCATTGATGGCGTCAAATGCGTGATTATTGATGCGATATTGGAAGAAACAGACGAAATGCTGTTCGATTTTCTGATGGACTTTGCGCGCGATAACAAACTGCAGACCGAGCGCACCAGCGACTATTCCACTGACGACGATTAAAGGCGCTTATTCGCCCTGCTCGTGCTCGGCATCCGGCCAGTTCTGGATGTAATTCTTCAGCAGCTTGTTCTCAAACTTGGCTTTATTCAGCAACTCTTCGACGATGTCGGTAATCGACAGCATGCCTTCCAGCTTGCCTTTGAACACCACCGGTAAATGACGGATGTTGTGATCCACCATCATGTTCATACACTCTTCCAGGCTATTGTCGGGTTCACAGACATAAGGATCGGGTGTCATTGCATCAGCCACCGTCACCGGGCTCCACATCGCATGCTTCTGATGCAGGATATTGAGCAAGTCTCGCTCTGACAGGATACCGACCAGCTTGCCACCGTCATCAGTCACCACCAGTGAGCCAATACGGTGTTCCATCATCAAACTCACGGCCTTGTCCAGTGAATCCGAGGGGCTTAAGCCAATGACCGGCTTGCCCTTATTCTTGGTGATCGACCTGACTTTCATCCGTTCGTCCCTTTCAGCAGAGTGCTAATTGCTATTCTGCTTGACTTCGATCCACAAGTGCAAGTGTTCAGCGCCCAGTTTCGGGCGATGTACTGGAATGCTAGAGATGCTCGCGGGTAGCGCGGAAGTCGATATCCGGCCAACGCTCCATGGTGAGATCCAGATTGACCCGGGTCGGCGCGATATAAGTCAAGTTGCCGGCACCATCATAGGCGAGGTTAGTGGAGGCTTTTCTCTTGAACTCTTCCAGCTTGCGTTCATCATCGCAATAAACCCAACGCGCGGTGTGAACCTGCACCGGCTCATAAGCACATTCGACGTTGTATTCACCTTTAAGCCGGTGCACAACGACATCAAACTGCAGCACACCCACCGCGCCCAATATCAGATCGTTGTTGTCGATTGGCCGGAACAACTGGGTGGCGCCCTCTTCACTGAGCTGTTGCAGGCCCTTCAGCAGTGCCTTGTTTTTCATCGGGTCTTTCAGACGAACGCGACGGAACAGTTCCGGCGCGAAATAAGGGATACCGGTAAATTGCAGATCTTCGCCCTGAGTAAAGGTATCGCCGATCTGGAT
>CAYMEE010000090.1:0-1199 GCA_964389455.1 uncultured Methylophaga sp. | reverse complement strand
ACTTCGCGGGTTTTGGTCTCGCGCGGCTGTGGTGCCGGTGCGTATTCGACAAAAGAATCCATCAGTTCGGTCACACCGAAATTATTCATCGCCGAACCAAAGAATACCGGTGTCAGTTTACCGGCCAGGAATTCATCCAGATCAAAGTCATGGCTGGCGCCCCGCACCAGCTCAATTTCTTCGCGCAGGTCTTC
The DNA here is from genome assembly GCA_964389455.1 of uncultured Methylophaga sp. GTDB lineage: Bacteria > Pseudomonadota > Gammaproteobacteria > Nitrosococcales > Methylophagaceae > Methylophaga. Next base: position 1,005 of record CAYMEE010000090.1, on the reverse strand, counting down.
CGCCATGCTGCCAAACAGCTCATCCAGACGCGGGTTGTCCAGACCCTGGATGATTTCACCCGCTTCTTTGCTGTGCGGCTGGAACAGATGCACGCTGTCATTGAGCAGGTGAAAAATACCTTTAAAGCCCTTGCCCATGCCGATTGGCCAGGTGATCGGCGCACACTGGATATTGAGAATGGTCTCGACTTCATCCAGCAATTCAATCGGTTCGCGTCCTTCACGGTCCAGTTTGTTGATAAAAGTCAGGATAGGCGTATCGCGCAAGCGGCAGACTTCCATCAGTTTGATGGTACGTTCCTCAACACCTTTGGCGCTGTCGATGACCATTAAAGCCGAATCCACGGCGGTCAGTGTACGGTAAGTATCTTCGGAAAAGTCGGCGTGACCCGGTGTGTCCAGCAGGTTGACGACTCGACCGTTATAGGGAAACTGCATCACAGACGAGGTTACCGAGATGCCCCGCTCTTTTTCCATTTCCATCCAGTCCGAAGTCGCGTGTTTATCGGTTTTACGCGATTTCACACTACCTGCCATCTGAATGGCGCCACCGAAATACAGCAGTTTTTCAGTCAAAGTGGTTTTACCGGCGTCAGGGTGCGAGATGATCGCAAAGGTGCGACGCTTACTGGCAGCTTGTTGAACGGGACTGGACATAGATTAAGGGCTCTGAATTAAAAAACGGTTTGCCGACCGGGCCAGCAAACCGTGTATTTTCGCGCATATTGCAGGCTGAAACAATCAGCCCCGCAATCAGGCGGCGTCAGCCTCGCGGCTGGCCTGCAGCTTGATAGCAATAAACTTGGAGGTGGGTGTGAAAGTTTTCTCACCGACGCTATCCAGCGGCACCAGCGGATTAGTCTCCGGATAATAAGCGGCCGCCTGTCCTTCAGGAATATCGTAACTGAGCAGCGTAAAGCCATTCACCCGACGCTCTTTGCCATCAGCCCAGAGAGAAATCAGATCGACTTTCTGCCCCGGCTCCAGACCCAGCTTGCGGATATC
>CAYMEE010000089.1:0-3349 GCA_964389455.1 uncultured Methylophaga sp. | reverse complement strand
TTAGCCTGTAAGACCAAGACCCAAATAGATTAAGCAATTAATCTAACAAGTCTGAGAAAGGCCCGGCATCGTAAGATGTCGGGTCTTTTTTTTGGCTGCATGAATCATTTTTACGCTTCGTGGTCAGCAGGCAATGCATAAAAATTTAGGAATGCTAAATCAGAGGCGAGTCGGGACTTTTTCCCATCAGTATTTATGAAACAAATGTGATAGGTTTACAGTCTGACGTTTTTTATAAGCCAATAAAAGGAAGAGAGAATGACGCATTTCCAGCGCTGGACAATATTATTATCCGGGTTGTTACTGGGCTCGGTGACAGCTCAGGCAGAAGATCTGAAACCTTTGCCGGGACAGGAAGCTGTCAGAGTCTGTGCTGACGGTTATAACCTGCCCTATTCCAATAAAGAAAAGGAAGGTTTTGACAACAGAATTGCTGAACTGCTCGGCGAAGAGCTGGGTATTCCAGTGGAATATTACTGGTTCCCTCAGCGTATCGGTTTCTCAAGAAACACAATCAAAAATGTCGATCCTGAAACAGGTAAATTCCGCTGCGATCTGGCGATGAGCGTACCTGAACATACGGACTTTATTAAACCTACCAAGCCTTATTGGAGCTCGATTGAAGCGATGGTCTATCGCTCAGGCGAAGGTTATGAGCTGAAAAGCATCGAAGATGTTGCCAAAGTCAGCAAGGAAGGTGAACCACTGCGAATTGGCCTGTTCGACCGCGGTGTGGCGACCAAAAAATTGATTGATCTGGGGCTGGGTAATCAGATTGAATATTATCAAATGATGCCGGGCGATGCCCGCGTCAACGCCGGTCGTATTGTAGAAGGTGCGCTGGCCAAGGGTGAGATTGACGTTGCCTTCCTGTGGGGACCGATTGCCGGTTACTATGCCAGCGTTTCAGACGTGCCAATGACTGTGCAGCCTCTGAATGAACTCGGTGAGGCCATGGTCTTCAGCTTCAGCATGGGTACCCGTTATCAGGATAAGAAGTGGAATGAGTTACTCAATAAGTTTATTGATAAACGACGTGATGACATCAATGCCATCATTGCAGAGTACAACTTCCCGTCACTGGAGAATGTGAACCCTTATCCGAAGAAAAAAGCACGTAAAGAGGATGATGACGATTAAGACATCATCGGATCGGGGCTACTCGGTGGTAGCCCCGATAATCGCTTTGAGATTGGCATTAATTTTCTGAGCGAATTGCTTCTGAGCCGGATCCGATACGGCTTCCAGCATCAGCTTGGTGCCAACAATAACCTTTCCATCGCCGGTTTCACGCACTGAGATATTACAGGGCATATCATTAATAAGCAGAGGATTGATTTCCATCATTTCCTTGGCATAAGTGATATTGCAGAAGCTGGTAATCGTCGACAGGGGAAAATCCTTGTCACCACGGTCCCGAACTGCCTGTCCGATATGACTACGATGTATAATGCGGTAGTTGTATTCCGATATGGCAATATCGAGGTTGAGAATCGTATCTTCGAAGCTGTATGGGCTGTTTCGCTCGTATAGCCGATTTTCTGCTTGTGGCTGACAACCAAATAATAAAAATAGGGTCACAATCAGCAGCAGGGACGAAAATTGATTCTGATATCGGTATAACATAAGGCTTTGTGTAAACTGGGATGTGACCTAAGCATAACATCATCATAGACGAGAGAAAGAGGTAAGAGATTGTGAAGAAAATCGTCATTACTCTGGTGAGTGGCTGGATGCTGGCAGCGATCGCTGCCGTGTCAGCGGCACCAGGGTTTTCAGAAGTGAATAATGTCCTGTTCGATTCAGCCCATCTGGACAATATAGATAAACCCGGCGTGTTGACTTATGACTATGCCAAAGAGAGCGTGGTTGATGATTCCCGTGAAGACACGATTAAAGTTGCTGTGTCGAATATCCGCAACACCGGTCGCCGTGATCTGGCGTTTGAGTTTTTCACCGGCAAGCACAAACGCCCCTATGAATCGATGGAAAACCAACGTGGCAACGGTGTTTTTGTCCTTTTCCTGGAATATGACATCCACGAAATGAATCGACTGACCGGTGGCGAGTGGCGTTATTTCCAGCGTAAAATTCGCTGGGCCTTCGCGCAAGGAGCCAAGAAAAAACAAGTCGATATCAACTACAACGGCAAAAGCGTCAAAGGCACACAATATATCGTGCAGCCTTATGTCGATGATCCTAAAAATCAACGTTACAAACTGTACGCGGGTAAATATTACATCTTTACCTTATCGGAGGAGATCCCCGGTGAAATCTACCAGATCCGCACCGTCGTACCCGATGGCGAAAGCTGGTCTGAAGGCGAACCGACTCTGGTCGATGAGTCGATAACCTTTGCCGGCTTTAACGAAGGCGCTTGATGGGTCGCTTAAGCGGTGACAGGAAAAACGGGCCAAGGTGCCCGTTTTTTGTGTATGAAACGTTTACCCAGACTTAATACGATTCAGGGCTCTCTGCTGCTGCATGAGCTCAGTTTCGTCTTCTTGATTCTGATTACCACCAGTGTGGCGATTGTGTGGGCATTTGCCTGGCAGAAAAGCGCTGAAGAATCTCTGCGACTGACGGCAATGAACAGTCATGTACAGTCAACCAGGGGCGAACTATACCGGCAGCTTAAGGAAGTCTTTGATGCCGCTTTTTTGGATGATCAGTACGCCCGCGATGAATATAACTTCTATTCCCGCCGTATTAATGATGGGCTTGCAGATCTGAGGCTATTATCTGAACCCGGCGCTGAGACTGAAGCCATCATGCAAATCGAAGCGGCTTACACCGATTATCGACAGCAAACCCGCGAACTGTTGAAATCCGTGAGTCTGAGTGAAGAGCAAAAGAATCTGCTGGATTATCAGCTGGAGCAACAGACCTTTGCCGATCTGGAACATGCCTTCAGCAGTTTTGACAGGCTATTGAAAGATAAGCAGACGGCGCTGGCCGAGAGCAGGCAACGTTGGATGTCACAACTTATGCTGCTGGTGCCATTACCCATATTGCTGGCACTGAGTTTATTACTGTTTTCGCGTCGCTTTGTCAGAAATAATCTGGTCAGGCCTTTGGCCGCGGTGATGCATGGTGCCCGACTCATCAGTAAAGGCAATCTAAACCATCAGATTACCCGCCACGGTGTTGATGATCTGGTCAGACTGGCAGATGCCATTAATGCGATGGCAGAAGAACTGGCGAGTAATCGTGACAAACTGGTCGAGGTACGCAAGCAGGCAGCGATGGGGGAACTCGTTCCATTGGTTGCACATAATATCCGAAACCCACTGTCAGGTATCCGGGCGGCAGCACAGGTCACGCTTGATGATCAGTCTGATCCGGAGGT
>CAYMEE010000088.1:0-3426 GCA_964389455.1 uncultured Methylophaga sp. | reverse complement strand
GAAGAAACTGATGCAATATGCATCGGTTCAGGACGATATCAAAATGATTCGTTCGGACTATTCAGAAAGAATCGCTCAAGCCGACACCAAGTCAGAAGAGCGTGACCTGATGGTTGAAGCACATCGCGAGATTGCCGATGCCATTGAAGAGGCCGGTCTGTATCGTGAAGAGTACGCCAATATTTCACTCTCAATGCAACAGGACCCTGAGCTTCGCAGTCAGGTTCAGAAAATGATTAAGCAAAGCTCTTAATCAGTGATGATGAAAAGCCCGGCCCGGCTTTCCGGTCCGGGCTTTTTTTATGTCTGAAGACGGTTACTGCTGCAGTTTTTTCACACTGTCTTCAGCGCCCATGGCTTCGGCCAGCATCATTGCAGTCTTACCCTCTTCGGTTGCAGCGTGCTTATCCGCCCCCTTTTCCAGCAACAAACCGATAATGGCTACCTGATTAAACATGGCGGCAAACATCAGCGGGGTTTTACCATCGGGCGTTTTCGCATTCACATCCGCCCCATATTCAATTAACAATTCGGCAATATCGACATAGCCTTTGAAAGCCACCCCGGCCAGCGGTGTCTGTTGCCGGTCATTTGCCAGCTCCGGATCGGCGCCATTCTCCAGCAACAGCTTGCTCATTGCATAGTGGCCGTTATAACTTGCCAGCATCAGCAGACTGTCACCATTGCCATTTCTGAGATTCGCCGGCAGCCCCATTTCAAGCGGCTGTTTCATTTCAGCAATGCGCCCGGCTCTGACTAATTCGAACACCTGCTGGGCCAGTTCATAAGTCTGTTCGTCCATTTCTGAGATATCCGCTTTACGCTCGCTCATAGTGCCTCCTTTCATCTCCATTACATTGTGACCAGCCCAGTTGGCTTTTTACGTCATACACCGTTGAAGATAGCAGTGGATTGGGGAAAGGTGTGGCCGATTTGGTCAGATTTGAGGCCCAAGTCCGAAAAATCCTGACGCCAAGGCGGTAAATTTCCATAGAAACCCTTTCCCAACTGAAGTAGGGTGAATGGGTAACAAGCAAAACAGTGATTCATAGATGGCTTTTAAGCTTTGAGACATTGTCAGCTTGATCAGCTCCCGGCGTTATCACCTGCGTCTTATGTCTCAGAAAACCTGGCTTACTAAGCTCCCTGTCAGACAGGAGTCGACTTCCTGTCAGTGAACGGATTTTCGAGAGGAGGCAACGAATGAGCAAACCCAACAAACCGACAACCACTGATGCCGGCATTCCAGTAAACAGTGATGAGCATTCCCTGACGGTGGGCCCTGATGGTCCCATTTTATTGCACGACCATTATCTTATTGAGCAGATGGCTCAATTTAACCGAGAGCGTATCCCCGAACGACAGCCACACGCCAAAGGTGGCGGTGCTTTCGGGCTTTTTGAAGTCACTCACGATGTCAGCCAATATACCAAGGCTGCGGTTTTCCAGCCTGGTACAAAAACCGATCTGCTGATCCGCTTTTCCACGGTCGCCGGTGAACGAGGCAGTCCTGATACCTGGCGCGATCCACGGGGGTTTGCGGTCAAGTTCTATACCAGCGAGGGCAATTACGATCTGGTCGGTAACAACACACCGGTCTTTTTTATCCGTGACCCGCTTAAATTCCAGCATTTCATCCGTTCTCAGAAACGCCGTGCCGATACCAACATCCGCGACCATGATATGCAGTGGGATTTCTGGACGCTGTCACCTGAATCAGCGCATCAGGTGACCTGGCTGATGGGCGATCGCGGCATTCCCAAAACCTGGCGACATATGAATGGCTATGGCAGCCACACCTACATGTGGGTTAATGCAGAAGGTGAAAAATTCTGGGTCAAATACCACTTCAAAACCGACCAGGGTATCGATTTCCTGACCCAGGAAGACGCTGACCGACTGGCGGGTGAAGATGGCGATTATCACACCCGGGATTTATTTCACGCCATCAAAAATGGCGACCATCCCAGCTGGACGCTGAAAATGCAGATCATGCCGATGGCCGATGCGGAAAAATATCGCTTTAACCCATTCGACCTCACCAAGGTCTGGTCTCACAAGGATTACCCTCTGATTGAAGTCGGCAAGCTGACGTTGAATCGCAATCCCACGGATTATCACACCGAAATCGAACAGGCGGCTTTTGAGCCCAATAATATGGTGCCCGGTATTGGTGCCAGCCCCGATAAAATGTTGTTGGGGCGCATGTTTGCTTACGCCGATGCCCACCGTGCCCGTCTCGGCGTCAATTACAAGCAAATTCCGGTTAACCGCCCGGTGGTCGAAGTGAACAGCTACAGTAAAGATGGCGCAATGCGGGTACAGAATGTCACTGACCCAGTGTATGCGCCTAATTCCAAAGGCGGCCCTCACGCCGCTTCGGATCGTTATCCGGAAGACACGACCTGGCCGATTGATGGTCAGATGATGCGTCAGCCCTATACCCTGCATCCGGAAGATGATGATTACAGCCAGCCAAGAACGCTGCTGCGAGAAGTCATGGATGACGCGGCTCGGGAGCGATTCGTCAACAATGTCGCCGGGCACCTGGCCGATGGGGTTTCCGATGAGGTCCTGCAACGGGCGTTTGAATACTGGCGCAATGTGGATCAGGAGATCGGCGATCGCATCGCTCAGAAGTTCAAAGACTGAAACGAAACCGGCCTAAAAAGACCGCCAGACCGGCGGTCTTTTTATGTCCACCTTATAAACTGGGTATCCAGATGAACCTAGTGACAGAAATCAGCTCTAAGCATGAATGTCATATTCAAGATAACTGGAATTTTTATGAAGCTGCTGTCATTGATGTTTTTTTTGCTGCTGGCCTTACCGCTTCAGGCAGCAGAGGTAGAAGAGTGTGAAGGCTGGAAACAAAAAGCCAATCTGTTCATGAACTGGCGTCAGCAGGGCGTGCCGATTGCCGATGCTGTGAAAGAGACCGCAGGCAATATTTCTCGCGGTTTGTTGCTTCGAGCCTATGCAGAGCCCCGCGTCACTGATTTTCAACAACAGTATCAAGTCATCGATGACTTTAGTGAGCAGGTTTACCAGGAGTGCCTGACAGAGCAACAGAACCAATCAGAATAACGCTTCTTCAGCAAAATCCTGACAGCAATCCAGCATAAATCTGTATTGCCTGTTTGCCTCACTGATTAAGATCGTCACCAAGTCAAACAAAAAGGAGACTGCATCATGTGGACTGCACCTGCTTATCAAGACATGCGTTTTGGTTTTGAAGTCACCATGTATATCTGCAACAGATAATCATGGCGCTTTACCAACAGACTGACATTGCTTTAATGGATTGGCTCAAACACCCAATGCAGTGTTCCTGCCCAATCTGTAATGCTCAATAATTAAGGAGAATCTTTATGTGGACTGCACCTGCTTACCAAGACATGCGTTTCGGCTTTGAAGTCACTATGT
>CAYMEE010000087.1:0-3579 GCA_964389455.1 uncultured Methylophaga sp. | reverse complement strand
CATTAAGCGGTTTGAACGCAGCCACAGCGGACCTGAATGTTAAATCCAATAACATTGCCAACGTCAACACGACTGGTTTTAAAGAGTCCCGTGCTGAATTCGGTGATGTCTTCGCTGTTTCTGCCTTCGGTACGACCAGCCGCACCGCGATTGGTAACGGTGCGGTACTGCAAAACGTCGCTCAGCAGTTCAGTCAGGGTAATCTGGAATTTACTGATAACGCCCTGGATTTGGCGCTCAGTGGTGAAGGTTTCTTTGCCATGGCACCGGAACTCGACAGTGGTGAGGTCATCTATACTCGCGCTGGTGAGTTCGGTGTTAACAAAGATGGTTACATTGTCTCGAATGAAGGTTGGTTCCTGAGGGCCTTCCCGGTCGATAGCAATGGTCAAATTTCTGCTACAAGCATGAATGCTACCGCGCCGATTCAGTTGCCTCCTTCTGTGGGTGCGCCAGAAGCAACCACTGATTTGAGTATTGCTACCAACCTGCCATCAAATGCCGACCCGATTTCTACAGGTGGCTCAGCCTTGGTTCAAGGTACATACACTACTGATACTGCTGTCCCTGCATCGGATTTCACAACGGACCAAGTCAGTTTTGAAGTTGATGGGAATCCTGTGCTGTTGAATGGTGACTATGGCTCTCTGGAAGGCGTTGCTTCAGCAATTCAAGGTCAACTGCCTGCTGGATACACGGTGACATTGGACTCATCTGATCAACTTGTTTTCACAAGCCCTGATGAAGTCGCACCGGGAATCAGTAATTACAATGGTGATGTTGACGGAGGTGGAGCGACAATAACCGACTTCACGACAGGCTCAGCCAGTGCAGGTTCAGCTGCAGTCAGCCCCAGTGTCCTGGCGATTGATCCTGAAGATGCAACCACCTATAGCTTTTCGACTTCAGCCACTATTTACGATTCGCTGGGTAATGAGCACATCGTAACGACCTATTATCAAAAAATTGACTCCGAGGCCGTGGGTGGTCTGGATAATCAATGGCAAATGGCTGCTTATATTGATGGCGGTGATGTAAAAGGGGGCACGCCGGGAGAACCCTTTCCTCTGGAGACTAATGCCAGACTAAGCTTTAGTTCTGATGGTTTGCTGACAAGTGTTGATTCAGACCCAGGCACAGCCGGAATCCAACCGGTCACCCTGTCATTCACTGATGGAACAAATTCAGAATGGGCTAGCGGTGCTGCGACCCAGACCGTCGAGTTTTCCCTGGCTGGGTCAACACAGAACTCCGGCCCATTCAATGTCGGCGCTCTGACAGTGAATGGTTTCCCGACTGGTCGTCTGACTGGTGTTGATGTCAGTGAAGAAGGCCTGATTCGTGCCACTTACAGTAATGGTCAGGCAGTGCCTATCGGCAAAATTGCATTGGGTGATTTTGCTAACCCGCAGGCACTGAACAAAATCGGCAGCACGGCCTGGAAAGAAACCACTGACTCTGGCCCTGTCATTGCCGGTGAAGCTTCAACGGGTAGTTTCGGCCAGATTCAGGCCGGTGCATTGGAAACTTCAAACGTCGATTTGACCAAGGAACTGGTGGGGCTGATCACCGCCCAGCGTAACTTCCAGGCCAACTCGAAAGCGATTGAGACCAATAACGCCATAACCCAGACCATTATCAACCTGCGTTAAGTTCGGCTTTAACCCCACTCATATTTTTGAGTGGGGTTTTTTAGGGCTTAACAGGAAATTTTTTTCAGCCCTAAAAACTGGAACGAAAACTGCTTCAGCTATTTCAGTACAAATTTTTGACTGCCAGTCATTTCGTTATCAGAGGCAATTGCTATGGACCGTAGTCTTTTTATCGCCATGAATGCCGCCCAGCAGACCATGCAGGCGCAGGCGACCAATGCCAACAATCTGGCCAATATCAATACCACCGGTTTCCGTGCCGACTTTGAACAGTTCCGCAGCATGCCGGTATTTGGCGAAGGTTTACCGTCACGCGTTTATTCAATGACCGAGAGACCCGGCACAGATTATCAGCAGGGTTCGGTGCAATCCACCGGCCGTGAACTCGATATTTCGGTTCAGGGTGAGGGGTTTATTGCCGTCCAGGGTAAAGATGGGCGTGAAGGCTACACCCGTGCTGGTGACCTGCAGATAACCGAAACCGGCCAGTTAGTGACCGGCACTGGTCTTGCCGTGATGGGTGAGGGTGGTCCGATTGCGATTCCACCGGCAGAAAAGGTCGAAATCGGCAGCGACGGTACCATTTCCATCCGTCCTATCGGTGAAGCAGCGAACGCACTAGCAGTGCTGGACCGGATCAAACTGGTCAAACCGGATCTGCAGCAGGTGTTTAAAGACAGCGATGGTTTGCTGCGGATGCAAGATGGCAGTGAGGCACCGTTGGATGCCACCGTCACAGTCTCATCAGGCACATTGGAAAGCAGTAACGTCAATGCGGTTGGCGCTCTGGTCAAAATGATTGAACTGCAGCGGCAATACGAAATGCAAGTCAAAATGATGAAAACCACGCAGGAAAACAGCGCTGCTTCGGCACGTTTAATGCAAATGAATGGTTAACCGCACAAGGCGGCAATTTTTACCGCCCGGCGAGAGTAGGAGTTAAATTATGAATCAGGCTTTATGGATTGCAAAAACCGGCCTTGATGCCCAGCAAACGCGGATGTCAGTGATTTCCAATAACCTGGCGAACGTTAACACCACCGGTTTCAAACAGGACCGCGCAGTATTTGAGGATCTGCTGTATCAGACCATTCGTCAGCCCGGTGCTCAGTCATCCGCCAGCACCCAGTTACCTTCCGGTTTGATGGTCGGTACCGGTGTGCGGACAGTGGCCACAGAGAAAGTCCACACTCAGGGTAATATCCAGCAGACTCAGAATGCGCTCGATATTGCGATTCAGGGCCGTGGCTTTTTCCAGGTTCTCATGCCGGACGGCACCATTTCTTATACCCGTGACGGTACTTTCCAACTGGATAATACCGGTCAGGTGGTCATGTCCAACGGTTATCCACTGGAGCCCGGAATCACGATTCCTGAGGACGCTCAGAGCATTACAGTTGGCTCTGATGGCACGGTCAGCGTGCTGCAGGCTGGTGACTCCGAGCCCACTATTGTCGGCAACCTGGATTTGGCGGATTTTGTGAACCCGACCGGGCTGCAACCGATTGGTGAGAATCTGTTCAGAGAGTCCGGTGCCAGTGGCCCGCCGATACTGGGAACGCCCGGTCTGGATGGTTTTGGTACCACAGTTGGCGGTGCCTTGGAAACTTCTAACGTCAATGTGGTGACAGAACTAATAAACATGATCGAAACTCAGAGAGCTTATGAGATGAATTCGAAAGCGATCTCAACTTCCGATCAGATGTTGCAGTACGCCAGTCAAAATCTTTAATTTCTCTCTCATTTAAGCCGGCCATTCTTGGCCGGCTTTTTTTATGTGCCTTATTTCTTTCTTCTGGCACAAAGTCTGCAAGCATCTCTCTGCAAAGCTTTTTTTGTGGAGAGTTCTTATGAAATTTACGGTGCCATTTATGTTGTTGTCCGCTGCCTTACTGGCCGGCTGTAACAGCAATACCGTCAAGCGCGA
>CAYMEE010000086.1:0-3615 GCA_964389455.1 uncultured Methylophaga sp. | reverse complement strand
TCATCGCCTGAATGAAGTCTTTCGGGTGATAGCAGGCGATAAACTGCAGGGCGTCGGCGACGCTGTCGATAAGATCAGATTGTTTGATGCAACTCATGGAGGCTATTAACTCAGTTTCTGTTTGATCGCGCTGATTACTTCATCCAGCGGCAAGTCTTCACCATCACCCGTGCGACGGTTTTTATATTCGATTTGACCGTTATCCAGACCGCGCTCACCCAGGATCAGGCGGTGTGGAATCCCCATTAGTTCCATATCAGCAAAAGCAACGCCAGGGCGCAGGCCACGGTCATCAAACAGGACATCGATACCGGCTTGCGTCAGTTGTTGATAGATTTCTTCGGCTTTCTCTTTGACCCTGGCGGATTTATGCGCATTGACCGGCACCAGCGCAACCAGGAACGGGGCGATGGCTTCGGGCCAGATAATGCCGCGATCATCGTGGTTCTGTTCAATCGCTGCGGCGACAACCCGCGACACGCCGATGCCGTAGCAGCCCATGGTCATGATTTGCGATTTACCGGATTCGGTGAGCACGACAGCGTTCATTTTTTTGCTGTAATTGTCACCCAGTTGGAAGATGTGACCGACTTCGATACCGCGGGCGATTTCCAGTGTGCCCTGACCATCCGGGCTGGGGTCGCCGGCCAGCACATTGCGTAGATCGACCGTTTGAGGTTCCGCCAGATCCCGGCCCCAGTTCACGCCGGTAAGATGTTTCTCATCTTCGTTGGCCCCGCATACAAAGTCAGCCACAAACGCGGCGGCATGATCCACCAGTACCGGAATCTCAAGTCCGACCGGGCCGATGGATCCGATATTGGCACCACAGACTTCCAGCACCTGTTCCGGTGTAGCGAAGGTCAAAGGTGCAGCAACCAGTGGGTGTTTTTCAGCTTTGATTTCATTCAAATCATGATCACCACGCAGTACCAGTGCCACAACACTGCCTTCTTCAGCGCCTTCAACCAGCAGGGTTTTGAGGCACTGTGACGCCGGTTTATTCAGAAATTCGCTGACTTCTTCAATGGTGTGTTGCTGCGGCGTATCCACACTGTTCATGGATTCAGTGGCAGCAGGGCGGTCCCTAGCTGGTGCGACAGCCTCCGCCAGTTCGACGTTGGCAGCGTAATCACTGCTGTCACTAAAGGCGATGGCATCTTCACCGGAGCTAGCCAGTACGTGGAATTCGTGAGAAGCGTTACCGCCGATGCTGCCTGTATCGGCCTGAACAGCGCGGAAATCGAGACCGATGCGGCTGAAGATACGCGAGTAGGCTGCGTACATATCGTCATAAGTCTGCTGAAGAGAAGCCTGATCCAGATGGAAGGAATAGGCATCTTTCATCAGGAATTCGCGGGCGCGCATCAGACCAAAACGGGGACGGATTTCATCACGGAACTTGGTTTGAATCTGATAAAAGTTGACCGGCAGCTGCTTGTAGCTGCGGATTTCCTGACGCACCAGATCGGTGATGACTTCTTCGTGGGTTGGTCCGTAACAAAAATCACGCTGGTGGCGATCGACCAGTCGCAGCAGTTCCGGACCGTATTTTTCCCAGCGCTGACTTTCCTGCCACAGTTCAGCCGGCTGCACTGACGGCATCAGCACTTCCTGGGCGCCGCTGTTGTTCATTTCCTCACGAATGATGGCTTCGGTTTTTCTCAGCACTCTGAGACCCATCGGCAGCCAGGTGTAGAGGCCGGAAGCCAGGCGGCGAATCAGACCGGCGCGCAGCATGAGCTGGTGACTGACAATTTCGGCATCGGCTGGGGTTTCTTTCAAAGTGGAAATGAGCAGGTTAGAGGCACGCATCGCTTGTTGTTATTCCTGTTTCGCAAAAAGGGCACCGCCGGAGGCCGGCGGTGCCAGTCGTTATAAATGAGTAATTAAATGGTCAGAAGGTACTGTGATTCCAGCCCCAGTTCTGCCGTTCTGAGTCAGTCATGCTGATGTAGATTCGGCCACCATCAATACCGAGCTGTTCGTTAATCATTGAACACAAGGTATCGGAAAAGCCCTGTCTATCGCCGGGTAAACCCAGCGAGCGATAGTCGAGTATCGCCGTCGGCGCATCACTGCCACCGAACAGCATCGGTTTTTGCTGATCGATGGTGATCATGACATAAGTTTCCGGTTTGCCAGATGCTCTGGATACAGTTTGGCTGGCGACTTTCATCAGCGTCGCTTCGTCTTTGACTTCCTGATTAGTGCGGATATTAAGATACGGCATCTTGTTCTCCTTTATTGACAGTAAAGGTCGATTTGTTCCTGAAATTCCTGGATTTTCTGCTGGCGCATGTCTTCGTTGAGGCGAGTGACATTTCCTTCTTCATCCATGACACGACGTCCGGGATTGTTCTGGTATGCAGTGAGATTTTCCTGGGCGATACGGCAATTCTCTTCCCGAATGGCCTCTTGCTCTGCTTCCTGTTGGGCCTGCTGCTGCGCTTGCTGCTCTGCCTGTTCAGCAGCCTGTTGCTGATCTATCAGTTGCTGCACTTCATCACGGGCTTGTTCAGGTGCGATGGGCGGTGGTGGCGGCACATCTACTGTTTCGGCCTGGCCGGATTCAGGCGGTTGTTGTGAGTAATGAGTCTGACCATTTTCATCAACCCATTTGTAAATCTGGGCATGGACACTGAAGCTCAGCATTAAAGCTGCTGATATGAGGCAAAGCCGTTTGATATCAAGTCTCACCACAGTCTCCATTGCGTTAAATAAAGTCATTTTACGCCAAAGCGTCTAATCATCAAATGTCTTACAGTCCGGCAACGGCTGGAAAAAATATCAGCATGTCGACAACGACTTCATAACTGGCATCTAATTGACAACATAATCAGCCTGGGAGTAGTTTCATTAAATAAAGAATAGGGAGAGTCAAAGATGACCCGCGACTATGAATCTATGATAAATGATGCGGCCGAGCCAGCATGGAATGGAGAGGAGCGCCGTCAGGAGCACCGCCGCTCAGGCTCAGACCGGCGGGATATGATCCGCTTTGAGCCGGATAAAGAGGATCGCCGTAGTGGTGATGAAAGACGCAAAGAGCGTAACTCCGGCTGGGACTCGGGCACCACGATCTGACTAGTTCAAGCGGCTGATAATCCTGGGCAAATAAACACTTTGGCTCAGGCCTCTGGCCGCCAGTAACACCATCAAGGCAGCCCATAAACCGTGGTTGTCCCACCCCTGTAGTAAATACCAAGCTGGCAGATAGCAACAGAAAGTCGAGAACAGCATGGTATTTCGCATTTCCCTGCCCAGGGTCGCTCCCACAAACAGCCCATCAAACAGATAAGACCAGACGCCGAGCCAGGGTGCCAGTACCACCCAAAGCCGGTAATCGGTCGCCATCTCTGAGACGCTTTCTATACTGGTGAGCAAGGCAATAATCTCAATTCCAAACAGCCAATAAACCAGACTGAACAGACTGGCAGTGAGCAAAGACCAGAACCCATTCAGGAAAAGGCTGCGCTTGAGCATAGCGGGATTATGCTGACCAATGGCACGGCCGGTCATAACCTCGGTGGCATTGGCAAAGCCATCCAGCACATAAGCCATAAACGTAATGAAATTCAGCAGTACCATATTGGCTGCCAGCGTGGTATCACC
>CAYMEE010000085.1:0-4084 GCA_964389455.1 uncultured Methylophaga sp. | reverse complement strand
AAGCCTCGGCGCGCTGTTTTACCGATCAGGATGGACTGCACCTGCATACCCTGTTTCTGGGCATGGCCGAGGGGCGCCATCATACCGTCTCGGTCGCCTTTGTATTGCAGCCCGAGCGACTGATCGCGATTCGCGACGGCGAGCTCAGTGATTTTCGCCTGCTAAGAATGCGCGCCCGTCGGGGGCAGGTCAGCTGTGAGACACCGACTGAACTGCTGGTGACCCTGTTTGAGCAAAAAGTGGAAAACCACGCCGATAATATCGAGGATATTCATCATCAGCTGGAGCGGGTCAGTCACTGTGTGCTGGAAGATGAAGCTGCCGATCTTGAAGCCGCAATCAGTCAGCTGGCACGACTGGAAGACAGTAACGGTAAAATCCGCCTGTGTCTGATGGATACCCAGCGGGATATCTCGTTTATGCTGCGGCATTTACGCGATCCATCGCAGCAGCGGGATACGCTCTATGAAATCGGTCGTGACCTGGAAACCCTGATGACACACACCAGTTTCCTGTTCGACAAAATCAACTTTCTGATGGATTCAACCCAGGGCTTTATTAATATCCGTCAGGCACAGATCATTAAAACCTTTTCCATTGCCGCGGTCGTGTTCCTGCCGCCAACGCTGATTGCCAGTATCTACGGTATGAATTTCGAGTTCATGCCGGAGCTGGACTGGCAGTATGGCTATCCACTGGCGATAGGATTGATGGTCGCCGCGGGCATGGCCCCGTATTTTTATTTCAAGCGTAAGGGCTGGTTGTAGGCCCTGAAAGCGCTGAAACTATTATTACTATAAGGAGAGAAATATGAGCAGACATTTTGACGAGGCAAAAGGGTTGAGTGAATCCCATGATCCGGCCACCCATGATTTTGTGTTTAACCAGACCATGTTCCGGATTAAAGATCCTGAGCGTACCCTGAAGTTTTACAGTGAAGTCATGGGTATGACCTTGGTTAAACGCTTTGATTTCCCAGCGATGGAGTTCACGCTGTACTTTATGGCGGCCTTGTCACCGGAAGATGCGAAAG
This sequence comes from uncultured Methylophaga sp., assembly GCA_964389455.1. Lineage (GTDB taxonomy): Bacteria > Pseudomonadota > Gammaproteobacteria > Nitrosococcales > Methylophagaceae > Methylophaga. The sequence goes on along the minus strand of CAYMEE010000085.1, from coordinate 3,051 downwards.
CCATCTCCGAAGACAATGATGAAAGAATCAAACAGACTTTTGCCATGCCGGCGATGTTGGAATTGACCCATAACTGGGGCGATGAAGACAAGGAAGAAGTCAGTTATCACAACGGTAACAGCGATCCGCGTGGCTTCGGTCATATCGGTTTTGCGGTGCCGGATATTGATGCGGCCTGTGAGCGTTTTGAGAAAATGGGGGTGCCGTTTGTGAAAAAGCCCAATGATGGGAAGATGAAAGGCATCGCCTTTATTCAGGATCCGGATGGCTACTGGATAGAAATCTTTACCCCGACACGTCAGCCTGGTCTGTTAAAAGAACATCTGGCCTGAATATTAGGCAAAAAAAAGGGGCTTAAAGCCCCTTTTTATGATTTTCCATTCTACTTGGGTCCCAAAAAGAACCAGATTATCAAGCCGACTACAGGGAATAACAGAATTATCAGTATCCACAACGCTTTTGCACCTGCACCAGCCGGGCTGCCAGCGACCTGGATAATGGCCCAAATGACGATAATCAGCCAGATAAGCCCTAATAAACCGCCTCCAATACCTAAATCCATTTTTGTCTCCTTGTCGTTGAGAAGTACGAATTCACCTTAAAGCAAATTTTTTATTAAAACAAACTGTTGAGTTCACATTTCGGAAGAATCGGCATAGAGACCACCCCCCAGTGCTTTGAAAAGGGTTAGCTGATTGCGCAGTCGCTGCAGGTCGATACTGATGAGGTTCAACTGACTGTTTATACTGCTGCGCTGGGCATCCAGCACATCCAGATAGCTGTCTATACCGGCATCAAAGCGCGAGCGAGCCAAGTCCAGGCTGCGCTGGCTGGCTCGGGTCAGATCCTGCTGCGCCTGCAACTGATCATCGAGCGTGATTCGGGCTTCCATCTCATCACGCACCTCTTTAAAAGCCTGCTGAATGACCTGCTGATAATTGGCGATATTGATATCTTTCTGCAACTCCGCGACACTCAGATTCGCCTGGTTCACCCCCCAGTCCAGCAAAGGCAGCGTGAATTGCGGCGCAATCTGCCATTGCCTGCTACCGCTGTCAGTGAGCTGTGCTGGTGCACTGCCCGCCAGCCCCAGACTTGCGGTCAGACTGATCCGCGGGAAGAAGGCAGCGCGGGCCGCACCGATATCAGCATTGGCAGATTTGATTTGATATTCCGCCTGCAATACATCAGGCCGTTGCAGCAGCACATCAGAAGACAAATTGACCGGCAACTCACGTAACTGGCCGATTTGTTCCCAGTCAGCCCGCCATTGAGATTTGTCGAGGTTGTCACCGGCTAATAACTGCAGGCTGGTGAAGAACTGGTTCGCCTGTTGCTGATATTGGGCCTGTAAAATACGCGCCTCATGGACGGCTGTCTCAGCCTGACGCAGATCCAGTTCCGAGGCGAGCCCGTTATCAAAACGTTTTTGGATGAGCTGATAGCTCTCCTCCCGTGCCTTTTTCGTTTCGGCAGCGAGTGCCGCCTGGGCCTCAGCCGCCTGCCAGCTGAACCAGCTGTCAGCCACTTCGGCAATCAGGCTGAGCTGGGCGCTGTCACGTGCGGCACGACTGGCAAAGTATTGCTGTAATGCAGACTGGGTCAGACTATCAATGCGACCGAAAAAGTCGATCTCCCAGCTGGTAATTCCAAGCCCGACACTATACTGCTCATTGATCCCGCTTCTGCCGACAAAGCTTAAAGACTCAGGTGTCCGACTGCGGCTCGCTTCACCCTGAACATCCACGCCGGGCAATTTGGCTGCACGCTGTATCTGATACTGCTGTTGCAGTTGCTGCACGCTTAATGAGGAAATCCTGAGTTCCTGATTGCGCGCCAGCGCCTTGTCAATCAACTGTTGCAGTGCGGCATCGCGATAAAAGTCCTGCCAGCCGAGTTGCGCAATCGACAGGCTTTCAGCGTCAGTTTGCGCCTGTTGCTCCAGTTCAATAGCTGGCTCAGGTCGTTGATACTCCGGCATCATTGAACAGGCCGAGATAAGCAGCAGACTCAAAACAGAGACTGCTCTGGTGACGATGTTCATGTCTTGGCCTCCTCTGAAGTGTCGCTGATGTTTTTGTTGCGGCTGAGTCGTTCAGCCAGACTGAAGACCACCACAAAAAACACCGGAATAAAGAACACGGCAAGCACCGTCGCGGTAAAGATACCGCCGAAAACACCGGTACCAATCGCGTTCTGACTGGCAGAGCCGGCACCGGAAGCGATCATCAGGGGGGTGACCCCCAGCATAAAGGTCAGGGAGGTCATCAGAATTGGCCGCAGTCGCATTCTTACCGCTTCCAGCGTGGCCTCGGTAAGTGACATGCCTTTTTCATACAATGACTTGGCGAACTCGACGATAAGAATGGCGTTTCTTGAAGACAGACCAATCGTCGTCAGCAACCCGACCTGGAAAAACACATCATTGGACAGACCGCGTAACAGCGCAAACAGGACGGCGCCCAAAACACCGAGCGGCACTACCAGCATCACAGAAAACGGCACTGACCAGCTTTCGTATAATGCTGCCAGACACAGGAACACTACCAGAATCGATACCGCATACAGCAGAGGAGCCTGATCGCCGGACTGGCGTTCCTGTAGTGATAAGCCACTCCACTCGAAACCAATGCCTTCGGGCAGTTGTGACACCAGTCTTTCCATCACCTGCATGGCATCACCGGAGCTGACACCGGGGGCGCCTTCACCCTGAATGTTGACGGAGGACACGCCGTTATAGCGTTCCAGTCGGGGGGAACCGTAAATCCAGCGACTGTCGGTCAATGAGGCCAGAGACACCATTTCATTATTGTCATTGCGAACATACCATTCCCCCACATCCTCGGGCATCATCCTGTAAGGCGCATCACCCTGGACGTAGACTCGTTTGATGCGTCCGTTATCAATAAAATCATTGACATAACTTGAGGCCCACGCAGTACTGAAGGTGCTGTTGATGTCAGTTAGATCGACACCAAACGCCGCAGCTTTGGTGTGATCGACATCCAGTTTGAATTGCGGTGTATCATCCTGACCATTGTGGCGGACACC
>CAYMEE010000084.1:0-4338 GCA_964389455.1 uncultured Methylophaga sp. | reverse complement strand
AACAATAATTCAGGTTGCTGCTAATGAAAAAAGTATTGGTGTTATGTACCGGTAACTCCTGCCGATCTGTGATGGCAGAGGCACTGATTAATCAATTGAAAAAAGGGGACTATCAGGCGGTCAGTGCCGGTAGTTTTCCTGCCGGTTATGTTCATCCCAAGTCCATTGAAACTTTGAAGCGTCACGGTGTCGACCCGGGCGAGCCCCGCAGCCAGTCCTGGGATGACTTTGCCGGAGAACACTTTGATTATGTGATCACCGTCTGTGACGCTGCTGCCAATGAGACTTGCCCGGCATTTCAGGGGGACTACCAGCGTCTGCACTGGAGTACGCCGGACCCTGCAAAAGCCGAAGGCAGCGAAGCCGAGATTGAAGCAGCCTTTGATGAAGCTTTCAATATGCTGAAAAATCGCATCGAGCAGGAGCTACCATGAGCGAGACCAGTTCACCCATGGGTATTTTTGAACGGTATCTGTCAGTCTGGATTGGCCTTGGGATTATTTCCGGTGTGGGTTTAGGCTGGTTATTTCCTTCAGTGTTTGAGCTGATTGCCGGGCTCGAATTTGCCAGTGTGAATCTCGCCGTTGCCGTCTTCATCTGGCTGATGATTTATCCGATGATGGTTAATGTTGACTTTGCTTCGCTCAAGGATGTCGGCAGAAGACCTAAAGGACTCTGCCTGACGCTGGTGGTCAACTGGCTGATTAAGCCTTTCACCATGGCCGGGCTCGGGATTCTGTTTTTCGAGTTCCTGTTTGCCGGTCTGGTTGACCCGCAAACCGCGAAAGAATACATCGCCGGCATGATTCTGCTCGGGGTCGCCCCATGTACCGCGATGGTGTTTGTCTGGAGCCAGTTGGTCAAAGGCGATGCTAACTACACGCTGGTACAGGTGTCTATCAATGACATCATTATGGTGTTCGCATTTGCACCGATTGCCGCCCTGTTGCTGGGCATCACTGAAATTATCGTGCCCTGGGAAACGCTGTTCCTGTCTGTCGTTTTGTATGTGGTCACACCGCTGCTGGCCGGTTATCTGACGCGCCGTAAACTGGATAAAAGCAGTGATCATCATGAAATCGCTGAGTTCACGGAGAAGGTGAAACCTTGGTCGATTCTGGGGCTGCTGGCGACGGTGGTACTGCTTTTTGGTTTTCAGGCCGAGACCATTCTGGCGAAACCGCTGGTGATTGTCTTGATCGCGATTCCCTTGCTGATTCAAAGTTACGGTATCTTTGCGATTGCTTATGGCTGGGCTTATTTATGGAAAGTGCCGTTTAATGTGGCTGCCCCTGCGGCCCTGATTGGCACATCGAACTTCTTTGAACTCGCGGTGGCGGTGGCAATCAGTCTGTTCGGTTTACAGTCGGGTGCCGCGCTGGCCACTGTGGTTGGTGTGCTGGTGGAAGTACCGGTGATGCTGTCACTGGTGGCACTGGCGATTAAAACCAAGCCCTGGTTTGCCCGTTTTGTCTAGTTACCGTTATTAACTGCCTGGCCCGGGTCGCCAAGGCCTGTGGCCTCGCGATAGCCAACTAAGGCTGCAACACCTGTAAACCATACTCATCCACCCGGCCAGTCATCAGCCGTGTGGATACCGTTTCAAAATAAACATTTTTTGCAGCAATCTTGTCACCCTCAGGTAATGGCAACTCGTCGGCTGGCATCGCTTCGAGGCTTACCTCATCACTGGTCTGATGGCTGTTTTTAAAGCTGTCTGCCAGCACCCAGAAAGGCTTGCCGAAATGCCGGGCGGCCAGTGCCTGCAGCAGGGTGCCGGTTTTGTTTACGTAATGGTGGTCTGTAAGCCAGCAGTCACAGCCGCTGATGTTTAAATCGACATCAGGCATAACGAGGCCCATTTCGGCATCGGTGATGACGGTGACCGGCACGCCCATTTTGCTGAGCTGAGAGGCGACAGCCAATCCCTCATTCCCCGGCGCACTCAGGGTCACCATAACCCTGAACTCCCGGTATTGCTCCCAGGCATGCTCAAACAGAGACATTACCTGCGAACTGCGGCTGTGGGTCAGCACGGTCATGCCGGGTTTAATCAGCTCGGAAGCCTGTTCGGCGACTTTGTCTGACGCATTGGCAAGTTGCTGATAAATATCATCAAGCATATCGATGTAATGCGCCTTGTTATAGGGCGCATCGCTCTCCAGCTTTTTCTGCCAGCGTCGCAAGGCATTTGCCAGAGGAATCATGCTGGGGCGCGCTGAGGCCAGTTCTGCGGCCATGGTTTCAATGGTGTCAGCCGACTGTTCCGCGACAGAGCTCAGATACTCCTTGAAGCTCAGCAGGGTTCTCAGCGCCAGTTCACTGGCGCCGGACGACTGGTTGCTTTTAAGCGCCGTTAAAACTGACTGGTAGTCTTTGCCCATGGAAGTATGCTCCCGACGTGTATACAGGCATTATGACTGATTAAAAGCGGGGGGCGTGGTTCTGCGTGATAGATGTGGCTGCAGCTTCAGCCATAAACGTAAACTCAGATCTGACAACAGGCAGACCAGCAGCATCGCAAACAGGGTCGCTGGCATACTCAGTTGCTGCACACCGACCAGCATCAGTCCCCAGCCGATAATAAGCCATTGAATGACATAGATTGCGGTGACATTTCTGCTCCAGAAAAAGAGCAGTTTGAAACCGAGGTTGGGCTGGATTCTGTCAACTAGGAAATGACAGAGCCAAAGCCAGAGCAGGACAAAACCGCTAACCCAGATGATTAAGCCGGGGCCACCGCGAAGGTAATAGGCATAGTGATAGTCGACATTACTCAGGGTCAGCAGGGTACCGACCGTGAGTAGAGTCAGGCCTATCACCAGGCTCTGTCGAAAAAGCTTTGCCTGAGAGTCAGAACGTTTCAGCCAGTAGCCGAAAGCCATACCAAACAGCGGATAACTCAACCACGGAAACAACGGGAACATTGCGCCCTGTTCAGAATGCCCCCACAGCAGTTTGAAGACTTCATCGACGAGCGGCTGACCACTGCCGATATCCCATAATGCCGGGGACACAAACAACACCAGGGTGCCAGCTGCGAGCCAGTAGCCGGGCTGGGGCAGATAATGTTTGAGAATGACACAGGCAGCAAAAGCGAGCCCGGCAAACTGCAGAATATCGACAATCAGTAATTCGGTCAGCGGTGTGTGTGGCCCCAGTTGGTCTGGAGTGACCGACCCGAGCTGTAATGACAGCCACATCGGAATTGAGCCGCGACCGAGGTTAAGCAGGTATCCCAGCAACAGTAACAAGGCCGCCCGTTGCAGTCCTTGCCTCAGTGATAGCCGTGATGAAAGGAAGATAAAAATGCCCATGATAAACATGAACACGGGGGCGGCGGGCGGTGCACCGAGAAAAGCGACAACATGACCGAACAGCCCCTCGCGGACCGCATTCTCGCCATAGAAATCGAGAATGTGCACCAGGATCATAAATAAAATGGCAAGGCCCCTTGCCAGATCAAAGCTTTCAATGCGTGAGGCTGCCGGGTTGGGGCTGTCGCTGACGGAATGGCTATTCATAGGGGCGTGTTTATGTCTTGTTAAATACCAGGATGTCAGCCTAGCACAGCATCAAAATCAGCGCGGCGACGTGGTCGCACTCTGCGAACACCGGTTTATATCAACAGCGTTAAACCACACATCAGCAAAAGTGCAATATTGGCTAGGAAACCAATCATGAAGAAAAAGGTACGAGGGCTTGGATTTTTTTCGGTCGCAATCTTGTAGTAAAGAACCATGTGACCGAGACGTGCCAGGGCATAAACCCACAACAACACCCCGGTCCACAGCGGATTTACCCCGACAAATATCGCCAGAAACGCTGTACTGAGCAGAATCGGCAGGTTTTCCAGTGAGTTCATAAAGGTGCGATGTGCCCGAAACACAAAGGATTCATGACTGATTTCGGGGGGCAGTTTACCCGGCACGGCACCGGGATAACGGGCTTTGGTTGAACTGGCGATAAACCACTGCACCAGCCAGATGACTAAAATCACAAAAATGGCCCATAAGGCCATGTAGTAAGCACTGCTGACTGCTGGGGTCATAGTTGCTCCTGAATAAGTTTGAGATTAGTTGTTGAGCCAGGAAACCCGGTAGAGATCCTGGCGGCGATCCTTAAGATTGTTTACTGAGCCTTCACTGCGGGTCAGTTTAAGTTTATCGAGGTCGAGATCCGAGAACATGATCATCTCGGTGTTGGGCGTGGTTTCAGCCATCACCGCATCGTGAGGATAGGAGAAATCAGACGGTGAAAACACCGCGGCCTGAGAATACTGTACGTCCAGGTTTTCAACCTGGGGCAGGTTGCCGCAGCTGCCACAGATAACGACAT
>CAYMEE010000083.1:0-4553 GCA_964389455.1 uncultured Methylophaga sp. | reverse complement strand
CAGGGACGCACGGCGCAGAATAATGCCACGGTTCGCTCGGTGTTTATTATTGCGCCGGATAAAACCATCAGAATGATGCTGACGTATCCGATGACCACGGGTCGCAATTTTGATGAAATTCTACGGGTGCTGGACTCGATACAGCTCAGCTCGGAATTCAAAGTCGCCACGCCGGTGAACTGGAAGCAGGGCGAGGATGTGATTATCGTCCCCAGTGTCAGTGATGATGAAGCCAGCCTGATGTTTCCGGCCGGCTTCAAAACGGTCAAACCCTATCTGCGGACCACCCGTCAGCCCGGACGCACTAGGCAGGTTTAGAGCGGCTTCTTCCGTTGCGGCGGCCGGCAGGTGCCTGGGATGGGCGGCGGCGTTTCTGACTGTGCGCGGTTTCACTGCGCTGACCATCACGATGCTCCGGTCGCGGCTTTTTCGGCCGACGGCGGCGGGCTTTGGCGGCAGTGACCGGCTTTGATGCCGGCACTTCATGCACCGGCTCAAAGTCATCGATATATTCCCGATCCAGGGTTTTGCCAATCAGGCGTTCAATCGCGAACAACTGATCGGCTTCATCGGCACTGACCAGAGAAATAGCCTCACCAGTGGCGCCGGCACGACCGGTGCGGCCGATACGATGAACATAATCCTCGGCCACATTGGGTAAATCGACGTTAATCACATGCGGTAGCTGATCAATATCCAGACCGCGGGCAGCAATATCGGTTGCGACCAGCACCTGAATGTCGCCGGACTTGAATTCGGCGAGGGCACGGGTGCGGGCAGCCTGACTCTTGTTGCCATGAATCGCGGCGGCTTTGAGGCCTGCAGTTTCAAGATGGCGGGTCAGTTTGTTGGCACCATGCTTGGTGCGGGAAAACACCAGTACCTGAAACCAGTTATTGTCGCGGATAAGATGGCTAAGCAGGGCAGGCTTTTGTTTCTTATCCACCGGCACCATCCATTGTTTGACGGTGGTCGCTGTGCTGTTGGCCGGGGACACCGAGACTTCCACCGGGTTGCTGACCAGGGTTTTGGCGAGATTGCGGATATCGCTGGAGAAGGTGGCCGAAAACAGCAGGTTCTGGCGTTGCTTCGGCAGCAGCGCGATGATTTTGCGAATATCGTGAATAAAGCCCATATCCAGCATGCGGTCAGCTTCATCCAGTACCAGCACTTCCAGATGATCAAAGCGAATGGCGTTTTGCTGATATAAATCCAGCAGTCGACCCGGGGTGGCTACCAGCAGATCGGCACCCTGCCGCAGTTTCATCATCTGCGGGTTGATTTTAACGCCACCGAATACCACCGCAGAGCGGAGCCGCAGGTGTTTGCCGTAGGTTTGAATACTGTCTGCGACCTGGGCGGCAAGTTCACGGGTCGGTGTCAGGATAAGCGTACGGGCCTGGTTTGCCCCTGCCGGTTTGCCGGATGCCAGTTTGTGCAGAATGGGCAGAGTGAAACCGGCGGTTTTACCGGTACCGGTCTGGGCGGCGGCCATGACGTCGCGACCACTCATGATGGCGGGGATAGCCTGGGCCTGAATCGGGGTGGGCTGATCATAGCCCTGTTCAGCAATGGCCTTCAGAATCTGATCGTTGAGGCCAAGAGATGAAAATGTCATAAAAATACTCAAAAATTGCCATCCCGGCGCTGCACGGCTTCTGGCCGGCGCGAACCTGTCGTAATCAAAGCGCCGGAAGGCTGCCTGATACGGAATGGATGGGAGTGTTGATAACTGTGGCGGAACGCCAGACAGGAACTGACAATGAAAATTGTCGTCTGTGTCATAGTATGACAGAAAAGCAGACTGAGTATGGTTTTATCTACACAAGCCTGTCATCCAGTGATGTTATGATGGCTTTGTAAACTTTAATTCAGGAGGGATTATGTATAAAAAAAATGCGATAACGGTGGCCGTGATTCTGGCGATTGTCGCGATTCTGGTTGTGTTTCTGGTGACCTCTGTTTTTGTTGATGACAGCAATGAGCGCTATGGACAGGTTCCTGCGCCTCAATCTGAGGCCATGACGGAAGATGAAATGGCTGTCGCCCCGGAAGAGGAAACCACTGAGGCTCCAGCCGCAGCTGAGGAAGAAGCAGCGCCGGTAGCGGAACCAGACTCAATGGAGACCCCGCCTGAACCAGAAGCCACTGCCTCAGACGAACAAATGGAACAGACTCAGCCAGCAGCTGAGCAGCCAGCCTCTGCGGATGCAGAAGGTGGCGAAGTCCATATCGTGAAAGCGGTCGGTCTGAAATACGATCCTCTGGTAGTCACTATCCAGCCGGGTGATACCGTGGCCTGGGAAAACATGCCCACCCACGATACCCAGTCACTGGAAGGCCTGATTCCGGAAGGGGCTGAAGCCTGGCATTCAGCGCTGGGTGAAAACTACCAGCGCACCTTCACCGTTGAAGGCATCTATGTCTATAAATGTACACCGCACATCGGTGCCGGTATGGGCGGTGCGATTATCGTCGGTGAGCCGAAGAACCTGGAAGCCATCAAGGCCAAAGATGTCGGTGGTGCTGAAGGCCGCTTGGTCAGAAAAGCCATTGCCGCCGCAGAAGAAATGTAATCATATTTAATACGACTGAAGAGCCCTCTGTCCGATTGCCGGACAGGGGGTTCTTTTTTGGAATGACGATGACAGAAAAAACCTTTATCAAGGGCAAAGACCGGGATCTGGAAACCAGTATTGCCACCATGCAGCAAACACTGAAAGATTTCGGCTTTGATGTCGAAGAAGCGTCCTGGCTGAATCCGGTCAGCCATGTGTATTCGGTGCATATCCGCGATAAAACCTGTCCGCTGATGTTTACCAATGGCAAAGGCAGTAGTGCCAAGGCCTGTCTGGCCAGTGCGCTGGGAGAGTATTTCGAGCGCCTGAGCTGTAACTATTTCTTTGCTGACTTTTACCTGGGTGAAAAGCACAGTCAGGCTGAATTTGTACATTATCCGGATGAGCGCTGGTTCAGGTCCGAAAACGGCGAGATGCCGCAAGGTCTGCTGGATGAAGACCTGTGGGCACACTTCGATCCCAACCAGGAGCTAAGCCCCGAGCAGTTGGTGGATACTAACTCCGGTAATGCCGAGCGCGGCATCTGTGCTGTGCCATACACCCGTGTCAGCGATGATGCAGTGCGTTATTTCCCGGTCAATATTATCGGCAATATCTATGTCAGTAATGGTATGTCTGCCGGCAACACGCAAAATGAGGCGCGGGTGCAGGGCCTGTCAGAAGTGTTCGAGCGCTATGTTAAAAACCGGATTATTGCTGAAGGCCTGTGTATGCCCGAGGTTCCGCAGTCGGTTATCGATCGTTTTCCCAAGATCAAGGCGGCGCTTGATGAGCTGGCCGGTCATGGCTATCAGCTGAAAGTGGCCGATGCCTCACTGGGCGGGCAGTTTCCGGTGATGAATGTGACCCTGATTAACCCGCGTGACGGGTCGGTGTTTGCCTCTTTCGGTGCCCACCCCAGTTTTGAAGTGGCGCTGGAGCGTACCGTGACCGAGTTACTGCAGGGAAGAGGGCTGGATCAGCTGGATGTGTTTCATCCACCGACCTTTGATATGGATGAAGTCGCTTCGCCAGCCAACCTGGAAATGCACTTTATCGATTCCAGCGGCTATATCTCCTACGACTTTTTCCGTGAGCAACCGGATTATGAGTTTGTTGACTGGGATCATGATGCCAGCACCGGTGATGAGTTCAGTTGGCTGACCGGCATCATTCATGATCTGGGCTTTGATATTTATATCGCCGACTATCGTCATCTGAATGTCTATGCCTGCCGGATTCTGGTGCCGGGGATGTCCGATATTTACCCGGTCGACGAGTTGGTATGGGAAAACAACAATGAAGGTGCTTTATTCCGCGAAGCGCTGCTGTCACTGAAACAGGGCGATCGGGACAGCTGGCAGGCACTGCTGATCGCGCTGGAAGAGGGCGGTTTTAACGATCATGCGCCGGTCGCGCAGTTTATCGGTCTGGCACCGGATCCCGGTACATTATGGGCCAGTGTGCGTCTGGGCGAGATCAAACTGATGCTGTGTCTGGCGCTGGAAGATGAGCAGGCGCTGGAGTGGGTAGACTGGTGTCTGTCATTAGGACAGGGTGATGAAACCCAGCAGCGTTTCTATCGTTGCCTGCGTGCTTTGCTTGATATCAAATGGCATAGCGAGCGCGACTATGATGACTATCGTCGCGGGCTGGCCCAGATGTATGGTGAACAGACCGTGAATGAGGGCATTGAAATCGTTGAAGGCAAAACCGTTTTTCATGGACTGCATACACCAGGCTTAAGTCTGCAAGGCTTTGATCGTCATCAGGCTTTGCTGGCAGGTTATGAGAAACTGCAACGAGCCAAACAGCGCTTCTGGAAAAAGGTGGATTAAAAAATCTGAAATTTTTTTCAGGAAACACTAACACCTTTGAAAATTTTGCTGTATATTTGCACGCTTCTTCTCGCAACTGGCTTGTTTCAGCCGGTGCAAAGAAAAAAGTGGAGCGGTAGTTCAGTTGGTTAGAATACCGGCCTGTCACGCCGGGGGT
>CAYMEE010000082.1:0-4608 GCA_964389455.1 uncultured Methylophaga sp. | reverse complement strand
GTGGGAGTTCCCATGTGAAAGTAGGTCACTGCCAGGCTTTTATACAAAAAACTACCCGGTCCACATAGTGGTCCGGGTATTTTTTTGTCTATAAGATTTGCATTGACCTTGCCTGAACATGGGCACAACCCATGTGACCACATCGCACGGAGCGATGTGGGACGACCAAAGGGAGGTCGCGAAGCGATTTGCCCCAGGGATGGGGCAAACAAAGTAGGTCACCTCGATAAGTGGTATACAAGTTGGATTTGAACCTATTCTTGAGGCTTCCTAAACCTCAAAGTCATACGATCACTCTCCCCAATACTCAAATACTTCTCCCTGTCCTTATCTCCAAGACGCAGCATAGGTGGCAAAGTCCAGACCCCCGCAGGGTGGTTAGTTGTATCCTTGGGATTACTGTTAATTTCTGACTTTTCCTCAAAAACAAACCCAGCCTCCTGGGCCATCTCAATCACCAGTTCCTCAGTGAGATAACCTGAAGCATTCATGGTGTCGAGACCAGTGCCAGGCCTGGCACGGTGATCGGTGAGACCCAACACACCGCCTGGTTTGAGCACATCGAACATGGCAGTGAATACCTGCTCGGCAAAGCCGCCCTTAACCCAATTATGCACATTTCTGAATGTGAGAACGGCATCCACGCTATTATCTGGTCCCAGCTGCCAGTTGTCTGGCGGGCCGAATGCTATCACTTTAACCTCATCAAACCTGCTCGGATGCCGCGCTAACCACGCCTCATAATCAGCTTTAATATTCTGGCGCCAGTCAGGGCCACCTTCGGGAAAACCAGCAGCAATGAAATCGCCGTCTCCCTGTTTTATCCACGGTGCGATGACTTCTGTATACCAGCCCCTTCCGGGCCAGATTTCTATGACAGACATGTCAGGTTTTATACCGAAGAAGGCAAGCGTTTCAGCAGGATTACGGTAAGTATCACGCTGTTTGTTAATGAGGTCTCGATCCGGGTGCGCAAGTGTGGACTGAATATCATCACTTAAAGCCAGCTGAGGGAGGAGTGCCATACAAACACTCACAAAAAAAGGAATCATTCGCTTCATAAGTCGCTCATTTATTGATTAACGGTGCGTAATGACTGACCCCATCGTTGGCAAATAGTTACGGGGCATTTTGGCATGGTTGCCTCATTCATAGTGAGTAGATATTGAAAACTATCTAAACCATATGATGTTTCCCAACCAGTTTCACCGTGCTGGCTTGCGGTCCTTGTTCTCCCATCTCTTCACTGAACCTGACTTCCATCCCTTCCTCAAGATTGTCAAAGTCTGTATCGAGTACACTGTTGCGGTGAAAGTAGATATCGCGGCCGGTCGGGGTCAGAATGCGTCCATAGTCTTCCATGGGGAACAGCGCGGTTATGCGGCCATGTGGTGGGATATCATGCGTTTTTACTTCGCGCCGCTGCTGACTGGCGTAGGATTTGAGTTGGCGCTTCATGGCTTCAAAGGCGTCACGAACAGCAACATAGGGATCTTCATGTGCATGGTTTTTAACCGGGTCGCGGCTCACCACCAGTTCCTTACCGGGAACGCGAAGGTCGATGCGGACATGAAACAGGTTACCCTGGTTATGGTTGCGGTTACTCTGCTCGACAATCACATCGCAGCTCATGATGCGATCAAAGAATTGTTCAAGCCCGACGGCTTTTTCGCGGATTTTAGCCTCGAGGGCTTCAGATGGTTCCATTTGACGGAAGGTGATTTGGACGGGTAACTGCATAACACTTACCTCCAGGATGGGTCTTGAAGTTTTGCCAGCAATACCTGGGGCATTGCTGGTTACAGTTTCATGATGCGCTTATCACGGTGTCATGTGCAAGCGATGCTGGCCACTGAATTAGCATTCAATCGCAGTGGCTTTGCTAACATAGTCCCGGGCTTAAAAAGAGTGTCATTAATGGTACATATTCAAAAAGCGGATCCTGAAGCTCGCCGGAAAGCGATTAAATCAATTTTGATTGCGCTCGCGGTTGGTGCTGTCCTGTTTCTCATCTTCGATCGCCTGATCGGCAATGTGAATGTCTGGATTGAACACAATGCCGAACTGCTGGTTGAGCATCATCACCTGGCATTCCTGCTGATGCTGATCCCGGTGGCCCCGGTGATTATTCTGAGTATTGTGCTGCTGCGTTATGCCGGCAGGATAATCAAGACACAAAGATTCCCGCCTCCAAACACGCCGGTCATACGTGACGTTCGTGTGGTCGAGGGACAGGCTGCTGTCTGGCGCGGACGGATTGCCCAACTGTTATGTTGGATAATCCTGCTCGCTGCAGCAGCCATCCCATTACTGATCTGGTACATTTTTTATACTGTCAGCAGTATTGGCTGACAATCAATGATGTCTGGCCTGTTGGGCCTTTTGTATATTTTCTTTTCTCGCCCGCTGCTGAGCCGCAGTCGGTTTGTCTTTCTCTGGCACATTCCTGCGTGGTTTGGATTCGAAAATATCACCTCGGACCCGCCGCGGGACGCTACGCAGGTTACGCAGCACTTTCTGGGTGGATTTTCTGTCGCTGCGAAGGTACCCCTGGTCATCAACATAGGAATCATCCTTGTGAATTAACCAGGCATGAGTAGCCCAGGAACCGCTGGAACGATGACCTGCCAGTCTCAGCGTGTGGCCATCACGACCAACGTCTTGAGAGCGGAAGCTGGTGAACTGGCTTTTCGGACGTACAATGACGCGGTAATACTCGCCTTCACCTTTTGTGCCGACATCGGCCCTGTCTGAACCTTCCGGCTGGGAGAGCGACCGCTGGCGTGAGGTCATTTGCTGCCAGGCTTTCTGTGCTTTCTTGATATTTTCTCGGGCGGCTTCTCTTTGTTTCTGAGTCATGCTGACCTCCTTTAAGGATGTCTAACTCGAACAGCTTCAGCCTAACAGATTCCGTTGTTGCTTAAAAATGCAGCAGTTTATTGCTCATCAACTGTCGATATAATGCTTTTCCTGAAACCGGGGTGAACAGATTGCCAGAAAAATCAGATCGTTATCGCCGGGGTTGCTGATTCGCTGTCTGATTTGGGGCGGAATCACCACAACATCGCCGGTTTTGACCTGTTTTGGTGCGTCATCGCCGATTTCCACCTCACCTTCACCTTCCAGAATCACATAGCGCTCTGTCGTGCCACTGAGTCGGTGCCAGGCTGTTGTGACGCCCGGTGTCACTTTTACACGGGCAATCGACACATTCGGATCATGAGGGTCATTGGATAATTCGTTAATAAAGCAGCCTTCGACAAAGAAATACTCTCGGCCGGGATCGAAGTATTTGATATAACTGGTCATGCGCCGATAGTAATGGGTTTTTGCAGGGAAGAGAATCAAATTTTGCGGATTTAATTTTCTATCTGACTGATGAGCTTGATAAATCTTGGCATCAGTTATGCAAAAGCTTGTATGACACAACTCGCCGAGAGGTGCGCTATGAGATGGTTTTTGCTACTCATGTCCCTGGTCTTCCCCAGTGCACAAGCGGACGATTTTATCCCATGGAGTCGGGTTGTTTTATCAGGTGGTGCGCATACCATGATGGGATTTGCGCCACCGGAATTGCGTCGTGCTGATGTGCTGAATATTTTTATTGAAGGTGATGGCATGCCCGGTGTCGCCCTGAAGCTGGCCCAGGAAATTGGGGGTAACAGCGTCTATATTGGTCGCCCATGCCAATACCTGCGTGCTAATCGAATGAATACCTGTGGTAAGGACGTATGGACCTCTCATCGCTATTCAGGTCAGGTGATCCGCTCAATGAACCGTGCCATTTCGGCAATGAAAATTCGTTATCAGGCAAAGCAGGTTCGGCTGATCGGCTTTTCCGGTGGCGGCACGGTCGCCAGTATTGTGGCGGCCTTACGGGATGACGTTGATTTGCTGGTCACCGTGGCCGGTAATCTGGATCACAAACGCTGGACCGATTTCAATCAAATTGATCCGCTGGCGGGGTCGCTCAACCCCATCAATTTCAGTGAGGCGCTCGAAGTCGTTCCCCAGATTCATCTCATTGGCGAACGCGATGATGTTGTACCGGGTTCGGTACTCACATCCTATCTTTCGCATATGAAAACACTGGATAATGTACAAAGCTATATCGTGGTGGGTGCCGACCATACCTGCTGCTGGTCGCTGGCATTAGCAGATGTCCTGAACTAGAAAAGAAAAAGCCCCTCGGGAAGGGGCTCTTTCAGGGTGAGAAGGATATAAAGCAACTAGCGGTTGCAAATGTACATGGTTACTTCAAATCCATAGCGCATATCTGAGTATTCTGGTTTAGTCCACATGGTTCACTCTCCTGTTAAGGTTATATAAAACGCCGGGATTTCCCTGAAGCGATGAATGAATTATGGCGTGGACGGATAATCAAGTCTAACGATTAAATCAGATTGTAATCATCGTCAAATACGATTACTTACTGGCTCGCCAGCCAGTCGTCATCGGATTCTTCGTTCATGCCCTCAAACAGATAAGTCGAGAGATACCGTTCACCAGTATCAGGCAGCATGGCCAGAATAGTTGAGCCTGATTCTGCGCGCTCTGCGACCTTCATCGCAGCCGCCAGTGTGCCGCCACAGGATAAGCCGACAAAAA
>CAYMEE010000081.1:0-4687 GCA_964389455.1 uncultured Methylophaga sp. | reverse complement strand
TCAAAGTGGTTTTACCATGGTCAACGTGACCGATGGTGCCCACGTTGACGTGGGGCTTCGAGCGTTCAAATTTTTCCTTGGACATTCTCGTCTACCTCGTTAAAAGTCGTTATTTCGTTTTGTTAATGATCGCTTCTGCAACATTGCCTGGTATTTCACTGTACTTGGCGAACTCCATTGAATAGGTCGCCCGACCCTGTGTTGCAGAACGCAAATCAGTTGCGTAACCAAACATTTCTGCCAGTGGCACTTCTGCCTTGATAATCTTTCCGCTGGAGGCATCGTCCATTCCAGCAACGGTACCGCGACGGCGATTCAAATCACCCATCACGTCACCCATGTACTCTTCGGGAGTCACTACTTCGATTTTCATTACGGGTTCGAGCAGAGCCGGACTCGCTTCGAGCGCGCCGTTTCTGAAACCCATCGAACCGGCAACTTTAAATGCCATCTCGCTGGAGTCGACGTCGTGATACGAACCGTCGAATAATGTCACTTTGACATCCTCCACAGGGTAGCCCGCTATTACACCATTTTTCATCTGCTCTTGTATACCCTTATCTACAGATGAGATGTATTCTTTTGGTACCGATCCGCCGACAATGGCATTTTCAAAGGCATAGCCAGCACCCTGCGCTTGTGGCTCCAGCCTCAGCCAGACATGACCGTACTGACCTTTACCACCACTTTGGCGCACAAATTTGCCTTCTGCCTCAACGGTTTTACGGATTGTTTCCCGATAAGCCACCTGTGGCGCACCCACATTCGCTTCGACGCCGAACTCACGTTTCATACGGTCGATAATAATATCGAGATGCAACTCGCCCATACCGGCGATAATGGTCTGCGCTGATTCTTCATCAGTACTAACGCGAAATGAGGGATCTTCTTTCGCCAGCTTGCCCAGCGCGATACCCATTTTTTCCTGGTCGGCTTTGGTTCTCGGCTCTATCGCGACAGAGATAACAGGCTCAGGGAACTCCATTCGTTCCAGCGTAATTTCATGTGACGGGTCGCAAAGCGTTTCACCGGTCACCGTGTCTTTCAGACCAATTGCCGCAGCGATATCGCCGGCGCGCACTTCGGTCAGTTCTTCCCGGCTATTGGCATGCATCTGAACCAGACGACCGATACGTTCTTTTTTACCTTTGACGGGATTGTAAACCGCGTCACCAGACTTCAGGACGCCGGAGTACACCCGGAAGAAGGTCAGGCTGCCTACAAAAGGATCGGTCGCAATTTTGAAAGCCAGCGCCGCGAACGGCAGTTTGTCATCGGCCTCACGGGTTTCATAAACCTCGTTCTCAACATCGACCAGACCTTTGATGGCTGGCACATCACCGGGGGCGGGCATGAATTCAATGACTGCATCCAGTACCGCCTGAACCCCTTTATTCTTGAAAGCCGAACCGCAGAAGGCAGGTACGATTTCATTGGCTAGGGTTTGCTTGCGAATGCCCTGCTTGATTTGCTCGTCTGTCAGCTCACCGGCTTCCAGGTAGGCATTCATCAGTTCTTCATCGGCTTCCGCCGCATTCTCGACCAGCTCTTCACGGTAGTGTTGGCATTCATCCAACATATCATCGGGTATATCGCGTAAATCGTAGGTCGCGCCGAAATCGTCCTGGTTCCAGTAAATGGCCTTCATCCGGATGAGATCGACAACGCCTTCGAACTCATCTTCGCTGCCCACAGGTAATTGCATAACGACCGGTTTGGCACCCAGGCGTTTTTTGATCTGTTCTACAACGCGCAGAAAGTTAGCGCCTTGGCGATCCATTTTATTGACGAAGGCGAGGCGTGGGACATGATACTTGTTGGCTTGACGCCAGACTGTTTCAGATTGGGGTTCGACACCACCGACTGCACAGAAGACAGCGATGGCACCATCGAGAACACGCAGGGACCGTTCTACTTCAATCGTGAAGTCAACGTGTCCAGGCGTGTCGATGATGTTGATGCGATGTTGTTCAAATTGTTGATCCATGCCGGCCCAGAAGCATGTGGTAGCAGCAGAGGTAATGGTAATACCCCGCTCCTGCTCCTGTTCCATCCAGTCCATAACAGCTGCACCGTTGTGTACTTCGCCGATCTTGTGCGAAATACCGGTGTAGAACAACACACGCTCAGTCGTCGTGGTTTTACCCGCGTCGATATGAGCCATGATGCCGATATTACGGTATCTGTTAATTGGTGTTGTACGTGCCACTATAGCTACTCTTGAATCAACAATGTTAAAGAACAAAAAACCTTCACCAGAACCAGCTGGTGAAGGGGTAATACAGTTTTAGAAGCGGAAGTGCGAGAACGCCTTGTTCGCTTCAGCCATACGGTGAGTATCTTCTTTCTTCTTCACCGCAGTGCCTTTGTTTTCGTAAGCGTCAGACAGCTCACCAGCCAGACGCATACCCATGGATTTTTCACCACGTTTGCGAGAGGCTTCAACCAGCCAGCGCATGGCCAGGGCAACACGACGCTCAGGACGCACTTCAACAGGCACCTGGTATGTCGCACCACCGACACGGCGGGATTTTACTTCCACCATCGGGCTGATATTTTCAATGGCTTTCTGGAAGATTTCCAGACCATCAGTGCCTTTGCTTTCAGCGACTGTGTCCAGTGCGCCATAAGTGATTTTTTCAGCAACTGATTTTTTGCCGTCTTTCATGATGACGTTGATGAACTTGGCCAGGCCGATGTTTTGAAACTTCGGATCAGGCAGTACTTCACGTTTGGCAACAACCCTTCTTCTTGGCATTTGTCTTTCCTAAATCTTGTACGTTAATGGCGAGTCTAAAAGTGCTTAGCCTTTAGGACGCTTGGCACCGTATTTGGAACGGCCCTGGCGACGAGCTGCAACACCGGAGGTATCCAGTGCACCACGGACAGTGTGGTAACGCACACCAGGCAAGTCCTTAACACGACCGCCACGAATCAGAACAACGCTGTGTTCCTGCAGGTTGTGACCTTCACCACCGATGTAGGAAGTCACTTCGAAACCGTTAGTCAGACGAACACGAGCAACTTTACGCATCGCAGAGTTCGGCTTTTTAGGTGTAGTGGTGTAAACACGAGTACAAACACCACGACGCTGAGGACATGCCTGCAACGCAGGAACATTGTTCTTTTTCTTTTGCTTTAATCTTGGTTTGCGAACCAACTGATTTATTGTTGCCATCAATACAACCTTACAAATATCTAGCGATGGTAGCCTGCGTTACTATTATTCACGCATTACCATTCCAGTAAAAATGTGGGCACCCTGAAGAGGGTGCCCGACAAAGAAGACGAATTCTATAACGTAACAAAGTGTTACGTCAAGACATTTGGCTTATGAAACTTCTTTCATTGCCTCGTCTTTGCTTTCCTCAGTATCAGCGGTAGGTGCAACATCAGGATTACCCATCCGCTCTGAACGACGACGCTGGCGTTCCTTGTGGTAAGCCAGACCGGTACCGGCCGGAATCAGACGACCCACGATGACGTTCTCTTTCAGACCACGCAGGTTGTCGCTCTTGCCAGTGACTGCCGCATCGGTAAGGACACGGGTGGTTTCCTGGAACGACGCTGCGGAGATGAACGATTCCGTTGCCAGAGAGGCTTTGGTAATACCCAGCAGCAGCGGTGTGAAAGTCGCTTCCAGTTTCTCCTGTTCACGCAGAATGTCATTGGCTTCGAGCACACGATCGTATTCAACCTGTTCACCTTTCAGGAACTTGCTGTCGCCGGCTGCATCAATTTCGACTTTACGCAGCATCTGACGCACGATGACTTCGATGTGCTTGTCGTTAATTTTTACACCCTGCAGACGGTAAACTTCCTGCACTTCACTGACCATGTAATTGGACAGTGCCAGCACGCCTTTCAGGCGCAGGATGTCATGCGGATCTTCCGGACCATCGACCAGCATCTCACCTTTCTCAATGTGCTCACCTTCGAACACGGAGATATGACGCCATTTAGGAATCAGTTCCTCGTATGGCTCACCTTCTTTCGGTGTGATGATCAGGCGTTGCTTACCTTTGGTTTCTTTACCAAAGCTGACAGTACCGCTGATTTCTGCCATCAGGGCAGGATCTTTCGGCTTACGTGCTTCGAACAAGTCGGCAACACGTGGCAGACCACCGGTGATGTCACGGGTCTTACTGCTTTCCTGAGGAATGCGAGCAAGGATGTCACCGATTTCGACTTCCTGGCCGTCACTGACACGAACAATCGCGCCACCCGGCAGGAAGTACATCGCCGGAATATCGGTACCCGGAATAAAGACGTCTTCGCCTTTCTCATCAACCAGTTTAACCATTGGACGCATGTCCTTGGCCGCACCGCTACGCTGTTTCGGTTCACGGACGCTGAAGCTGGTCAGACCGGTGACTTCGTCGACTGTCTTATCAACGGTGACACCTTCAACCAGATCACTCAGTTGAACCTGACCTTTCACTTCGGTCACAACCGGATGCGTATGCGGATCCCAGTTAGCAACGATCTGACCAGAGTCTACCGCCGCATTATCCGGCACGGTGATTTCTGCACCGTAAGGGATCTTATAACGCTCACGCTCACGACCGTTTTCATCGATCAGATGCAGCTCACCGGAACGGGAGACCGCAACGAATTTACCAGCCGAGTTCTCAACATATTTAATGTTGTGATAGCGGATATTACCTTTGTACTTCAGTGCAACCGA
>CAYMEE010000080.1:0-4842 GCA_964389455.1 uncultured Methylophaga sp. | reverse complement strand
CGGCTCATCTCATCCTGCTGCCGGTCATCGCTAACTGGCAGGATCAGGGCCTCGCCTTCGATGTCGCCGTCCATGTGGGTACGTTGACGGCAGTCGTACTCTACTTCCGCCACAGCATCAGGACAATTCTCGTTGACTGGATTGCCTCTCTGAAGCAGAGAAAAACGGTTGGTGACAGCCGCCTGGCCTGGGCCGTTGCTTTCGGCACCATTCCGGTCGGACTTGTCGGGCTGCTGTTTTCCGATATCATTGCAACCAGCTTGCGCAGCCCGCTGGTGATTGCCACCACCACCATTGTTTTTGGCCTGTTACTGGGCTGGGCTGACTGGCGCGGCAAAAGACAGCGCAACGAACATCAGCTGACCTGGTCAGATATTCTGTTTATCGGCATCGCTCAGGCCATTGCCCTGATCCCCGGCACCTCGCGCTCCGGCATTACCATCACTGCCGGCCTGATGCTGGGCCTTACGCGTCAGGCAGCGGCACGCTTCTCTTTCCTGTTATCAATTCCGGTGATTATTCTGGCTGGTGGACTTGAAGTCACAGAACTCGTACAATCCTCGCTTCCTGTCGACTGGACAGCCCTGATTTCAGGGGCCGTATTTTCGGCTGTCAGCGCCTATCTCTGCATTTTCCTGTTTCTGAAGATGCTCGACCGAATCGGTATGTGGCCATTCGTCATTTACCGCTTGATACTGGGCGCTTTTTTACTCTGGCTGTTTCTGTAAAAGCTGTTGACAGTCAGACTATGAGTGCGTAATATTCTCCCTCTTTATTTGGACCGCTTGCGTAATTATCAGGAGCAACTCGCGGATGAAAACCATTAGTGCAAAACCAGCAGAAGTTCGTCGTGACTGGTTCGTTATCGATGCTGACGGCAAAACATTAGGCCGTATGGCAACTGAGATCGCGCGTCGTCTGCGTGGTAAACATAAAGCGATTTACACGCCTCACGTTGATACTGGTGATTACATCGTTGTCATCAACGCTGAAAAACTGCGTGTAACCGGTAATAAAATGAAAGATAAGATTTACCACCACCACACTGGTCACATCGGTGGTATCAAATCTATCTCTCTGGAAAAACAACTGGACAAAGCTCCGGAGCGCGTTATCCAGACTGCTGTTAAAGGCATGCTGCCTAAGAACCCACTGGGTCGGGCCATGTTCAGCAAGCTGAAAGTTTACGCTGGCACCGAACATCCTCACACAGCACAACAGCCTAAAGCGCTGGAAATCTAATCGGATATCAACATGGCAGATTCATACTACGCAACAGGTCGTCGTAAAAGCTCTACCGCTCGTGTATTCCTGAAACCAGGCAGCGGTAACATTTCGATCAACACTCGCTCACTGGAAGACTACTTCGGTCGTGAAAC
Source organism: uncultured Methylophaga sp. (assembly GCA_964389455.1). Lineage (GTDB taxonomy): Bacteria > Pseudomonadota > Gammaproteobacteria > Nitrosococcales > Methylophagaceae > Methylophaga. The sequence goes on along the minus strand of CAYMEE010000080.1, from coordinate 3,463 downwards.
CTCACGCATGGTCGTCCGTCAGCCTCTGGAACTGGTCGATGCACTCGATAAATTTGACCTTAACATCACTGTCCGCGGTGGTGGTAACAACGGTCAGGCCGGTGCCATCCGTCACGGTATCAGCCGTGCATTGGTTGAATACGACAATGAGTTGAAAGCTGAACTGCGTAAAGCCGGCTACATCACTCGTGATGCCCGTGCCGTTGAACGTAAGAAAATCGGCTTGCATAAAGCTCGTAAACGTCCACAATTCTCCAAACGTTAATTGTCCGGACTCGTCTGTACAGACAAAAAAGGCCATCCCTCGGGATGGCCTTTTTTTTAATGGGGTTATTGTCACATTGTTTTGACTCATGCTATAAAAATCCTGAACGCGCAGATAGATAGCAGGGACGACACAATGAAAAGAGTACTGATAACCGCGCTGCTGGCAATAAGCCTGCCCGCGTTAGCGACCGCAGAGGAACAGTCTGCTGTCGCTTTTACCGCCGGCGGTTACGACGCCTTTGACAGCGATGACAATGCCACAGAAATCGGGGTGGAATACCGCTTCGCCCCGGCCACTGATTTTTATAACCTCATCCCCACCATTGGTGCCTCAGTGACCTCGGATGGCGCCTACTGGGCCTATGCCGGTGTACGCTACGACTGGTCTTTATCAGCTAACTGGCTGTTGACGCCGCACTTTGCCGTAGCGGCCTATGAAAACGGCGGTGGTGTTGATCTGGGTTATGGCCTCGAATTTCGTACCGGCCTGGATCTCGCCTACCAACTGACTGACAGGAGTCGGCTGTCTCTGGGCTATTACCATATGTCCAATGCCGATCTGGGCAATTACAATCCAGGCGCTGACTCGATTATTGTCAGTTACAGCTATACGCTGGGTCAGTGATCACAGCTTTTTGTAGAGCAGGCCCTTGCCTTCCGGCTGGGTTTTGAAACGGCGGTGCACCCACAAGTATTGCTCCGGTGAGCGGCGAATTTCCTGCTCTAGCCAGTCGTTAATACGCTGGGCATCGACCAGATCATCACCCGTCGGATAATCGTCCCAGGGTTTGCCGATACTGATGGTATAGCTGCCGTCTTTCTCTCGGCGTGGTACAAAAGGCACGATTCTGGCACCGGTCATTTTGACCATTCTGGCTGTCGCCACAATCGTCGCAGCCTGTACGCCGAAAAACCTGGCAAACACGGCGGTACGTCTGCCAAAATCCTGGTCCGGCGCATACCAGACCACTTTGTTTTTCTTCAGAGCCCGCAGCATTGAGCGCGGATCATCACGCAGGACAATACCTTCGCTGTGAAAAGTTCTTGAACGCATCATCACAGCATTAAACAGCGGATTCTTAAGCTGCCGGAACATCACATAGGCGGGTGTTTTCAGCATAATCAGCCGTCCCCCCAGTTCCATGCTAGTGAAATGACCGGTGAGCAGGATCACCCCTTTCCCTTCTGCCTTGGCCAGCTCCAGGTGCTCCAGCCCCTCATAGCGGACCCGTTGCAACAGTCGCTTGTCGCTGGCCCACCAGCTCATTGCGGTCTCAATCATCATCATGCCCATCGTGGTCAGGCTGCGTTTGACCAGTTGTTCCTGTTCGGAGGGGCTGAGTTCAGGAAAGCTTAATTCGATATTACGACGGGCGATTTTGGCCCGTGAGCCCATGAAAGGACGCATCAACAGCCCGAGCCCCTGACCTATAATGACCTGCAGACGACCCGGCAGATACACAGAAAGACGCATCAGGGTCAGACTCAGCCAACTTGACCAGTAGCGCGGGTGAAGGAACTGTTTCTGGAAAATTTTCATCTGGGCGTGTTCAGTACTCAAGGTTGCGCCTATGCTATCATTCCTGCTCGATTTCCGCTTAGCCAATGAGTCTGAATTGAGATTTTTATACAGCTTTGTTTTTGTACTGGCGGTGCCGGTGATTCTATTGCGTCTGATTTGGCGTGGCAGCCGGGCTTCTGCTTATTTCAAACGCTGGGATGAACGTTTCGGTATTAAAGCGCCCCCATCTGCCAATAAACCGCTTATCTGGGTTCATGCCGTCTCGGTCGGTGAAGTGGAAGCTGCGAGACCCCTGGTTGAGTCGCTGCAATCCGCGTATTCAGATCATCAGCTTCTGATTACCACCATGACCCCGACCGGCAGTGCCCGTGTCACCAGTCTGTATGGTGACACTGTTCTGCATTGCTACCTGCCCTATGATCTGCCTTTTTCTGTCAGTCGCTTTCTCAAGTCAGCACGACCGGAGCTGGGTATTATTATGGAAACCGAACTCTGGCCCAACTTGATTCATCATGCCAGTGCACTGGATATTCCGATGGTGCTGGCCAATGCCCGGCTGTCGGCACGCTCTGCTGCCGGTTATCAGAAAATCGGCAAGCTCACTCGCAGCATGCTGCAGCAATTCACGCTGATTGCAGCTCAGTCGCAGGATGACCGCCAACGTTTTGTGGCACTCGGGGCGGATAAAGACACTGTGCACGCCGTGGGTAACCTGAAATTCGAAATTGCCCTGCCCGCCAGCCTCAATGAAGAAGCAGAAGCTTTGCGCAGTATTTGGGGCAACCGTCCCGTGTTCATCGCCGCCAGTACCCATGAAGGCGAGGACGAAATTATCCTCAATGCATCACGTAAAATCCGCGCCGAATTTCCTGATTTGTTACTGATTCTGGTACCAAGGCACCCTGAGCGTTTTGATAAAGTGGCGGCATTAAGTCAGCGCAGTGGTTTCAAGATTCTGCGTCGCAGCGATAACGGTATGTGCAGCCGTGATATTCAGGTGTTGGTCATCGATACCATGGGCGAACTGCCATTATTTTACGGCACGGCTGATATCGCTTTCGTCGGTGGCAGCCTGGTACCCAGGGGCGGCCATAATCTGCTGGAGCCTGCCGCATTGGGCCGTGCCGTGATTATCGGCCCGCATTACTTCAATTTCAGTGAAATCAGCCGTCAGTTTATGGAAGCGGGAGCCGCGATTCAGATCGCTGATAGCGAAAGCCTCGCTGACACGGTAACGGATTTACTCAAAAATCCACAAAAGCGCGCGGATATGGGCCAGGCCGGGCAGAACCTCATCAAGCACAGTCAGGGTGCCAGCAAACGTCTGCTAAACCTGATCAAGCGGCATATTGATGTCTGAGGAAAATCGCTGGATGCAACGCGCACTGGAGCTGGCAAGACATGCCGAAGCGGAAGGTGAAGTGCCGGTTGGCGCTGTGGTGGTACTGAACGGTGAAATCATCGGTGAGGGCTGGAATCATCCGATTACAGCGAATGATGCCACCGCCCATGCCGAGATTATCGCGCTGCGTCAGGCCTGTTTGTCTCAGCATAATTACCGTCTGCCCGGCGCCGATCTCTATGTGACACTGGAACCCTGCGTGATGTGCGCCGGCGCACTGGTGCATGCCCGCATTAACCGCCTGGTTTATGCCACCAGCGAACCTAAAACCG
>CAYMEE010000079.1:0-4861 GCA_964389455.1 uncultured Methylophaga sp. | reverse complement strand
TCTGCTCGAATGCACGGCCGGTAGAGGCGATTTCATCATTGCCCTGCAATGGCAGCAGAACCTCATTTTCACCAGCAGCAAAGCGATTAGAGGCGTGCTCAAGTAACTGAATTCGCCTAGAGATCCTACCCGCTAAAATCCAGGTCACAAGCAGCGCGATAAGTGTCATGGCAATCGCTGCAGTGCCGAGTTTGTGATGAGCATCCAGCAGTAACGCCCTTTCCTTATCAATGGAAAAGCTCAGTAATGCTTTACCGACGGTGGTGCCTTCAATATCGAAATAATAAGTGACGTCAAAGTAGCCATCCCGGGCTTTCATCAGGTTTCTATCCTCCTTGAATTCACGGTCCGGATAGTCAGCACTCCGCAGCTCAATTAATGGTTCTTCATAGGAATAAACTTGAACATAATCCACCTGGTCTATGGCGAGGATCGATGAGGCTGCATCATTGACTGCAGTCAAGTTTTCAGACAGGACGTTGGGTTTGAGTGTCGTGGTGATTAACTCAGTTAAACTGCTAGTTTGAACCAGAAACTGCTTGCTAAGTGAGTTGACCAGAATCTTCTGACTGGTGAAATAAAGCACCAAAAGGAATGTGACAAAGAGCAGGAAGGTCAGGCTCAGTGTCTTGAGTCGGAATGATCCTTTAACTCTTTGCTTCATCAACCTCTCTCCTGTCGAGGTCTATTCGCCCACGAGGTTCAGGTCGGTGACAGATTTCACATGAACCTTGGAAGCTTTTACTGGGTCTTCTGTCTGACCATTAAGTTTTTGAAGCATCTCGGCTAGCTTGCTGATAGCTTCTCTTGATGTGCTTTGAGGAAAGGTCATGACATAACTACTCTTATTCGTGTACCGCCAGAGAATACTGAGTGGCTTATCCATCTTGCTCAGTTCACTGACTGGCACCAGACCAGCCACATGCAGTTTTTGGGCAATGGACTGCAGGATTTTGTCATATGACAGTAAATTATCTCGCACTGCTGTCACGCCGCTCGCACTTAAATGCTTGTCCAGGGCTTTGATATTGCCTGCTTTTTCATCCTGTTTGACAGCCAGTAAACCGCCTTCGATCTGAGTGAGTTCTTTGATATCTGTGTTGGCGACGAGCGCCATCTCACTTATTTCCTGACTGGTAGAGAGCTCGGCCAGGTAGCTAAGCTTGTGTTTTTGTCTGAAGATGGTGAACACATACTGGTCGGTGATAACCAGATCATATTCACCTGCAGCAAGGCGTTGGTTGAATTCGAGCAAGTCGGGAGCAGTGGCAAATCGAAGTGGGATACCACTCTCGGTTTCCAGTTGATCCAAAAAAGGAATCCAGAACTCTGCCAGTGAAATGCTGTTTTCCCCATTGGGCGACACACCAACTTTGAGCGATTCAGCGGGGGTAGATTGAGCGTGAACTGGCATTAAGGCCATGAGCCCAAGAACCAGAGTAATATAAAACGTTCTTCTCATTAATCCCTCTTCAACCAGCAAATACCAAGAATCATCCAGATGACCCGGAAGGCTTGAGACTTAGAAATTGATATCTAATCCGGTGCAGCTAATAAATTACCCGGGCATGTCACAGCTGATTGAAAAAGAATCTCCATATTCCTCCCTTTCAAAGCATTTGCTGATCTTAACGCTGTCAGTGAGCTGAGGTACTTCAGTCTCTACCAAACAATTCAAGTTTGCTTCAAAAGACGAAATATAACAAGTTTAAATGGCCTAAAAACAGAAATTAGTGAAACAAGTCTCAGATTTCCTTAAACATGAGTGTTCATGCGCTCTTTGACCAGACGTTGAATTCTGGCAAAGGGGATCGGCTTTTCTTCAACTAAAACACTATCAGGCAACTCATATTCGTGGTGGATTTCATCCTTGTTGAGCCCCGTGACGACCACTATCTGACAATGGTCCATATCGGGATTTTGCTTGATTATATTGATCATGTGGCCACCGTCCATGCGTGGCATACGTAGATCTGTGATGATGATATCTGGCTTTTTAGATCCAATTTGTAACAGGGCATCATAGCCATCATGCGCAAGAAACACTTGAGTTTTTGGCGTTTGCCAGCTCTCAATCTGCATCTGGTAGAGCTTGAGCAAATCTTTATCGTCATCAACTATCATGACTCTGACAACATCATCTGGGGAGCGATTTGAGTCCTCGGCCTGTTCCTTCGCCTCTTGAGCAGGCAAGTCTCTTCTTCCTCTGCCAAGCTCCCGAGCCAGCCGATCAACTTCCTGAGCGGTGATCCGGCGATGCCCACCCAGAGTTTTTGTGACTTTGATCATGCCGCTGTCAGCCCACATCTGAATGGTGCGAGGTGTGACCCCGAAAATCTTGGCGACTTTTGTCGTGGTGTAGAGTTGCTCTTCCATAATTGCGTTTTTGCCCTAAAATCTTGCTCGCAACATTTTATACAAGTTGCCAGCTCAATGCTCTAAATATTATACGCTCACTGACGAATCAAATTTCGCTATCTTCTGATTAAGCCAGACCCAGTTCACAGATTTAAGTGTGAATGTGCCAGATGATAAAAAATTAAGTGTCAGGAGAATGTGAATGCTGTGCAGCTATGATGACTATTCCATGGCAGTGCTCGTGTTCAATCACTACGGGGATATTGTCTATCGCAACAAGCGAGCCGATCACCTCACTCCCGGGGGCCATATCCGCTCGATTTCATGCCATAAACTGCGCTTGATCACGACGAGTCTCCTTAACGGCCTGATAAAACCACCCTTTTGTTTTCATGCCGATATGGGCTTAGATGAGCTTTACCTATGCCACCTTCATCAACATCACAAAAGTTACACACTTTTAATTACAAACGCCGACACGCGCTATCCAAATAAGCCCCGCACTTCAGTGTTTCAGCATCAATTCTCCTACAATTAGTAGGAGTTTAGCAAAAACTAATCATGAAATCAGTTGCTTGCTGTCAAAATACGTTCGCTTTAAATACCTTTGCTAATCACTTTGAAAATACCTTTGCTAATCACTTTGACTCGCGTAAGCTGAAATCAATGAAAGATTTTCTGACCGAAGGAGACGTGTATGGAAGCGACTTTTCATTCATTGGAAAATCTGTTTCTACAGCTTGGTCTTGATAATGATCCGGAAGCAATAGATACCTTTATCAGAGAAAACAAGCTGGAACAGGATGAAGCACTGGTCGATGCCCCTTTCTGGACACCCAGTCAGGCAGCATTTATTGAGGAATGTCTCAACGACGATTCAGACTGGGCAGAAGTGGTCGACCAACTCAACGTCTTGCTGCATGAGTGACGCTAAGCCCAGACCGGAACTCACTCTTTGGGGCCAGCAAACAGACTCTGCCCTGCAACATTTCCGGGTCGGTCAGGAAACACTGCCGGAAGCAATGATTCGTGCCTATGGCCTGCTTAAATTTTGTGCCGCAGATGCACATCAGCAACATGGCAGACTGGCTCCGTTGATTGCAGATGCAATCAAAACTGCGGCCCGGCAATGTTTCGATGGTGAGTTGAATAATCAATTTCCTGTGTCACTATGGCAATCCGGCTCCGGCACGCAGTCACATATGAATGTGAACGAGGTGCTCGCCACGCTGGCGACCCAGACACTGGAGGGTAAGCTTCTTGTTCATCCCAATGATCACTGCAATCTGGGACAGTCCACGAATGACAGCTTCCCGACAGCATTACATATCGCTTGTGTGTGCTCGTTGCACAATGGCCTGTTACCGTCACTGAAACAACTCAGGCAACGCTTTGAAATATTATCTGAGCGCTGGCAGTCATTACTGAAAACCGGACGAACACACCTTCAGGATGCGACTCCCTTATCATTGGGACAGGAGATGTCAGCCTATGCGGCTCAACTTAAACTGGCAGAGTCAGCCATAGCGTCTAACTTACCGGCCTTGTTGACTCTGACCATGGGCGGCACTGCCGTGGGAACCGGTATCAATACGCGTGAAGACTTTGCTACCACCTTCTGCGCTGGACTGAATGAATTAACTGGTTTTGAGTTCTCTCCCAGTGAGAACTTTTTTGCCGGCCAGGCCAGTCATGACGCCATTGTGGCACTGTCCGGCAGTCTTAACACACTGGCGAGCAGCCTGAATAAAATTGCCAGTGACTTGCGACTAATGGCCTCCGGACCACGCTGTGGACTGGCTGAACTGCGGCTGCCGGCTAATGAACCGGGCTCTTCCATTATGCCCGGCAAGGTCAATCCGTCTCAGTGTGAGATGCTGAACATGGTCTGCGCCCAGGTGATGGGCAATCATCAGACGATTACCATCGCCAATGCGCAGGGCCAGTTTCAGCTCAACACCTTTAAACCGGTGATTGCGCTCAATATTATGCAATCACTGGAATTACTGGCTGATGCGTTGACGAGCTTTGATCAGTTTTGCGTCAGTGGAATGGAAGCCAATGAGGAAAACCTGGGTGCCACCATGACAAGGAGTCTGATGCTGGCCACGGCACTGACACCCCACCTGGGTTACGACAAAGTGACTGAAATCGTGCAATATGCCAATAAACAGGATTGCAGCCTGCGTCAGGCCGTGCTTGAGTTAGAGGCAATGAGTGCGGAAGACTATGACAGACTGATTCGTCCCGAGCTGATGATTAACCCTGCTCCAAGTCGTTAATCTTTGCCTTTTCTGGCACTCATGGAGCGCATCGCATCGAGCAGTTCAACCGGCAAGGGAAAGACAATCGTGGAAGACTTATCACCAGCGATATCTGTCAGGGTTTGCAAATAGCGCAATTGCAGAGACTGTGGCTGTTTCGCCAGTATCTCAGCGGCCTGCTGCAGCTTTTCCGATGCCTGTAACTCGCCTTCTGCATGAATCACTTTGGCACGACGGTT
>CAYMEE010000078.1:0-5210 GCA_964389455.1 uncultured Methylophaga sp. | reverse complement strand
AAGCTGTCGCCGCCGATCTGAAACAAAAACTGAAACTGGCCACTGATAAACTGATTGCAGACGGCAAACGCCGCCCCGGTCTGGCTGTTGTTCTGATTGGCGAAAACCCGGCCTCACAGGTTTATGTCGGAAGCAAACGTCGCAGCTGTGAAGAAATCGGTATCAAATCGGTCGCTTATGATATGCCGGACACCACCAGTCAGGACGAACTGCTGGCGCTGATTGATAAGCTCAATAAACATGAAGAAATTGACGGCATTCTGGTGCAATTGCCGCTACCCGCGCACATCGATCCTGAAACGGTGATTGAACGCATCGCACCACACAAAGATGTAGACGGTTTCCATCCGTATAACATCGGCCGCTTGGCTCAACGCATCCCGGTTCTTCGCCCCTGCACCCCCAAGGGTGTTATCACCCTGCTCAAGAGCACTGAAGTCGATTTAAAAGGGCTTGAAGCCGTGGTTGTAGGTGCATCCAATATCGTCGGACGGCCGATGGCGCTGGAGCTATTGCTCGCCGGCTGTACCACGACTGTGTGCCATCGCTGGACCAAGAACCTGGAGGAACAGGTTCGCCGTGCAGACCTGCTGGTTGTTGCAGTAGGTAAACCCAACTTTATTCCAGGTGACTGGGTCAAGCCCGGCGCCATGGTCATTGATGTCGGTATTAACCGTCTTGAAGACGGCAAACTGACCGGGGATGTCGATTTTGAAGGCGCTAAAGAACGAGCGGCCTGGATAACCCCGGTGCCCGGTGGTGTCGGTCCGATGACCGTCGCGACTTTAATGGAAAATACTCTATTTGCGGCGGAAAAGCTGCATCAGAATTAAATGCAGAAAAAAGCTCCGGGCTGACCAGATCAACCCGGGGCTTTTTTTAGCTTTGAATGACTACGTTTGTAAGATACTGAGCTGATAACTCAGCCCCGCCGCCAGCTGGTTTTACCGGCTGAATCTTCCAGCACGATACCCATGTCAGTGAGCTTGTCACGAATTTCATCCGCTCTTGCCCAGTTCTTATCCGCCCTGGCCTGGTTGCGTTCCGCCACCAAGGCATCAATTTCTGCCGCTTCATCGTCTGTAGCGCTATCGCCTACCAGAAAATCATCAGCATCCTGCTGGAACAGACCCAGCACATCACCAAATGACAACAGCAGACCAGCATAGTAAGCCGCTTCATCAGCACCCTGACCACGCTCATAGGCTTTATTCAATGCCTGACGCACATCGGCCATAACCGACAAGGCCAGCGCGGTATTAAAATCATCGTCCATCGCCTCCTGGAAGCGAGGACCGAATTCCTTATCATCCTGCCAGCGAACTTCGCGCTGTGGCTCAACTTCACGCAGCGAGGTATAAAAACGGGTCAGCGCCGCTTTGGCCTGCTCAAGCTGATCTTCTGAATAATTCAGCGGACTGCGGTAATGGCTGGAGAGAATGAAATAACGCACCGCTTCAGCCGGATAAACTGCCAACACTTCTCGTACGGTAAAGAAGTTGCCCAAAGACTTGGACATTTTCTCATCATCAATACGAACAAAGCCGTTATGCATCCAGTAATTGACTGACTGGCAGTTGTGCGCGCCTTCGGATTGGGCGATTTCATTCTCATGGTGCGGGAACTGCAGATCCTGCCCCCCGCCATGAATATCAAAATGTTCACCCAGGCAATGAGCTGACATCGCCGAACATTCAATATGCCAGCCCGGTCTGCCCTGCCCCCAGGGAGATCCCCAGGCCGGCTCCCCCTCTTTGGCGGCTTTCCACAGCACAAAGTCGAGCGGGTCGGTCTTGGCTTCATTCACTGCCACGCGCTCACCGGCGCGCAGTTCATTGATATCACGGCCGGATAATTTGCCGTATGAAGCAAACTGGCTCACATCGTAATAAACATCACCATTATCAGCAGCGTAAGCCAGCCCCTTGTCGATCAGGGTCTGAATCATGGCGAGAATTTCCCCCATGGATTCAGTCGCTTTGGGTTCGATATCCGGTCTTAACACACCCAGCGCGTCGGCATCCTGATGCATTTCTTCGATGTAACGCTCAGTCAGCGCTTCGATACTTTCACCGTTTTCTGCCGCGCGCTTGATGATCTTGTCATCAATATCAGTGATGTTACGCACGTAAGTCACATCATAGCCCAGCGCCCGCAGGTAACGGGTCACGACATCAAACACCACCATGACACGGGCATGGCCGACATGACAGAGGTCATACACCGTCATGCCACAGACATACATATTGACCTTGCCTGGGTTGATGGGGGTAAACGTTTCTTTCTGCCGGCTTAGGCTATTATGAATTTTTAACATTACTTATTTTTTGAAATATCTTCTTTTAAACCAATGGTCAGGTTGAATACTGGCGACTCGGTGCTGTGGTCATAGCGGTCACTGACAAAATAGCCTTCGCGCTCGAACTGAAACGCGGTTTCCGGCTCAGAATAGACAATCGTCGGTTCTGCGAACGCTTTAATGACCTTCAATGAATCCGAATTCACATCATCAAGGTAATTACCGCTTGCTTTGCCCGGTGCTTCCGCTAGGAATAATCTGTCGTAAAGACGCAGCTCCACCTCTTTACCTTCAGTCGCTGATACCCAATGAATCACGCCACGCGGTTTCATTTCGGGTGGTGGATTCTGCCCCACGGTATCAGGCACCAATGAAGCGATGACTTCAATCACATCACCCTGGTCATTCTTGATGACTTCATCTGCCTTGATGACATAAGCCCCGCGCAGACGCACATAATCACCGATGACCAGACGCTTGAACTTCTTGCGGCTGAGACTGGTGTCTTCAGTAAAGTCGGTCGCATCAATATAGATATCTTTAGTGAATGGTATCGACCGCTGCCCCATCTCCTCCTTTTGTGGGTGATTGGGGACGTCCAGCCATTCAACATCATCAGACGCGTTGGTGATGGTGACTTTGAGTGGATCCAGCACGCACATGGCGCGTGCGGCATTCTCATTCAAATCATTACGGATCTCGAATTCGAGCTGGGCAATATCCACAATACCGTCAGTTTTGGCGACAGCCAGACCGTTACAGAATGCGCGCAGCGCTGAAGCGGTATAACCGCGTCGTCTCATACCGGAAATAGTCGGCATTCTGGGGTCATTCCAGCCGGCCACGATATTTTCATCGACCAGTTGTTTCAAATTGCGCTTACTGGTCACCGTAAAATTGAGGTTCAGACGGCCAAATTCATACTGTTTCGGTTCTGAGGGCACGGGCAGGTTTTCGATAAACCACTCATACAAGGGCCGATGGTCCTGAAACTCCAGCGTACAGATACTGTGAGTGACGCCTTCAATCGCATCGCCCTGACCATGTGCAAAGTCATAGCTGGGGTAAATGCACCATTTATCACCGGTTTGATGATGCGCTTTCTTGCGAATGCGATAGAGAATCGGATCGCGCAGATTCATATTGGGCGAAGCCATATCGATTTTCGCGCGCAGCACACAAAAACCTTCTTCAAACTCACCCTGCTTCATTTTTTCAAAAAGCGCCAGATTTTCTTCTATGCTGCGGCCGCGGTATGGCGATTCCTTACCCGGTTTGGTCGCCCAGCCCCGGTATTCACTCGCTTGCTCCGCGGTCAGGTCACAGACATAAGCCTTGCCTTGCTTGATAAGGTGAACCGCCCACTCGTGAAACTGCTCAAAATAGCTCGAGGCGTAACGCACCTCACCCGCCCATTGGAAACCCAGCCATTGAACATCTTCCATGATGGCTTCGATATATTCCTGCTCTTCCTTGGCAGGATTGGTATCGTCAAAGCGAAGATGACAGTCACCCCCGAATTCCTCAGCCAGGCCAAAATTAAGACAAATCGACTTGGCATGACCGATATGCAAATAGCCATTGGGCTCTGGCGGGAAACGGGTCACCACTTTTCCGCTTAGTCTGCCAGCGGCAATATCTTCCTGAATAATTGTGCGTATGAAATTATGTTGAGCAGCAGTTTCCGACATAGCGAATGATGAGTTTTATTAAAACGCGCATTATACGCTGTCCGCCCTCTCGGGTGACAGCGCTGTTTTATACTGACCTCTCTCCCAAAAGCGGTTTGTGATGTTCCCTAGATTAGGGCCAATGCACTATCATGACCGTTTTGACCTTTTCCGGACTATCACACATGAAATTACTCTACCGTCATCTGGCCCCGCTGTTTTTTGCTTCCTTTTCCCTCGCTGCCAACGCTGAAGGTGGCGCAGCACCTCAGGTTAAGCTGGAAACCACAATGGGGGATATTGTTATCGAACTGAATCAGGAAAAAGCCCCTAACACCGTGGCGAACTTTCTGGAATATGTCGAAGCCGGTTTTTACGATGGCACCATTTTCCACCGTGTGATTGAAAACTTCATGGTTCAGGGCGGTGGTTTTGACCAGAACTTTCAACAGAAGCAGACTCGCTCACCGATCGAGAACGAAGCCGATAATGGTCTCAGCAACCAACGCGGTAGCGTCGCGATGGCCCGTACCAATGACCCGCACTCAGCGACAGCCCAGTTCTTTATCAATACTGTTGATAATGATTTTCTCGATTTTCGTGGTAAAGCCCCCAGTGGCTGGGGTTACGCCGTATTTGGTGAAGTCGTTGAAGGCATGGATGTGGTCGATAAAATCCGCAAGGTAGAGACCACCATGCGCGGCCCGCACCAGGATGTCCCGGCTGAAGACGTGATCATCAAGAAAGCCAGCGTCCTCTAGAACTGTCACCCTGCCCTCGGCATGAGGGCAGGATTTTGCTATGCGCAGACTGTTTATTTCCGATCTCCATCTCAGCCCGGCTCGTCCTGAGCTGACACAGATGGCTTGCGAGTTTATTGACGCCCAGCAGGGTCAGGTCGATGAAATCTATATTCTCGGTGATATTTTCAACACCTGGCTGGGTGATGATTTAGTGCCTGCTGAATTCAATCGCTTTGTCACGACACTGCAAAAGCTCTCCGGAAGTGGCATCAGGCTGTTTCTGATGGTGGGTAACCGCGACTTTATGCTGGGTAAGGATTTTGCCAAAGAGGTCGGGGCCACCTTACTGGGTGAGAGTTACCCGATCCAGTTTGGGGTTCACGCTGCCCTGCTACTGCATGGTGACACGCTGTGTCTGGATGATATCAGCTACCAGCGTTATCGAAAGGTAGTCAGAAACCGTTTTCTTCAATGGTGTTTTCTGAAGTTGCCGGCACG
>CAYMEE010000077.1:0-5269 GCA_964389455.1 uncultured Methylophaga sp. | reverse complement strand
CTGGACTACAAAAACGTCCGCGGTCTCTCCAACGAGGTACGTGAGAAACTGGAAAGCGCGCGTCCTGCCAACCTGGGTCAGGCCGCCCGTATCTCCGGTGTCACCCCGGCAGCCGTTTCCCTGCTGCTGGTGCATCTGAAACGCAGCGGCCTGAGCGAAGCCAGTTAATGGCGTTGGATTTAAAAGCGCAGCTCGACACGGGCTGTGCAGCGTTATCGATCGACCTGAGTGAAGCCCAAAAACAGCAGCTGCTCGACTATGTCGCGCTACTGGTGAAATGGAACAAGGTGTATAACCTGACCTCGGTGCGTGACCCGTCGCAGATGCTGTCCCGCCATATTCTCGATAGTCTCTCTGTATTACCTTATCTGAATGCCCCCAGCCTGCTTGACGTCGGCACCGGCGGCGGTCTGCCCGGTATTCCGGCGGCCATCGTCCGGCCTGATTGCGCGGTCACTCTGCTCGACAGTAACTCCAAAAAGACGCGTTTCCTGCAGCAGGTCAAGGCCGAACTGGGCCTGCACAATGTCACGGTTGTGCATGGCAGAGTGGAACAGGTATCTTTACCCAAATTTGCTATTATCACTGCTCGCGCCTTTGCCACGGTTGACGATATTATCAAGCTGGCAGGTCAGCACTGTGAGCAAAACGGCCGGCTGGTGCTGATGAAAGGCGTCTACCCGAACGAGGAATTGCAGTTTGATTCCAAGGCGTTCCGGCTACAGGATGTGGTGTCGCTAGATGTGCCGGAATGTGAAGGCGAGCGACATTTAGTGAGACTAATTAAAAACGAAGGTTGAGAATGGGAAACATATTCGCAGTGACCAACCAGAAGGGCGGGGTTGGCAAAACCACCACCACGGTGAATTTGGCAGCGTCACTGGCCGAGTATGGCAAGAAAGTCCTGATGATCGATCTTGACCCCCAGGGTAACGCCACCACTGGTTGCGGCCTGGATAAGAACGACATCAACAACAGCAGTTACGAAGTGATCATGGCGGAAGCGCGGGCGGCTGACACCATTATCAGCCCGGAAGGCCTGGGCTTTGATGTCATGCCCACCAACTCTGACCTCACTGCGGCAGAAGTGGAACTGCTGGAAATTAAGCTGCGTGAACACCGGCTGCGAATCGCACTGGAGTCGACCCGTGAGAAATATGACTACATTCTGATTGACTGCCCGCCTTCATTGAGTATGCTAACGGTAAACGCGCTGGTCGCATCGCAAGGCATTCTGATCCCAATCCAATGCGAATACTATGCGCTGGAAGGCCTGTCATCTCTGTTGCGAACCATCGAGCGGGTCAAGCAACGCGCCAATCCCCAGCTCGATATCACCGGGTTGCTGCGCACCATGTTTGATGCCCGCAACAACCTGGCTAACCAGGTCTCGCGCCAGCTGATCAATCACTTCCGCGACAAAGTATTTCATTCGATTATCCCGCGTAATGTCCGGCTGGCAGAAGCGCCCAGTCACGGCATGCCGGTGCTGGCTTATGATCGTGGCTCGCGAGGCTCGATTGCCTATATGGCACTGGCCAGTGAGTTTATGCGACGAGAGAAAAAAGCGAATAGCGGATTAACAGGGTAAAGGCATGGCGACAAAAAAACGAGGATTAGGCAGAGGGCTGGACGCGCTGCTGGCAGATGTAAACCAGGAAGAAAAGGCGAGCCTGGACGACAGTCTGCAGCATTTTCCTCTGGACATGATCCAGCCCGGTAAATATCAGCCTCGTGTAGACATGTCGCAGGAATCGCTGGAAGAACTGGCCGACTCCATCCGTGCCCAGGGGCTGGTACAACCGATCGTGGTGCGGCCGATTGCTGAGGATCGCTACGAGATTGTTGCCGGTGAGCGCCGCTGGCGAGCTTCACGTATGGCCGGCCTGGTAGAAGTACCGGTACTGATTCGTGATGTCTCCGATCGCAGTGCGATCGCGATGGCGCTGATTGAAAACATCCAGCGTGAAAATCTGAACCCGATGGAAGAAGCCAATGCCTTGTTCCGTCTGCGTGAAGAATTCGAGATGACGCATCAGCAGGCTGCGGAAGCGGTGGGCAAGTCACGCACCGCCGTCACCAATCTTTTGCGGCTGCGTAACCTTAATGACGATGTCAAAAAACTGGTAGAGAATTGCGATCTGGAGATGGGGCATGCCCGTGCCTTGCTGGCGCTGGAAGCCGAATTGCAGAGTGAGGTTGCTGGTCAGATCGTTGAAAAAGGCCTGTCGGTCAGAGAGGCTGAACAACTGATCCGTCGGGTGCAGAATCCGAAGAAACCAGCGCAAAAACAGTCACAAGATGATCTGGAA
Organism: uncultured Methylophaga sp.; assembly: GCA_964389455.1. Lineage (GTDB taxonomy): Bacteria > Pseudomonadota > Gammaproteobacteria > Nitrosococcales > Methylophagaceae > Methylophaga. The sequence continues at coordinate 2,957 of CAYMEE010000077.1, read as the reverse complement.
GAGATTCAGCAACTGGAAGACAGCATCAAACAGAAACTGGATTCTGCTTTCAGCATCAAGCACAGTGCCAGCGGCAAAGGCAGACTGGTCATTAACTATCGCAACGTGGATGAATTGAAAAAACTCATCAAACGTATCAAGTAAAGACGAGAATTTCATTGACCGCCTCCGCGCGGTGTCTTTATAATGCCCTGATTTGCTTAAGGCAAATTCCACTTCCACAGGTAAAAATGGAACAGTTGGCCAGAATTGCGCCGCTAAAGCGCGTCTTAAAGTGGCAAATTGTGATGCTGGTTGCTATCGCCGTTTTTACCGTCTGGTGGGGTACTGAACCGGTCCTTGCTTCGATATATGGGGCGCTGATCGCGATTTTCAATACCTTGCTGATGTTATGGCATATCAAACGCGCCGTGATAACGGCCCGCGCGGATGCCGAGAAAAATTTGAGTAGCGCATACAGATGTGTGGCTGAACGATGGCTGGTAACCATAATGATGTTTGCCGGTGGACTGGGAGCACTGGGGCTTGAGGCCCTGCCGCTGCTGCTGGCGTTCACGCTGACACAACTGATGTTGTTTTTGGGAAATACGAACCGGGCTTGAAACCGAACATGGCTAGTGAAATTACTACATCAGAATACATCAAGCATCACCTTCAGAATCTGACTTTTGGTCAGAAACAAACAGAAATCGAGCCCGGTGTCTGGGCACCTACCGGCGAATGGGGCTTTGCAATGTCCTCGGGAGAAGCCGCTAACATGGGATTCTGGTCGATCAACGTCGACACCATGTTCATGTCGATTCTCCTTGGCGCTTTGATGATGTGGTTCTTCCGCAGCGTCGCCAAAAAAGTCTCCGCCGGCATCCCCACCGCCACACAAAATTTTGCAGAAATGATCATCGACTTCATCGATGACACCGTGAGAGGTTCCTTCTCCGGTGGTAAAAACAACCTTGTAGCTCCCTTAGCCCTGACCATCTTCGTCTGGGTCTTCCTGATGAACCTGATGGACCTGATTCCAGTCGACGTCATTCCACAAATCGTGATGCAGTCTGCGGGCGCGATTTTTGGTGTTGATCCGCATCATGTCTACTTCAAAATCGTTCCGACCACCGACCCTAATGCAACACTCGGTATGGCGATTTTCGTGTTCATGCTGATGCTGTACTACAGCTTCAAGATCAAAGGCACGGGCGGCTTTATCGGCGAACTGACGCTGCAACCATTCGGTAAATGGGCACTGCCTATCAACACCGTGCTGGAAACCGTCACGCTGCTTTCAAAACCTTTCTCACTGGGCCTTCGTCTGTTCGGTAACATGTACGCCGGTGAGATGGTCTTTATCCTGATCGCGACTATGTATGGCGCCGGTCTGGTTATGGGTTCTTTTGCCGGTCTGTTGCAGATTGGCTGGGCGATTTTCCATATTCTGATTATCACGCTGCAAGCATTCATCTTCATGGTGCTGACAACGGTTTATCTGGATATGGCACATCAAGAACATCACTGATGTTTGTTGGGTTTTAACTTTTTATTTTTAGTCTTTACTTTTTGTAGGAGAAAAAAATGGATATGGGTTTAGTTTACATTGCTGGTGCTCTGATGATCGGCCTGGGCGCACTGGGTGCGGCTATCGGTGTTGGTCTGCTGGGCGGTCGTTTCCTGGAAGCTGCAGCTCGTCAACCTGAACTGGTTCCAATGCTGCGTACTCAATTCTTCCTGGTTGCGGGTCTGGTTGACGGGGTACCTATGATCGCAGTTGGTTTGGCTATGTACGTACTGTTCGCGGTGGTTGGTTAATATTATTCCGTCCCCCATTGCGGTAAACATAGAGGTACAGGCATGAATATCAATGCAACCATCATAGGCCAGATTATCGCTTTCGCGGTTTTCGTCGCCTTCTGCATGAAATATGTATGGCCACCTATCATGCAAGCGCTGGAAGAGCGCAAAAAGAAAATTGCCGATGGTCTGGCTGCTGCAGAACGTGGTCGTCACGAGCAGGAACTGGCGGAAAAACGTGCACAACAAGTCATCCACGAAGCCAAAGAGCAAGCGAGCGAAATCGTTTCTCAGGCGCAAAAGCGTGGTAACGAAATTGTGGACGAGTCCAAGAGCAATGCCCGTGTTGAAGGTGAGCGAATCCTGAACTCTGCCAAGGCAGAGATCGATCAGGAAGCAAACCGTGCCCGCGACGAGCTGAAAGCTCAGGTCGGCGGTATTGCACTGGCTGGTGCCAGCAAAATTCTTGGCCGTGAAATTGATGAAAAGGCCCACACCGATTTGCTCGACGAATTGGTTAGCCGAATCTAGAGGAATTTAGGATGGCAGAAGCAATAACCATCGCTCGTCCCTATGCCAACGCGGTCTTTGCGATCGCGCAGGATAAAGGCGAGTTGAAGGCGTGGTCTGACCTGCTTGCGGTTCTGGCGCAATGCGTTGCCGAACCAGAAATGCAATCCATAATCACTAGCCCGGCAGTAAGTGACGAGCAGGCTGTTCAGGTACTGGCAGATATCGCCGGTGACCTGATGACAGCTGATGCCAAGCACTTCCTGTTGTTGCTGGCAGAAAACAACCGTCTGTTGCTTTTAACAGACATTACCGTTCTCTTCGAAGCACTCCGTGCAGAAGCAGAGAAATCGATGACCGCCGATGTGATTTCGGCGCGTGAGCTGACTCAGGAACAGGCAGACAAAATCTCTGCCGCGCTGAAACAGCGTCTGGGTCGTGATGTCACGCTCAACACCAGCATCGATGAAAGCCTGCTCGGCGGTGCAATCATTCGTGCAGGAGACCTGGTAATCGATGGTTCTGCCTTGGGTAAACTGAACAGACTGGCCAACGCTATTACATAAGCGGCCCGTTATAGAGGAAACAGAGATGCAACTGAATTCAGCAGAAATCAGTGACCTGATCAAAAAGCGTATCGAAAGCTTTGAAGGGGCCACTGAAGC
>CAYMEE010000076.1:0-5413 GCA_964389455.1 uncultured Methylophaga sp. | reverse complement strand
TCGCTCGTGAATCGATGCTGGTCGGTATCGATATGGTCAAACCCGGTGTGCGTCTCGGTGATATCGGTCATGCGATTCAGCAACATGCCGAGAAAGAAAATTTCTCCGTGGTGCGAGAGTACTGCGGCCATGGTATCGGCACCGTTTTCCATGAAGAACCGCAGGTGCTGCACTATGGCACCCCAGGAACCGGCATGGAGCTGAAACCCGGCATGACCTTCACTATTGAGCCCATGATTAACGCCGGCAAACGTCATGTCAGGCAACTGCCTGACGGCTGGACCGTGGTCACCAAAGACCGCTCATTATCCGCTCAATGGGAACATACCATTCTGGTCACGGAAACCGGCCACGAAGTCTTGACCCGCCGCAGCGAAGAAGACGATCTCTAATACAGGATTTTTCATGACTCAACAGGCCATCTCCATCTGGGAAGTCGGCAACCTCGTCATGCCACCCGACGCCGAGGTCAGCAGTGAAATGTGCCGGCAGGCTTTAAAACAGAGTCAGCAACATCTTAAACAACAATTTGACCAGGGCGTACCTGTGGCCGACCTGGTCTATCAGCGCGCGGCTTTCGTTGATGAAATACTCCAGCAAATCTGGCAGCAGTTTATTGATGACAAAACCCCGGTCAGCCTGGTCGCGGTCGGCGGCTATGGCCGTGGTGAGCTGCACCCCTACTCTGATGTTGATTTACTGATTCTGCTTGATGAGTCGGTTTCCGACGCCCCGCCGGCTTCCCTGTCGGATTTTCTGACCCAGCTGTGGGATATCGGTCTTGAAATCGGCCATAGCGTTCGCACCATTCAGGAATGTCGGCAACAGGCTGAAGAAGATATTACGATCGCCACCAACCTATTGGAAGCGCGCTTTCTTTGTGGTGATGAGACGCTGTTTGACTCCTTGGAGCAACTCACCGTTGATAACAAGACCTGGGATACCCGCCGCTTTTTTGAACTGAAACGGCAAGAGCAGTTCGAACGACACCAGAAATACAATGATTCAGCTAATAACCTGGAACCCAATCTCAAGGAATCGCCCGGTGGGCTTAGGGATATTCAGGTCGTCACCTGGGTTGCCCAGCAACATTTTGACGTTAGAAACCTGGAAGGCCTGAGACAAAAAGGTTTTCTGGCTAACAGTGAGTTTGAGACCCTGCAACAGGCCCAGGATTTCCTCTGGACAATTCGCTTCGCCCTGCACCAGATAGCGGGTCGTAAACAGGAAAAGCTGATGATCGACCATCAGCGTGAACTCGCCAAACAACTGGGCTATGCCGATAACGAGTCAAGGCTGGCAGTTGAGCAGTTTATGAAGGATTACTACCGCTGCGCCCGTTCGGTAAGCCAGATGAACAGCCTGCTTTTGCAGCTGTTTGAGGAAACCATCATCCTGGCAGATGAAGCACGTGATATTAAAATCATCAACCGTCGCTTCCAGTCACACAACGGTTACCTTGAAACCATCAATCCAGGCATTTTTGCTTATTATCCTTATGCCCTGCTGGAAGTCTTTCTGGTGCTGGAGCAGAATCCGCAACTTAAGGGCGTGCGCGCTTCTACCACTCGCCAGATCCATGCGCACTTGCATCTGATCGACAATAAATTCCGGGCGGATTTACGCAACCGCACTTTGTTTATGGAGATCATTCGTCAGCCTAAAGGCGTGACCCATGAATTCCGTAGGATGAATGAACTTGATGTGCTAGGTGCTTATCTACCTGAGTTCGGCCGTATCGTCGGTCAGATGCAGCACGACCTGTTTCACGCCTATACCGTTGATGAGCATACGCTGTTTCTGGTTCGAAACCTGCGGCGTTTTTCCTGTGAAGAATATCGAGATGAATTTCCGCTCTGCTCGGAAGTGTTTCACCAGTTGCCTAAACCCGAGCTGCTTTATATCGCCGGCATCTACCACGATATCGCCAAGGGCCGCGGCGGTGATCATAGTGTGCTGGGTGTTGTTGATGCCAAAGCTTTCTGTGAACGCCACAGCCTGAGCAGCTATGACACCGATCTAATCTGCTTTCTGATCCGTCATCATCTGGCGATGTCATCTACAGCGCAGAAAAGTGATCTGGAAGATCCGGATGTCATCAAAAAATTCGCAGAATTAGTACAGACAACAGACCGACTCAATTACCTCTATCTGCTCACGGTGGCTGACATTCGCGCCACCAATAATAACCTGTGGAACGGCTGGCGCGATTCGCTGTTAAAACAGCTTTATCACAGCACTCGCCAGTGGATTGAACATACCGAAGCACAGGCCAAAAGCACCCGCGAGAAAAGCTATAAGAAATATCAGGAAGCCATGCAGATGCTGGAGCAGAGAGGCCATCAGCAACAGGATATCAATCTGTTGTGGCAAGGCTACGACCTGGAGTACTTCCTTCGCCACTCCGTAGATGAACTCATCTGGCAAACTGAGGAAAGACTGGATCATGCCGGTGAAGATCCGCTGATTGCACTTCGGACGCATAACGAGAAACAGACCCTGGAAATCTTTGTGGTTACCAAAGATCGTCCCGGTATATTTGCCGCCATTACCTCGGCGCTTGAGCAATGTCAGCTCAACGTGCTGGATGCCAAAATCAATGTCACCAGTGAATCTGATGCCTTGAACACCTTCATCGTCAATGGCGATACCCTGGAATCCCTTGAGATCATCAAGGCACTGAAGAAACAGCTGGCTAATACCGACGATATCAAGGCTTACTGTCCGGTTATTACGCCACGAACCATGAAGCTGTTCAAAACCCAGCCTAATATTGAGTTCGAAACCAATCCACAGCAAAACCACACGGTAATGTCACTCTATACGCATGACCGTCCCGGTCTGGTCTCAGCTGTGGCCCAGGTGTTTCTCGCCTGTGATATTCAATTGATTAATGCCAAGATCAACACGCTTGGCGATCAGGTGGAAGACGTCTTTTTCATCACCACCCAGGAAGATGGCGCGCTCAGCGAAGAAGAGGAAGACGAACTCAAATCGCGTCTTGTAGAGAGTCTGTCCCATTAAAAAAGCGGCATGACTTAAATCAGTCATGCCGCTTTTTCTGGGTTTACGTTTTATTCAGTGACGGTTACATCACCAGACAGGCTCTGCAACTTCTTGTCACCAATGCCTTTGACGCTTTTCAACTCACTCACGCTGTCAAAGCCGCCATTAGCTTCACGATACTCAATAATCGCAGAAGCGGTTGCCGGCCCCACGCCATCAAGCATTTGAAGCTGGTCTGCCGTAGCCTCATTCAGGTTGATTTTATCGGCTGCGAAAGCTGAGCCAAAAGACAGAAATAATGCTGCGAATACAGCAATCAGGGTTTGTTTCATCATGATTGAACCTCCATTTAAATTTAGTCCATTAAATCGCTCATCCGGAGCGACTTGGTCAGGCTACTGCATCAGACAAATATTTAGCAAGTGAATACGAACAGTGCGCGCCACGAAATGTGAACCAGTTCTAATGTTACAGCCTAGGGTTCAGCGAGCTGAAGGAAATTCTCGAGCTTTTGAAAGGCTGAGGCATAAAGCCTGTTATTACTTCATCCATAACGCTGCTCCATCAAATCAATCAATAAAGGAATGTCTGCCTCTCTCAATGAATTGATTCCTGCCGCTCCCTTTCGACCTCCGCCCGTCTTAAAGCGCCCAGCAATCTCATCAGCACCTTCAAGCTGACTGAGGGGCGCCCGAATACTCACCTGATAATCACCATCTGTCTTTTCGGTAAGAATCGCATGAGCGCGGTCAGGATATTCGTTGCTAAGTTGATTGCTGAATACCCCACTCACCCGCCTGGCCCACTTTTCTGAGGGAAGTCTCAACGCAGCAACAGACTCTGTTTCATGAAAAAGTTTTTGGGTTCTCGCGATGCCTATGTCCCGATGATAGCCATCACGCAAAGTTTCGAAGATATCCTGATTCTGTTCGATAAAATCAAACGGCGTACGGTGTTTCACGCAAGCTTGATAGAGCTCCGCAGGATGGAAAAACAAATCCTCAAGGCTAGCGCCATAGCCATTGTAATTAAGATAAGTGCCCAGTTCCTGCAAGGCTGAGGTCTCGTCATTGCCCAGCCCCTGCTGCTTCGCCAACTCGAGCGCCACTTTGCTTAAGTTGTCACCGAAGGCCGCTGTGATTGCCCATAAATGGAACTGGCCTTTCAGGAATTTATCAACAATCAAAGCCGTGCACATGGATGGTGAGGTATCGATATGTGCTTCCAGGGCCGAATGCTCGATCATCTCGCCGGGGTTATGGTGGTCAGCGTAGAACACCTCAGGACCACTATCCAAAATGCGCAACAAATCAGAATGATTTTTCTGGAGGGAAATATCGAGCACAGTGACTGTATCACCGACTGAAGGTTTAACTTTTCTCAGTAGATTGATGTCACGCTTAATACCGGTCACCAGCTCAGAGTCGCGAGGCTCAGCCATCCTCAGTTGAACTAGTGAACAGATGCCATCCGCATCACCGTTGAAAACATCGATATATGCCATGAATCAATCGTGAATAATCTGGTTTTGTTTCAGGTAAGTAATGACTATATCGGCACAAGTATCAATATCGCATTCAGCTGTGTTTATGGTAATTTCTGGTGATACCGGCTCTTCATAACTGGAATGAATACCCGTAAAATTTTTAATCTCACCTTGTCTGGCTTTTTTGTATAAACCTTTGGGATCACGCTGTTCACAAACGCTCAAGGGAGTAGCCATGTGAATTTCAACAAACTCACCCTCTTCAACCAAGTCACGTACCATCTGTCTATCTGCACGAAAAGGCGAGATGAATGCACTTAAAACAATTAAACCGGCATCAGCAAATAGCTTCGCCATTTCGCCAATACGGCGGATATTCTCCACCCTATCAGCGTCGGTGAAGCCCAAATCTTTATTCAGACCGTGCCGAACGTTATCCCCATCCAATAGATAGGTGTGATGACCAAGTTCGAACAACTTCTGCTCAACCGCATTGGCAGTAGTAGACTTACCAGAAGCGCTCAGTCCTGTGAACCAGAGAATACATGGCTTCTGGCTTTTTTGCTCTGCCCTGTGTGTTTTTTCAACTTGGTGCTCATGCCACAAGATTTGTGTTAATGGTGTCTTTTGAATCATCAGAGACAGCTCTGTTAAGAAAGCAAAGTGGCTACCAGTCAATCAATATAGGAAGCGCCAAGAATTAACATTTTGCTATCAACGAGCTTATATCAAGATCGAAAGACTTTCAGCAGCAATTTATAGTTTTAATTAACCCTTTCACAAAAGTTTACTATCGCTACAAAAACTATTCTGCTTGAGGACATGACTGATATGACCATATCGGTTATAAGTATGTTTAATATTTCGCCCAATAATAGGCGATTTTATTTCGTAGCTATCTTTGTAGCAAATTAGAGTGTT
>CAYMEE010000075.1:0-6207 GCA_964389455.1 uncultured Methylophaga sp. | reverse complement strand
TTCGCATCAATCTGGTAACGCAGGCTGACATTATTCAGCGGCACTGGCTTTTGCTGGTTAAGGGCGGTTTGGTTCATCTGCAGACTAGCATTATCCAGAAAGATCTCGCCCTGTCCGGTAATCACTGATTCTGCATCCGAAGCCACTGAGAATTCCCCGCGCAGGCTACCCTGAAGCTGTTCTATCTGAACAACAAAGGCTTCAAACAGGCTGAGAGGCACGTCGGCAAAGTTACCCGCCGCCTGCCATTGCTGATCTTGATGGCTGGCTTCAAGGCAGAACTCACCGCTTGCTGAAGTCCAGCAGTGCTGAGGTACAGTCTGTTTTTGGGCAGACAAAGTCATTGGCCCTTTTTCACTGAGCTGCCACTGTCCGGCTTTGTCATTACTGAAACTGAACTCCTGCAGTTCCCCTTGCCATACCTGCTCGGCCGCTAGACCACCACGAGCCTGCATTGACAAGTCGAGTGGCTGGGAATCAAGGGTTAGCGAAATGTCATGCTGATTTTGTTTGCCCTTAACACTGAGATTGAGGCTTTCAGCTGTTAATTGTGGCAGCTTGAGATTCTTCAGTGCGACATCCGCATTCAGATCTGCATTGTCTGACACAGTCACGCTGGCTTTGCCGTCAATGCTACCCGCCTCGAAATTGGCATAGGCAAGCTTATTCCCTTTTAATGTCGCATCAAGTGCAGGGTTTTCCAAGGTACCTGACACTTTACCGCTGGCATCGAGGCCACCTGACAGTCCCGGGTAGAAATCCTGTAAATCAGGCGATTGTAACGACCAGTTAAAGTTAAGCTTCTGGTCCTGAAGCTGGCCATTGGCTGCCAGGCTGGAGTTACCGGACTGCAGACTGAGCTCACTGACATCAATCAATTGTTCACTGTAACTGACAGCCCCATTCAGCTTGAGCGGTCTGTCGCGTAACTCGCCACTAATGTCGATAGCCTGTGCATCCACTTTAATGCCGGTTTCTTGTGAGCTGAGTTTGAACGCTGTATTGCCACTCACACTGCCCGGCCAGTCTGAAGCGAGTAAACCGGGATTGAATTCATTCAATGCCACTTTGCCGTCCACCAGAACCTCACCCTGCCATAATAGTGGGCCCTGATAGTTGATCGAACCCTCTGCGAGCTGAATGTTGAGCTCAGCGGTATCAAAGCCACGACTGGTCTCACCACTGCCGTTGGCCTGGATGCTGGCCTTGATATCGTCGATGATCAAATCAGCGTCTGTTGAAAGTTGTAAGGTTTCCGGGTTGCCTTCCAGCTGTATCTGGCCCTGTTCGAGTTTGACAACACGTTGAGCCAGGCTTTCTGGCAACACGATATTCTGCCAGTCTGTATTGAGCTGATAGCGCATCGGCGATGCTTGCCAGTTCACCATGCCTGTGGCATCAAGGTGCCCCTGAAAGCCTTCAGCTTGGAGGGATTCGATCTGCAGCTGACTCAGGCTGCCAGTCGTTTTTGCTGACACTTGCACGGGCTGCTGCTCCCAGTTCAGCGTCGATTTGAGCTGGGCCTGATAATTTTCCAGTGTGCCAGTCAAGGAGAGCATGCCCTCCGGACTAGTGACCATTGCCTGCTCTCCGGTTAATGGCCAGCTGAGGTTTTGCCATGAGGCAGTCAAATCAGCTTCAGGTGAGTCGCCACTGATATTGACCTTACCGGCGAGCTTCAGCGTTTGGGATTCACTGACGACGGTGTTGAGTACTAGTTGCCAGTTCTCAAGGTCATCGGAATGAATATCTGCATTCACAGCCAGCGCTGGCAGTTCGGGTTGTAATACACGACCACTTAGCTCAGCATCCACACGGTTTAGGCTACCTTCGGCCTCAATATCAAGCGCCTCAAACCGGGTTGGCTGTTCGGGCATAACAGCTGCCAGATCAATGTCCTTGGCGCTGGCCTCAAGCGTCCACTGCAATTCATTGAGTACATCAGTTACCACCACGGTCTGCTGCGAAGCCATTGGCGCTGAGATGTTTTGTTTGACAACCAGCTTATTGATATTGCCATCGATTTGGCCATCGAGCTTTAGAGGCGCTTCAAATAACTGCTTCATTCTGACTTGATATTCAAGTGTTGCAGGATAAGGCGACTGCAGCGCTACTTTACCGTTCAGACTGGCTGCAAGATCGTCACGCTCAACAGAAAATGCCCTAATAATCAGTTCGTCATAGTTCACTGCTGCTGCAGTACTTACGGAGTTGATCAAGCGAGTTTTCTGGTCCTTTTCATTAATCAAAGCGACATCTTCGAGCTTGAAGCTTGCGATCTTGATTTGCAGCGGCAGTTGAATCTCGGGCAGGCTGAGTTCGCTCTCTTCATTTACTGCTTCAGTAGCGACGGTATGGATATCAACCCCACTGATGCTCAGTGAGTCAATCATCAGCGTTGTGCTGAAAAGCGCTGTGGGTTGCCAGTCCAGGCTGAGCTTTTCGATTTCGGCGCCGCTGCTGTTTTCAGGTCGATAACGAATCCCCTGCATCGACACATGGCCCAACAGGCGTCCCTGAGCCTGGTTAATTTGTAATGCCGGTACAAAGCGCTCGGCAAGACTCACTGTCGTATTCAGACCTGACTGTGTCCCCAGCAGCCAGGCCAGTGACAGAAGAATCAGTAACAGTAAAACAAGGAAGGAATAAAATAGCTTCTTTCGCATTTAGAGATCCGGGCCTATCACGATATGCAGGGCAATCGATTCATCCGTGTCTGACAGGGCTTTGGCTAAGTCGACGCGAATCAGTCCAACCGGCGAACGCCAGCGCACACCAATACCGACGCTGTACTCAATCGGGTCACTGAAACTGTTATAGGCATTACCAAAGTCAGTGAAGATAGCGCCGCCCCAGTCACCCAGGAACATATTTTCATATTCAAGACTGCCAACAGCCAGATAACGCCCCCCCTCGACTTCACCATCATCACCCTCGGGCCCGAGCGACTGGTAAGCGAAACCACGAATGCTGTTATCACCGCCGGCAAAGAAACGTAATGAGGTGGGTAATTGTTCAAAGTCATTCACTTCGGTCGCCCCCACGGCGGCTCGGGTAATAATTCGACTGTTTTCACCAATACTGCGGATGTATTTGCCGCGCAAAACCACCTGACCGAAGGTCACATCAGACAATAGCGCTTCAGAAGCGCCTGACAATGATAAGGACAAACGACCACCATGACGGGTATAGAGGGTGTTATCAGCCCAGGTTCGGCTCCAGGCAATACCGGGAATCAGCAGCAGGGCCGACTCGCTATCATCAGAGACATCAAAATCTTCCTGCAGCAGCTTCAACGAACCGGTCTCATCCCAGCCGAAACGCTGGCGTTTGTAGTAACTGCCCACAGCGAAGGACTGGCTTTCACTGGTATCCGTATCCTGCTGCTTATATTCCGTGTTGAAACCGACGGTGTTAATGGTCTCGCTCCAGAACGGCATGATGTAGTCGGCAGAGACACTGTTGGCAACCTGTGACAGTCTGGCATCGGTGGTCAGCCGATGACCGCGGTCATTGATGTAGCGGTTCTCCCAGCCCAGCGCCAGGCGCGCACCGGTATCAGTACCATAGCCCAGGCCAGCGGTGTATAGATGTTTGGGTTTTTCATTGAGACTGACCGTGAGTGGTACTTGACCATTTTCTCTCTGTTCACGCTCGGCACGCACCGACACCGCATCGAAATAACCGCTATTGCTGAGGTTATTGCGCATCGTCAAAACTTCAGAATCAGTATAGGCATCGCCGGGCTTTAAGGGCTCGAGTTTAGACAGCAGGCGCTCACCTATCACGGTGTCGGGATAACTAATCTGACCAAAGTGATATCGCTCACCAGAATCATAATATAAATAGACATTTGCAACAGTTTTATCAGGATAGACTTTAACTTCTGAGCGAGTCATTTTGCCATCAAAATAGCCCCGACTGGCGGCCAGTCTGAGAATGAATTTTTTAGCACTTTCGTATTTCTGGTGATTGAGCTGCTGACCGGATTCCAGGGCGAAGTCCTCAATCAGTTTCACAAACTCCGGGTCGTCTTTTGCCTCACCGCTGATCTGTAAATCCACCTGCTCCAGTTTGACAGGACGACCCAGTTCAATCTGATAACGCGCTTTCCAGCCAGTCTCTATCGACGTCAGTTCACCTTCAATTTTAGGTGAGTAATACCCATACACTGTCAGCATCTGCTGCAATGACTCCAAACCGCTCTGGTAAAGCTTTTCTACATAACGCGGATTCAGCCGATCACTATTTTTTTGCTGCTCAATGGTAAGACCGTTTTTCAGGGTTTGAGCCATGTCTTTGTCAACGCCACTGACTTCAACGTTGATCTGGCTCTCTTCTGCACGCAAAGGCAGGCTCAGCAGCAGCATAATAATAAAGATTGTACGAAGAACGACTGGCGCTATCGGCAAAACTTAAAACCCGTGAAAAAAGCAAAGACAACCACATTATGACAGCCCGCTCGCGGCTTGCCATAATTTTGAGACAGGGCTTAAGGCTTATTCGTTGCCTGATTGCAGGCGGTACTGACTGGGTGAACAACCAAAGAAACGGGTGAAACGCCGACTGAAATGACTTAAGTCATTGAAACCGTAACTATAACAGGCATCGGTCACGCTTTTACCGGCACGAATGGCTTCAGCGGCTGATTTGAGGCGCAACTGTTGCTGAAACTCGCCCGGGGTACAGCCCAGTTGTTTTTTGAACTCAACATAAAGCCGGCTACGGCTCATGCAGGCCCGTCGACAGAGCTGTTCAACATCCAGCGGCGTGCTGAGATTTTGCTCCAGGTAATGAATGGCAGCCGTAATGCCATTTGCATCCGGATCCTGCTGACAATAACTCAGCAACACGTCACGGCCCTGCTCTCGCAGCAGGCGAATCACCAGTTCTGTGACCCCCAGATCAAGCATGATTTCTTTATCCGGATTGTTATGCGTATATAAAGAGACCATTTTTTCCAGCAGTTGCTGGGTATCTGTGGTGTGATGCGTGTGAATGATTTTAGGCTGATACTCCCAATTATGGTCGACGATTTCCAGATTGGTTAAATCTCGCATACGTTCGGAAATAGTGCTGATGCGATCTTTTGAGATTTCTATTGTCAAACAGGTTGTGGGTGCCTCCTCCTTGGCATCGGGGAAGTCAATCTCCACATAGTCACCGGGAGGCATCACATAGGATTCATGCGGGAGGAATAACTCGCCCTCGTGATGACGCAGATCGTGCATGACTTTACGACCACTGACCATGCCACAGAATAGTAGCTGCTCAGCCGCAAGTCCCACGCCAGTGGCTGCACGATAGGTATCATAGATACTTAAAGCGGAGTCGGGACCGGCAAACTGCAATTTGTTTTCGATCAGTAATTGTCGTTTTTCACGCCGTTTTGACAGCGAGAGTTTCTCAATCTGCATCGTTGCTTCTTTTAATACGGTTGTAACAAAATTTTGAAACTGTTCTGGACTATAAGTCAAGTGATTGGGAATTACAGTCAAGCGTATTGATAAGCTCGGGATTTATCCTGCATCATCACTCTTATATTAATTAGATTATTAGCACAGAGAGAGAAAACACCATGATTTACGCAAAACCAGGAACTGAGGGTTCCGTTGTCAGTTTTGACAAACGCTACGATAACTTTATTGGCGGCAAATGGGTCGCCCCGGTCAAAGGCCAATACTTTGATAATGTGACACCGGTCACCGGTGAAGTCTTCTGCGAAGTCGCTGAATCCACCGAAGAAGACATTAATCTTGCGCTGGATGCAGCGCATGCTGCAAAAGACGCCTGGGGCAAGACGTCTGTTACCGCCCGCTCCAACATTCTACTGAAAATTGCTGATCGCATTGAAGAAAACCTGGAAATGCTGGCCGTGGCAGAAACCTGGGATAACGGTAAAGCCGTTCGTGAAACACTGAATGCCGACGTGCCTCTGGCTGCCGACCACTTCCGTTATTTTGCCGGTTGTATTCGTGCACAGGAAGGCACCATGGGTGAAATCGACGAAAACACCGTTGCTTATCACTTCCATGAGCCACTGGGCGTTGTGGGTCAGATTATCCCATGGAACTTCCCACTGCTGATGGCAGCATGGAAACTGGCACCTGCGCTGGCTGCCGGTAACTGCATCGTGATGAAGCCAGCAGAATCTACCCCGGTATCTATCCTCAAGCTGATGGAAGTCATCGGTGATCTGCTGCCACC
>CAYMEE010000074.1:0-6442 GCA_964389455.1 uncultured Methylophaga sp. | reverse complement strand
TCCAGCCTGGTTTGAAACAAAGGTGAATCATGGTCTGGAGTTTTCTGGCTTTTCTGGGGGTATTTGTTGCCATCGGCGTGAGTTCGATCTTACGCAGCCGTGGCACTAAAAACGACTATTACCTCGCCAGTAGTGATGTTCCGCCCAGCCTGGTCGGCCTCTCAGCCGTTGCCACCAATAACAGTGGCTATATGTTTATCGGGGTCATCGGTTATACCTATGCGACCGGTTTTGCCGCGGTCTGGTTGATGGTGTCATGGATCATCGGTGACTTCATCGCCTCCACTTTCATCCATTCCCGACTGCGACAGGCGACCCAAGATACTTCCCAGCCCAGCTATGCCGGTGTGCTCAGTAACTGGCACATTCAGAATCAGCACATTCTGCAACGGCTGATAGGGCTGATTTCCCTGATTTTCCTGTTGGCCTATGCCGGCGCACAGCTGGTGGCCGGCAGTAAAGCACTGCATGTGTTACTGGACTGGCCATATTATGCCGGCGCTGTGATGGGGGCGATAATGGTTGCCCTGTATTGTATGGCGGGTGGTATCCGGGCTTCCATCTGGACTGATGCGGCGCAGTCGGTGGTCATGATTGTTGCGATGGCAGTGATGCTGGTGATGGCGACGGTTTCACTCGGCGGCATTGATGGCGCTATCAGTGAAATGAATAAAGTGGATGGCTTTCTGGATCTGTTCCCGGATGATTTGATTGTGCCGGGTATTGCCGGTGGTGTCATGTTTGCGCTGGGCTGGATGTTTGCCGGTTTCTCTGTAATAGGGCAGCCGCATGTGATGATTCGGTTTATGGCTCTCGCCGAGACTGGTCGCATGGTGCGGGCCCGTGTCTGGTATTACCTGTGGTTTATCGCCTTTTACTGTATGTCGACCGGAGTGGGGCTGCTGTCCCGGGTTTACCTTGGCGGTGATCCGGCAGGCTTTGATGCGGAACTGGCCTTGCCGACGATGGCGATGGAGTTATTGTCGCCAGTCTTTGTCGGTCTGGTATTGGCCGGCATTTTTGCCGCGACCATGTCTACGGCAGATTCTCTGGTATTAAATTGCTCTGCTGCCATCACGCATGACATGCTGCCTCAGAGAGTTGAGAATACCGTCTATCTCAAACTGACAACGATCGTTATTGTCTTTATTGCATTGCTCTGGGCACTGACAGCAACCGATAGTGTGTTCAATCTGGTCATCTTTGCCTGGTCGGGGCTGGCGAGTGCTTTTGCACCGCTGCTTATTATGCTGTCACTGGGTTTCAGACCCGGGCAGCGCCTCAGTATCATTGCGATGCTGGTTGGGCTTGCCGTAGCTCTGAGTTGGCGCTTTGCCGGCTGGCATACTGCCGTTTATGAGGGCCTGCCCGGAATCATGAGCGGTCTCATCATTCTGAGTCTGATGTTGTGGTGGCAGTCAAAACAGGGAATGACTGTCAAAGGCCCTTCTAGCTAATGTTTGCTGAAATTGAATACCATCTCCAGCAACTGGCTGCTATTCTCTGGGGCCTGCCGTTGGTTGTATTACTGGTCGGTGGTGGTCTTTTCTTTCTGTTTTATTCGCGTTTCCTTCCGTACCGCTATCTGGGCCATAGCCTGCGTGTACTGTTCAGACGCAAGGATGATGACGATCCCGGACAGCTTTCTCATTTTCAGGCGCTGAGTACTGCACTATCCGGCACCCTCGGCATGGGCAATGTCTCCGGGGTGGCAATAGCCATTGCGATTGGTGGTCCCGGCGCCGTGTTCTGGATGTGGATCAGTGCTCTGGTAGGGATTGCCACCAAGTTCTACACCTGTACTTTGGCGGTCATGTATCGCGGCCGCGACACCGAGGGACAATGGCAGGGTGGACCGATGTATGTGATCCGTGAAGGCATGAACAGACGCTGGCGTCCACTCGCTTATTTCTTTGCGTTTTCCGGGCTGCTGGGCACCATGCCGATTTTTCAGGTCAATCAACTGGTGCAGGTCGTACGCGACACCATTGCGATTCCGGCGGGGCTAACTGAAGTCGGTGCACATCTTGGCTTTGATTTGGGCTTGGGTCTGTTGCTGGCGGGGCTGGTTCTGATAGTGGGGCTGGGCCGCCTGCCACGACTGGGTAAGGTCACAGGCATGCTGGTCCCGAGCATGGTTTTAGTTTACATGCTGCTGACAGGGTTTGTGCTGATCAGTCACGCCGAAGCCGTACCGGCTGCCTTGCAACTCATCGTACAGGATGCATTCAGTGGTAAAGCCATGGCCGGCGGTGTTGTCGGTGCCGTGATCGTGACTGGTATACAGCGAGCGGCCTTCTCCAATGAAGCGGGTATCGGTACTGAAGCGATGGCCCATGGCGCAGCCAAAACCCGTGAACCCGTTCGCGAGGGCATGGTCGCAATGCTGGGACCGGTCATTGATACCCTGATTGTCTGTACCTGCACGGCACTGGTGATTCTAATCAGTGGTGTTTGGCAGAGTACGGATCATGACGGCATCACCATGACTGCCATGGCTTTTAAGGATCTGTTCCCTTATGGCAGTGCGGTCATACTGGCGCTTGTTGTCACCATGCTCAGCATGAGTACCGTGTTTACCTTCTGGTATTACGGCAGTAAGTGTCTGGGCTTTCTGATTGGTGCTGAGTATCAGCATCGTTATATCTGGGTCTATATTGTGCTGGTGGTACTCGGCGCAGTGGCTTCGCTGCAAATGGTGGTGAGCCTGGTCGACTCAATGTATGCCCTGATGGCTATTCCCACTATGACAGCAGCCTTGATTCTGGCACCCAGGGTGAATCAGGCTGCCCGGGCTTATATTTCTCAAAAGCAATCCGACTAAGCTTCAGGTTCAAGTAACGACTGTTTGAGATTGTCGTTGAATGGTTTATCCCCAAACCAGATTTGATAGTAGCTTTGCCCTAGCGTCATCGAGTCATGCTCACTGATCAAACGGCCATTTTTGAACAGCGACAGACCGGTTTGATTTCTACGAATATCATAGCGATCCCCTTCTGCTACGGACTCAAAGGCAGCGTTGAACTCGTCAAGGTCTGTTTTTATTTTAGAGAACTCGGCATCTGAAAGATTGCGTTTAAGTAGCGTTTCCGAGGCTTCGATAAAGTCCTCGCCTGCAATTTCGCGGTGATAAATGAATGAGAGCTGCAGATTATGTGTCAGCTCTGGCAAGCGGCTACAATCACTACTGTAAAGTGCCGCATCAGCAATATTGATAAATTTCATCACCGAAATTTCGGTCTGACTGCATTTTGCAAGCTCGCCATGTTCTGTGTCTATGCGACTTGAGAAGGCGTCAGCAAGACTGAATGGCGAAAAAAGCAGGATCAATAAAAAACAAGCAGATCGAATCATAGCTGGTCTCCGACGATTCATAATTGTAGGGTATGCAACTTATCCTGTTTTTTATTGTTTTTCAGGTTAGGCTGATTGTGTCTCCAACGACCGTGAAATCCGGGTGAAGCCGCATTATTACTGCTTTCACATCAAATTCACATATCGCCCTCTAGCCTGTCTCAAACACTTCGAGAGTGGCTATGCGAGCGTTACGTTATTGGTTCGACAGCAACCTGCAGGGTCAGCAAAGCTACGCTGAACAGGCAGGCATCGACTGGCTCAGAATCATTCCCTTTATTGGTCTTCACCTTGGTTGCTTTGCTGTTTTATGGGTTGGTACCTCAACCGTGGCAGTGGCAACAGCGATAGCCCTGTATCTGCTGCGCATGTTTGCCATTACCGCTTTTTACCATCGCTATTTTGCCCATAAAGCGTTTAAAACATCGCGTCCGGTGCAATTTCTGTTTGCACTGATTGGTGCCAGCGCCACCCAACGCGGGCCGCTATGGTGGGCAGCACATCATCGCCAGCATCATCGCCATGCCGATCAAGAGCATGACCCGCATTCTCCCCAGCAGGGTTTTCTTTGGAGTCATATGGGCTGGTTTTTGAGCAGAAAACACTTTAAGGCGGATCTCAGTCTGGTACCGGAGCTGGCCCGATATCCGGAACTCCGCTGGCTGGATCGCTATGATATTGCTATACCGGTGTTGCTGGCAGTGTTGTTGTATTTCACAGGGGAAGGGCTGGCAGTGAGGTCACCTGAATTAAACACCAGCGGATGGCAACTGGTCATCTGGGGTTACTTTATTTCCACTGTGGTGCTGATTCATGCCACCTTGCTGATAAACTCAATGGCACACCGCATTGGTCGACGTCGCTATCAAACGCCGGATGATAGCCGAAATAACTTCTGGCTGGCGTTGCTGACAATGGGCGAAGGCTGGCATAACAACCATCATTACCACGCTGCGTCTGCCAGACAGGGCTTTTACTGGTGGGAAGTTGATATCAGTTATTACCTGCTATGGATGATGCAGAAATTCGGACTGATCTGGGAGGTTCGTACAGTGTCAAAACAGAAACGCGATCTCCGTCAGGACAGCTGGGAGTCTGTTCAATGAGAATCGCTGTGGTCGGCGCGGGAATCTCCGGATTAACCGCTGCCTGGTATCTCGCCAGTCGTGAACAGGCTGAAGTCATTGTGTTTGAAGCTAATGATTACATCGGCGGTCATACCGACACGCACCAGCTTGATGTGTTGGGGAAAAACTGGCCGGTCGATAGTGGCTTTATTGTTTTCAACCGTCTCAACTATCCTCATTTCTGCGACTTACTTGAAGAACTGGGCGTTGAATCTCAGCCGACCGAAATGAGTTTCAGTGTTCATAACAGTTCGACTGGTCTGGAATACAACGCAACCAGTCTCAATACCCTGTTCTGTCAGCGTAAAAATCTCATAAGCCCGCGCTTCTATCGTATGCTGGCCGACCTGTTTCGTTTCTACAGGCAAGCACCCGCCGTGCTGGATGAGCCTGACAACCGTCAGACTGTTGGCGACTATCTCAAAGCCAATAATTACAGTGACATCTTTATCGAAGATCATCTGTTGCCAATGGCCTGCGCTCTGTGGTCCGGACCCAGTGAAAGCCTGATCAACATGCCGATACGATATCTGGTGTCCTTTATGAACAATCACAAAATGCTGTCACTGACCGAGCGGCCACAGTGGCGTGTAGTACAGGGCGGTTCCAGACAATATGTCGAAGCATTGCTGAAACGCTTCCCCGGTAAGGTCTATACCTCAACGCCGGTTGACAGCATCCGCCGTGTCTATAACGGTGTGACCCTGTCTGTGGGCGGTGAAACCCTGCCTTTTGATGCGGTCGTACTGGCCTGTCATTCTGATCAGGCATTGAAGTTGTTATCGGACCCGAGTCAGGCGGAAACCGAGGTGCTGAGTGGAATTCGATATCAGGACAATCTGATGCAGTTGCATGCTGATGAATCCGTCTTACCTTCAAGTCCGAAAGCCTGGGCCAGCTGGAACGTCCATATTTCGGAAAGCCTGGCTGAGCGTTGTACCGTGTCCTATCACATGAATACGCTGCAGAATCTGAAGGCACCGGTTGAATTCATTGTTTCACTGAACAGTGCTGATCGGGTTGATCCCAATAAGGTATTTTTAGAGCGTCGCTATGCCCATCCGGTATACACCGAAGAAACACTGGCGGCACAGCAGCGATGGTCTGACATCTCCGGCAAACAACACAGTTATTTCTGTGGTGCCTATTGGGGGTGGGGCTTTCACGAAGATGGCGTCAGCAGCGCATTGCGGGTTGTGGAACAGTTGAGGAAGGCGGTATGAAGTTTGAACCGGCTCTGTTTACCGGCAAGGTATCGCATCACAGGCTGCAGCCTGTTTCACACCGTTTCAGCTATCCGCTGGCCATGGTGATGCTGGATATTGATGATTTGGAAACGACCTTTTCTCATAGTCCATGGTGGTCGCTGGAGCGCTTCAACCTGATGAGTTTCTATCGCCGGGATTATCTAGGCCCGACACATCTCGATTTGAAAGCCGCGGTCAATGACAAAATTAAAACGCATCACGGCACTACATTCAGCGGTAAAGTCTATTTGCTGACCCATCCGCGCTATTTGGGCTTTGTTTTTAACCCGGTCAGTTTCTACTTCTGCATCAATGATCAGGGCAAACTGGAGTACGTGCTGGCTGACATCAACAATACGCCCTGGAATCAGCGTCACTGTTATGTGCTCAAGGCTGACGGCAGCTCAAACAGCTTGGAGGCCGAGTTTGAAAAAGCCTTCCACATTTCACCCTTTATGCCTATGCAGATGCATTACAAGTGGCGGTTTACTTTTGAAGACGATGAACTGCAAGTGTTGATGGCGTTGTATCAACACGGCAAACAGCAGTTCAGTGCTGCAATGAGTATGCAGCCACAGACATTGAGTCGTAAGAAGATGAGTGCCTTACCATGGCGCTATCCATTACAGACGCTTCGGGTTATCAGCCGCATTTACTGGCAGGCATTCAAGCTCTGGCTTAAACGGGTGCCTTTTTACAGTCACCCTGAAGGCG
>CAYMEE010000073.1:0-7139 GCA_964389455.1 uncultured Methylophaga sp. | reverse complement strand
GCTTTCACCACGACGGTCTTGACCGCGCCTGCGATCATCATAGTGAACGTAGCCACAGCGACAGCTATCTGCTTTGTTGCAGTCATTCAGGGGTAACTTGGGGGCTTCTGAAACCAGGAAGACACGATGAGACATATCAAATGCGGCATTGCAGGCATGCTGATGGGGTTTGATACGCACCGCGGTATAAGGATGCTTGACGATTTCAGGTGTCGATGGCTCCGGCTTTTTCTTGCGGATAAACAACAAATAAACGGCAATCACACAAACAATAAGAATAAAGAGGGCAACTTCCATCCACACTCTCCCTAGTGAACTTTGACACCTACCACGAGATTAACGCATTTACACTTGAAATAGCCAGCATAGAATCATCAGCTTGACTGATAAAGCATTCGGTTCATTTTGGTGATGGTGGTCACCTTGATTTCCTTGGGACAGACACGCTCACATTCACGGTAATTACTGCAGGAACCAAAGCCCTCTTCTTCCATCGTTTTGAGTAGTTTTGCGGGCCTGTCTTTATCCAGTTGTCCCTGAGGCAGCGTCGACAGATGCGCTACTTTCGCAGCCACAAAAAGTGTAGCGGAGGCATTGGGACAAACTGCCACGCAGGCACCGCAGCCGATGCAGGTGGCAGCATCAAAGGCTTTATCAGCCACCTCTTTTTCGACTGGTAAGGTGTTTGCTTCACAGGCAGAGCCGGTCCGAATCGGAATGTAGCCACCAGACTGGATAATGCGATCGAAAGCACTGCGATCTACTATCAGGTCCTTGATCACCGGAAAAGCGGTAGCGCGCCAGGGCTCAACCCAGAGTTCCTTATCACCCTTGTAATCGCGCATGTACTGCTGGCAGGTCGTGGTGGCCTGGTGTTTACCATGTGGCGTGCCGTTAATCACAAGATTGCACGAGCCACAAATACCCTCGCGACAGTCAAAATCAAAAGCAACGGGCTCTTTTCCGGCCAGAATCAAATTCTCATTCAGTGCATCCAGCATTTCCAGAAACGATGAATCTTCACTGGCATCAACTTCATGCGCTTCGAAAAAACCCTCGGCTTGTGGCCCGTTTTGTCGCCAAATGTTTAATTTAAAGATCATTGGTAATTTCTTATGCTGGGTCGAACAAAATCGAAATGCAGGTATTCACGGAACAACTCCGGTTGACTGGTATCGCCACTGTACTGCCAGGCTGCAACATAGGAATAGTCCATATCATTGCGTTGTGCTTCGCCATCATCGGTCAGATGCTCTTCACGGGCGTGGCAGCCACAGGACTCTTCTCTATCTAGTGCATCCAGGCACATTAACTCTGCCAGCTCAAAAAAGTCAGCGACCCGGCCTGCCCGTTCCAGTGTCTGGTTAAGCTGTTCTGCTTCACCGGTGATTTTGACTTTCTGCCAGAATTCATCACGAAGCGTCCTGATTTTCTCAATGGCGGAGAGCAATGTCTCTCTCTCCCGAGCCATGCCACAGGCATGCCAAAGGATCTGACCCAATTGACGGTGAAAATCGTCGGCGGTAACAGAAGCCTCTGGCGCATTCATCAAACGTTCAATTCTTGTTTGCGCTTCCTCAACCGCGGCATTTGCCTGCGCCTGATACTGATCCGCTTTGAGAGGTTTGTGGCGGGCGAGATAGTCTGAAACGGTAGTGGGCAGAATAAAATATCCATCAGCCAGCCCCTGCATCAAAGCGCTTGCTCCAAGCCGGTTAGCCCCGTGATCAGAGAAGTTAGCCTCGCCCCCCGCAAATAAACCATCAATGCTGGTCATCAGGTTATAGTCAACCCAGAGGCCGCCCATGGTGTAGTGCACCGCCGGATAGATCCGCATCGGCGTCTGGTAAGGGTTTTCAGCAGTAATCCGCTGGTACATTTCAAACAGGTTGCCGTATTTTTCTCGAATCGCCTCCAGCCCCTGATTTTTAATGGCATCTGCAAAGTCGAGATAAACGCCCAGTTTACGGCCATCAATTTCAGCCCCTACACCACGGCCTTCATCACAAATCAATTTCACAGCGCGGGAAGCAATATCTCTGGGCACAAGATTACCGAATGCAGGGTACATGCGCTCCAGGAAGTAATCGCGATCTTCTTCTGCAATGTCTTCCGGCCGTTTATCGGCATCCGCTGCATTTTTCGGCGCCCACACCCGGCCGTCATTTCGCAGCGACTCACTCATCAGGGTCAGCTTGGATTGCAGTTCGCCCTGCTGAGGGATGCAGGTAGGATGGATCTGGGTAAAACACGGGTTGGCGAATAAGGCGCCTTTTTTGTGCGCCCGCCAAATCGCCGAGGTATTACAGCCTTTTGCATTGGTAGAAAGATAAAAAACATTACTGTAACCACCGGTGCAGAGCACCACGCAATCAGCCAGATGACTCTCCAGTTCACCGCTCACCAAATCCCGGGTCACGATACCAATTGCCCGGTCACCATCCATAATCAGATCCTGCATTTCGCAGCGTGAACGATGCGTCACTGAACCTGCTGCAATCTGACGGCTCATTGCCTGATAGGCACCCAGCAGTAACTGCTGACCGGTCTGTCCTCGAGCGTAGAACGTGCGGGAGACCTGAGCCCCACCAAAAGAGCGGTTTGCCAGATAACCGGAATATTCTCGGGCAAAGGGAACGCCCTGTGCCACAGCCTGATCAATGATTGAGGTGCTGAGTTCAGCCAGACGAAATACATTGGACTCACGCGCGCGGAAGTCTCCGCCTTTAATCGTGTCATAAAACAGCCGCCAGACACTGTCACCGTCATTCTGATAATTCTTGGCGGCGTTAATCCCACCCTGGGCAGCAATGCTGTGCGCACGACGTGGGCTATCCTGAAAACAGAAGGTTTTTACCTTATAGCCCATTTCACCCAGAGAGGCAGCCGCGGAAGCGCCGGCAAGTCCAGTACCGACGACAATCACGCTGTATTTTTTTCTGTTCGCCGGGCTCACTACACGGGAGTTGAATTTGTGCTGTTTCCAGCGATCCTGCAATGGCCCTTTTGGCGCGTGACTATCCAGTTCAAACTCACTCATGCGGTCATCCAGATATAAAGAGGGACTGAGGCAAAACCGGCAGTCAAAACCACCACGCCAGCACTGATTGACAGCCTGTGCATAGTGGAACTGATGCCCAGTGTCTGTAACACGTTCACCAGCGAATGCAGCAGATGCATCGCCAGAATCAATAGGCCAGCCAAATAAAACAAACACATCCAGCCGGAAGTGAACCAGTTCAGCATCGCAGCTCTGACCTGACTGGTATCCACCAGCAGGGTCTGGCCGATATGCACCAGGATGAATAGCAACAACAGAATAATACTGAGCGTCACCAAAGGCGCAGGGATGTGTAATTTATCGTGTTTCTTGTATGCAACCTGACGGGCCTGACTGTTTTTGATTCTAATTGCCACTGCAGCCCGAACATGAATGAATAAGGCAATCAGGACCAGAGCCAGAATCGGCCAGCGAATCCAGACCTGATTGTAGACCGCATAGAATTGCTCAAAAGCCGGTGCAGAAAAAAAGCTGAGATTAGTCAGCATATGGAACATGAGGTAGACGGTCATCACACTGCCCGCTAACGTCATCGTGCGTTTTCTGAGTTGCAGTAGCGTCATCTCTTAGCTTTCCATATCCAGTCTGGCGTCTTTACTATCCGGTCGCGGTTTCAGATTCTCTTTTTCAATGGTACGGATGCAGCTGTTCCAGCGCAGAATGGATTCATCATTGTGTTCCGGACGGATTTTTTCTGCCTTTTGATAGAACTGCAGCGCTTCAATGAAGTAATCATAGGCAAACACGCGGGCCATGCTTTGAGTCAGCATAAAGCGGGCCCGGCGTTCATGCAGCAGGCCGGTATAGTAGAACTGCTGATAACGACTCTGCAGTTTCTGAATCGCCTGTTCAATGGCCTGCACCTGCGTTTTCTTACCAGCATGGTGCAACTGGTCACTGAGCGCCAGAATATAAAGCACCAGCGCTTTTTGATTTTCCGGTTCTATGTGCAGGATATCCAGGCAGATACTTTCGGCAATTTCAGGCTCATGCAGGGAGCGATATTGACGGGCCTTATCGAGCGCTAGCTCAATAGAATCGGGGTGTATATCGTGTAGTTCTAGCTCCATCAAATCCCTCACAAGCCGCAAGTCTTATATAAGAGTTGAGAGTCCAATCTAATTCAAATCCGGACAGAATTCAACAGAAATTACCGATAGCACGACAATTGTCGCTTACATGGTGCCAGAACAGGATTTCTGGTATCTTTTGTCGTTTTTCCCATCGCGAAAACACGGCCGCCCCACCATGCAAAGAAAAATTCTGGTTACCAGTGCCCTTCCCTATGCCAACGGCTCGATTCACCTAGGTCATATGGTTGAATATATTCAGACCGATATCTGGGTGCGGTTTCAGAAGATGCGTGGCCATGAAGTGCATTATGTCTGCGCCGATGATGCTCACGGTACGCCAATCATGCTGCGGGCACAAAACCAGGGCATCGCGCCGGAGCAGCTGATTAGCGATGTCAGCAAAGAACACCAGGCCGATTTTGCTGATTTTGCGATTGGTTTTGACAACTACCACAGCACGCATAGTGACGAGAACCGTGAACTCGCCAGCCAGATCTACCTGGCCAATCGCGATGCAGGTCACATCGAAGCCCGCACTATCAGTCAGGCCTATGATCCGGAAAAAGAAATGTTCCTGCCGGATCGTTTTATCCGCGGTGAATGCCCGAAATGTGGTGCCGCCGATCAATATGGCGATAACTGTGAAGCCTGCGGTGCCACCTACGAACCGACCGAACTCAAAAACCCTGTTTCAGCGGTCTCAGGCGCGACACCGATTACCAAAGAGTCGGAGCACTACTTTTTCAAACTGGGCGATTTTGAGAAAACCCTGCGCGAATGGACCCACAGCGACCACCTGCAACCGGAAGTCACCCGTAAGCTGGGTGAATGGTTCGACAGCGGTCTGCAGGACTGGGATATTTCCCGTGATGCGCCTTATTTCGGCTTTGAAATACCGGATACTGAAAACAAGTTCTTCTATGTCTGGATGGATGCCCCTATCGGTTACCTCGCCAGCTTCAAGAATTACTGTGAGCGTGAAGGCGTCGATTTTGACAGCTTCATGAAACCCGATAGTGACACCGAAATGGTGCATTTTATCGGTAAAGACATCATCTATTTCCACGCCCTGTTCTGGCCAGCGATGCTGGAAGGCGCCGGTTTCCGTCAGCCAGATAATATCTATGCCCATGGCTTTCTGACCGTCGATGGCAAGAAGATGTCCAAATCCCGTGGCACTTTCATCAAGGCCCGCACTTACCTGGATCATCTGAATCCTGAATACCTGCGTTATTACTTCGCCGCTAAACTCGGTAGTGGTATTGATGATATCGACCTGAGCCTGGAAGACTTCCAGACTCGGATCAATGCCGATCTCGTCGGTAAAGTCGTCAACATCGCCAGCCGCTGTGCAGGCTTCCTGACCAAACGTTTTGACGGCAAACTGGCTGATGAACTGAGCGAACCAGGCCTGTTCAGGGATTTCGCCAATCAGGCTGAAGCCATTGCCAAACGCTATGAAGCCCGTGAATTTGGTCAGGCTATGCGTGAGATCATGGCTTTGGCAGACCGTGCTAACGTCTATATCGACGAAATGAAGCCTTGGATATTGGCCAAGGAAGAAGGCAAGGAAAAAGAAGTCCAGGCCATCTGCACCATGGGAATCAACCTGTTTCGTGTTTTGATTGCCTACCTTAAACCGGTCCTGCCAAAAACGGCAGAACAGGCCGAAGCGTTCCTCAACATTGCCCCTCTGAACTGGATTGATGCGGAAACGCCCCTCCTCGGCAGTGAAATCAATAAATTCAAACCGCTAATGACCCGAATCGAACAGGACAAACTCGATGCCATTCTGGAAGCCTCTAAAGAATCAATGGCAGCAGAACAAAAACCCGCTGTGACAGAGGCGAATAAAGAAGCCAGCAATATCGAACCGATTGCCGACGAAATTCAGTTTGATGACTTTGCCAAAATTGATCTGCGTGTGGCAAAAATTGTTAACGCCGAGCATGTAGAAGGTGCCGATAAATTGCTAAAACTGACCTTGGATATCGGACTAGGAGAAAAGCAGGTTTTTGCCGGCATCAAATCAGCTTATGCGCCGGAAGACCTGATTGGCAAACTCACAGTGATGGTGGCGAATTTGGCACCGCGTAAGATGCGGTTTGGACTATCCGAAGGGATGGTTTTAGCTGCTGGGCCGGGTGGCAATGATTTGTTTATTCTGAATCCCGATGAGGGTGCTCAGCCGGGAATGCGGGTAAGTTAGTCTGATCTGTAAACTAACTTTTGAATTGTACTTTCATCTCCATAAAAAAGCCCCAGTTAGCAACTGGGGCTTTTTTAATGAGAATTAATTATATAATGATACTATCAAATTAACTGGATGGAGCGCTTGAGGCACCTTTTACATATTTGTAGCAAGCGGTATTGGTAGTAACGGGGGTCCACTCAACATATGTACCTTGGCTGTACATTGGTGTTAAATCAAAAACACAATTTTCTGTCCCGAGCTCACTGGCTCCATTGGCGCTGATTTGAATAGCAACGCTACCGCCACCTCCGGGAGCAGTATCTAAACTTACAACCGCACCGTATTTAGTGGTGATGTTTGTACCGTTGCTGAAATTATCATCGATACCATAAGGTTGCAATTGAGCAGTTGTTTCACAATTGCCATCTGGATCGCCACCATTGTTATCCATACATTCCGATAATCCGGTTTTAATTGATGCCACTGATGACATAGTATCTGCCCATTTAGAACGTGTCAGATAGTCTGTGTAAGCTGGAATAGCAATCGCCGCCAAAATACCAATGATTGCCACGACAATCATCAATTCGATCAAGGTAAAGCCCTTTTGAACTTGTTTCATTATCATCTCCTTGGTGTAGAAACGCAATTAACTTGCTAGTTCTCAAACGCAAGTTTGATGCCAAACCGTAAGCGTCTGATTTTAATTGGAACCATAAGCCAGAAAAAAAACAAACTTGAATGACAACTGTCATTGAGTGACACATTTTGTCACTTTGGACAACTTTCTATGTAGCTGTGGAACTTTTCA
>CAYMEE010000072.1:0-7305 GCA_964389455.1 uncultured Methylophaga sp. | reverse complement strand
GTGTCAGTTCTGAATAACGCTGGTTAGCATAGTTACCAGCTGGCATGACCCAGTTATTCGGGTCGTCTTGCATGGTCAGCAATTCGTCAGCTTGTGCCGCGCCAGCGACAGACAGTGACATCATTGCCAGAGATAATGTTTTCAGCTTCATTAGATTGACCTCTTCTATAGATTAGATTTGGTTGGTGACTATGAAGTGAATAGCCACTGAGCACTACTCTATGCCGGATATTCCCATTTTTCACTAGGAGGACATCACTGTGGAGGTAGGAGTTTTTCCCTATGAATACAGGAAAATCTCTGAGAGAGGAGTCAAGCTATTGCAGCCTGATGATTTGATGCTTAACGGCCAGTCTGACCAACTCAACTGGAGTATGAATGTTGAGCTTGTGTTTCAGTTGAGTCTGGTAATTAGCCACTGTTTTCTGGCCAATTTTAAGGGTATCTGCAATTGTGTCAATGTCTGAACCCTCTGCAAGCAGACGAAAGATTTCAAATTCTCTGGGCGTCAGTGAACGGGTGGGATCATCCTCGGCCAAGATATTTTGTAACGCTATCGCCTGTGCGACTTCCGAACTGAGATAGCTTTTGCCGCTGGATACCTGACGCACAGCCTGAATGACTTCGTCGGCTGTACTGGATTTCAGCACATACCCTTTAGCCCCCGCGCCTATCGCCTGAACAGCAAACACCACTTCTGTATGTGAAGTAAACATGAGCAGTTTGGCTTCGGGGTAACGGGCTTTGATCTGTCCCAGCGTTGCCAGACCACTGGACCCGGACATATTCATATCCAACATCATCACATCGGGCTGATGCTGGTGATAGAGTTTGTAGGCATCATCACCGCTATCAGCCTCTGCGACGACCTGTAAATCCGCTTGCTCTTCCAGCAAACGCTTCACGCCGGACCGCACTACGACATGATCATCAACCAGTATTAGCTTAATCATTAACTGTCCCTTTAAAAACTTCCATCACACCGAAGTCATATTGATCGGACTGTTTCAGTAAAGCTGATAAAAAGCATGGCTTATGCTTTCATCAATTCATTAACGGTGTAATAGACCTCGGGTCAAGGCCTTAGTTCAGCGGTGACAATGTATCAAATATAAATGAATTTATTATTAAATCGTGTAGTTGGGTGCTTTTGTGTTGGCAGCAAATAAAAGAACCTTTCTAATATCGACCTGATTAGTTTCAACCAGAAAACCATAGCTGTCGTAAAATTCTATGCGTAGGTGGCGAACACCTGAAAGACGTCCCAGATTGAAAAGCGACATGTCTTCGTCTGCGCTCATCAGGCCGGCGCGTTTGAAGTGATTGAGCTCAGCTTCAAGCATATGCAGGGCCAGATCCATGGTGGAATCCACCTCTGCCCTGACATTTTCACGGGCGTTATGAACCGTCGTCATGGCACCGAGTAGCACGATGACCAATAAAATGATGGTGACAATAAGGTTAAGTCTGAACCTGAGATTCATGATGGGGGGAGCAATAGAGAAAACTGCATTCTATGGCTCACCCGGGGAGAAGGAGATAGGAGAAATTCCTTTTTCGGCTATTCTTTGAAACAGCAGACATAAAAAAACCCGGCAGAGCCGGGTTTTTTGAGTTTGGTTTCTCTATGCAATTAGCGGTTGCAAATGTACATAGTGACTTCGAAACCGAAACGCATGTCTGAATATTCTGGTTTAGTCCACATAGTAATCACCTCTTTTTTTGTTTCTTGAAACACCGGATATCCGGATTCGTTAGGTAGTAGATTACAGAGCCATTGAAAAAAGCCAGAGAGGAATTTGCTCGTCGTGACTCAGGATTTTCCTGAATCGATATCAGGCATCCACCAGACCGCTGCGGATGGCCAGACGAGCCAGTTCGGCCGAATTGGACACATTCAATTTCTGTTTGATATTGGTGTGATGTGTGCCTACCGTTTTGGGGCTCAAGCTTAAAATATCAGCGATTTCATTGACGGTTTTGCCTTCAGCCAATAGGCGGAATACTTCAAATTCGCGCTGACTTAACACATCAAGCGGATTCTCCGAGCCGGTTAATTTCTGCATTGCCAGTTGCTGGGCGATTTCCGGTGCAATACAGGTTTTCCCCTGTGCGACCAGTTCTACAGCTTTCAGCATTTCCTCTGGGGCACTGCGTTTAGGAATAAATCCCAGCGCACCAGCCTGCATGGCACGGGTGGTGAACACGCTGTCTTCATGGACACTGAGCACCAGAATTCTGGCATTGGGCTCCCGAGCAATAATCCGTTCTATGGCACCAACACCGCCGATACCGGGCATGGAAATGTCCATGACCACTACATCCGGATGGTGCTTGTTGAAATCCTGGACCGCCTGTTCGCCACTACCAGACTCGGCAACCACCGTGAACTTATCACCATCTTCCAGTAAACGGCGAAAGCCAGCCCGTACCAGCTCGTGGTCATCCACCAGCAAGACTTTTGTTTTGTTAAGGCTCATATCAGTCTGTCCGCTCCCAGAGGAATCTTAATTTTTATCGCCACCCCGTCGCCGGGCTCGCTCAGCAGCTTGAATTCGCCGCCCATGCTCTGAACCCGTTCACGCATGCCCAGCAAGCCAAAGTCAACATCGGAATGAAAGTCTTTGACCACCATACCTTTGCCATTGTCGGTGATATCTATGCTCAGCTCGTCCCTATCTCCACCCTGCTCGGCATGAATCTGGACCTTGATTTGGCTGGCCTGGGCATGACGCACAGCGTTGGTGATGGCTTCCTGTACTACTCTGAAGACCGTCATATTCATGGCTTCGTTCAGATTGTCGAGTTTGCCGCTAATCTGCAACACAAAATTTATCTCAGCTTCGCGCTCACGCCAACTGGCGATACTCTGCTCCAGCGTCGGCACCAGCCCCAGATCATCCAGCGGGCTGGGCCGCAGGCGGGTAATCATATTATGCACCACATCATAGATGTGGCTGGCGGTATCTATGATTGCCTGAGCACTGCCATGAACTCTGGGCTCACTATCCTGGGTACGGTTCCGGATTAAAACGGCATCGGTCTTGATGGCAGTCAGGCATTGTCCCAGCTCATCATGTAATTCACGCGCCAGGTGACGGCGCTCTGCTTCCTGCACTTCATCCATATGTTTGGTCAGCAGGCGGGTTTCTCGTAACTGGTTACGGGCCATTTCCGCCTGTTTCAGCTCGGTGATATCACGCAGTGTGCACACCAGCCCGATGATCTGTTGATTGTTGTCGTACAGTGGCACACTCGACATCAACAAGGTCAACTGCTCACCATCCGGCCGTGTTAGCGTGGTTTCCATATTTTCAATGGTTTCGCAGTTTTCAAGCACGCGGGCGATGGTCCTGCGCTGATGATCAAAACCAAGATTCGCCAGCGCTTCACCTTTCAAAACCGGTGTTTGCTTGGCAAACAACCGTTCCGCGGTGGAATTACAGAAAGTGATGTTGCCGGCATGATCGAGCGCCAGAATGGCATCGCCGGATTGCCTGACCAGCATCGCCAGACGCTGATTTTCAGCCGAACTCAGTTCCAGTGCCTGGCCCATGCGGTTGAAAGTCTGACTGATCTGGTTCATCTCCGGCAAAGTGAAACTGGGCAGCCTTGAGTGCAGGTCTCCCCGTTCAAACGCCGCCAGCGCCTGTAGCAAACGCTGTAAAGGACGCAAAAACCAGTCAACGCCCCAGTACAAAAAGATACTGACAAACACAAACACCACCATGCCCAGTCCGATGATGCTGCGTATGTCCTGCCAGCGGTCACTGATTTCCTGCATCGGCGCGGCATAAATCACCATATGGCCGTTGCCGAAACGTTTACTCAGGGGCGTGAGTTCCGGAAAAAGAATTTTAACGAACCATTCCGGCGGTTCGACTTCCAGCGTGGGTTCCGGCTCACCTTCATACAGCAGGCCCTGGGCATCAAACAACAGAATATGCAGGCTGCGGATTTCACTCAGCGCCTTGATCATTTCGTGCATCTGTTCATTGATGCCCAGCTCCCTGTTGAGCGGCCGGTCAGCAAGGGTCAGGGTGATCAATCTCGCGGCGGCATCCATGGTGTCCTGCACTTCTTTTTCAACTGAGTGGCGGGCATTGGAAATCAGCACACCGGTGCCGGCCATCAATGAAGCCAGCAAAAGGATGGTAAAAAAGAGATTAACCTTAAGTTTGAGACTCATGACAGGGTGGTCTCGGCAATGCCCTTGGCACCGAGATTATCCACCCAGCGAACCATGATTTTGTCACCGGTAGCACCGCCTGCCAGCTGAAATGAGAAATAAGGATTACGGGCCGTTGCTGTACCGCATTTGATGGTCAGGACTTCCTTGCCGTTTCGCCAGCAACGGATGTCCTGGATAAACTCAGCAGGAATAAGGTCTCCCTGTTCATTTTCACCGCGGCCGGTATGCATGGGATGGGCGAGCAGAACGCGCACGATGGTCTGATCCTCTTTGAGCTTGGCTCGTATTCTGTCTCTGGCTTTGATTGCCATCAGGCACATCCTCCGATATCCACCGCAATATCACGCGACGTTTTGTAGAGCTTACCATCCGCGCGCACCACGGCAATCACCTCAGAGTCTTCGGCCACTTTGATCATGCTTTTGAATGGCAGGGCTACGTCCGGTGTCAAATCAACACTCATCGCCAGCGGATTGGGATTTTTATCGACCAGAATCGCGATCCGCTCGACGTTGGCCAGATCACTGCGAATTTCCACCGGCACCGAAGCACCGTTCACGGCATAGCTGGGCGGCGCCCCCAGTTTAAAAGCGATTTGCTTATCATTGGCGACTTCAGCCTCGCCCAGTAAAGCCAGCAAAGCATCTTCCACTGTCTCGGCAGTGAATGCATCACTGGGCCAGTGAGCCAGAAGACGGCGCGGTAATAGCAAACCGCTGCTGGCAACCAATGCCAGGGTGGAAGCGGAGATAGCGCCTTTAATAAACGAGCGCCGTTTGGGATCGGCTTGGTGTGTCATGCTGTTACTGTTCCATTTGTGCCATGGCTTGTTCTACTTCACGCAGCCTGGAAGCAATTTTGGCGCGTTGATATTCATCTCTGCCGGCAGCTTCTGCAGCCAGTTGCAGTTGATCAGCTGCGGCTTTAAGCAGGCCCGACTGATAGTAATATTCTGCCAGCCAGCTGTGAGACTGACTCATCTGTCCCATCTGGCCTTTGGCCTGAGCCAGTAGTTTATACACGTTACGGGAGTTTTCGCCGAGTTCAATCTGTGTTTGCAGCAGTTTATCAGCTTCAAAAGCACGACCGTTTTCCAGCAGCACCTTAACCTGTTCCATTGTCAGTGCCTGATCGTCGGGATAGAGCCGCTGGTTGTCTTCATAGATTTCCAGTGCTGCCTCAACCCGGCCTACAGCCATTTCGATATCGGCCAGAGCCAGTTGGTATGCCAGCCTGTCCTTGTCTTTATCAAGTAGCGGCTGCAGCGCCTCTCTTGCCAGCGTATGTTGGCCGCTCTTGAGCAAAGCTAATGCGTAACCATAGCGAACCGCTTCCTTATTGGTGTCATCATCACGTGACATCGCCGACTTATAATGTTGCAGCAGATCGCTCGCGTCTTCGGCCATCATCACCCGCAGCTTCTCTTTTATCAGGTAGAACTGCTTATGATCTGAGAGTTGCGGTTTCACCTGATAATTAGCGGCGCGGCCTCGGGCATCAGCGATACGGGACGTGGTCACGGGGTGAGTCCGCAGGAATTCAGGAATATTATCGCCGCCGTAGTATCGGCTGGCCTGCTGTAACTTTTCAAAAAAGCTGGGCATCGCATCGGGATCAAACCCCGATTCCACCAGTGTCTGCATGCCGAGATTATCGGCCTCTGCCTCATGCGCCCGGCTGTAATCAAGCTGACTCTGAATATCGCCGGCCTGGACCGCCATCATGGCAGCAGAACCCGCTCTGGGATCGGCCGCGCCCAGCAGCGCTGCAGCAATCATCGCCGCGGTACGGGGAATGGTCATTCGTTTGTGGCGCTCAAAGCTCCGCAGAATATGCCGCTGAGTGATGTGGGCAATCTCATGCGCCATCACCGAGGCCAGTTCCGACTCACTTTCCGCGGTCAGCAGCAGACCACTGTTTACACCGATAAAACCACCGGGTGCAGCAAAAGCATTTACAGCCGGATCAGGCAGCATAAAAAAGGTATAGTCCAGTCCCGGCTCATCACTATTGGCAGCGAGACGATAACCCAGAGACTGGATGTAACTGTTAACTTCCGGGTCTTCAATCAATTCGGTGGATTGCTGCAGACGCCAGAAAAAGGCCTGACCGATTTCATATTCCTCCCGAGGAGAAATCAGCGCACCAGCACTGTCTCCCATTTCTGGCAGGGCAATGTCGAGGGCATTGCTCTGCGTCAGCGGCAACGACAGGCAGGCCAGTAAACTCAGGGTAATTATTCGTTTCATACAGTGCATAGACTCATCCCCCGGGAGAGGGGTTCCGGCAAGACAATGAATGTAATTCCGTTTATCATTTAACTATCACTAGAATTATTCCTGGATCGCAAGTATGTCAGAATTTGATGTAGAAATTGACTCCTCAGGTCTCAATTGTCCTCTCCCTGTCTTAAAAGCGCGCAAAGCCCTTGCCGATATGACGGCCGGTCAGAAGCTGCAACTTATCGCCACAGACCGCGGTGCCAACAAGGATATTCCGGCCTTCTGCAAAATGACCGGCAATCCCCTGGTCGACAGCTCTGAGGCTGATGGCAAACTTTACTTCACCATTGAAAAGGGAGAGGCCAATGGCTAAGAAACTAGCCATCATCGCCAGTAAAGGCACACTGGACGGCGCCTATCCGCCATTCCTGCTTGCCTCAACCGCGGCTGCGCTGGGCTTTGAAGCCAAGATTTTCTTCACTTTCTATGGCCTGCAATTACTTAACAAAGAACTGAACCTCAAGGTCTCGCCCCTGGGTAATCCGGCCATGCCAATGCCAGTGACCGTGCCCAGCATTGTGCAGGTGCTGCCGGGACTGGAAGGCTTTGCCACCTGGATGATGAAACGCAAGCTGAAAAAGAAAGGCGTGGCCAGTGTGGAAGAGCTGAGGGAAATTTGCATCGAATCCGGGGTGGAACTCATTGCCTGCCAGATGACTGTAGACTTGTTCGACTTCAAACACGAAGACTTTGTTGAAGGCATCAGCAGCGGCGGTGCCGCCACTTTTCTGGAATTTGCTTCCGAAGCTGATATCACACTTTACATCTAAGCTGGCGTCCCCGGCAGGAGTCGAACCTGCGACCTTCCCCTTAGGAGGGGGACGCTCTATC
>CAYMEE010000071.1:0-7362 GCA_964389455.1 uncultured Methylophaga sp. | reverse complement strand
CGAGGAAGCTTCTCAGTTGATCGGAGCGTGAAGGATGACGCAGTTTACGCAGCGCCTTGGCTTCTATCTGACGGATCCGCTCACGTGTGACATCGAACTGTTTACCGACTTCTTCCAGCGTGTGATCGGTATTCATATCGATACCAAAACGCATACGCAGCACCTTGGCTTCTCTCTCGGTCAGACCATTCAGAACGCCCTGAGTGGCTTCACGCAGCCCTTCGATGATGGCGGAGTCGGACGGTGAAATAACGTTAACGTCTTCCACAAAATCACCCAAGTGAGAGTCTTCATCATCACCGATCGGGGTTTCCATCGAGATAGGCTCTTTGGAGATTTTCAGTACCTTACGCACTTTATCTTCCGGCATCTCGACACGTTCTGCCAATTCATCCGGTGTCGGTTCACGCCCCATTTCCTGCAGCATCTGACGGGCGACACGATTCAGTTTATTGATGGTCTCAATCATGTGAACCGGAATACGGATGGTGCGGGCCTGGTCGGCAATCGAACGGGTAATGGCCTGACGAATCCACCAGGTAGCGTAAGTCGAAAACTTGTAACCACGCTGATATTCGAATTTGTCGACCGCCTTCATCAGACCGATGTTGCCTTCCTGAATCAGATCCAGGAATTGCAGACCCCGGTTGGTGTATTTCTTGGCAATCGAGATAACCAGACGCAGGTTGGCTTCCACCATTTCTTTCTTGGCACGTCGGGCCTTGGCTTCAGCGATCGACATCTGGCGTGAGATTTCTTTGATTTCGGCAATCGAGATGCCGCGACCGTCGGCGATCTCCGCCAATTTGCTTTGAGCAGCTTTAATTTCGTCGTGATGTTTCTTGATTGTCGACGAATAATGTTTTTTGGCACGGATATGTTTTTCCGCCCAATCGACATTGCTTTCATTGCCCTGGAACGAGTCGATAAAGTCACGGCGGTTCATGCGTGCCTGCTCGACCACGATATCCATAATGATCTTTTCCTGCTTACGGATTTCGCCAACCGTTTCTGACATCAGGTCATTGAGGATAATCAGGGTTTTTGGCGTCAGTTTGAACTCCATAAACAGGTTACTGGCCTGTTCACGGGCCGCTTCAGCGGCATCGCCTTCGCTCTGGATGTAATTCTTGTGTGCTTCACGCAGCGCTTCAAAACGGGCACGCGCTTCTTCCGGATCGATTTCACCGGAATCATCATCGTCGCTGACATTGTTGACGTTGTCGTCATCATCGTCATCGTCGTCTGAGTCAACATCGGCATCGTCATCGACGGAATCACTGACTTCATCATCCTGCTCTTCAACCGGTTCCTCGGCTAAGGCAAAGCCCTTGATGACCTCATTCAGGCGCATTTCGCCCGCTTCCACCATGTCGTACATGGCCAGGAAGGAAGAAATACAGGCAGGATAAGTCGACAGCATCTGCAGGCTTTCACGCAGACCGGCTTCAATACGCTTGGCAATCACAATCTCGCCTTCACGGGTCAGCAGTTCCACAGAGCCCATTTCACGCATGTACATGCGAACCGGATCAGTGGTACGGCCAAATTCGCCGTCAGAGCTGGCTAATACGGCAGCGGCTTCTTCATCGGATACTTCATCATTGGAAGAGATGGCTTCAGCGAGGCGCTCCATCTCGTCGGTATCCATGCCATCTTCGTGGACCATGATACCGAGGTCGCTGAACATGCTGACAATGTCTTCGACCTGATCAGCATCAACCAGGTCTTCTGGCAGGTGATCGTTAATCTCACCGTAAGTGAGGTAACCACGTTCTTTACCTAAGGCGATCAGTTCCTTAACGCGTGATTGTTGATCTTTCATGCGGCCCCTTTAACCCTCGACGCTTCTTGACGTGAACACTTCATTATACCGAAGCGACCAGCGTATTGCATCAAATTAAACTTAAAAACATTCACTTATAGGACTTCACTTCAGCTTTTTCTGCTTCAGTGAGTTCGCTAAACGGCTTGCTGGTCAACTCATGAATTCGCTGTTGTCTGGCTTCTTTAATAAGGCGAGAGACGATGCCCGTGAGTTCATGTTTGAGCGCGTCCGCTGACAAGGTTAGCGGTTGCAGGGCAAGTTTCTGAAGATGTGCCCCGTTTTCCTTGTCGCGCCAGCGTTCCAGCAGGGCCGCAGTAGTTAAGTGGGGGTGTTGATGCAGGGTTTCAACCAGTTCAGCAAAAATATTTATACCCGGCTGCTTCACCTGGCGAATGGCATCCAGGTTGTCAATTTCCCGCGCCAGAATCGGGTATTGCAGCACGATAGTGATCGCCATCCGAACCGGCGTCATTGTCGCCGTGCTGGACTTTCTGGCGGCTTTTTTGGGCTGCTGCGCCGGCTTTTCCAGGTGCCGGTTCAGCGTCGCCATATTGGTTTTAGTGATCTCGGCCAGCCGCTGCTCCAGCATATCGCGATAGACGCCAGCCGGCACATGCTTGAGATAGGGCTTGGTCATTTCCACCAGACGGGCACGCCCATCCATCGAGTTCACGTCGACACGGCTGCAGAGGGTTTCAAAAAAGAAATCGGAATAATTCAGCGCCATTTCCACCCGGCGGTTGAATGCTTCCGGGCCCTGGTTTCTGACCAGGCTGTCCGGGTCCTCACCGTCGGGCAGAAACATAAACTTCAGCTGTTGATTGCCGCCCAGCATTGGTAAGGCATTCTCCGCTGCGCGCCAGGCAGCATCTCGCCCTGCCCGGTCTCCATCAAAACAGAACACCACTTCCGGCGCCGTACGCAACAATACACGCAGATGATCGGCTGTCGTCGAGGTACCCAGCGTGGCAACGGCGTTGTTAATGCCGAATTCAGCCAGAGCAATCACGTCCATGTAACCTTCCACAATCAGAATACGCTCCAGCCTGCGGTTGGCTTTGCGGGCCTGGTACAGGCCATAAAGCTCAGTGCCTTTGTGGAAAATCGGGGTTTCCGGCGAGTTCAGATACTTTGGTGTGGAATCATCCATCACCCGCCCACCAAAACCAATCACGCGGCCGCGGCGGTCACGGATGGGGAACATAATGCGGTTTCGAAAACGGTCGTAGATACGGCCTTTGTCGTTCTTGATTAGTAGGCCGCCATCGAGGAGTTGCTTGCTTACCTGCGGATTGCTACCGAAGGTTTTCAACACATTGTCCCATCCCTCCGGCGCCATACCTAGGCCGAAGGTTTCTATGGTATTGGCGCTGAGGCCGCGCTGTTTCAGATAATCGACAAAAGCTTGCCGCTGAGGATGATTGTGGAGCTGATGGACATAGTAACGCCCCACTTTGTCCATCAGATCGTAAAGATTTTGTTTCGCCGGTGATAAATTAACCTGCTGGGTGGTCGGCACGGTCATGCCCACCTGATCCGCCAGTTCCTGGATGGCTTCCGGGAAGCTGAGCTGATCGTATTCCATCAGAAAGCCAATGGCCGTGCCGTGGGCGCCGCAACCAAAGCAGTGATAAAACTGTTTGTCCGGACTGACGGTAAAGGAAGGGGTTTTTTCGTTATGAAAAGGGCAGCAGGCGTGAAGGTTTTTGCCTGCTTTTTTGAGCGCTACCCGCGCATCGATAACATCAACGATATCGATGCGCGCAAGTAGTTCATCAATGAATTGTGTGGGGATCTGACCAGCCATAAGCGCTATTATGGCTGAAATTCAGTGGAAAGATTAAACCTGTGTTTGCGGACAACGCTCAACAAGGGAATTACTGGTTCAGCGCTGCCTTGACTTTGCCACTGACCGCGCCCATGTCGGCACGACCCTGAAGTTTTGGACGCAGCACATTCATCACTGCCCCCATATCTTTCACACTGCTGGCGCCGGTTTCTTTGATCGCGGCATCCACGGCTTCAGCGATTTCTTCATCGCTGAGTTGAGCCGGCATGAACTCTTCTATGATGACCAGTTCAGCCTTTTCAATAGCCGCCAGGTCATCGCGACCGGCCTGCTCGTATTGATCCAGCGCTTCGCGGCGCTGTTTAGTCATC
This sequence comes from uncultured Methylophaga sp., assembly GCA_964389455.1. Lineage (GTDB taxonomy): Bacteria > Pseudomonadota > Gammaproteobacteria > Nitrosococcales > Methylophagaceae > Methylophaga. The sequence goes on along the minus strand of CAYMEE010000071.1, from coordinate 3,374 downwards.
TTAGTCAGAATGACCACAATATCGTCGTCAGACAGATCGGCGCGATTGTCGACCTCTACCTGCTTGATAGCCGCCGTGATTTGGCGCAGTACGCTGAGACGCTCTTTTTCTTTAGCTCGCATCGCGTCCTTGACGCTGTCCATGATGGTGACTTTCAGTGGGCTGGCTTCTGCAGGCATCGTCAGTGTTACCAGGTTCGATTAGTAGAGGCGAACGCGGCTGGCGTTTTCGCGTGACAGTTTCTTCTGGTGACGTTTAACCGCAGCTGCAGCAGCGCGTTTGCGAGCAGTAGTTGGTTTTTCGTATGCTTCACGGGCACGTGCTTCTGCAACGGTACCGGCTTTTTCACATGAGCGCTTGAAACGACGCAGAGCTACGTCAAATGGCTCGTTTTCTTTAACTCGTACTGATGGCATTAAATATTCCCTACTCAATTCATGTTTGGAAAACCTCCAATTGTACTAAATATCGACCAGAAAGCAAACAGTTAAATCACTTTAATTTCAAAAAAGGCATAATAGTGTCTGTTCTCAAAATGAAAGCGGATCAAAAATGCGTGTTTTAGGCATCGAATCTTCCTGTGATGAAACCGGCGTCGCGCTCTACGACACCGACAAAGGCCTGCTGGCCCATGCTTTGTTCAGCCAGATCGACCTGCACGCCGAATACGGCGGGGTGGTGCCGGAACTGGCGTCACGCGATCATATTCGTAAAACCCTGCCATTAATTGAAGAAGTACTGGAACAGGCGGGCCTTGCGCGGGATGATATTGATGCGGTGGCTTACACTTCGGGGCCGGGTCTTGCCGGCGCGCTTCTGGTCGGCGCCGCTATCGGCCGCAGTATTGCCTGGGCACTGGATAAACCGGCACTGGCCATCAATCACATGGAAGGGCACTTGCTGTCACCACTGCTTGAAGACCGGTCACCGGAATTTCCGTTCGTCTCTTTGTTGGTCTCAGGCGGTCACACACTGCTGGTCGATGTGAAAGCCGTCGGTGAATATGAACTGCTGGGCGAATCGATTGATGACGCGGTGGGTGAGGCATTTGATAAAACAGCCAAACTGCTGGGCATGGACTACCCGGGCGGGCCTTATCTTGCGGCCAAAGCCGAGCAGGGCACACCGGACCGTTATGAATTCCCGCGGCCGATGACCAATCGTCCCGGGCTGGATTTCAGCTTCAGTGGTCTCAAAACCTTCGCCATGAATACCTGGCTCAACAGCGAGCAGAGTGAGCAGGACAAAGCCGATATTTCTCTCGCTTTCCAGACCGCGGTTGTCGATACGCTGGCGATTAAATGCAAAAGGGCGCTGAAACAGACCGGCCATAAACGCCTGGTGGTTGCCGGTGGTGTCAGTGCGAATAAAGCCTTACGTGAAAAGCTGGATGCAATGCCCGGCGTAGACGTCTTTTATCCGCGCCAGCAGTTCTGCAGTGATAACGGCGCAATGATTGCGTTTGCCGGTGCGATCCGCCAACAGGCGATGCTGCGCCAGGACAAGCCGACTTTCAGCGTCAGACCGCGCTGGCCACTGGATGAATTAACCCCGCCTTAGGATTTGCCTTCCTGCCCGCTCAGCAGGCGACGAATATTGCCGTGATGGCGTGCAATCAGCATCAGCGCCGTCACCAGGATCACCCAACGCGCCGGCACACTGTTGATAATCAACAGGCTGTAAACCGGCGTTAAAGCGGCTGCCGTCAGTGCTGACAATGACGAAATCCGACTAATCGCAAACACAAGCAGCCAGGTCAGCAAACCGGCACCGGCCAGAGCAGGGGACAGGGCTAGAAAACCACCCAGAGCCGTCGCTACGCCTTTCCCGCCTTGGAATTGGAAAAATACCGGGAACAAATGGCCGACAAAGGCGGCAAATGCCGTCGCCGCCACCCAAACCATATCCAGGCTCAGCAGGTGGGCAATGACCACCGGAATCACGCCTTTGAGCACATCAAAGAACAGCACCGTCGCCGCCAGTTTCTTGCCGCCAAAACGCAGCACATTGGTGGCGCCCGGGTTGCCCGAGCCCTGCGTGCGTGGGTCAGGCAATGACGCCAGCTTGCAAAGGACAATGGCACTGTTAAGTGAGCCGAATAAATAAGCAATCAGCAAAAGGCTAATGGGTAAGGCGTACGTTTCCAGCATGATATGATGCGACCTGTTATTACTGTTGCGACATTATAGGTCGCTAACCGGATTGCCACCAGTAAGCAGCTTGATTCATGGACAAAATATTTCTTAACGACCTCAAAATTGACACGATTATCGGCATTTACGACTGGGAACGCCAGACGCAGCAGACGCTGAGCTTTGACCTGGAAATGGACTGGGATATCAAACCCGCCGCCCAATCCGATGACATTAATAAAACCCTCGACTATGGCGCTGTGGCCCAGCGTATTGTCGCTTTTGTCAAAGCCAGCGAATACCTGCTTATCGAAACGCTGGCAGAAGATCTCTGCGCCATGCTGCTGGAGGAGTTTGCGATTCCCCGCATCAAATTGACGCTGAGCAAACCGGTCGCACTGCATGGTCAGAACACCGCCCGCATTGTGATTGAGCGCAGCCGCTGATGTCAGAACTGGCAGGCGGCTATCTGCTCGGGCTGGGCAGTAATATCAACCCGCAGCACAATTTCGCGGCGATTGTCCGGCAGTTACTGGTCCACTTCGATGTTTTGCATCTGAGCCGGGTACTGCATATTCCACCGGTCGGCATGAACAGTCACCGGGATTTTCTCAATGCGGTGGCTTTTCTTGAAACCGATATGGCCGAGGCCGACCTGAAGGCCATCTGCAATGAGATAGAAATCGACCTGGGTCGGGATCGTGATGATCCGGACAGCAAGCATAAGGATCGGCCGGCGGATATCGATATCCTGGCTTATTTCAGTGGCCCGGAAGACTGGCAACGCACCGCCAGCAGCATCACAGATGAATATTTTCTGTATCCACTGATTAACGAACTCAGTGCTTTTCTGACCGGTGCGACCACGGCACCGATCATGCAAATGGGCACGCTGGTTCGCACCGACGGTTTAACGTTTGGAGAGACGGCGGCCACCATCCACCGGAATTGAAATCCCGGTCAGGAAAGGATTGTCCAGAATGCTTTTCAGCGCCAGGTAAACCGGCTCAGCACCGCCCTCACAGGCCAGTGGCGTTTCCGCCATCATCGCCTGGCGCACTTCTTCGCTGTGTGATTCGGTGAACAGCACCGGTCCCGGCGCCACAGCATTGACCTTGATCTCAGGGGCAAATTTCTTGGCCAGCGCCAGCGTCATATTATGGAGCCCCGCCTTGGTCGTGCCGTAAATATCAAAACGTGGGGTCGGGTTTTCCACATTGATATCGGTGATGTGAATGATAT
>CAYMEE010000070.1:5348-7541 GCA_964389455.1 uncultured Methylophaga sp. | reverse complement strand
GAATACATGTTTACCGGCATCGCCCGTGATATCACCAAGCAGAAAGCCGAGCATCAGGCACTGGTTGAAGCCCGGCAAACTGCAGAAAGAGCCAATAACGCCAAGTCTGAATTTTTATCGGCGATGAGCCATGAGCTGCGGACACCGCTCAATGGCATACTCGGCTTTGCCCAGTTACTACTGAGCGATAAGGAGCAGAGCTTAAGCAAACCGCAAATCAAGAGCGTGCGCCAGATCATATACAGCGGTGAGCATTTACTGACTTTGATCAACGATGTGCTGGAATTGTCCAAAATCGAAGCCGGCAACATTAAAACCTCCAGTGACAACGTGCATATCTCCAGCGTGTATGAAGAATGCCTGCCTATGCTGCAGACACTGGCAAAACAATACGATGTGCATGTTGATGTTCTGGACAATAACGATAGCGTGGTCATTGCCGACTTCACCAAACTCAAGCAGGTATTTATTAATCTCGTCACCAATGCGATCAAGTACAACAAGGCTGGCGGTAAGGTACTGATCAGCAGCAGTGTGCAGACCCACAACAGCACGCTAAAGCTCACGATAACGGATACCGGTCAGGGTATTGCTGAAGACAGACAGGCGCAGGTTTTCACTGCTTTTGAGCGACTCGGCCAGGAATACGCCAATATTGAAGGCAGCGGTGTCGGTCTCAGTGTCAGCAAGCGATTGATTGAGGCCATGGGTGGCAGTATCGATTTCGCCAGCACCGAAGGCCAGGGCAGCAGTTTCTGGATTGAACTGCCTTTATCAACTCAGCAGGAAAATGTGCTGCCAATGACACCCCGTGTGCTGGGTTCGAGAGATGATGCCGCACTGCTCGAACGCCGCGGTGACAGCGAGCGAAGCAAGCAGCGCCGACATGTGCTTTATATCGAAGATAACCCGGCTAATATCCGCCTGATTGAGGTGTTCTTCTCGCGTTATGAACATATTTGCCTGCATACCTGCGAGAGTGCCGAAGCAGGGCTAGAGCTGTTGAAAACGATGATTCCGGATGTGCTCCTGCTGGATATCAATCTGCCGGGGATGAGCGGTATCGAGCTGAGCCGGGTGATGCAGGAAAATCCAGATTTCGCTGACATTCCAATCATTGCACTGACCGCTGCCGCAATGCAGGAAAATATTGATGCTGCTGAAGGACTGTTTAAGGCTTATATCACCAAGCCGGTCGATTTCGGCCTGCTGACACGGACCTTACAGGCTTATCTTTAGGGCCCATCCGGTGGGAAAAACAGCCGGGGCTCCACCCTTTCATCATTGAGACTGACGCCAAAATGTAGATGCGGCCCCGTCACCCGGCCGGTCGCCCCCACCAGGCCTATAACTTCGCCCTGTTTGACCTGCTGACCGTCTTTGACATCAATCCGGCTTAAGTGACAAAACATCGTGATCAGGCCCTGGCCATGATCGATAAACACGGTATTGCCGTTAAAGAAATAATCGCCACTGCCACGGATAATCCCGCCTGCCGGTGCCTGAATCGGCGTGCCTGAGGCAGCGGCGATATCCATGCCACTATGCGGTTTTCTGGGCTCACCGTTAAAAACACGGCGGCGCCCGAAGAGGCCACTGACCTCGCCTTTCAGCGGCCAGATAAAATTGAACGGCACCTCATTGTTCTCAGTCCAGTGCTGCAGAGCCGCATCAATGCGGGCGCTCTCGCGGTTTATTCGTTCCATATCGTATTGATTTGGATTGACCTTACGCTTGTCCTTGATCGTGATGTGCTGGGTCGGGTACTGCTTGTCTTCAATCGTGAACAGCAAAGTTTTCTCGCTGCCGTTCTGTCTAACTGAGATTTGATGCCTGCCCGGTTTGGCTTCCAGCGGCACACCAATTACCGCCTGCCAGAGACCGTTTTCCGCCGCAACCAGCACCGGTTTATTCTCAAATCGCACTTCGGGCCGGGTGGTTGCTGCCGGTGCCAGCGGTAAAATCACCACGCCCCCCGGCACGGCCGATTCCTGTGGCAAGGCAACGGCCAGCAGCGGCAGGAAAAGGCTCAATAACAGCAGAATTTTACTGTTTCTTGTCACCTTTCACCTCGCAGTTTATCTCGCCCTGATGCAGCTTGATACACAGCGCATCCCCCGGTTTGACCTGCTCATTGCGGGTGATGACTTCCTCACTGTCGGCACGGCGGGTGATACTGTAACCCCGTTCCAG
>CAYMEE010000070.1:0-5248 GCA_964389455.1 uncultured Methylophaga sp. | reverse complement strand
AGCCGGGCTTGCTGACTATCAATCTGGGCCTGCGGGTGTTTCAGCCTGGCCGCGAGATAATCGACCCGTTGCGCGCGGTTCTGTTGCTGGCGCAACCAGGCCACATCCAGCATCCGTTTAAACTGGTTCAAACTCTGATTTTGCTGGCGAATCTGCAAATCCGGTCTCGGCAGACGCCGCTGCAGATGGAGCAAATGCCGCTGCTCACCGGCCAACCATTGTTGAGTTCGGGCAGTGAGGCGCTGCATCAGATTGTTCACCGTCGTCAGCAATTGCTTGGCGTCAGGTACCGCCATTTCTGCCGCAGCTGATGGCGTGGGCGCACGCACATCGGCCACAAAATCAGCGATAGTGAAATCGACTTCATGACCCACAGCCGAGATGACCGGTAATTCACAATCATAAATCGCCCGTGCCAGTTGCTCGTCGTTGAAGCTCCACAAATCTTCCAGCGAACCTCCACCACGGCTGAGGATCAGCAGATCACAGTCTTTACGACTATCAGCCAGTTTGATGGCTTCAACCAGTTGCCTGGCCGACGTCTCGCCCTGCACCGCGACAGGATAGAGAATCACATCCACCGCCGGGAAGCGGCGTTTGAGCACGCTGAGAATATCGTGAACAGCAGCACCATCCGGCGAGGAAATAATACCGATGGTCGCAGGCATGGCCGGGAGCGGTTTTTTATGCGCTTCATCGAACAGGCCTTCCTGCCCCAGCCGCTGCTTTAAAGCCTCGTAAGCACGCTGCAAGGCACCACTGCCGGCCTCTTCCATGTGCTCAACCACCAGCTGGAATTCACCGCGCCCTTCATAGAGCGTGACACGAACCCGTAACAAAACCTGCATACCATTTTCAGGGGTAAAACGCAGTTGACGGTTTCGATTGCGGAACATCGCGCAGCGAACCTGCGCAACTTCGTCTTTCAGCGTGAAATAAATGTGCCCCGAGCCGGGCATGGCCAGATTGGATATCTCGCCTTCGACCCAAATGAGAGGAAAAGAGCCTTCCAGCAGCACACGGGCTTCGCGCACGATTCGCGAGACCGGATAAACCTCTCTGACGGCCCGTTTAGCCAGTGAGCCTCGTTGATCGGATGTATTTTGTGATGCCATTGGCACTGATTTTCCTGATATAATTGCAGGATCATATTACAGCTAATTTCAGGAACAAGCCCGATGAGAATTGCTCAAGAAGCTCTGACGTTTGATGACGTTTTGCTGGTCCCAGCTTATTCAAACGTCCTCCCGCGTGATGTCAATCTGGCGACAAAGTTGACCCGTGATATCACGATTAACATCCCGCTGCTCTCGGCAGCGATGGATACTGTCACCGAAGGCCGTCTGGCCATTGCAATGGCGCAGGAAGGCGGCTTGGGTATTCTGCACAAAAACATGACCATCGAGCAACAGGCCGATGAAGTGCGCAAGGTCAAAAAATTCGAAAGCGGTGTGGTGCGTGACCCGATTACGGTCAGTCCCAACACCACAATCGGTGAAGTGGTTGATCTGACCCGCACCCATAACATTTCAGGCGTTCCGGTGGTGGATGGTGTCGACCTGGTCGGTATTGTCACCAGCCGCGACCTGCGCTTTGAAACGCACTATGACAACCCAGTCTCCTCCATCATGACTAAGAAAGACAAACTGGTCACCGTCAAGGAAGACGCTTCCCGCGAAGAAGTGCTGAACCTGCTGCACACCAACCGTATCGAGAAAGTGCTGGTAGTCGATGATAATTACCATCTGACCGGCATGATCACGGTCAAAGACATTCAAAAGCAAACCGATAACCCGCTCGCTTCCAAAGACGATCAGGAACGCCTGCGTGTGGGTGCCGCTGTCGGCATCGGCAGTGAAAGTCAGGCCCGGGTTGAAGCCCTGGCGGCAGCAGGCGTCGACGTGATTGTGGTCGATACCGCCCATGGTCATTCACAGGGCGTACTGGACCAGGTCAAATGGGTGAAGCAGAACTTCCCGCAGGTTCAGGTTGTTGGCGGTAACATTGCTACCGCAGAAGCGGCGCTGGCACTGGTTGAAGCCGGTGCGGATGCGGTCAAAGTCGGTATCGGTCCCGGTTCAATCTGTACTACCCGAATCGTTGCTGGTGTCGGTGTGCCTCAGATCAGTGCGATCAGTAACGTCGCCGCCGCTCTGGAAGGCACCGGCGTGCCGCTGATTGCCGACGGTGGTATCCGCTTCTCCGGTGATATCGCCAAAGCGCTGGTCGCTGGTGCTCACAGCATCATGATCGGTGGCATGTTCGCCGGTACCGAGGAAGCACCAGGTGAAGTCGAGCTCTACCAGGGCCGTGCTTACAAATCCTATCGCGGCATGGGCTCGCTGGGTGCCATGTCACAAAAACAGGGCTCAAGCGACCGTTACTTCCAGGAATCCAATGAAGCTGACAAGCTGGTCCCGGAAGGCATCGAAGGCCGCGTGCCATTCAAAGGCAGCCTTGGCGCCGTGGTACACCAACTGGTTGGTGGTATCAGAGCCAGCATGGGTTACACCGGTTCAGCGACCATTGAAGAGATGCGCACCAAACCGCAGTTCGTCAAAGTCACCGCAGCCGGTATGAGCGAAAGCCACGTGCATGATGTGACTATCATCAAAGAAGCACCAAACTACCGTCTTAACTAAGCCTGAAAGCCACTGCGCCTTTTCCCTGGCGCAGTGGTTTTTTATTTGATTTGAAGAGACCTCAATGACCAGCAACATTCACGATCATCGCATTCTAATTCTGGACTTCGGCTCCCAGTACACTCAGCTCATCGCCCGCCGCATCCGTGAAGCCGGCGTTTACTGTGAGCTGCGTAACCCGGAAATCACCGAAGCTGAGATTCGTGAATTCAAACCCAAAGGCATTATTCTGTCCGGTGGTCCCGACTCCACCATCGGCGAAGCGGCACCCAGTGCCCCGCAGTGTGTTTTCGACATGGGCCTGCCGGTCCTTGGCATCTGCTACGGCATGCAGACCATGGCGGCGCAGTTAGGTGGCAAAGTTGAATCTTCCTCACACCGTGAATTCGGTTATGCCCAGATCCGTGCCCGGGGCCATTCTCTATTCCTGCGTGATATTGAAGATCACACCACCGAAGAAGGCTGGGGCATGCTGGATGTCTGGATGAGTCACGGTGACCGTGTGGCCGAACTGCCTGAAGGTTTCAAAGTCATCGCCAGCACCGACAGTGCACCGATTGCCGGTATGGCTGATGAAGGCCGTCACTTCTATGGCGTGCAGTTCCACCCGGAAGTCACCCACACCACCCAGGGCCAGCGCATGATTGAGCGCTTCCTGGTGGAAATCTGTGGCTGCGAAACACTGTGGACGCCGGCGAACATCATCGATGATCACATCAGCGCTATTCGCGAACAGGTCGGTGATGATGAAGTCTTGCTGGGTCTGTCCGGTGGTGTCGACTCTTCTGTTGTGGCCGCGCTGTTGCACAAAGCCATTGGGGATCAGCTGACCTGCGTGTTTGTAGATAATGGCCTGCTGCGTGAACATGAAGGCGACCAGGTCATGGCAATGTTTGCCAAGCATATGGGGATTCGCGTCATTCGCGCCGATGCCGAAGATCGCTTCCTCAATAAACTGACTGGCATTGATGATCCGGAACAGAAACGCAAAATTATCGGTAATACCTTCGTCGAGGTCTTCGATGAAGAAGCTGCCAAGCTGCCTAAAGTGAAATGGCTGGCCCAGGGCACCATCTACCCTGATGTCATCGAGTCGGCCGCGTCCAAAACCGGCAAGGCACATGTGATCAAAACCCACCACAACGTCGGTGGTCTGCCTGAAGAAATGAACCTCAAGCTGATTGAACCGCTGCGTGAACTGTTCAAGGATGAAGTCCGTAAACTCGGCGTCGAGCTCGGTCTGCCCAGCGATATGGTTTACCGTCATCCCTTCCCGGGACCGGGTCTGGGCGTGCGTATTCTGGGTGAAGTCAAAAAAGAATATGCCGATCTGCTGCGTAAAGCCGACCATATCTTTATCGAAGAACTACGCCGGCACGATCTTTATGACAAAACCAGCCAGGCCTTTGCCGTGTTCCTGCCGGTCAAATCGGTAGGCGTGATGGGCGATGGTCGTCGCTATGATTTCGTGGTCTCGCTGCGCGCGGTCGAAACCATTGATTTTATGACCGCCCGCTGGGCCAACCTGCCTTATGATTTTCTGGACCTGGTATCACGTCGCATCATCAACGAAACCGCGGGCATCTCCCGGGTTGTCTACGATATCTCTGGTAAGCCGCCAGCGACAATTGAGTGGGAATAATCCCCCTTATCCACTAAATCTGGAAACTGACCCTGCACGCCTGCCTGCAGGGTCAGTCAGATGCATCCAGTCCGGGCTGTAAAGCCAAAGCGCTCAGAAAGTCTAGCTCATTTCAGTGATGTAATGCCTTCCAAGCTCCCATAGAACCCAGATAAATGTCGACATTGTCGAAGCCTTTGCTGGCCAGCCATGCGGCCGCCACGGTCGCACGCATGCCGCTGGCACACATCAATGTGTAATGCCGGTTTTTATCCAGTTGTTTCCAGGCCTGGTTCAGATGACCAACATAGATATGCTCTGAGCCTTCAATGGCTGTTTTATCACGCTCATCTGCTGCGCGGACATCCAACAGGCGCCAGTTGTCATTTGGCTCAGCAAGGCGCTGCGCAACCTCGGCCGTGTCTATCATCGGGATCTGAGCAAGCGCCTCCCCTTTCGCAGCTGTGGCGACCATCCCGGTGTAGCCTCCCAGCACGTTATCCAGACCGATACGCATTAAATGTCTCATGGCTGCCTCTAGCTGGTGGTGATCAGAGGCCAGTAACACGAGACTGTCGTTTTCATTGATAAACCAGCCTGCAAATGCGGTTATCATCGACACCGGCAGATTGATAGCACCGGGGAGATGACCTGTGGCATAGGCCATCGGTTCACGCACATCAATGAGAATATCCGCTGCCGAATCTTTAACTTGCTGCAAACTCAGATTGCGAGGACGAAGGTTACTGGGACCAGGCCTGGCCCCCTGACTGTTCAGCTGTTCCATCAATTTGAAGTACGGTGGTTGATAGTGCCGCTCCTCCAGTTTAATACGAATAAATTCTTCTCTATCACTGATTTGCAGACGGGGATTATTAAGACGCTCATGACCCAGCGTCGAGAATTCACGGTCAGCCATCCCTGCGCCGCAGACCGACCCGGCACCGTGAGCAGGGTAAACGATCGCCTGATCACCCAGTGTCAG
>CAYMEE010000069.1:0-7807 GCA_964389455.1 uncultured Methylophaga sp. | reverse complement strand
GTTCAGGGGTCGTGATCTTGCCGCAGTCATGCAGCCAGGCGGCAACCTGGAACTCCCGCCACTCCTCGGCGTTTTTGAATGCGAAGTTTTTAAAAGGCCCTTCGTCTGATTTCTCTGCTTCTCTGGCGATCATAAAGGCCAGTTCCGGTACCCGTTCACAGTGACCGGCAGTATGCGGGGACTTGTCATCGATGGCCTGTGCAATCACTTTAATGAAGGCATCAAGCAGTTCTTCCTGGGCTTTTTCCTGCCGCTGTATCGCGGCTGACATATTACTCATCGAGCCAGCCAAATCTCCTACTTCAGCAATACGACTGGAAACCTCCTGTACATCTTCATAACGCCGCTGAGTAATTTTTTCACTGTCATCCGCTAACTGACGGATAGGACGCACAATCGGGCTCGCCAGCAACCAGGAAATGGGCACCAGCAACAGCACGGCGAGCATGGTGAGGATAATCGAGGTTTTGACTTTCTCCAGCCCTGGAGCCAATACGGTATCGACCGGCGTAGTTATCGCGAAGTAGTCCTGTTTGCCTTCAGTCTCACCAAAAGGCGTCAGATAGACAAAATGCTCCTTCCCATTCAGTGAAACCCGCTGCAAATCATCCGTGACATTCTGCTGGGCCATTCGCATGAGTTCTGAGTACGGTACGGCGCCAAGTTGGCTGGGAACATTACTGCGGGTTCCAAACCACTTTTCTCTCATAGCCTGCAAATGCTCAGGTCCGAGAGTCGCCATAGCCCGATTGAAAAGGGGTGTCAGTCCAGTCAAAGACTTGCTGACCATAAAGTGAAGCTTGGTGGGCATAGTGGCCTCACCGAAGTCCAGTGGCTGATGAATTTCCACATCATCAATAAAAAACTGGGTGGCGGTGTAGTTCAGAATCGGTGCGGTATCAATCGCCGCATCCGCCTTGCCTTCACGCACGGCATCAAACATGGCCCGCACATCATCAACCCGGATAATCTCAATTTGCGGAAAGTTTTCTTCCAGATTATTGGCCAGAGACCAGCCCGCCGGAATCGCCACGGTCTTGTTAAACAGCTGTTCGACGTGGGTGATTCTGTCACCGCCTTTAGCGGTAATTACCCCATACGGCACTCGCAGGAAAGGCTCGGTAAGATTGCCCAGCAACTCCCGGTTCTCCTCGTAGAAAACAGGCTGCAAGACGTCGAGTTCATCGGTCAAAAACATCTGCCCCATTTCATTCCAGTTAAGGCCGTTGACGTACTGTATGGGAATACCGGTCATCTCAGAGATGTAGTTGAGCATATCAACGGAATAGCCGTATGGCTGCCCGGATGCGGCAAAGTTAATGGGGGGCCAATCTGTCTCGTTGGAGACGGTGAGGTATTCAATCGAATTGACCAGTTGTTTTTCTTCTTCGCTTAACGCCAGCTCAGGTGCCGGCGGCAGGTTTTCGACTTTTTTGACCTCCTGGTTGGAGGCAATAAGCTCCCCTGTTGCCTGATAAAGATAGATCTCACTGTCTTCACTCAGGTCCTGGGTATTCAAAAAGCCGGACAAAGAAGCCAGGGTGATGTCCAATGCCAGTACCGCCTGATTATCCGGTACGACGGTAGAGTAGGTCTCACCAGGAGCCTGTAGATGCTGAAACAGGTAAGGGTCGGTTTTATTCACTTCCCCCAGTTTGGCATCAGTGAACCAGGGCCGTTTACGTGGATCGTAATCAGTCGTGTGTTCACGGCTGAGGCGAATATTAAAGTCGGCATCGAGGTAGTTAAAACGGCGCAGTCGCTGCTCACCTTCCTCTACTATCCTGATTGCGACCCAGCGATCCTCAGGCTTTGCTCGCAACTGTTTGCGTATGGTCGGATCAGCATCAAGGTTAATGAGTTCATAGAAATCGCCGTTCTGAAAACCAATGTAAATGGCATAGAACAGTGGGTTGCGGCTCAAGGCTTCGGCAAACAGTTGTCGCGAGTCTTCAGTGATACCGGTGTCGCCGACAAAACGGGTGAACTGCGAAAGAATACGGGTGGCCGCTGCGGCCCGGCTATGTACCGTTGAAAGATAATCCCGGGTGCTGGCAGCGGTTTTCTGGTAAACCGACAGGGTCGATTCGGTGGCCATATCGGTGCTGAAGAAATACTGCAGGCTGATGGCGACAGACGCTGTAATAACAGTGGCGAACAGAAAAAAACCAATGACGGTCGCTCTGATTGAAATACGTAAGGGCTTGCCCCCAGGCCATGACTTCATCGATGTTCCTCGTTGCTGGGTCAGACTGATATTTATAGGTATGATTTTCTCGAATCAGTTTATATCACCATTGTCCGGATGACACTATCAATTGCTTGGGTATAATGCGATTTTTTGTTTATACGGAATCTGTTATGCCCAAGGCCAGTGAACTCAAACGCGGGATGGTGGTGGAACTGGCTGCTGAGCCTTATGTCGTCAGCCAGATAGAAGTTCGTAACCCATCCTCACGCGGTGCATCGACGCTATACAAAATCCGTTTCAATCACCTCAAAACCCGACAGAAGCGGGATGAATCCCTGAAAGGGGAAGACTTTCTGAAAGATGTCGACTGTGAAAGACGGCTGGTGCAGTATTCCTACCTGGATGGCAACAGTTACGTATTCATGGATAACGAAAGTTTTGAGCAGTTCATGATAGATACTGCTGACATTCAGGAAGAACGTGGTTTTATCAGTGACGGCTTAGATAACATCGTCGCTGTGTTACTGGATGGCCTGTTGGTAGCGATTGAACTACCGGCTGCCGTTAGCCTTCAGATTGTCGACACTGCCCCCGGCATCAAGGGAGCCACGGCCGCAGCCCGAACCAAGCCGGCGACCCTGTCTACCGGCCTGGAAGTGCAGGTGCCGGAATATATCGAAAATGGTGAAGTCATCCGGGTCAACACTGACAGCGGTAAGTTTATGTCGCGAGCCTGAGGACCTGCCGGGACAAGGTTCATCCCGGCAGACTGAATCCGCTATCATAGCCATACAATCCATGGCAGCTGAACCTGCTCAGATGATGTGATGCGAAAAAAACTCAAACAATATCTTTTTATCAGTCTGGGCTGGGTGTTCGTCTTGCTGGGCGCTATCGGTGCCGTGTTGCCGTTGTTGCCCACCACCCCATTTCTCATTCTGGCGCTCGCCTGTTTCGCTGAAAACTCACCGCGCTTTCACCGTATGCTGCTCCATCACAAATGGTTTGGCCCACCACTCCAGCAATGGGAAAACTCCCATACAATGCGACGCACTGTGAAGAAAAAAGTCTACTTACTGATTATTCTGACTTTCGGTATTTCCATTGCCGTACTCTGGGGCCGCACTGCGCTGCAATTGATGCTGGTCGGTATCTGCCTGATACTGCTATGGTTTATTTCAAGAATAAAAGAAGCCGAGAGTCTCATTAAATGAAAGCCAGCGACGCCATCCGGCAACGCCATTCGGTTCGCCGTTTTCTGCCTGAGGCAGTGGATAGAAATCAAATCCGCTTTTTGCTGGATATTGCCAGTCATGCCCCGTCCGGGGCCAACACGCAACCTTGGCAGGTAGCGGTGGTCACCGGCAACAGTAAACAGCAGCTATGCCAGCAGATCACCGACGCTTTTGAAGCCGGCATCAGAGCAGAGCCGGACTATGAATACTATCCAGTGGAATGGCAGGAGCCTTATCTCAGCCGACGTCGCGCCTGCGGTCTGCAGCTGTATCAGAGCCTGGGTATCGACAGAAAGGACAAAGCAGCACATAAAGCCCAGTGGGCGGCCAACTATCGTGCTTTTGATGCGCCGGTGATGTTGCTGTTCTGGATGGATAACGTCATGCAGACTGGTTCATTTATCGATTTTGGTATGTTCCTGCAATCCTTTATGATAGCCGCGGTTGATGCCGGACTGGCGACCTGCCCGCAGGCAGCGCTGGCGGAATATTCGCCACTGGTCAAAAGCTTTCTTGATATTCCCACTGAGTCGACCCTGCTGTGCGGCATGGCGCTGGGATACGAAGACAGTTCAGCTGCGATTAACCAATACCGCACCCATCGCGAATATCATGATAGTTTTACCCGTTTTTACGATTAACCTGCAGGAGACATGATGCAATTACAGGCCTTTCTGGACCGACTTAAGGATGAACCGGAATCCATTCAGTTTGAAGACAGCATGACGGTGATTGAGTCGAACTATAACTTTACCCCGACCACCTTCCGTAACGGTGAGACACTTAACGAGGCCGGTCAGAACAACGGTTCCTGCAAAATTCTGGCATTTGGCCAGTTGAATGGACTCAGTGTCGATGAGACCCTGGCCTGCTTCGGCAAGTTTTACCGCGAGGATGTGCTGGGCAATCCTGAGGGAGTAGATCACCAGAACATTCGTAACTTCATGCAAAGCGGCTGGGATGGCGTGAGTTTCCACGGCGCCGCACTGATGCCCAAATAAAGCGATTCTGGCTCTATTCTGCCCGTCTCAACCAGCCGCGCATCGCTCTGACAGGCTGATTTGGCAGTATCTAAAACTGCTTGATTATGTTAGAGTTGCGCGGTTATATCGCCCATTCATCGGAACTTAGACACTTCGCTATGGAACTACAACCTAATAAAAAGTCTGACACGCGATTTTTATTGCTGGAAGGCGTGCATAAAAATGCCGTTGAGTCGCTGGAAAAAGCCGGCTTTACCAATATCGAATACGTTTCCCATGCACTGGATGAAGCCTCGCTGATTGAAAAAATCAAAGGCGCACGCTTCGTCGGCATTCGCTCCAGAACACAGCTGACTCAGAAAGTGCTGGACGCGGCGGATCGTCTGACCGCTATCGGTTGTTTCTGTATCGGCACTAACCAGGTCGACCTGGAAGCGGCAAAGATGAAGGGCATTCCGGTCTTCAACGCGCCTTACTCTAACACCCGCTCTGTTGCCGAAATGGTCATTGGCCAGTTAATCCTGTTGCTGCGTGGTATTCCCGAGAAAAACTGGAGTGTGCACAACGGCACCTGGCCGAAATCAGCTGACAAATCCTACGAAGCCCGCGGTAAAACGCTGGGTATCGTTGGTTATGGCAGTATTGGTTCACAGTTGTCAGTGCTCGCAGAAAGCCTGGGCATGAATGTCATTTATTACGATGTGGTGACCAAGTTGCCACTGGGTAACGCCACCCAGGTCGACAGCATGGATGAACTGCTGCGCCTGTCTGACGTTGTGACCCTGCATGTACCCGAGCTGGAATCAACCAAGAACATGATGACCAAGGCCGAGTTCGACAAAATGAAATCGGGTGCGATCTTCATCAATGCGGCACGCGGAACCTGTGTGGTTATCGATGACATGGTGCAGGCGCTGGAAGAAAAACGTCTGGCGGGTGCGGCGATTGATGTGTTCCCGACCGAACCCAAATCCAATGACGAACCGTTGGAATCACGTCTGCGTGGTTTCTCCAACGTCATTCTCACGCCGCATATCGGTGGTTCCACCGTGGAAGCACAGGCCAATATCGGTCTGGAAGTCGCGGATAAATTCATTCAGTTTGCCCAGAACGGTACCACCGTCTCTGCCGTGAACTTCCCGGAAATTGCACTGGCACCAAGACCGAACACTCACCGCTTGCTGCATATTCACCACAATCAGCCTGGTGTGCTGTCCAGCGTCAACAGACTGTTCGCTGAGCACGATATCAACATCCTGGCACAAAGCATGACTACCAAGGATGAAATCGGTTACCTGCTGATTGATGTGGCCGAGTTTGATTCGACGCTGGCTTTCGAACACCTGCAAAGTGTCGAAGGCACGATTCGCCTGCGGGTGCTTTACTAAGCAAACAAAAAAGCCCGCATCCTCTCGAGGGTGCGGGCTTTTTTTTGCCTGTTAGTTTTGAGACTGACCGGCTTCGCCCCAGTATTTCAATTTACTGGTCTTACCAATACCCGGGTTAAATGAGTTGGTCGGGTCCAGCTTCCTGTAAAAAGTTTTCAGCGCGTCCTTGGCAAAATACTCCTGACCGACATTGTGTTCCGCCGGGTATTCGGCGCCACGCGCATCAAAAAAGGCCAGCAGCTGCTGTTTCAGCGCTTTGGCATCCACACCTTTTTTCAAAATATAGTTCTGGTGCATCACATGACAAAACAGGTGGCCAAGATAGAGTTTGGCTTCAATTTTGTCTTCGATTTCCGGCGGCAGGATTTCCAGCCATTGTGCTTCGTTACGACGCAGTGCCACGTCGATAGTCATCATCGGCCCGAACTGTTTGCGTTTCATGATGTGATAACGACCGACGGCACCACCGGCGACAAAACGATTCAGAATCGCTTTTTCACCTTCGCGTTTGGTGCACTCGAAAAAATCACCTTCATGATTCTTGAAAAATTCAGTGAGGTAAGCGCGGGCTTCGTCCACACCGTCATTGTTCATCTCCAGGATCCAGTGATGCGCAAAACGGTCGCGATACGCTTCCATGCGCTTGGGCAGGTGATTGGGCCACAGGTAGCTCAGATACTGCATCATGATGTCCGACAGCTTGCTAGGCAGAAACTTGAACTTGCCTGCGATACGATCGACGCTGCGTTTCATCGCAAACAGCTTGGGAATGTATTTTGATCCCAGTTTGTCGATGACCAGAAAGGTATCTTTACCGTATTTCTTGCAGACATCGTAATAATCACGGCCCAGGTACTCACCTGAAACCGGCAGGTTTTTGAAACCGGACAGGATATCGCGGCGCATTGTCGCCAGCACGCTGGCATCGTTGGTCCCGATGTAGAACACCTGTTCTTTCTGGGCGATAGGATAAGTATCCATACGCACCGCAAAGACTGCCAGCTTACCGGCGCAGCCTGAAGCTTCATGCAGACGGCGGCCATCATTATTGAAACGGGCCGGTGTATCTTCGTCAACTTGTCTCACCCGTTCGTGATATTCATCATCTGAAGCACGTTTGTTCGGAAACTCGATATCCTGCTGGCTGTAATTCTGCTTATCCAGGTTGGTCAGGATCTCTTCCGGTGTCGAACCCAGCTCAATGCCCAGGTGATTGACCAGTTCCAGTTCGCCTTCAGCGTTAATCTGGGCAAACAGTGACAACTCGGTATAGGCCGGACCTCGCTGGACCAGCGCCCCGCCGGAGTTGTTGCAGATACCACCGACAATCGATGCACCGATACAGGAAGAGCCAATCACCGAGTGCGGTTCACGACCATAGGGAGCCAGCGTCTCCTCGAGGCCAAACAGCGTACTGCCGGCAAGACCGATGATCTGACGTGCATTGTCGATTAATTGGATCTGATCAATGCGCATGGTATTGATGATCACAATTGGGCGGTCATAGTCTTCGCCGTTTGGGGTAGAGCCACCGGTCAGACCGGTGTTGGCTGCCTGCATAATGACGACAACATCGGCCTCAACGCAGGCTTTGAGCAATTGCCACACCTGCAGCAGTGACGCTGGCCGCACCACTGCCAGTGCCTTACCCTCGCCAAAGCGAAAGCCCTTGCAATAAGGTGCCACCTTGGCTGGGTCTGTCAGGGTGTAAGCATTACCCACGATATTTTTAAACTGATCAATCAGGGCATTAGGATTGGCATACTCGGGCATTGTTGCTCTCTGTCACGTTTCTGGTTATCTCGTCAATTCTATCACGACACAATGCGATACCATGTCTGATTTACAAACCTTCAATAAGCGCTAGCCACTCGGGAAATATTAAATGGCCTTTTATCAGATTGCCCTACTCGCCCTGTTACAGGGGCTGACAGAGTTTCTGCCGATTTCCAGTTCGGCTCATCTCATCCTGCTGCCGGTCATCGCTAACTGGCAGGATCAGGGCCTCGC
>CAYMEE010000068.1:0-7812 GCA_964389455.1 uncultured Methylophaga sp. | reverse complement strand
GGTGACAACGTTGGTGTTCTGCTGCGTGGTACCAAGCGTGAAGAAGTTGACCGTGGTCAGGTTCTGGCTCACCCTGGCACTATCACGCCACACACTGAGTTTGAAGCGGAAGTCTATATCCTGTCGAAAGATGAAGGTGGTCGTCATACCCCGTTCTTTAACGGTTACCGTCCACAGTTCTACTTCCGTACTACCGACGTAACTGGTGCATGTGAACTGCCATCAGGTACTGAAATGGTTATGCCAGGCGACAACGTCAAAATGGACGTGACTCTGATCGCACCAATTGCGATGGAAGAAGGCCTGCGTTTTGCTATTCGTGAAGGCGGCCGTACCGTTGGTGCTGGCGTCGTCAGTAAGATCACGAAGTAAGCTGAAGGATGCCACATGCTGAGCGCTTCGGCGCTCAGCGATTTTGAGAGCATAGGATAGGCCAGTAGCTCAATTGGCAGAGCGACGGTCTCCAAAACCGTAGGTTGGGGGTTCGATTCCCTCCTGGCCTGCCATCTTATGTTTTCCTCAAAACGGATAATTATCGAATAATAATGGCAGACAACATCAAATTAATAGTCGCAGTCGTCTTAATGGCGGCTGCGATTGCTTTGTTTTATACCTACTCAGAGTATTCAACATTGCTTCGCGTCCTCGGTCTGTTGGCTGTGGCAGGTATTTCCTTGTTCATCGCATCTAAGACAGCAGTTGGTTCCAATGTGTTGTCTTACATTCGTGACACCAATATAGAAGTGCGCAAAGTGGTCTGGCCGACACGCCAGGAAACACTGCAAACCACATTGGTTGTCATCCTGATGGTCATGCTTGTCGCGCTGATGCTGTGGGGTATCGATTCTATTCTGGGTTGGGCGGTTCGCGCTCTGACGCTATAATACAGGGTTCCTAATGAGCAAACGTTGGTATGTCATTCAAGCTTACTCGGGCTTTGAAGCACAAGTGAAACGTTCTCTTGAAGAGCGCATTAATCGTCTTGGCCTGCAGGATAAGTTTGGCGAAATTCTGGTTCCGACTGAAGAAGTCGTAGAAATGAAAGAAGGCCAGAAGCGTAAAAGTGAACGCAAATTCTTCCCCGGCTACGTGCTGGTGAATATGGAAATGGATGATGAAACCTGGCACATCGTGAATGATTTGCCACGCGTCCTGCGTTTTATCGGTGGTACTGGTGACCGCCCGGCGCCAATCAGCGAAGCCGAAGCCAATACGATTCTGCAACGTGTTCAGGATACGGCGGAAAGCCCGCGTCCGAAAGTGTTGTTCGAACCGGGTGAAGTGGTCCGTGTTATTGACGGTCCGTTCAATGACTTCACCGGTGTCGTAGAAGAAGTGAATTATGAGAAAAGCAAGCTGCGGGTTGAAGTGGTCATCTTTGGCCGTTCAACACCGGTTGAGCTTGAATTCAGTCAGGTCGTCAAAGGCTAGACTGTCTTAATAGTAAGTCCAGTTCAACTGGTTTTTATCACTGGGGAGCCGCAAGGCGTTTGTACCCGTAAGGAGTAAACATGGCAAAGAAAATTGAAGCTTACATCAAGCTGCAAGTGCCGGCAGGTGGTGCTAACCCAAGTCCACCAGTTGGTCCTGCTCTGGGTCAGCACGGCCTGAACATTATGGAATTCTGTAAAGCGTTCAACGCACAAACACAGAATCTGGAAAATGGTCTGCCGATCCCTGTCGTTATCACTGTTTATAATGATAAGAGCTTTACCTTCGTAACCAAAACCCCGCCAGCTTCTATTCTGCTGAAAAAAGCGGCCGGTCTGAAAAGCGGCAGCAGCCGTCCTAATACCGAAAAAGTCGGTACGGTTACACGTGCACAGTTGGAAGAAATCGCCAACACCAAAATGCCTGATCTGAACGCGGCTGATCTTGAAGCTGCCGTCAAAACAATCGCAGGTACTGCACGTAGCATGGGTCTGAACACGGAGGGTGTTGAGTAATGGCTGCTTTAGGTAAAAGAACGCTCGCCATCCGCGAGAAATTGAAAGGCGCAGGCGCCTTTGCTATCGATGATGCACTGGCATTTGTTAAAGAAAATGCCTCTGCGAAATTCGTTGAGTCTATCGACGTGTCAATTAACCTGGGCGTAGACCCGCGTAAATCTGACCAGGTCGTTCGTAGCTCTACCGTGATGCCAAACGGCACAGGTAAGACTGTTCGCGTTGCTGTTTTCGCTCAGGGTACTAACGCTGACGCAGCTAAAGAAGCGGGCGCAGATGTCATTGGTTTCGAAGATCTGGCCGAAGACATCAAAAAAGGCAACATGGACTTTGACGTTGTCATCGCCACACCTGATGCGATGCGTATCGTAGGTCAACTGGGTCAGGTCCTGGGTCCACGTGGCCTGATGCCAAACCCGAAAGTCGGTACTGTGACACCGAACGTCGCTGAAGCGGTTAAAAACGCCAAAGCCGGTCAAGTTCGCTACCGTACTGACAAGGCAGGTATCATTCACTGCCCAATCGGCAATGCCAGCTTTGAAATTGATGCTCTGCGTCAAAACCTGCAGGCGTTGATCGATGATCTGAACAAACTGAAGCCGAGCTCAGCTAAAGGTACATACATTAAGAAAATCAGTGTCTCCAGCACCATGGGTGCCGGCGTTACTGTCGATAAATCTTTCCTCGGCTAAGATTTATCAAACGAATTGGACCGCTCGTCACCGTTCGCGGTGGCGAGTCGTCTAAGACCGCAGGTAAGCAATTTTAATTGACCCATGTGAATGGGGCGGCCTGCGCAGACGGGTTCAGCTACAGAATTTCTGAGTTGGATACCGTAAAGGGGGAAGTGGTAACACTTCCATTTAGCAACTATTCATCCAGTAATGGGTGAACCTAAGGAGGTCTTAGGTGGCTTTAAATCTCGAAGGTAAAAAGGCCGTCGTTGCTGAGGTCTCTGAAGTAGCAAGCAACGCGTTTTCTGCTGTTGCAGCAGAATACCGTGGTTTGACGGTTTCAGAAATGACAGAGCTGCGTGTTGCAGCGCGTAAGGAAAATGTTTACCTGCGCGTTGTTCGTAACACACTGGCTCGCCGTGCGGTAGAGGGTACTGATTTCGCCTGCATGCAGGAAGGAATGACTGGCCCGCTGGTATTTGGTTTTTCTATGGAAGATCCAGGTGCCGTTGCACGTGTCATGGGTGACTTTGCTAAAACAAACAAAAACCTCGACGTCAAAATGGTTTCACTGGGCGGCAAACTGCTGCCAGCCAGCGAAATCGAAAAACTGGCGAAAATGCCTACCAAAGAACAGGCAATCAGCATGTTCATGGGTACGCTCAAAGCGCCAATCGAGAAATTTGTTCGTACGCTGCAAGCACCTACCAGCAAGATGGTACGTACGTTCGCGGCCGTCCGCGACGCGAAAGAAGCCGCTTAATCCGAGTTGGATTAGGCAAATTTATAAATTCTGTAAGCTTGAAATAGGTAATTATCATGGCTGTATCTAAAGACGATATCCTGGAAGCAATTTCCAACATGACTGTTGTTGAGGTCGTTGATCTGATCGAAGCAATGGAAGAAAAATTTGGCGTAACTGCTGCAGCACCTGTGGCTGCTGTTGCTGCTGCTCCTGCTGAAGGTGGCGCTGCTGCCGCTGAACAAACTGAATTTGACGTTGTTATGACCAGCTTCGGTGATAACAAAGTTGGCGTTATCAAAGTTGTTCGTGGCATCACTGGTCTGGGCCTGAAAGAAGCCAAAGAAATGGTTGAAGGCGTACCTGCAACAGTGAAAGAAGGCATTGAAAAAGCTGAAGCAGAAGACCTCGTCAAACAACTGACTGAAGCTGGTGCAGCTGCTGAACTTAAGTAAGCATCGCATCGGTCGCGGTGGTCTTCGGACCACCGCGAAAAAGAAAATGGCTGGTGATTTTGGTCACCGGCCTTTTTCCGTTGCAGGCCGGGCGGTTTTGCCGGTCATTAACAAAACAATCTTTCCTGGATTTCACTGCCGTGAAATCAGGACGTTCTTCGAGGTGTAATACATGGCCTATACGTTTACCGAGAAAAAACGGATTCGTAAAGATTTTGGCAAACGTCCAATTGTCTTGAATGTTCCAAATCTGCTCGCTACGCAGGTTAACTCTTACCAAGACTTCCTGCAAATGGGCGTCGCTGCAGATGAACGCGGGGCAAAAGGGCTACACGCTGCTTTTGAATCAGTGTTCCCTATCAAGAGCCATACTGGCATGGCAGAGCTGCAATATGTCAGCTATCGCCTGGGCACCCCATCGTTTGATGTAAAAGAGTGCCAACTGCGCGGTGTCACTTATGCCGCACCTCTAAGAGTTAAAATGCGTCTGGTCATTTATGACAAGGACGCCCCTGCCAAGCAAAAAGTCGTTAAAGACATTAAAGAGCAGGAAGTTTACATGGGTGAAATCCCGCTGATGACCGAAAAAGGTAATTTCGTCATCAACGGTACTGAACGCGTTATCGTGTCGCAACTGCACCGTTCACCCGGTGTGTTCTTCGACAGCGATCGCGGTAAGACTCACTCTTCGGGCAAGATCCTCTATAACGCCCGTGTTATTCCTTACCGTGGCTCCTGGCTGGACTTCGAGTTCGATCCGAAAGATTCTGTCTTCGTCCGTATCGACCGTCGTCGCAAACTGCCTGCCACTGTATTGTTGCGTGCGCTGGGTTACAGCAACCAGGAAATGCTGGAAATCTTTTTCAGCAATGACACCTTCGAACGCAAAGGTGACGATTTTGAAATGGCGCTGGAACCTGCGCGCCTGCGTGGTCAGTCTGTGCCTTTCGACATCGTTGATCCAGATGGTGAAGTCATTGTAGAGGCTGAACGCCAGATCACCGGTCGTCACATCCGCCGTATGGAAAAAGCGGGTATGAACGCCCTGACTGTGCCGAACAGCTTCCTGGTCGGCAAAGTCATTGCTAAAGATATGGTCGATCCGGAAACCGGTGAACTGCTGGCTAATGCCAATGATGAAATCACTGAAGAGTTGCTGGAAGCCTTTGCCCGTTTCGATATCAACAGCATCGAAACAATCTACTCCAATGATCTCGACGACGGTCCGTTCATGTCAGACACCATGCGTCTGGATGAAACCCGAAGCGAGTTGGAAGCCAAGATTGAAATCTACCGCATGATGCGTCCGGGTGAACCACCGACAGAAGATGCAGCGGAAAATCTGTTTACCAGCCTGTTCTTCACCCTGGATCGTTATGACCTGTCCAGTGTCGGTCGAATGAAATTCAACCGCCGTCTGGGTCGTGAAGAAATGGAAGGCGAGGGTACCCTGTCGAAAGACGATATCCTTGCTGTGCTCAGAGAGTTGATCAAGATTCGTAACGGCAACGGTGTCGTCGATGATATCGATCACCTGGGTAACCGTCGTGTACGTAGTGTCGGTGAAATGGCTGAGAATCAGTTCCGTGTCGGTCTGGTCCGTGTTGAGCGTGCGGTTCGTGAACGTCTAAGCATCGCAGAATCTGAAGGCCTGATGCCACAACAGCTGATCAATGCTAAACCGGTCGCTGCAGCCATCAAAGAGTTCTTCGGTTCCAGTCAGCTGTCTCAGTTTATGGATCAGAACAACCCGCTGTCAGAAGTCACGCATAAGCGTCGTGTTTCTGCATTGGGCCCAGGCGGCCTGACGCGTGAGCGTGCCGGCTTTGAGGTGCGTGACGTTCATCCGACTCACTACGGTCGTGTCTGCCCAATTGAGACCCCTGAAGGTCCGAACATCGGCCTGATCAACTCACTGGCGACATATGCTCGTACCAACGAATACGGCTTTATTGAAACACCGTATCGTAAAGTTATCGACACCAAAGCGACTGATGAAATCGTTTATTTGTCTGCTATTGATGAAGGCGAATACAAGATCGCACAGGCGACGATTGAACTGAATGAAGACGGTTCCATCGCAGAAAACATGGTTCACTGCCGTTATCGTGGTGAATCATCACTGACACCTTCTGAACAGGTGCAGCTGATGGACGTTTCACCACGTCAGGTGGTCTCTGTCGCCGCTTCGTTGATTCCATTCCTGGAACACGATGATGCTAACCGCGCCTTGATGGGGTCGAACATGCAGCGTCAGGCTGTGCCGACGCTGCGTGCAGATAAGCCACTGGTTGGTACTGGTATCGAACGTGTTGTGGCAAAGGATTCCGGCGTCATGGTCACTGCCAAACGTGGCGGTGTGGTCGACTCTGTCGATGCCAGCCGTATCGTTATCCGTGTAAATGATGATGAAACCGAAGCCGGTGAATCAGGTGTTGATATCTACAACCTGATTAAATATGCCCGTTCTAACCAGAGCACCTGTATCAATCAGCGTCCGATTGTGAAGCCGGGTGATCAGATCGCTTCCGGCGACGTACTGGCTGACGGCCCGTCCACCGACAAAGGTGAACTGGCGCTGGGTCAGAACATCCTGGTCGCGTTCATGCCATGGAACGGTTATAACTTTGAGGATTCGATCCTGGTTTCCGAGCGCGTGGTAGAAGAAGATCGCTTCACTACGATTCACATTCAGGAACTGAACTGTCTGGCACGTGATACCAAACTCGGTACCGAGGAAATCACCAGTGATATTCCGAACGTTAGCGAAAGTGCGCTGTCCAAATTAGACGAATCCGGAATTGTTTACGTGGGTGCTGAAGTCAAGCCCGGCGATATCCTGGTCGGTAAAGTGACACCAAAAGGTGAAACCCAGCTGACACCGGAAGAAAAACTGCTGCGTGCCATCTTCGGGGAAAAAGCGGCAGACGTGAAAGACTCATCTCTGCGTGTGCCATCAGGTACTTACGGTACGGTGATTGACGTTCAGGTCTTTACCCGTGACGGTGTCGAAAAAGACGAACGTACTCGTGAGATCGAAAAGGCCGAACTGGAAAAAGTCTGGAACGATCTGAAAGATCAAAACCGCATCCTGACCGAAGACGTGTTTGCTCGTCTGGAACGCAACCTGGTTGGCAAAGTCGCTGAAGCCGGTCCTGATCTGAAGAAAGGCACCAAGCTGACCAAGAGCTATCTGCAGGATCTGGAGCATGCGAAGTGGTTCGACATCCGTATGGAGTCAGAAGAACTCAATACGCTGCTGGAACAGGCCAACGCCCACCTCAAGCAATACCGTCAGGAAATGGAGGAAGCGTTTGAACACAAGAAAGAGAAACTGACCTCAGGTCATGATCTGGCACCGGGCGTTCAGCGCATGGTGAAAGTGTTCCTGGCTGTGAAACGTCGTATCCAGCCTGGTGATAAAATGGCGGGCCGTCATGGTAACAAAGGTGTTATTTCCAACATCGTTCCTGTTGAAGACATGCCTTATACCCAGGATGGTCGTCCGGTCGATATCGTGCTGAACCCGCTGGGTGTACCTTCGCGGATGAACATCGGTCAGATTCTGGAGGTGCATCTGGGTTGGGCCGCGAAAGGTCTGGGTTACAAGATTCAGGATATGCTGGAACAGCAGAAAGCTGTTTCCGACCTGCGTGAGTTCCTGGACAAGGTTTATAACACCAGCGGTAAAAGAGAAGATCTGGATTCCTTGACTGATGATGAAATCATCGAGCTGTCTAAAAACCTGAAAGACGGTGTGCCGCTGGCGACACCGGTATTTGACGGCGCCAACGAAAATGAAATCAAGGACATGCTGGAATTAGCCGATCTGCCACGCAGTGGTCAGGCGAAGCTGATTGACGGTCGTACCGGTGAATTCTTCCACCGTCCGGTAACCATCGGTTACATGCACATGCTGAAACTGAACCACCTGGTCGATGACAAGATGCACGCCCGTTCTACCGGTCCTTACAGCCTGGTGACACAACAGCCGT
>CAYMEE010000067.1:0-7843 GCA_964389455.1 uncultured Methylophaga sp. | reverse complement strand
GCAAAGACTTTTTCATCCAGCAGGTCACCCACACGCAGGCCACGACGGCCGACTTTGTCTTCATAGGCGGGGCCAATACCGCGACCGGTAGTACCAATAGCCGCTTTACCACGACGTGACTCACGGGCCTGATCCAGCGCGATGTGATAAGGCAGGATCAACGGACAGGCGGCACTGATTTTCAGTCGTTCACGCACAGGTACACCGTTGGCTTCCAGCTCACCCATTTCTTTAAGTAACGCTTCAGGACATAAGACCACACCATTACCAATCAGACACTGCACGTTTTCACGCAGGATGCCTGATGGAATCAGGTGAAGAATGGTTTTTTTGCCATCAATCACCAGGGTATGGCCGGCATTATGCCCGCCCTGGAAGCGCACCACAGCGGAGACATTATCGGTCAGCAGGTCGACCAGCTTACCTTTACCTTCATCCCCCCACTGGGAGCCAATTACTACAATATTTCTAGCCACGAGTTTGTGTTCCTGTTTCGGTCACTTGCCAGTGACCCGCTTGTTTAATCAATGTATGTGTTGTTGTGATGTCAGTGCCGGGCATTTGATAAATCACGACTTTGCCGTCATTTCGCAGTGAGGCCACCATTTCTTCCAATGCCGGATCATCCTGCCACGCCACGCTGATCGATTCTGCCCGGCAGGCATTATCCGCTGTTGGCAGCAAGGTAGCGATTTTTTTCAGGTCCATACTGAAACCGGTGGCAGGCTGAGCATGACCAAAATGTTCCCCGATGTCGTCATAGCGACCACCGGCAGCGATCGCCTGGGCAGAGCCCGGTTTATATGCAGCAAAGACAACACCGGTGTGATAGTGATAGCCGCGCAATTCTGCGAGATCAAAATTAATTGCAATGTGAGGAATACGCTGTGTCAGCATCTCATTGATACGCATCAGTGTATCCAGGGCTTGCTGAACAGAATCAGGTGCTTTTGCAAGCTGTTGTTTGGCACTGGTCAGTATGCTGGCATCACCATTAAGCTCAGCCAGTGCCAGTAACATCTGACGGGCATCATCAGCAAGCTGATATTGCGTCAGCAGCGTCTCGATTTCAGCAGCGGCTTTGCGTTGCAGCGCTGAGAACAGCTCCTGTTCCTGATGGGCATCGAGTCCGGCATAGCTGGCAAGGCCACGGTAGATACCGACATGACCGATATCCAGTGCCACCGTGCTGACCGCTCCCGTTACCGACAACAAGTCCACCATTAACTGAATGCTCTCGACATCACTTTCCGGACCGGCATGACCATAGATTTCAGCACCAAGCTGAATCGGATTCCGTGAACTGGCCTGCCCCTCCGGGAGGGTGTGCAGCACACTGCCGATGTAGCAGAGACGCAATACATCAGACTGACCGCGCATTTTGTGGGCAGCGATTCTGGCCACTTGCGGGGTCATATCGGCACGGATGCCAAGCATACGACCAGACATCTGGTCAGTGAGTTTGAAGGTCTGAATGTCCAGGGTTTTGGCAGTCCCGGTCAGCAGTGAATCGAGGTACTCAACCAATGGCGGTACAACCAGTTGATAGCCCCAGCTGCGCATCCGATCAACCAGTGCCCGGTGCAGGCATTCCAGTTGTGAGGCTTCCTCTGGCAACAGTTCGTCGATGCCTTCGGGCAGCAGCCAACTCTCTTTGATAGTCATGTCGAGTTAATTAATCCAGTACAAAAAAATCAGGCCGGCGAGCATACAGAAAAAACCAATCAGGCGAACCTGCCTGTCTGGCATCGCGGCCATTTGCAGTAAGGCCCGCTTGAAGTTCTGCGGGCTGAGAAATGGCATGATGCCCTCGATAACGAGCATCAATGCCATTGCCACCCAGAGGCTGTGCAACAGCTCCGGGTTCACTGCAGCGACTGATTAGCGTCGTTGAAGCGCTTGAAGAAATCTCCGGTCGGTTCGATAACCAGCATGTCATCACCCTTGAAGACATTCTGATAGGCGCTTAAACGACGGTAAAGCGAATAGAAGTCTTCATTGGCGCCATAAGCATCTGCATAAATTTCGGTAGCTTGGGCATCACCCTGACCACGAATCTGCTCGGCTTCACTTCTGGCTTCAGCCAGAATAACGGCACGTTGGCGATCTGCATCAGAGCGGATTTCCTCTGCTTTTTCCGCACCCTGAGAACGCAGTTCTTTGGCGACACGCTCACGCTCTGCTTCCATACGAGTGTAGACAGAAGAGCTGACTTCTGAAGGCAGATCAATGCGTTTGATGCGGACATTGGAAATAGCAATACCAAAGCCTTCAGCAACACGGTTAGCTTCTTTGAGAATGTCCTGAACCATGGTCACACGGTCACCGGATACCACTTCCTGAATGGTACGGCGACCAAACTCGCCACGCAGACCGTCTTTGATAATTTGTGACAGTCGCAGGGCCGCGCGCTCCTGATCACCACCCATTGAGGTGAAATAAGTACCGACGTCTTCAATCCGCCACAGGATAAAAGAATCAACGATCACGTTTTTCTTTTCGCCTGTCAGGTAACGGGCAGGTTGAGCGTCCAGCGCCATTTCACGGGCTTCGAATTTACGCACATTGTTTACAAACGGCATTTTGAAATGCAGGCCGGGCTCGAAATCGGTACGTTCAATCTGACCCAGTCTCAGCAAAACGGCTTTTTCACGCTCACTCACAACAAACAGCGATGAGCTCAGGGTGATCAGTGCCAGCACCAGCAGCACCAGAATCAGCGTCATACGTGAACTCATTTAGCGACCTCCTCTGCTGCGAACGTCATCACGTGACGCGCTGCTTGATGTGGAACTGTTGTTACCGGATGTTGAATTCGGATAGTTAAACTCATCCAGATTCAATCGTGCAGGATTTCCGCTTGAACCACGCATACGGTCCAATGGCAGATAGAGTACGTTACTGCCGCCGTTTTCAAGGTCCACCATCACTTTCTGGCTGCGTGAATAGACTGATTCCATGGCATCCAGATAGAGACGTTCAGTGGTAATCGCCGGCGCCTTGTTGTATTCCTGCATCACCTGGGTGAAGCGGCTGGCATCACCCTCTGCCTTAGCCACTACCTGGCTCTTGTAGGCTTCAGCTTCCTGCAGCACACGGAAGGCCTGACCACGAGCTTTCGGCAAAATATCATTGGAATAAGCTTCTGCCTGGTTGATTTGACGCACCTCATCCTCACGGGCTTTTACTACGTCAGCAAAAGCGGACTGGACCTGCTCCGGAGGCTGCACATCCTGCATGTTCACACTGGTCACAAGCAGACCGGCATCATGCGCATCAAGCATGGATTGCAGTAACTGTTCGGTGCTGTTGGCAATCGCACTACGACCTTCTGTCAGCACAAAGTCCATCTTGGAGCGGCCGACGATTTCACGTACTGCACTTTCCATCATCTGACGCAAAACAATGTCTGGGTTACGAACATTGAACAGGTACTTAGCTGCATCCTGAACGCGATACTGAACAGCAATTTTCAGATCGATAATGTTTTCATCCTGAGTCAGCATCAAAGATTCAGAAGGAATCGAATTGGTGCTGGCGACACCGGTAGAGCGGTAACCGATTTCAGCAGTGCGGATTTCGTCAACATTGACGATTTCAACTTTGTCGATGGGATAAGGCAGGTGCCAGTGCGGACCAGGCATTGTGGTCGTCACAAACTGACCAAAGCGCATGACCACACCGCGTTCAGGTGCTTCGACAATGTAAATACCTGACAGTAACCAGACGATGATCGCAATAACGGCAATCAGGCCGAAACCGAATGAACCTTGGCTTGGACGGTTACTGCCGCCAGAACCACCTTTACCACCAAACAGACCGCCCAGTTTTTGTTGCATTTTACGGACGACTTCGTCCAGATCCGGTGGCCCATCTTTACCACGATTACCCCACGGATCTTTTCCACCGTTGCCGGGTTCATTCCAAGCCATGTAGCTCTCCAAAATGAGAAAAGAGATTTACTTTCAAAACGACTATTTTACGGAGATGGGCGCCATAAGCAACCAAAACCCGTCCCTAAGTCAGATACTGAGACTCTTCCAACAGCGGAAAATATTCCTGTAGCGCCTGACGTAATAATTCGAGCCCCTCGCCGGTTCTGGCTGAGAGCCAGATCCGTTCGATGTCACCGTCGGCATTGCGCTCGACACGTGGCTCCATACCGTCCACCTTATCTATTTTGTTATAAACAATCAGTTGCGGTACTTCATCGGCTTCAATCTGCTGTAGAACGTCATTGACATGATGCATCAGATCATCGCGATCGCTAGCGGCACAATCCACCACATGCAGCAACAAAGCGGCATCACGGGTCTCTTCCAGTGTTGAGCTAAATGACTCGACGAGGTCATGAGGCAGTTGCCTGATGAAGCCCACCGTATCAGCCAGAATCAACATTTCCGTGTCATGTAGCTTGACCCGTCGCAGTGTCGGGTCAAGGGTCGCAAACAATCGGTCGTCGGCATATACCTCAGCCGAGGTCACCTTGTTGAACAAGGTCGATTTGCCCACATTGGTGTAACCAACCAGAGATACGACAGGTACGCCACCACGGCTTCGAGATCGTCTGCCCTGCTCACGTTGAGAGCGCACTTTATCCAGCTTTTTCTTCAGGGTCTTGATCCTTTGCCCTAGTAAACGCCGGTCAGTTTCCAGCTGGGTTTCACCGGGACCTCGCAAGCCAATACCACCTTTTTGTCGTTCCAGGTGAGTCCAGCCACGAACCAGACGGGTGGACATATGCTGGAGCTGCGCCAGTTCCACCTGAAGCTTGCCCTCATGCGAACGGGCGCGGCGGGCGAATATATCCAGAATCAGACCAGTCCGCCCAAGAACACGGCATTTAAGACGTTGCTCCAGATTGCGTTCCTGACTGGGAGACAGTTCATGATTAAAAATCACCAGCGCCGCATGGGCAGCGGCGACATGCTCTGCAATTTCATCGACCTTGCCGCTACCGGCAAAGTACTTTGGATCGGGGCGGTGTCTTTTTCCCTGAACGATGGCGGCTATATTTGCGCCAGTGCCGCCAACCAACTCCTGGAATTCTTCCAGTGATTCGTCGTAGTTGGGGTCATTGAAGTTGAGATATACAAGAACAACTGCTTCCTGGTTCGATGAATCGTCAAAAGCGGCTTTACTATCAGGACGATCAAACAATCAATACGCTCCTATTCTTCCTGGCTGTAGTTAACATTACGTGCGGGGACAATGGTTGAAATGGCATGTTTGTATACCATTTGATTCACCGAATTTTTCAGCAAAATCACGAACTGATCAAAAGAATCAATCTGACCTTGCAGTTTAATGCCGTTGACCAGGTAAATGGAAACGGGGATATTTTCACGACGTAATGCGTTTAAAAATGGATCTTGAAGAGTCTGCGCTTTGGCCATTATCTGCTCCAGATATTGTTATTATTTTTGAAAAACACCTGCCAATAACTCATTCTAGAAGCCCCAGCGGAATCGTCAAGCATTATTCGTTAATTGTGTGACCTGTCCCATCAGATAATCGTTCACATCCTCAACAGGCAGGCTTTGGCCACTGTCAAACCAGACGCCATCGTGCTGAGAACGGAGCCAGGTAATCTGTCTTTTTGCCATCTGACGTGTTGCCACTATCGCTTTCTCAACGAAGGCTTCCATATCCATTTCACCACTCAGATAGGCCCATGCCTGTCGGTAACCGACAGCACGTATTGAAGGTAGTCCCGGATGACAATCTTCACGCTGATAAAGCTTCTCAACTTCAGCCAGAAAACCATTCTCGACCATCTCTCTGTAACGTCGGGCAATACGCTGATGCAAAACAGCGCGATCGAACGGAGCAACAATAATTTTGCTTATTTTGTAAGGCAGCGTTTCAGCCTGCTGGGCAGTCAACTCAGTCAGACTCTTTCCAGTCAGTTCATAGACTTCGAGGGCACGCTGCAAACGTTGGGGATCATTGACGTGAATGCGTGCAGCCGCAACCGGGTCCACTTCAGCCAGGCGTTGATGCAAATATGCCAAGCCGAACTCAGCCGCCTCGGCATCAAGCTTTGCTCTGACTGTCGGATCCGCTGATGGCAGTTTCGACATGCCATTTTGAAGCGCATTAAAATATAGCATGGTGCCACCGACTAGTAATGGCACTCTCCCACGAGAAGTAATATCAGCCATCAAACCCAGTGCATCATCGCGAAACCGACCCGCTGAATAAGTCTCGGTCGGATCCAGAATATCAACCAGGTGATGTGGGAACTGTTTAAGCGTATCGACAGAGGGTTTAGCCGTGCCGATGTCCATGCCTCTATACACCAGTGCAGAGTCCACACTGATGATTTCTAGCGGATGACGTTTGGCCAGTTCAAGCGCAAGGTCTGTTTTTCCAGCTGCCGTCGGCCCCATGATAAAGATGGCCGGCGGCAACTTATCCTGCATAGCCAGTTTTATCTTAGCCCTGTTTCATCATGTCGAAGAACTCAGCATTGGTCTTAGTAGACTTGAGCCGGTCCATCATGAATTCCATTGCTTCTACCGGCTCCATTTGAGAAATCAGCTTTCTCAGAATCCAGAGTTTTTGCAGGTCCTCTTCCGAGGTCAGCAGTTCCTCACGACGGGTGCCGGAACGGGTCACATTAATTGCAGGGTAAATACGACGATCAGCCAATTTACGCTCGAGCAGGACTTCCATATTACCGGTGCCCTTGAACTCTTCGAAGATGACTTCATCCATACGTGAGCCGGTTTCGATGAGTGCAGTCGCGATGATAGTCAGGCTACCACCTTCTTCAATGTTACGTGCCGCACCGAAAAAACGTTTCGGACGTTGCAATGCATTTGCATCCACACCACCGGTCAAGACCTTACCGGAGGATGGCGCCACTGTGTTATAGGCACGAGCAAGACGGGTAATAGAGTCCAGCAGGATAACCACATCGTGTTTATGTTCAACCAGACGTTTGGCCTTCTCAATGACCATTTCTGCCACCTGAACGTGACGTGCAGCAGGTTCGTCGAAGGTACTGGAAACGACTTCACCGCGGACTGAACGCGCCATTTCAGTGACCTCTTCCGGGCGCTCGTCGATCAGCAGGACGATCAAGTCACTGTCCGGGTAATTTGCTGCAATAGACTGAGCCAGTGATTGCAGAATCATCGTTTTACCAGATTTCGGTGGTGCCACGATCAACCCACGTTGCCCCTTACCAATTGGAGAGGCCAGATCAATAATACGGGGCGTTAAATCTTCGGTACTCCCATTGCCGCGCTCCAGAGAATAACGCTCGTTGGCAAACAGCGGGGTGAGATTTTCGAAAGGAACTTTGTTCTTTGATTTGTCCGGCTTTTCGAAATTGATTTCTTCTACTTTAACCAGGGCAAAATAGCGCTCGCTGTCTTTTGGCGGTCTGATTTTACCTTTGATGGTATCGCCAGTGCGCAAGTGGAAACGTCGAATCTGACTCGGTGATACATAGACGTCATCCGGACCTGCCACATAAGAATCTTCTGGTGAACGCAGGAAACCAAAGCCATCCGGCAATAACTCCAAAACCCCGGTAGTGACAACATCTTCACCCTGTTTGGAGTGGGCTTTAACTATTGCGAAGATTAATTCTTGTTTTCTGTTCCTGGCGAGGCCCTCAAGATTCATTGAGAGGGCAAGATCCATCAATTCAGCAGCGGACTGCTTTTTCAGTTCTGTCAGATTCATGTATTACCTGGATTGGGATTTTTTGATATAGAACAACCTTGAAAACGCCGCAGTATGGGCGCTGTTATGTACTAACGGGGAGGAGTTTTCGAAAAAACTGTCGGCAAGCATAGCAGCTAGGGATCGGGCCGTCTAGTGTTTTAGG
>CAYMEE010000066.1:0-8060 GCA_964389455.1 uncultured Methylophaga sp. | reverse complement strand
ACTGTATTACTTGTTCCAGCGGTAGAATATCGCCCCGCTGTTGCAACATGCGGGCACGGGCAGCGTCTTCATCGGCCTGCAGACTCTTGCCTGGCGTTACCAGCAGCATCAACAGCCCTGCCAGTGGAAAAAAAGAACGAGAAGGTGTCATGTCTTTCTCTGTCAGGATTCATCAAACACTGACAGTGTAATGCCGCTGCCTTAATCCAATATGAAAATGACACTCGCTTTAACGAAGCGTGAAGATTCGCACCACTTCGCCGTTTTTAAAAATGACATGAGTCGCATGACTGTCAGCCGTCTTATACATCCACTTCTCAAAGTAATCATGACCTTCTTCATCACCCAGCGCCGGTCTCTCGTGTGTGCTGATATAGGACGGCTCCCAGCTTTGGCCACAGGTGGATTTGATCTGCTGCGGGCTCATGCCGAGCTGAATGGCCTGGCTGCCACAAGGCAGGCTGGATAGATCAGCGCCGCCAGCCAAAACTGCTGAGCTGAACAGGCTGGCCACTGTCATGAATGCTATTGTTCTCTGTCGCATGAGCGTTTCTCCTCGTGGTCTTGGATGCGACAATAGCATGATTTAAAAATAGTTTCTAAACCTGACCGCCACAGCTTGATATCCACTAAACCGACCCACAAAATCTGCGCTTAATCGCATTCTCATCAATCTGTCTTATGGCTTATTCGGTCGCCTGTGAATCACTGACGATATGCAGAAAGTGCATGTGTTTTTCATATTGAATCAATACATCATCCAGCACCTGCTCCTGATTGTAGCCATACAGATCATAATGCTGACTACCTTCGGCCAGATAGACTTCGGCACGGTAATAGCGTTTGCTTTCATCAGTTTTGGTATCAAATTCGGGAAAAGCAAAGTGTGGAATCAAATGCCCTACACTGTGAACACCATAAACAAAATCAATCTCTCCACCGTAAAAAACGCGTAGCTCGATATAGCTGTCTTCCTTGCTGACACTGGCATCCTGACCACTCTGTAGAATTTCAGTGGCAACCTGCTGCAGTGCCGGTTCCACCGTCTGCTGCATAAACTGGGACATTTCAGCCTCATCAGGAAATGTGCTGAGATTTTTGAGGCGTTGTTTCCAGGTGACCCGGCGACCGCTACTGACTGGTGTTTGCGGCATACCGACCACCATCCGTTTGATTCCCTCCATTTTCAGACCTTTGAAAAGCCCCAGACAGATCACTAGCATGATCATGGCAAAAGGTAAGGCCCCCGCAATCACCGCGGTTTGCAAGCCACCCAGTCCCCCAGCGAGCAAGAGCGTAGCTGCGACCACACCTTCCATCAAAGCCCAGAAAACTCTCTGCCAGACAGGAGGCATCGGGTGTCCACCTGATGTAATTGTATCTATAACGAGTGAACCGGAGTCAGAGGAGGTCACAAAGAATGTGATGACCAGCACGGTCGCCACGCCGGATGCCAACATGCTTAGAGGCAGGTGTTCGAACATGGTGAAAATGGCCAGAGGCACATTTTCTTCAATCGCACTGGTGATAACACCTGACAGCGTGCCCAGCTCCATGCTGATCGCGGTTCCCCCAAAGAAGGTCATCCACATAAAGCTGAAGCCTACCGGCACAAACAACACCCCCAGGACGAACTCACGGATAGTACGCCCACGGGAAACACGAGCGATAAACATGCCGACAAAAGGTGACCAGGATATCCACCAGCCCCAATAGAATAATGTCCAGCCACCTATCCAGCTGTTAGGCTCATAGGCATAAAGGTTAAAAGTCAGATCGACCAGCTGACTGAGATAAGCCCCCGTATTTTGAACCAGCGCTTCAAGCAGGAACAGGGTTGGCCCTGCAAACATGACAAACAGCAGCAGCAACACTGCCAGTACAAGGTTGACTTCGGATAAGCGCTTAATCCCGGCATCCAAACCAGCGACGACGGAAGCTGTTGCCATCAAGGTTATGACTGCTATCAACCCGATTTGCATATAAACCGAATCAGGGACACCAAACAGATAACTGAGTCCAGCATTAATCTGTAAGACACCAAAGCCAAGAGAGGTCGCAATACCGAACATCGTACCGATGACAGCAAAAATGTCGACGGCGTGACCTATCGGCCCATGGATTCTATCCCCGATAAGCGGATACAAAGCGGAGCGAATGGTTAAGGGCAGATTATGCCTGAAGCCAAAATAAGCCAGCGCCAACCCGACCACAGCGTAGATAGCCCAGGCGTGGAGCCCCCAATGGAAGAAAGTAATAGACATTGCCTGCCGGGCAGCTTCAACCGTTTCGCCCTCACCCACCGGCGGAGTAGCAAAATGCATGACGGGTTCGGCGACACCGAAGAACAACAGGCCGATACCCATGCCGGCACTGAACAGCATGGCAAACCATGAAGTGTAGCCATAATCTGGCTCCGAGTGATCTGGTCCGAGTTTTATCTTGCCGAATGAACTCATTGCCAGGCCCAGGCAGAATATTAGAAAAACAGCCACTGCAAGCAAATAAAACCAGCCAAACGTTTCAATTACCCAGCTTTGTACCGAGGCAAACACCCCGGTCGCTGTATCGGGAAAGCCTGCCCCAAAAATAACAATGATGAGAATTAGAATGGCGGAACCATAAAAAACAGGGGGATTTACAGCGATTTTAGCTGCTTTTTCTGGCGCTTGATTCTCTTGTTCACTCATAGTTTGCTCTCTCTGCCGCTCTGCGTGTTTTTGTTGTTAGAAGTAGTAGCCGAAATTGATATTGAAACGGGTCTGCCAGTCATCATCCTGATTCGCGCCCAATCGATCACCAAACGCAGCGTCACCACCGATAAACTCATTACCGTTAGATGCGCTTAGATCTGTGTAGATATACCAATTGTCTTTACCCCAGGCGGCCCCCAGTGTGGCCAGTTCACTGTCATTGAAGCGACTCTCCTTCTTAACCACACTGCTGTATTCGACGTAAGGGATGACATAATCCAACCAGGCAATCTGATTGGTTTCCAGGTAGTAACTAAGTGAAATGGCCGGGATCCAGGCCTCCGCCGCTGCGGTACTGGGGAAATCATAAGCCCCCATCTGCACCAGCTTATCGGTGCCCAGTGGCTGACTGCTATCGACATCAAACCGGTAGTAAGTCACCTGGCTAGCCAGCGTAAACTGTCCCCATTTATTAACCATATGGACTGAAGCAGCGTAACGATCTCCATCATCCTGTGCGCCACGACTCTTCAGTTCGCCATATTGCAGAGAGACACCCAGATCCGTTTTTACATCACCTTCTGAAAACTGGTAAATGCCTCTCAAATTGAACTGGTTACGCTCTTCGTAACCCTGATCACTCTCATTCACCACATCATAAGAATAACGGGCACTATCGTGAGAAGAACCGATATAGTTACCTTCATCAGAGAGATAGTAGGCGAGGTCCCATTTCCAGTTACCGACCTCATGATGGTACTTAGCCCCCAGATCCATATCATCGGCGAGGCCGAGGTAGTAATGCTGATCAAAGAACCAGCTTTGTGATACCCCATAGGGACCGGGGCCAAATGGAACCCGGTTTACACCGAGCTGAAGTTGTCGCTTGTCATCAAACTGGTAGCCAAGCCAGCCTGTGTGTAAGAAGTTGTACCCGTTGTACCAGCGGTATTCCAATTTGCCGATATAGGGACCATCGGCATAATCGAGATTGATACGGAAGGTATCCAGATTGAAATTACCGCCATCCTCGAATGCCCGGGAGGCGCCGTCCATTTCAGGGTAATCACCAATGGCATAGTTTGCTCGCATCGCGCCGCCGACACGCAGCGGACCAAAACGGATTTCAGCCGGCTCATCGACCTGT
Organism: uncultured Methylophaga sp.; assembly: GCA_964389455.1. GTDB lineage: Bacteria > Pseudomonadota > Gammaproteobacteria > Nitrosococcales > Methylophagaceae > Methylophaga. The sequence goes on along the minus strand of CAYMEE010000066.1, from coordinate 4,220 downwards.
TCTGCCTCGGCGACTCGTGCTTGTCTGTTTTCTTCGGTCTCGGCCAGTTTGTTTTCAACGGCCGACTGTTTTCGTTTGCTTTCTTCGAGAGCTTGCCTGGTCTGTCTGAGTTCGGCCTCAAGACGCTCTATTCTCGACTGCAGGCGATTGACCTCATCATCGTCAGCAGGCTGAGCCTGAACTGAGGCAAAGGCCAGTGAAAATAGTGTCAGAAACATACTGAAAAGCGCATGTTTGGCGTATCTGGACATTGGGCTCCATCCTCATTTTTGATGTGGCTTGCTGTCTTTCAGCCTTGGGCATTGCTCCCTAAGATAAACGAGAGCGTGTTAACTGACCTTAACAGAGAACGTGACCGGCTCCAACTTAATCCAGTTCGACCAGGGCAGTGACAGGTAAATGATCAGAGGCTTTTCTCGCCAGTGCCGAGCGGTGTGCAGAAACAGCCAGCAAATGATGCCGCGGCTGAATCCAGATACGATCCAGGCTGAAGATAGGCCAGGCTGAGGGAAAGCTGCGGCAGGCAGGCGTGGTATCAAAATACTGATGTAACCAGCGTAAGGGCCGGCCCCACAGAAACCACTCATTCAAATCGCCCATTAGCACGGTCATATCGGCATGCTGCTGTTCAAATTCTGCGAGAATATTTTTTACCTGGTGGCGTCGCTCTACCGGCTTTAGGCCCAGATGGGTTGCATACACCAGAATATGATGCCCCTGATAAATGTACTGAACCTGCAAAGCCCCCCGTGGCTCATGGGGCTCCAGGCTTAAATCGATCAGGCGGTGCGATTCTATCGGCAGCCGTGACAAAATCGCATTGCCGTAATCTCTGGATTCACGCAGCATGGTTGGACCGGCCAGTCCGGTCATATCGGTCTGCTGCGCAAGAAAGTCGAGCAGATCCAGGTCATTGACACGGTGGTGCTCGACTTCCTGTAAAGCAATAATGTCGGCATCGACTTCCCGTATCACTTCGGCAATACGGAAAGGGTCGAAATGTCCATCCGTGCCGATTGCTGCATGTATATTGTAGCTCGCCAGTTTGAGCCGAATCACGGTGTATCGCTTTCCTCCCTGACCTGTTTGCGGTTCAACAAAATTTTGAGTCCATACATTATGCTCAGAATAACCAGAACCACCACGACAAACAGGCCAATTTGAGCCGGTTCAGGGTCTTTCACTGTTTTCAGCAGGGAGTCAGCAAAGACGGTAATGCCCAATATGCCGGGTAACATTCCCAGCACGGTGCCGAGAATAAAGTCACGGGTTTTAATATGTGAAGCCCCGGCCACCAGGTTGATGAGTGCAAACGGTGCGACTGGAATAATCCGGACAGTCACAACGGCCAACGCCCCGTGATGGGCCAGACGACGACTCAAGCGGTTTAGACTCGAACCAGACAGTTTCTGCACTGTGTTTCGCCCCATGTAACGGCCAATCCCGTATCCCATCAAAGCACTCAGTACGGAGCCCAGCAGAGAATAGACGGTGCCCCAGACTGGACCGAAAGTCAGTGCGGTGGTGACAATCAACAAAGTAACCGGTAAGGCCAGCACAGCAGCAATACTGAACACCGCCACCACTATCAACGGTGTGAGTGGATAAGACTCTATCGCCTCAGCGGTGGTTTTCAGGGTTTCAGGATTCAGATATTCACTGAGCGGCGTCCATCGCCAGATGAGTGCCAGAGCGATCACAGCCACTAAAACCGAAATAATTTTCCACCATTGCTTTCGGGCTGCTTTGGGTTCATCCACAGGTATAAACATCTTTGCCATTTGCTCCGGGTCCAATGGCCGCTCTGGATCAATTACGGCAGAAGAAGGCAGTAAATCCTCCGTCATTTGTGATACTTGGCAATCCAGTAGTTTCAGGGTTCTGGGCTGGTCCTGACGCTTATCAATCAGGTGAGTCACCGAGCCAGCGCTAACCAAAGCTTGCTGCAACTCTGCGGGTTCCATGGCCAGATGCTCTGACAACAGACGCTCGCGAAAAGCCCTGATTTTGTCCTCCTGCTGCTCATCGTCAGCCTCTATGACCATATCACACTCACTATCCAGCCCCATCGAGCGATTGCTGAGATTGGCAGAGCCGACCCGCATCAGGGTGTTATCGATGATGGTGATCTTGGCGTGCAGACTGATGAGGGTATCTGTCATTTCATCATTATGCAGGTAACAGATCCGAAGGCGCTTGTGCTTGTCAGCCTCTATCAGTTGACAGGCCACCCGGTAGCGGAGCACATCCATGGTCATTTGCTCAAGCCAGCCACCACTGAGGCGGGGTAAAACAAGCACAATTTCGGGTCCTGTTTCAGCTTGCAGACTGTCTGCAAGCAGTTCCGCAATTCGCCAGGAGGTGAAATACTGGTTTTCGATATAAATAATATCTTTAGCAGCGGGAATACTGTCTATGAACAGCTGCTCTACTTCACGAACCTCATCGTAGGGCGGATAGTCTGGTAATGTCCTCGCGATCCCCACATCCACATTTTCGAACCAGCTTTCAACATAGTCAGGCCAGGCGGTCTCACTCTTGGCCGGCGGCGGTGACAAGCGCTCACCGGTCGCTCGCAGCCAACGTTCTCTGGCTAAATCCCCCAATGCCCTGGCCGCCGCGCCTGAGACCAGCATCTGTACATCATGAAAAGCTGGATAAGCCTGGTTATCCGGGTTGATTCGCCTTGGGTCATTGTGACTGTGCTCAGAACTATCCCAACGGTTCTTGCCCAGATCGAAACCACCTGAGAAGGCAATTTCATCATCTACCACTACAACTTTCTGGTGCTGGGAGGCACCGACGGGACATTCCCCATCCAGTTTGAAATGCAAGCGCTTCTGGGATTTCCAGCTGGGTTTATACATCGGCAGCCATTCACGCTCGAGGGTGTAAACCATGGCCCAGTCCCAGTTGAGCAAATAAATGTTCAGTTTAGGATTTCTTCTCAGCACCTCGTTGATAAATGGTGCCAGCTCTACTGGCCAGCCTTCGGTATCAACATCACCGCGGACAAGGCGCATCCGGCTGTCGATGTCCCAGGCCAGTATGTAAACACTATGGCGGGCTTTCTGTAAGGCGCGGTGAAAAGCGCCATAATAATTTTCGCCGTCAATTAACAAGGCGACTTTGTCAGCATGCGCAGTTTGCCAACAATTCTTTCCGGGTTTCAGAATCTTATTGATAGTCACAGCAGCCTTTCAGCCGAGAGGTCACGGCTGGAGAAATTTAATCAGAAAAAGACGTCACTCATTCAACTCAAGGTTTTCTACAGTGAAGACAACAATAGCATTCGAGTCAACCGGGTTGTTGTGATGCAGTGTGCCTTTGAGAAAACGTACTGGCTCATCGGCTTCACCTTGATGGTGAATCTGACTGATTCCATCCCTGCTTTGTTGCCAACATTTTTCTGCCAGTTGCTCACCGACTAACTCAGATAAATGGTGGCCGATAAGCGTTGATTCTCTCACAGCAAAAACATCAAGGAATCGGTCATTAGCGTAAAGGCAATCCCCCGCCTCCGACCATGCAGATATCGCAGAAGGTGCCAGCTCAAGCATCTCCATCAAGAGCGCATTTTCCCGGTATAAGCCCAGCATGTTGATTTGATTACTGATCCGGAAGCGGCAGATATTCAAGTTATAAGGTTTGATGAGGTAGTCGTCTGCCCCTGATTTAAAGGAAAGATATTCAGTATGGCTGTCCTCATGCACGGTGACGAAAATGACCCGGGTGTGAGAAAGGCTCGGATTATCACGAATTGACTGACAAATCTCGATGCCACTGACATCCGGCATCTCAACATCGAGTACGACGATCTCAGGTTTGAGAAGGGCAATTTGGTCCATGCCCTGTCGACCCGAGCCAGCAGTGTATATCTGCCCCAGTCCTGCAAGGGCCTTCTGCATCACCAGAATATCACTCAGACTGTCATCAACAATCAGAATTCGAGGCTCTTTGCGGGGTATTAATTCAGACATAAGTCTCCGGAATTAAGAGGAAAACGGCAACGACACAGCAGAACTTCAAATGTCGTTGGCAGCAATAACAAACTGGTTTTTACCCTGTTTTTTGGCTTCGTACATCGCGTGGTCAGCCAACCTGAGTAACTCATCGTCATGCATGCTGTGCTCAGGATAAATGGCAACGCCCAGACTCGCAGTAATATTTTGCATCAAGCCATTGAGTGAGATTCCATCGCTCAAACTTTCAAGAATTTT
>CAYMEE010000065.1:0-8307 GCA_964389455.1 uncultured Methylophaga sp. | reverse complement strand
GGCTGGCTTTATGAAGGCAAAACCCGTAACGCCGGTGTGGTGGATGTGCTCTGGGCTGGACTGATGTCATTTTTGCCCGTGTACTTCGCCGTATTGAGTGAGGGAGACGGCGTGTTAAGGCTGGTCGCTGGTGCCCTGATGAGTCTCTGGTATCTGCGTCTTTTCTGGCATCTCAGCGGCCGGGTGTTTTATGAACCCGAAGACGGCCGTTATGCCTATTTGCGTCAATACTGGGGTGAAAACGCGCACCGCAACCATTTTTTCTTTTTTCAGTTTCAGGCCTTGCTGGCGTTTATGTTTACACTGCCGGTGTGGTGGCTGAGTCAGGCAGAAACTCACAATCTGACCACTGTCATTCTCGCCCTGTTGCTTGCTTTAATTGCCATTAGCGGTGTCACAGTGGCAGATCGTCAGTTGCAACGGTTCCGCAGCAAGCCGGCTAATAAAGGCAAGGTTTGTGAAAAGGGGCTCTGGTATTACTCCCGACATCCCAATTATTTCTTTGAATGGCTGCACTGGTTCAGCTATCCAATAATGGCAATAGGCATTACTGGTGAGACGTGGCTTTGGTTAGCGCCTCTGGTGATGCTGGTATTTCTTTACTACATCACCGGTATTCCCTACACCGAGCAGCAGGCCATACGCAGCCGTGGTGATGCCTATCGCCGCTATCAGCAAACCACCAGTGCCTTTATTCCGTGGAGAAAAAAACATGCGTCTGATTGAATTTGCAGAGAAAAAAATGGTGCCCGATTCAGTCATACGAGTCGGCATTCGGCAACTATTGAAAAAACGTCTGCAGGACGAAATGGCCTTTGATCCCGAGCAGGCCAGTCTGCGTAAACAGCACTGCATCGAGATGTTGCGCAGTAGCCCGATTGCCATTGATACAGATGCAGCCAATGAGCAGCATTATGAGGTGCCTACCGCTTTTTATGAATTAGTGCTGGGCAAACACCTTAAATACAGTGGCTGTCTCTGGAACAACGATTGTCTCAATCTGGACGATGCTGAGCGGACGATGCTGGATCTCTATCTGCAACGGGCGCAACTGGAAAACGGCCAGCATATTCTGGAGCTGGGCTGTGGTTGGGGCTCACTGACACTGCACATGGCTGAACATTTGCCTTATGCGCGCATTACAGCCGTCTCTAATTCTCATTCTCAGCGTCGTTTTATAGAGAAACGTCTGCAGGAGCGTGGGCTCAGCAATGTGCGAGTGATTACCTGTGATGTGAATGAACTGTCTCTGGATGAACAGTTTGATCGTATTGTCTCGGTGGAAATGTTCGAGCACATGCGAAATTATCAGCGACTGTTTGATAACATAGGCCGCTGGCTCAGGGACGATGGCAAACTGTTTGTGCATATCTTCTGTCACCGCAGTGTGGTCTACCCCTTTGAAACCGAGGGTGATGATAACTGGATGGGACGTTATTTCTTCACCGGCGGCCTGATGCCATCAGCAGATACCTTGCTGCATTTCCAGCAGAAACTGCAAATCGATCAGCAATGGCTGGTGAACGGTAAACATTATCAGCGCACGGCTGAAGCTTGGCTGGACAATGCCGATGAACATCAGGCTGAGATAATCCGCCTGTTTGAACAGAGTTATGGTGCCGATGAGGCCAAGGTCTGGTGGCAACGCTGGCGTTTGTTCTTCATGGCATGTGCCGAGTTATTCGGTTATCGTGATGGCACCGAGTGGCTGGTGGGCCACTACCTGTTCAGTAAAAAAACGGCGGAGTAATGGCGAAACCAAGAACCAACCTCCAGGCTAAGCTGGTCAGAGCTTTCCTGATACAAATCCTGTTGATCAGTGTTGTGACTGTGGCCGGGATTTATGCTGCAAAAACCACGGTTGAAGATATTCTGGTCCGTGAAGCGCTTGAAGGCGAAGCCGATCATTTCTGGGCACTGCGTGAATCGCAGCCAGGCTTTCCCTTGCCCAACACAATGAACCTGATGGCCTATCTGGCCCCGGATAATGATATGTCTGCCGTGCCAATGCCGTTGCGGGATCTGACGCCGGGACTGCAACGTGCCAAGCTCCAGGGTGAAGAACCCATTGTCTATGTTGAAGACCGCAACAACGACAGACTTTACCTGGTTTTTGATGAAGTTAAGGTGTCCAGACTGGCACTGGTGTTCGGGATTCTGCCGTTAGCGGCGGTGCTGGTAACGCTGTATCTGCTGGCTTGGTTGACTTATCGTCAGTCACACAAAGCCGTGTCACCGATTGTGAAATTGGCAAAAGCGGTGGAGGAAGCGGAAATCCGAGAAGGTAATTTACCGGATCTGGATTTGGACGACCTGCGAAAAATGCCCGATGAAGAAGTCAGCAGCCTGGTCAAGGCGCTGGATCAGTTCACCCATCGGCTGGAACATTTTATTGAACGCGAGCGCTTGTTCACCCGAGACGCCAGCCATGAACTGAGAACACCGATTGCGGTACTGCGAAGTGCGATGGAGTTGCTTGAGCGTCGCTACAGTGTTGAGGACGATAAGACCATACGCCGTATTTATCGCACGCTTTATGACATGGAGGCGTTGATCGAGACACTGCTGATTCTGGCGAGAGAAGAGGAAGATTCTCTTCCAAGCAGCCGGGTTGAAGTCAATGAACTCATCGGTGATGAAATTGATACGCTGAAACTGCTGTTTCAGGACAAAGCTATCAGGGTCGAGATAGATAATGAAGTCAGTCTGCTACTCGACGCACCGGAGCGGGTGTTGAAAATACTGATAGGCAATCTGCTTAGGAACGCCTTCAATTACACGCCCAAAGGGACGATCTTCATCAAAGTCTGGCCACAGGGTTTTTCTGTCAAAGACAGCGGTGTCGGGATGGATTCAGAGCAGGTTAAGCAGGTATTCAAACCCTTTTACCGGGCAGAAGACACCGGCACGGGTTATGGCCTCGGCATGACCATCGTCAAACGTTTGTGCAACCGTTACAACTGGCATTTAAGAATCACCAGTGAATTGGGTGAGGGCACTGAAGTCAGCGTGCATTTTCCTAAATCCCAGTTAAGAAAAGCCTGACGAGAGGCAGGTTCAAGTGCGCTGAGCTTAGAGGTCCTTTTCTTCGCAGAGTTTGTAGCCGATACCGGGAATAGTGTGCAGCAGATTCTGCTGAAAAGGCTTATCAATCAGTTTACGCAGATTGTACAAGTGACTGCGCAGTGTATCGCTGTCAGGCGTATCTTCGCCCCAGATTTCTGCTTCCAGTTTTTCCCTGGTGACCAGATTGGGTGATTCACGCATCAGGATCCGCAGAATCTGCAGCATGATAGGGGAGAGTCTGATCGGATCCCCGGCCCGGGTCACCCGCATCGTTTTGGGGTCAAATACAATGTCGGCAACCTGTAGGGACTTGCTGTCCATCTCACCACGGTGACGTCGTATGTGGGAAATCAGCCGCGCTTCCAGCTCTTTCATTTCAAATGGTTTTATCAGGTAATCGTCAGTGCCGTGTTCAAAACCGGTCAGCTTGTCATCAAGCGTATCCCGCGCTGTCAGCATCACGATGGGCATATCCTGCTGCAGTTCTTCACGCACGCGGCGACAGACTTCATAACCGTCTATGCCTGGCATCATAATATCCAGTACCAGCGCATCGTAGCGATGCTGACTGCAGAGTTGGACCGCAGTCAGGCCATCTGGAGCAAAATCAACCGTCATGCCACCGGCTTCGAGAAAATCACCAATGTTAGCAGCCAGATCCTGGTGGTCTTCTACAATCAGCACGGTTGCCGGGTTAATTTTCATCTGCCTGCTCCTTAAGTTTGTTATCTGACACCAAGCATAACGAATTACATCGTGATTGCCATGTGAAAAAAAGCTGGGGCACAAACTCAAAATCTTGTTGACTAAATAAATGACAATTATTATCATTAACATCAAGATTGATGAGGTAGCCCATACATGATCGTTTGTATCTGCAACAACGTAAATTCTGACGCCATTCATGCAGCAGTAGATAAAGGTGCATCCTGCATTGACTCTGTTCGCGATGAAACTGGTGCTGCAGCCTGTTGTGGCAAATGTCAGTTCAAAGTCAATCGTATTCTTCAAGACCGTCAGCAGGCAGAGACCGCTGAACTATCAGTCGCTCAAGCAGTGTATTCCTGATTTATTTGCGCAAAGTTAATATTTGAGAAAGACCGCACCCGGCGGCTTTTTGTACTGTTTTTATAAATAATCCTCTCCAGTCCATGAGAGCACCATACCCATACTGAAGTTAAGGGTATGCTAAGCATCTCTTTATCATCATAATTTTTTCTGCGCTTCGTGGGTTCACCTCCTGATGATGAGAAAGTCTATCTGGAAACGTTTCTAATCTAGATGAGAATAGTTACGATTTTATTTTATTATCAGTAGCTTAGCTTTGACTTTTTGTCTGAAAAAACGATAATCATCACAAGCTGAATAAAAACAGGAGAGAGGCCATGAAAGGCGACGTCAAAGTCATCGAATACCTAAACAAGGTACTGGGTAATGAACTGATTGCGATAAACCAGTATTTCCTGCATGCCAAGATGTATAAAGACTGGGGACTGCACAATCTTTACGAGCATGAATATCATGAATCCATTGATGAAATGAAACATGCTGACAAACTCACCGAGCGGATACTGTTTCTGGAAGGCTTGCCCAATCTGCAGGACCTTGGCGCCCTGAGAATAGGTGAGAACACCCGTGAAATGCTGGAAAGCGATTTGTCTCTGGAGTTGGACGCCATTCCTGACCTGAAAGAGGCGATTAAGTATTGCGAAGGTGCCGGAGATTATGTGTCGCGTGATCTGTTCCGGGAAATCCTTGACGCTGAAGAAGAACATGTCGACTGGCTGGAGACTCAGCTGGGGCTGATAGATAAAGTCGGCCTCGAAAATTACCATCAGGCCCAGATAGTCAAAGAAGCTGAATAAATAACAAAACCCGGTCTAATCAACCGGGTTTTTTGTTTAAGGGCGATGAAACCAGCGCAATGATTCATTGTTTCGATTGTATTCGACAAAAATTCGATGTAGCGTAATAACAACAGGTTGCAGCAATTTATTCAGGCTTTTCTCATAGGGACGGGACAGCATGGCTAGATTTACGCGATTCCAGCAGAAAATGGAACAAACCTATTCTAGTGCCGGCGGTGTGAGTGAGGCTCAACCTGCTCCGCCTCAGGTTCTGCACGACTTGGCGGCGGAATGTGGCGTTCAGTTTAATGGCGACGCGCCCTGGGACATTCAGGTCCACAGTGATGCAGTTTATCAGCGGATTCTCAGCAAAGGCTCGCTTGGGTTCGGTGAAAGCTACATGGATGGTCTGTGGGACTGCCTGCGCCTGGATCAGCTGTTCTATCGGCTGCTTAGCTTCAATGTTGATGAAAGGCTTGGCGGCTGGGCCCGGATGCGTCTGATGACCCAGGTGTTGCGGCATCGTTTTTTTAACCTTCAGTCTACCCAACGTGCTTTTCAGGTCGGAGAGCAACATTACGATATCGGCAATGATGTGTTCGAGTCGATGCTGGATCCGACGATGAGTTATTCATGTGGCTACTGGCACCAGGCCGATAACCTGGAGCAGGCCCAAATCAACAAGCTGGATATGATTTGCCGCAAGCTGGAACTCAAGCCGGGGGAGAAACTGCTGGAAATTGGCTGCGGCTGGGGCGGACTGGCACGTTACGCAGCAGAAAATTACGGTGTTGAAGTGGTAGGCATCACCGTATCCAAGGAGCAGCAGAAACTGGCTCAGGAGCGTTGTGCCGGACTACCGGTGAATATCGAACTCATCGATTATCGTGATTTAAACGGCGAATATGACAAGATTGTCTCGGTCGGCATGTTCGAACATGTTGGTGAAAAGAACTATCCCATCTACTTTGACACGGTGAACCGTCTGCTTAAAGACAGCGGACTTTTTTTGCTGCACACCATCGGTATCTACAAGTCGATCAAGCGGGTCGATCCCTGGATTGATAAATATATATTTCGCAACGGCAAGCTACCTTCTGCAGAGCAACTCGCTCAGGTGCTGAATAAGCGTTTGATTATCGAAGACTGGCATAATTTCGGACACGACTACTACAACACACTGATGGCCTGGTGGGAGAACTTTGACGCAGCCTGGCCGTCGCTATCTCATCAATATGACGAGCGCTTCTACCGGATGTGGAAATACTACCTCCTGTCCTGTGCCGGATTTTTTAAAGCCAGACAGGGCCAGTTATGGCAGTTGGTATTGAGTAAACGTAGTCGGCCGCATATTTACCGTTCGATACGCTGAGATACCAAACCGGCCACAACACCGGTCAGGTAAAGGAGCCGGAAAATGATGCGATTATGGCTGTTATCAGTCTCTCTGATGTTAAGTCTAGTGGGCCCCCTGACTCCCGCCGTAGCGCAATCGCAACAAGCCTATATCATCGAAATTGATGGCGTCATCAGTCCCGCCAGTGCTGATTATTTTTCCCGTTCACTGGATAAGGCAATAGAAGCCAATGCCGCTTTTATGCTGGTCAGGCTTGATACACCCGGCGGCCTCGACTTATCCATGCGGGAAATGATCAAAAAAATCATTTCATCACCGGTACCCATCGTGACCTATGTGACTCCCGGTGGAGCCCGTGCCGCCAGCGCTGGCACTTACTTGCTGTATGCCAGTCATGTGGCCGCGATGACACCCGCGACTAACCTGGGTGCTGCAACCCCAGTGCAAATGTCACCTGGATTCTCACCAGGAGAAGAAAAATCCCCGCTGGAAGAGGCAGAAAAAAACAATAAGGAGCAAGCAGACCCCGAAGCGTCCAAGGGGGGAGATGCGATGACCCGCAAAGTGGTGAATGATGCTGTGGCTTACATCAAAGGCTTGGCAGAATTGCGCGGCCGCAATGCCCAGTGGGCAGAAAAGGCCGTGCGTGACGCTGAGAGCCTGACCGCCGAAGCCGCCCTGGAACAAAACGTCATCGATATTGTGGCCACGAATCAGCGTGACCTGATTCAGCAACTCGACGGCAGGAAAGTGAATGTGCTTGGTAATGAAACCACCTTGAGTACCCAGTCAGTGACGCTTAATGAACTTTTGCCAGACTGGCGTAATAAGGTGCTGGAAATTATCACCAATCCCAACATAGCCTACATTCTGATGATGATAGGTATTTACGGCCTGATCTTTGAATTCGCCAACCCCGGCTCAATTGTTCCAGGCACGATCGGTTCGATTTGCCTGTTACTGGCCTTGTTTTCTTTCCAGATACTGCCGATCAATTATGCCGGGCTGGCGCTGATGCTTTTAGGCATTGCGCTTATGGTGGCGGAAGCGTTCCAGCCCAGTTTTGGTGTGCTGGGACTGGGCGGGGTGGCGGCTTTTGTCGCTGGCTCGGTCATGCTGATTGATACTGAATTGCCCGGCTATGGTGTCAATATCGGGGTGATAGCCGGTGTGACCGTTTCGACGGTGGCTTTCTTTTTAATGGCACTCGGCATGGTGCTTCGTAATCGCCATCATCCGATAGTGTCGGGACAGGAGGAGATGATCGGCTCGGTTTGTGTGGCCGATGAAAGTTTTTCTGAGAAAGGCAAGGTGCTGGTCCACAGTGAGCGCTGGACAGCCAAGACCCGTACTCCGCTGCAAAAGGGTGATAAAGCGATAGTCAAAGCCCTGAATGGATTAACACTGGAAGTGGAAGCGGTGGCAAAAGACGAGGAGGCAATATGACACTACAGTTTCTGGCAGTGGTGGCGATAGCCATCATTGCACTATTGATTAGTGCAGTAAGAATTCTGCGTGAATATGAACGTGGGGTTGTTTTTCTGCTGGGGCGTTTTTACAGGGTAAAAGGGCCCGGGTTTATCATCATTATTCCCTTCATTCAGCAAATGGTGAGGGTGGATCTGCGAACCATTGTGATGGACGTGCCTACTCAGGACGTTATCTCTCAGGATAACGTTTCCGTACACGTTAACGCAGTGGTTTACTTCCGGGTCATTGACCCACAGAAAGCGATTATCCAGGTCGAGCAGTATTATGATGCAACTAGTCAACTGGCACAAACCACCTTGAGATCCGTGCTGGGTCAGCATGAACTTGATGAAATGCTGTCAGAGCGTGACAAGCTCAATAACGATATTCAATCGATACTCGATACTCAGACTGATGCCTGGGGGATCAAAGTCGCCAATGTCGAGATTAAGCATGTTGATCTGGATGAAAGTATGATCCGGGCGATTGCCAAACAGGCAGAGGCCGAACGCAACCGTCGTGCCAAAGTGATTCATGCAGAAGGCGAGTTACAGGCATCGGAAAAGC
>CAYMEE010000064.1:0-8494 GCA_964389455.1 uncultured Methylophaga sp. | reverse complement strand
TTAAATACCCGGCTGAAATGTGAAAAGTTTTTAAAACCACATCTCAAGGCGATATCGGTGATAGCCAAATCTGAAAAAAAGGCATTGGACAGGTAATGCTGACTGCGTTCCAGTCGCTTTTCGGTCAGGAAACGCATCAGAGAAGTGTTCTGGTGTTGAAACAATTCATTGATGTAACGAATTGAGAGTCTGACGCCCTGTGAAATGTCTTCGGCACACAGGTTTTCATTTTCAAGATGAGTCTGGATGTATTGCTGGACCCGAAATAATGAGAGGGCCTTAAGTGATGAAATGTCCCTTTGAAGCCCGCCACTCTCAATGAGACTCTCCTTTATCATTTCCAGCACCGGCAGGGAGTAGCCCAGAAAGCAACTTCTATCCATTCGATGTAGCCCATCACAAAGCTGTGTCAGTGTGTGGTTGTTAACCGCCTGATTCCTGCCCGAAATTTTTGTCGCTGTCAGCTGGTTTAGATTCTCAAACTCTTTTTCAAACTGGGTTCTTGGCACTGAAATGATGAGTTTGGAAAAGGGGTCCGGAAGGGTGATTTTATGCGGTTCAGTCGCATCATAAATCGTCATCTCCCCCGGCCGGAGAAAGGTTTCCCGGCCACCTTGTTCAAGCTTATAGCTTCCGGAGAGTAACAGAACGGCAAAATAACAATCCTGTGAGATAGCGGTTGGTTCAGCAGGTAAGCGTTCCAGTTGAATAGGATTAGAGCAAATGGGTGAAAAACGAATGCCATTGAGCAAAGGGTAAATCTGCATATCGTTGAACAAGCGGCTGTGCTCCGGCGGCTTAACATCAACATTGGCATATTCCTTACCAATGATTTCACGTAACCATTCCTGCCTGAACCTTTCAGGTTGAGTTTCAGTATTGAAGCGACAGCCATTCAGGCGTTTTAAACTGGCTTCAATAGGACTGTTTTGTTCCATCAAATCACCTTTATTCACGCTGTTCAGTCCTAAAACATAACACCGACTGAGAAAAGTCTCACCCGGTTTGACTCGGCATAATCCTCTAAAAACAAATGGAGAGAGTTATGAAGAGTCAAGCGTTTAACGGACACCTTGTATTGTTGAGAGGGGCCTGCCTGTGGATATTAATGGCATTGATACTGGCCTGGAGCATGGTGGGTATCTACAACGATCTGCCCTTATTCAGATCCTTCTTTGAAGGGGAGTTCAAGCGTGTACTTCAGGCGCATCTGGACTTTCTGATAATGAGTGCACTCATTCTGGGATTCTACGCCACAAAAGTCTTTTTGCCCTGGCATGTCAGATGGGCCATGGTAGTCGGGGCTTTTACCAACTCAAGTCTGTTTATGATACAGGCGATTTTCCCGAGTACTGATCCTGAATCTGTCACCTATATCACGACGGGTTTCTGGGCCGCTTTGTTTAATATTTATCTGTATACCAGCCTCATCCTCACTAGTTATGGTTTTGGTAAAGGGTCAGTGCTGGTATTGAAATCCACGTTTAACGCAGCTGAACAATAAGTGCTTGCAACTTTGATCACGTAGAGCCGGCGTTAAATGAGCCTGTTGTCACTGAGCTTTGAGTCTCCCACAGTATTGCTGCTATCGCCATTAGCAGTATTACCCTGGCTTGTCATCAACACCGAAAAAGTCGTGGCCTGGGATAGGTTCATACCGCATGATCCTCTATCACGTGTTATTGACCGAACGCTGAAAACGTTGGCTTCCATCGTCATTTTGAGTCTGGTGCTGGCCTTGACCGGGCCTTATATACCTGAGTATGCAAAAGAGCGCTTGGCGGTGGGGGCCGAGTTCGTCATTTTGCTGGATAGAAGCAGAAGTATGGATGAACCTTTCGCGGTAGAAGACAGCGCGCAAAAAGTAAGCCGGGACCTGAGCAAAAGTAAGAGAAGTGCGGCAATAAAACATTTGAAAGCCTTCGTGAAACACAGGCCTGATGAAAGGTGGGGCTTTGTGATGTTCAGCAATAAAGTCATGCCATTGTTGTCGCTAACTGAAAACAAAGACGCCGTGCTTGCCACAATAAAGGCCAATGGCCTTGGTAAGGGTATGTCGGAAACGAACTTAGCCCAGTCGATGCATCAGGCTGCGGATTATTTTGAGGGAGAAAAATACAGAGGGAGCAGGGTGGTGCTGTTGGTGTCTGATGGCGGCGAAAAGTTTTCAGAAGCAGAGCAGGACAGGATAAGCCGGATCTTTCAAGATAACCGTCTTTCACTCTACTGGATTTATCTCAAGTCCATTGATGCGTTCTCTCTTGAAAAAAAGGATGATGAACCGGATTCATGGGATAAGCTTCCGGAGAGAAAGCTGCATCGTTTTTTCTCGAAGATGCAGGTGCCTTATAAGGTCTTTGAAGCCGGTAATGACGCTGAAGTGACGGATGCCTTCACAGCAATTAACCAGGCTCAGTCTGACAGTATCATTGTGAGTGAAATACAACCTGAACAGTCGAAAGCACGCCTTTTTGTTACCTTAGCGCTTATCGCTTTGTTACCCCTGGTTGCGGTCCGACTCTATTCTCTGCGAGGTATGGATCAAAGAGCCAGCAGTTAACACCTCAAACCTCCCTCAATACACTCAACCAATTTATCCAATTACGCTATAGTTAAGAGAAGATGGCAGATAACGCTCGTCAAAGCATAAACTGCGCATCCATCAGGACATTGTTTAAAGTCTAAATTTATCTGCAAGATACAGTTAAATCAGGATGGCATCAGTTAAGGAAAAAGGCATGAGAGACACTATTAAAAAGATACTGTTTTTCATGGTGCTCATCGCTGTTATTTCCAGTGCAGTATGGTTTTTGATGCTGCAGGAGAAAGCCGATCCCGCTGACTATCTGGTCAGTGGTAATGGCCGCATAGAAGCGACCGAAATTGATATTGCGACCAAGTATGCCGGTCGGGTCGTAGAGGTTTATGCCAATGAAGGTGACTTCATTGAAGCCGGTGACATCGTCGCCCGAATGCAGAATGATGTGCTTAGCGCACAACTCAATGAGGCGCAGGCGGAGTTGCAAAAGGCAAACACTGCTGTCGCCAGTGCCGAGGCCCAGGTGGCGGTCAGGCAAAGTGATGTCGCTGCCGCCAAAGCTCTGGTTGTTCAGCGAGCCAGTGAACTGGACAATGCCAAGCGTCGTTTCAACAGAACCCAAAGTCTGACTGAAAAAGGCTCGGCGTCCATGCAGCAACTGGATGACGATGAAGCCTCTGTCAGAAGTGCTGAGGCCACACTCACTGCAGCCAGAGCACAGGTGAAAGCGGCCGAAGCGGCTGTGATTTCAGCTGAGTCACAGGTTAATGGTGCCAGATCGGCTGTGGCTGCTGTTGAAGCCACGATTGAACGCATCAATGTAGATATCGCTGACAGTCAGCTCAAAGCCCCCAGAGCCGGACGGGTACAATACCGGATTGCCGAGCCGGGAGAGGTACTGGCCAGTGGTGGCAAAGTGCTCAACATGGTCGATCTGACTGATGTTTACATGACTTTCTTCTTGCCTGAAACCGTCGTAGGCCGCGTTGCTCTGGGGAGTGACGCGCGTATCGTTCTGGATACCTTTCCTGATTATGTCATTCCTGCCAAAGTCAGCTACATCTCCAGCGTGGCACAATTCACACCGAAAACCGTCGAAACGGCAGAAGAGCGTCAAAAACTGATGTTTCGAGTCAAAGTGCGGATCTCGCCTGAGTTGCTTGCCAGATATATCCGGCAAGTAAAAACAGGCTTGCCGGGTGTGGCCTGGCTGAAACTGGATGAGAATGAAAACTGGCCACCCTCATTGCAGGTCAAGGTGCCTGAATAGTGGCGTCAGGCGATAAACAAGCCGTCGTTGAACTGGATGATGTCAGCCTGAAATATGGCTCTAAACAAGCCCTCAAGGATATCAATCTATCTATTCCAGCCGATGCTGTTGTCGGTTTTATCGGCCCGGACGGGGTGGGGAAATCCAGCCTGTTATCACTCATAGCCGGTGCCCGTAAACTGCAACAGGGCAGGCTCACTGTGCTCGGTGGCAATATGGCGTCCAGACGCCACCGAAATCAGATTTGTCCCACTATCGCCTACATGCCGCAGGGACTGGGTAAGAACCTGAGTCTTGCTCTGTCAGTGGAGGACAACCTGCAGTTTGTCAGTCGCTTATTCGGTCATGACCAGAGAGAACGTCGCAGAAGAATAGACCATCTGACCCGCGCCACCGGCCTGTATCCGTTTCTGGATCGTCCAGCTGGCAAGTTGTCCGGCGGCATGAAACAGAAACTGGCGCTGTGCTGCGCCCTGATTCACGATCCCGACTTACTCATTCTGGATGAGCCAACGACAGGGGTCGATCCTTTATCCAGAAATCAGTTCTGGCAACTGATTGAACAAATAAGAGAAGCGCGCCCGGGTATGAGTGTGCTGGTCGCGACGGCTTATATGGAAGAGGCTGAGCGTTTTGATCTGCTGGTCGCTATGGATGAGGGAAAAGTTCTGGCCAGTGGTTCGCCGTCGGCACTGACCCAGGCCACCCATACAGCCAGTGTTGAAGAAGCCTTTATTGCCCTCTTGCCTGAAAACAAGAAGCAGGGTCACGCTGCCATCAGCATTCCAACTTTCAACAATCACGGTGATCTTGCCATCCAGGCGAAAAATCTCACCATGCGCTTCGGTGACTTTGTCGCCGTCGATCATGTGAGCTTTGAAATCAGACGGGGGGAGATTTTCGGTTTTATCGGCTCTAACGGCTGCGGCAAAACGACCACGATGAAAATGCTGACAGGGCTATTAGCGCCGAGTGAAGGCCAGGCCAGTCTGTTTGGGCATGAGGTCAAAGCCAGCGATGTAAAAACACGACGCCGTGTTGGCTACATGACACAGGCCTTTTCGCTCTATAACGAGCTCAGCGTCAGGCAAAACCTGATTCTGCATGCGCAGCTTTTTAATGTGCCTGCGGCAGAGATTGAGGCAAGAGTGCAGGACTTATTGTCGCGATTCGACTTGGAGCAGGTCGAATCGCGCCTGCCGGATAAACTGCCACTGGGTATGCGCCAGCGTCTTTCGCTGGCTGTGGCCGTAGTCCATAAACCTGAAATACTGATTCTGGATGAACCGACATCCGGTGTCGATCCGGTTGCCAGAGACACTTTCTGGGCCTTGCTGGTTGAGTTGTCACGCAATGACAAGGTCACCATCTTTATCTCAACTCATTTCATGAATGAGGCAGAGCACTGCGATCGGATTTCACTCATGCATGCAGGACAGGTGCTTGATACCGATACACCAGCAGCGCTTAGCGATAAACAGGGCGCTTCCTCTCTGGAACAGGCTTTTATAGCTTATTTGAAACAGAACGAGGCTTCGCCCGAGACAGGTTTTACACCAGAGCCGGCATCAGCAAATAAAATGCTGGATGACAGCAGGGTCTCCAGCCCAAGTCACAAAAAACGATTCAGCTGGCGACGCGCATTCAGCTATAGCATCCGAGAAATGCATGAGCTGAAACAGGATGGTGTCAGACTGACGATGGGCCTTATTGGCAGTCTGCTGCTGATGGTAATTATGGGCTATGGCATTTCCATGGATGTTGAGGATCTGAGCTATGCCGTGCTGGATCGCGATCAGACCAGTCTGAGTCAGAATTACACCCTGAACATGTCTGGCTCCCGCTATTTCATCGAGCAGGCTGAAATTCAGAATTATGCCGATCTAGAGAGAAGAATGCGCAGTGGCGAACTGGCACTGGCTATTGAAATTCCGCCCAATTTTTCCCGGGATCTAGCCAGGGGCAATACGGTCGAAATCAGTGCCTGGATAGATGGTGCCATGCCGCAACGTGCCGAGACTGTATTGGGCTATGTAAAAGGGATGCATCAGAACTGGGTGGCAACAGAGCTTGGCATCAACAGTCCGCCTGCAGCCAATATCGAAACCCGTTTCCGCTACAACCCGGATGTCAGAAGTCTGCCTGCGATGGTACCCGCAGTGATGCCAATGATGCTGTTATTGATACCGGCCATACTCAGTGCGCTGGCTGTGGTCAGGGAAAAAGAGCTGGGTTCCATCATCAATCTTTATGTGACACCGGTGACACGAACAGAATTTATGCTGGGCAAGCAGTTGCCCTATATTTTCCTGGCCATGATTAACTTCCTGTTTATGACGGCATTTGCCATCTGGCTGTTTGGGGTCCCCATCAAAGGCAGCTTTGTCGCATTGCTAGTTGCCTCAGTGTTTTTTGTCAGCTTTGCGACCGCTTTCGGCCTGTTGTCGTCAACCTTCACACGCAGTCAGATTGCCGCCATATTCTTTACCGCCATGGGGTCATTGTTACCGACGATAGAATTTTCCGGGATGATCAATCCTGTCAGTTCACTGGAAGGCATTGGCAGAATCATCGGTGAATTCAACCCCACTACACACTTCATCGCCATCAGCCGAGGTGTTTTCAATAAAGCGCTGACATTGCCTGAATTACTCCCCTCGATATTCGCTATCGCCATGGGCGCCGTGGTCGCATTGATCATGGCCATCGCACTGTTGAATAAACAAGAGAAATAAGCATGATCCGGATCAGTCATGTCTATCTTCTGGGCACCAAAGAACTCTGGAGCATTCTACGCGATCCGATCATGCTGGTGTTGATTGGCTATGGATTTTCATTACTGATTTATATTGCAGCGACATCCATCCCGGACACCCTGAATAAGGTGCCCATCGCGATTGTTGATGAAGACCGTTCCCCCTTATCAACACGGATTATTTCCGCGTTTCAGCCGCCCGAGTTTCAACCGCCATATCTGGTCGATTTGAACGAAGTGGATGCCGGTCTCGATGCGGGCTATTTTACTTTCTCTCTGGATATTCCACCCAATTTTCAGCGTGATGTGCTGGCCGGAAAATCACCCACAATCCAGCTCAATGTGGATGCCACCCGGATGTCTCAGGCATTCAGCGGGGCAGGGTATGCTCAGCAGATAGTCACAGATGAAGTTAATGCGTTCATACAGCACTATCGGCAGGCACCGCTTGAACAGGTTGAGCTGGCTTACCGTATCCGCTTCAACCCGAACATGTCACAGAAATGGTTTGGCTCAATCAATGAACTGATAGAAATGGTCACGATGCTCTCCATCATCCTGGCCGGGGCAGCGCTTATCCGTGAACGCGAACATGGCACCATTGAGCACCTGTTGGTGATGCCAATGACGCCGGCCGAGATCATGCTGGCTAAAGTTTGGGCCACCGGACTTATCGTACTGGTTGCCTCGACACTCTCAGTCATCTTTGTCGTCAAGGACTGGTTGGGTATACCCATTGAGGGCTCTGTCTGGTTTTTTGTTTTATTAACCGGACTGTATCTGTTCTCCACCACATCAATGGGTATCTTTATGGCGACCATTGCCCGTAGCATGCCTCAGTTCGGGCTGCTGATGATGCTGGTCATGATGCCGATGCTCATGCTCTCCGGCGGTGTCACACCGCGAGAGAGTATGCCAGTGGCGGCACAAGTGCTAATGGAGTTTATGCCCTCTACTCACTATGTTTCCGGCACACAGGCAATTCTGTACCGCGGTGCTGGTCTGGAGGTTATCAGCCTGGAGATTCTGTCATTGCTGGCAATCGGTCTGGTGTTTTTTACCGTTTCACTGCTTCGTTTCAGACAGAGTGTCAGTCAGGCTGCTTAGCCTCTACAAAAAAGATTTCGGATGCTCACTTACTCCGGGTGATTTTATCCAGGTAGCCCATGGCAAATGCAGACACGACAAAGGTGATGTGAATGAGCAAGTACCATTTTATTTTGTCGTTGGAGATTTGTTCGGCGTTCATAAACACCTTCAGAAGATGAATCGATGAAATGGCCACGATGGACGCTGCGACCTTGTTCTTCAGCGAGCCAGCGTCAAGCTTGCCCAGCCAGCCCAGTTTCTCTTCCTCTTCATCCACGTCCAGCCGTGATACAAAGTTCTCATAGCCTGAGAACATCACCATCACAATAAGACCGCCCACCAGGGTGATATCAATCAGCGAGAGGGCAACCAAAATGAGGTCAACCTCTTTCATTTCCAGAATCATGGGGAAAATATGAAAAATCTCCTGGAAGAACTTGATACCCAACAGCGCCAGGACAAGACTGAGCCCCAGATAGATAGGTGCCATAATCCAGCGAGATGAATACATCAGTTTTTCAATTAGCTTTTCCATTGATAAATGCAGTGCCTTTGGAGGTGGGTAAATGAGCAATAGGATATGGAAATGGGATATTGCAGTAAACAGTTAAAAGATGATGATTCAATAAACGATGACTTCGGCAGACATCAACCGTATTCATAAACGAGCATGATGTTTTTTGAAGGGTGAACATCTTTACGACCAGATCAAAAACTCAGTCCATCAGATTTCTCGATAAAGTTTGATAGCTCTTGAACGCATTCGGAATTTGAAATCTTGTTGGTCTGAGTAGCGTAAACGGTCCAGATTTTAAATTCTGAAAACACGAGTTATCTGTCA
>CAYMEE010000063.1:0-8614 GCA_964389455.1 uncultured Methylophaga sp. | reverse complement strand
CCGAAGCCGAAGCCGAAGCCGAAGCCGAAGCCGAAGCCGAAGCCGAAGCCGAAACGGCAGTGCTGGCCTCTGATTCCCCTGAAGCAGAGCAGCAAGCAGCCCGCTCTGAACTGGAAGACTTGCGAGCCAAATTACGTGCCCGCACAGCACAGCTTAAAGCCGAGGCTGAAGCACGCCAGATACAGAAAACTGAAGAAGAACAGTCAGAGCTCGACAACACGCAGGATATTGATGAAGCTTACGAGCAGGCACTTGATGCCTCCTCTGAAGACAAAGCTCGGGACACTGACAATGAACTGACGCCAGAGGCTGCTGCGGTCGATGAACCATCGAAGCAGGAAGAGGAGCTCAGCTCATTACTGGCAGAAGAAAAAGCGATTGACGCACTATCGCCAGAAACACTTGAATTAGACGAGCCAGCATCAGCAGAAGAAGCTGAAGATGAAGCATCGCTCGCAGTTGAATGGGAGCAACAGCTAACGGATCAGGTTGAGTCGACGGATACCGAGGTAGATTCGGTGCCTGAACTCGCTGACGCGAAGACTAGCGAAAGGCCGGCAGATGAAAACGCGATCGCGGCGGAGTTTGACACTCAAGTGCCAGACGAGTCTGATGCAGAGGCATCGGATGAGGTCACTGAGGTTATGCCTGCAATAACTGCGGAGGAACTCGAAAACCCTCAGGCGGATGCGGCGTCGCTGGATGATGAAGCTGAACTGGCCGCGCAATGGGAGCAAGAGCTCGCAGAATCTGCTGTTACTCAAGACCAGTCGACTGTTGAGGATACTTCAGAGCCTGAGACTCAGACTCAGGATGATACGCTGGATTCTGAAGAGGAAGCTGCGGTGCTCGCAGAATGGGAGCAGCAACTGGTCAATGAGTCGGCGACTTTAACTGCCCCTGAAGTAAAAGAAGACAACGCGGCGCAGGATGAACTCACTGGACCAGCGGCATCAGCGTCCGATGAGCATGATGATGAAGCAAACATCGCCGTTGAATGGGAGCAACAGCTTGAGCAGAAGCAGGCGGTAGAGAACCTTGAACTGGCAGCATCTGAAGCAGATGAGGCCATCCCAGGTGAAGAGGCGGCCTCAAACGAACAGCAGGTAGCAGAAGAGACCGATGAAGCTCAGTGGGAACAGCAACTGCTAGACGATGCTGAACAGCCGGTTGCAGATCTTCAGCAGGAAAAAACTCTGGATGATGGCTTTGTCGCTTTTTCTGAAACCCAGGCAAGCCAGATCGCCGATCAGGAACAGGCTGAGGCAGAGAGGGAAGCCGCCCTCGCCGCTGCATGGGAGCAGGGGGCTTCAACAAAAGTTGAGTCAAATCCAGAGGACCAGGAGCAAGCTCAGTCAGAACCCCAGCAGACAGGACAACCTGAAACAGAGATTAATGAAGCAGAAGATGAGGATATCGACACTGGTCCACCGGTCAAGCTGACGGACTCGAAAGCCGCCTTATCTGAAATGTGGGATGACTTGACGGAAGAGCCGCTACCTTCAGAGGCAGATCTGGAATCCATGTTTGAGGAAATACGGCAATTGGATCAGAGCGAGCCGGCATCCGGAGAGGATAGTCGCAGACAGAGTAAACCACTCGAAAAGGACGAATTGAAATCGATCCTGTCATCGATTCCCTCATTCTCCCAAATGAATAAAAAGTCCGATCGCTAGACCGGTTTCAACCGTAATTTCCCACTGCGCCAGTACCGCTATTCTGCTAAAATCTGGCGCAGTTTTTATCGGGAAAAACCATGACAGAACAAGTCCATGATGTCGCCATCATTGGTGGCGGGGTGTGTGGTACGGCGCTGCTGTATCTCCTAAGTGAATATACGGATATCCAGCATATCGCGCTGGTGGAAAAGTACGATGATGTGGCCAAGGTGAACTCACATGGCCGCAATAACAGCCAGACCCTGCACTGCGGTGATATTGAGACCAACTACACCTTGGAAAAAGCTGCCAAGGTCAAAGCGGCCGCCGAGATGGTGGTTAACTTTGCTGAAACGCTGGATGACCACGACAAGGTAATTTTCAAGTACCCGAAAATGGTACTGGGTGTCGGTGAAAAAGAATGTCAGCAACTGCGTGAACGCTTTGAAAAATTCAAAACCGTGTTCACCACCATGCAACTATTGGAAAAAGAGCAGATTGCCGAGATTGAACCCAATGTGGTGATGGTCGATGGCAAAATGCGCGAAGAGCCCTGTGTTGCACTCGCGGTACTCGATGAATATTCCGCGGTGGATTATCACCAGCTGGCCCAGCGCTTTGTACAGGAAGCCAACAAAAACACCGATAAGGACATCTCACTCTGTCTCAATAGTCATGTTGAAAACATTGTTGAGAAAGACGGCGTGTTCTCCATCGTGACCCAGAATCAGGTAATCAAAGCCAAAACCGTGGTGGTGTCTGCAGGTGGGCATAGCCTCTTGCTGGCCCAGCAAATGGGCTATGGCCTTGAATATTCCTGCCTGCCGGTCGCCGGGAGCTTCTATTTCACGCCGCCACTGCTGAACGGCAAGGTCTACACCGTACAAAACGATAAATTGCCGTTTGCTGCCGTGCATGGCGACCCGGATGTACTGGTGGAAGGCAAAACCCGTTTTGGACCCACCGCCTTATTGCTGCCGATGCTGGAACGCTATAACAGTAAGACCTTTGTCGAGTTTCTGCGTGTGTTGAAACTGGACCGCCGGGTCTTTAAGGTCTTCTGGGATCTGTTTAAAGTCAGCGATATTCGAAACTACATCTTCAAGAATTTCCTGTTTGAAGTGCCCGGCCTGCGCCGTTGGCTGTTCATGCGAGATGCCCGCAAAATCGTGCCCTCATTGAAGCTCGAAGATGTCAGTTTTGCCAAGGGCTTTGGTGGCGTACGCCCACAGTTGATTGATAAAAAGTCATCCAAGCTGATGCTCGGGGAAGCGAAAATCAATCCCGGCAGTGGCATCGTCTTCAATATGACACCGTCGCCCGGTGCGACCAGCTGTCTGGAAAATGCTGAGTTAGATATGCGATTGGTTGCCGGCAGACTGGGCGCAAAAATTGATGAAGCGCGGCTCAATGCCACCCTGCACAAATAGTGCGCTGAATACTTAAGCTTTGCCGGTCTGGGACGATATATTAGTGTAGGAATTGTTTCACTGAGGGAAATACAATGCAGACACCGTCATCCAGGCTGAATAAGAGCAGCAAGCTCTCTGAACAGAAACAGCTATTTACCTTTTTTGTTCAGGACATGCTGTTCGGACTGGACGTGGAACATGTATTGATGCTGGACCAGAACATCGATAAGGTCCAGCCGCTGCCGTTAGAAGAGCAGGGCTTTTGTGGTGTGATTAAGTTTCAGGGCACCGTCGTGCCCGTGCTGGACTTTGCACATAGACTCAACATCCGCTCGGGGCTGGATACGAAAAAAGCCCTCATTTCAGAGTTTAAATCTCAGCTGCAGTCGCACCAGCAGTGGTTGGAAACGCTGACTGAATCGATTCGAAACAGCGAAGCTTTTCATCATGATTTAGAAGTGGCAGAGTGCAGTACCAGTCTGTGGCTGCGTCACTTTGAATCGCGTGATGAGACACTCAATGAACTGGTCAAAGCATTGGCCGAACCGCACGCTCAATTGCATGAAACCGGTGTCACTGCCCTCAGACAAGCACAGGGTCAGGAACCAAATCATATGGCCACGTTGTTTCGCCAGCAGGCAAGTCAGCCATTACAGAAAATCAAAAACCTGATCTCACGCGCCTGCGAACAATTACAAAGCGATCTGCGCCAAGTGCTATTGTTTGTCACTGAAGATGGCAAAACACCTCGTTATGCTTTACTGATAGATGAAATCAACGATGTCATCAGTTATGATGCGTCGAATTTCCAGTCCAGTGCCAGTGGCGCGCTGGCACAGTTTCGTAAAATCGGTGATGTGTTGGCTGGGGTTTATACCCATGACAACCAGCCGGACTGTTTGTATTTTGATGTCAATAAGCTGGCGGATAACGCAGAACTGCAATCTGCTCAAGCCTGAACCATTTCTGCAACAACATGAAGTCTTCTCCCTATATCACTGCTGAAGGCATGTTTCGCCTCAACCAGGAACTCAGCGAGCGCTGGCAACGCCGGCGTGAGGTTGTCCAGGCACTCGCCGCAGCGGCAGCCGAAGGGGACCGCAGCGAAAATGCTGAATATATTTATCGTAAAAAAGAACTGCGCGAGCTCGATCGCCGCATCCGCTACCTGCAGAAACGCTTGCCTGATCTGAAAGTTGTTCACGATACCCCGGATAACCCGGACAAGATCTTCTTTGGCGCTCGGGTAACACTGGAAACTGAAGCCGGTGATGAAGTCACCTACCGGATTGTGGGGCCGGATGAAATTGACTTTGAAAAGAGCAATATCAGTGTCGATTCACCAATGGCCCGTGCGCTGCTGGGCAGGGAAGTCGACGATGAAATCATCATCCGGGTGCAGGAAGAAGCAAAAACGTTCTTCGTACTGTCCATCCATTATCTGAAGCCCTGAATTTTTCTCGTCCAATCAATCTTGCCTGACTAAGACTGTTTGGCCGAGCTCACTAACAGTCACCCTGACGCTGCGCTTGGTAGTCCATCTTCATCTGCATTATGCCCAGTGGCGTATCCATTTCACTGCTCATCTGACCTTGCATATGCTTGCCATGGAATGTGGCATAACCACTGAAGCGACTTTGCATGCCTTGCATATTGCATTGTGCAGCATAGTCAGCTCGACCTCGTTGGATATCGACACGGGTTAAGGTGCAGTTTCTAGGTATTTCCAAAACATCTACCCCTTTATCCAGATCGGCCTGTGTAACACATTGCTGGTTTTCCGCAGTCTGGGGCTGAACAGCGACGGGACCTTCAATACGGGTTGTGTGGGTGTAAGTCCAGAGTCCGGGGACCAGGTTAGGTGTTTCCGCGCTGGTAGCCGTTGAGCTCATGACGCTGCCCAGCAGGGCAAGAATAAATACACGGCGGCGCATAAAAAAATCTCCTAGTAAGCGATTTTCAGATTTATCGATGCATTATACGCATTGAAGGTGCGGGTATCGCTGGCAATTAAATGGTTTACTTTGCCGGAGTCAGGCGATAAATCACGCCGGCATCAGTGCCCACCAATACAGCGCCGTCCGGCGCTTCAATCACGTTGCGGATACGGCTGTTGAGGCTACGCAGCAGGCGTTTTTCTTCTACCGCTTCATTATTGTCATTGAGCGTCACAACATTCAGGTGCTGTAATTTCATGGCACCTGATAACAGTTTGCCCTGCCAAGTGGGGAACAGCTCACCCTGATATTGAACCAGGCCGCTGGGAGCAATAGACGGGTCATACATCTTAACCGGCTGTTCCATCCCGGCTTTTTTCTCTTCACCGACCGGCATCGGTGCCCAGTATTCCTTGCCGTAGGAAATTTCCGGCCAGCCGAAGTTATTGCCGGCTTTGACCAAGTTGATTTCATCACCACCACGGGGGCCATGTTCCTGGGCCCACAGCATGTCGGTTTCGATGTTGTAATACAGGCCCTGGACATTACGGTGACCGTAGCTCCAGATTTCAGGAAGGGCATTATCCTGTCCGACAAAAGGATTATCCTCCGGCACACTGCCGTCGAGGTTCAGGCGAAGGATGCTGCCGGCGTGATTGCCGAGGTTCTGGCCGTTATCGCGCTCACCCCGGTCACCTAGCGAGAGAAAAACATGACCTTTGCCGTCAAAGGCGATACGGCCACCAAAATGGACCTTGTTGCTGGTTCTGGATTGGGTCACCAGCAGATCTTCCCAATCAACCAGCTGGCTGCCATCGATACGGGCTCTAGCAAGCGTTGTCGCTCCCTGACCATCGACATTTTTTGCATAGCTGAAATAAATCCAGCCTGTCTCAGCGTGATTCGGGGGCAGTCTCACATCGAATAAACCGCCTTGTCCCTCAACCCTGATATCTTTCGGTAGACCGCTGATCATGGTGTTGTAACCTGACTCTAGGTCAATCCGGGTGAGCGTTTCATCACGCTGGGTGACAAGCAGCTGGTTTTCGGGCAGCACTGCCATCCCCCACGGGACAGTGAGCCCTGAGGTCACCTTTTGAATATTGAGATCTTTATCACCTGATATTTCAGCCTGTGAGTGCAGACTGAATGTGAACAATAACAGCAGACCGAAAGATTGAATCAATCGCATAACCGCTCCTTTAAGGTGTTATGAACTGCAGGACAACATTGAGCAACCGGGACGGTTACGTGCCCAGTCCGGGCGTTTAGCCGCATACTGCTGATACTGAGGCTGCTCGTCGTATGGATGGCGCATCACATCCAGTAATTCATCGACCAGCGAATAGTCGCCTTGTTCCGCTTTATCAATCGCCATTTGTGCCAGGTAGTTGCGAAGCACGTATTTGGGATTAGTCCGGTTCATTTTTGCCTTACGTGTTTGATCATCAATGCCATCGTCTTTGACGCGTTGCAGATAACGGCGGATCCAGGCGACAAAATCATTTTTATCCGTTTTGTTCAGACTCTCCGGTGCATAGAAGGCAATCATTAGCGGTGCCATTAGTTTGTCGTCGTCGGCATCAATATCATCCACGCTGACATCTGCCAGGTGACGATAAAACAGCGTCATATCGGTCTCAGTAAACTGCATGACCCGGTTGAGCTCCTGATTGAGTTCTTCGTCTTCTGCCTTGAATTCACTCAGCCCCAGTTTGTCAGCGCGCATCTGCTGCCATTTGTCTGTATAAACCGTGACGTATTCATTAAGAATGGTTCTGAGTGCTTCAGCATCATCTACCAGCGGATAAATGGCATTGGCCATCTGTAACAGATTCCACTGGGCAATCTGCGGCTGAGCCCCGAAGCGATAACGGCGACCGACGGCATCGGTGGTATTGGGCGTCCAGTTGGGATCGTAATCATCAATCCAGCCGTAAGGACCGTAATCGATAGTCAGGCCCAGCACCGAGGTGTTGTCCGTGTTGAAAACACCGTGGACAAAGCCGACCCGCATCCAGTCCACCACCATGTCGGCAGTACGCTCACAGATTTCACGAAACCACTGAAGATAGGTTTCTTTTCCGGGGGCACCCAGATGGGGAAAGTCGGTTTCCAGTGTGTAATCGACCAGCTGCTTCAGCGTGTCGATATCCCCCCGCGAAGTGAAGATCTCGTAACTGCCCAGGCGGAGGAAGGAGGGGGCAACACGGCAAACCACCGCGCCGGGTTCTGCCTTGGGGCGACCGTCATAGAACATATCGCGGGTCACATCTTCGCCGGTGGCGACTATACTCAGCGCTCGGGTAGTGGGAATACCCAGATGATACATCGCTTCGCTGCAGAGGAATTCACGGATGGAGGAGCGCATCACTGCAAGGCCATCGGCCATTCTGGAATACGGCGTTTCCCCGGCCCCTTTCAACTGCAGGCAAAAGCGTTTGCCTTGGTCGTTGATGACTTCGCCCAGATTAATGGCACGACCATCGCCGAGTTGTCCCGCCCAGTTGCCGAACTGGTGCCCACCATAGCATTGAGCATGTGGCTCCATGCCGGGCAAGAGTTCATTACCGACAAAAACACGGGTGAACTGTTCGCTGTGACATTCGGATTCAGTCAGGCCCAATTCAGCCGCCATCTCTTTTGAGTAGGCAACCAGTTCAGGCGCCTTAACCTGCCGCGGTTTGACGAAGGAATAGCAGGCACCCAAGACCTGACGCCGATGATTATCTGTTTCCGGATCGGCCGGCAATTCACGGACAAACTTGTTGTCGAAATGAAAGTCGAGTTCACTGCTTGTTTCAGTGGCTGTTTGTGCTATATGTTCAGTCATAAGCCTCATTCTACCAACATAAAACCGGAGAATAGTGATGTTAATCGGTGTACCCAGGGAAATAAAAAACCACGAGTACCGGGTTGGTTTGACACCGGCAGGTGTCCGAGAGTTGAGCAAAGCCGGTCACCAGGTTCTGATTGAGACAGATGCCGGTACGGAAATCGGCCTCAGCAACCAGGATTATCGTCAGGCCGGGGCTGAGTTGGTAGATGACGTCTCAGAGCTATTCAAACGGGCTGAACTGATAGTTAAGGTCAAGGAACCGCTGAAACAAGAACGGCAGATGTTGCGGGAGGGGCAGACCTTGTTTACCTATCTGCATCTGGCACCGGATGCTGAACAAACCAGGGACCTTGTGGCATCCGGTGCAAAATGCATTGCCTATGAAACCGTGACCGACAACAATGGTGGCCTGCCTTTACTGGCACCAATGAGTGAAGTGGCGGGGCGCATGGCCATTCAGGCGGCGGCCCATGCCCTTGAAAAGACACAGGGTGGCATGGGGGTTCTGATAGGTGGTGTGCCCGGTGTGTCTCCGGCTAATCTCGCAGTTATCGGCGGCGGCGTGGTCGGTATTAATGCTGCCAGAATGGCGATGGGGCTGGGAGCCAATGTCACTATTCTGGATAAAGCCATTCCCCGATTGAAGGCGTTGGATGAACAATTTGGTCCTCAGCTAAAAACACTCTATGCCACCTCTGAATCGATAGAGCAGGCAGCAAAAACAGCGGATATCATTATCGGTGCCGTTTTATTACCGGGCGCAAAAGC
>CAYMEE010000062.1:2600-9561 GCA_964389455.1 uncultured Methylophaga sp. | reverse complement strand
GTCTCGGAAACCGCACCTGAAACACCGGCCAGTGTCGTGCCAATGGCGTTATCGTTCTCACTCAGTGAGCCGAGACCATCACTCAGGCCGTCGCCCAGCTTGGTGACAGCCTCGCCGGTATTGCTGATTATATCGCCTGCGCCATCAGTCACTTCATCCGTGCCCAGGAGGCTCAATTGACTTACCGTACCGCCAAGCAAAGTAACCGTCTCACCGGTGCTGGATACGATACCACCACCATCATCGACCAGTGTTTCAACACCTGCAGCAGTGGTTCCATCACCGCCACTGCCGCCGGTGTCACCGCCACCGCCGCCGTCGACCATATCACTGCCACTTGAGCTTTTAACTGACTTGCTGCTGCTTCCGCTACAACCAACCGTTACAGATAAAACTAAACCTAATGTTATTATTTGAGCTAATTTCGTTTTTTTCATCTCTCCACCCTCCATAAAGGATTGCTTACTCCATTAATACGAATATTCGCAATATTCGATACCTTTAACGGCGATGATAACGAAATCTTAAGTTTTTTACTAACAGTTTTTTTGTTTTGTGATGGACTTCACACTTTCACAGCGAATAACCGGAACTTTATAAGGAAATTAGTGGGTAGCAGATTGTTAGGTTGCAGGTACTTTTCGTAGACAAAAAAAAGCCCCGGTTAGAGAACCGGGGCTTTTAGCTCGCGCTTTGAGCGAATCAATCAGTCTTCAGCAGTCTCATTAACCGCTTTCATGCTCAGACGGATTCGACCCTGACGATCGACTTCCAGTACTTTGACTTTGATCATATCGCCTTCTGACAATTTGTCGCCGACATTCTCAACACGCTCATCAGAGATTTGTGAGATGTGAACCAGACCGTCTTTACCAGGCAGAATGGTGACAAAGGCACCGAAGTCCATCAATTTAGCAACGCGGCCTTCGTAAATCTTGCCGACTTCCACTTCTGCAGTGATGTCTTCAATACGACGCAGTGCAGACTGGCCGGCATCATAATCTGCAGAGAAAATCATCACAGTACCATCATCCTGAATATCGATAGTGGCACCCGTTTCTTCGGTGATAGCACGAATTGTTGCACCACCTTTACCAATGACATCGCGGATTTTCTCTGCGTTGATCTTAACGGTAATGATGCGCGGTGCAAATTTGGACATCTCGGTACGGTGAGTAGAGATAACTGCATTCATTTTATCTAGGATATGCAGGCGACCATCACGGGCCTGAGCCAGTGCAGTACGCATAATTTCTTCATTGATACCTTCAATCTTGATATCCATCTGCAGTGCAGTGACACCTTTTTCGGTACCGGCGACTTTAAAGTCCATATCACCCAGATGATCCTCGTCACCGAGGATATCGGTCAGAACGGCGTAACCATCAGTCTCTTTGATCAGCCCCATGGCAATACCGGCAACCGGGGCTTTAATCGGCACACCGGCATCCATCAGTGCCAGACTGGTGCCACAGACAGAAGCCATCGAACTTGAACCGTTTGATTCAGTGATTTCAGAGACCACACGGACGACATACGGAAACTCTTCAGCTGAAGGCATGACTGCAGCAATACCCCGCTTGGCCAGTTTACCGTGGCCGATCTCACGGCGTTTAGGTGAACCGACAAAACCGGTTTCACCGACACAGTATGGCGGGAAGTTGTAGTGCAGCATGAAACGGTCACGGTATTCACCTTCGACCGCATCAATCATCTGAGCATCACGCTCGGCGCCCAGTGTGGCAACGACCATGGCCTGGGTTTCACCACGGGTGAACAGGGCTGAGCCGTGAACACGTGGCAGCAAAGTGGTTTCAACAAAGATAGGACGGACACTGCTGGTGTCACGGCCATCGATACGTGGGTCACCGGCAATGATCTTGCCGCGAACCAGTTCTTTTTCCAATTTGGAGAAGACGCTCTTGACCTGGTCTTCAGTCAGTTCGGATTCTTCATTAACCAGCGCTTCAACGGCTGCACTGCGTACGTTGCTCAGTTGATCCAGACGCGCCAGTTTGTCACTGATAGCATAGGCTTCTTTAATGCCTTCGTAAGCCTGTGCCTTAACCGTGTTATAAAGTGTTTCGTCTTTCTCAGGCGCGGTCCAGTCCCATGCGGGTTTGCCAGCTTCGGCCTGCAGTTCTTTAACCAGGTTGATCGCAGTCTGCATTTGCTGGTGACCGAACATGACTGAACCCAGCATCACTTCTTCCGGCAGTTCTGAGGCTTCTGATTCCACCATCAGAACGGCACTTTCGGTACCGGCAACCACCAGGTCCAGTGCGCTGTTTTCGAGTTGGGCTTTGCCCGGGTTGAGTACATACTGACCGTCAACATAACCGACGCGGGCTGCACCCAGCGGACCGTTGAAAGGAATACCGGAGATAGCCAGTGCCGCAGAGGCACCAATCATCGCAGGAATATCAGGATCGATTTCGGGGTCCAGCGCGACGACTGTCGCGATAACCTGAACTTCGTTAAGGAAGCCTTTAGGGAAAAGCGGACGTAATGGGCGGTCAATCAGGCGTGAGGTGAGTGTTTCTTTTTCACTGGGACGACCTTCACGTTTGAAAAAGCCACCCGGGATTTTACCAGCAGCGTAGGTCCGTTCCTGATAGTTAACGGTTAAAGGAAAAAAATCCTGGCCGGGAGAGACATCTTTCTTACCGACCACAGTTACCAGTACGGAGGTTTCACCAAGGCTGGCAATGACGGCACCGCCTGCCTGACGGGCAATTTTTCCGGTTTCCAGGCTTAGCTGGTGCTCACCGAATTGAACTGTCTTCTTTACTGAGTTCACTCTTTTTTCCTTATCTTCTTCATTCTCAGCCCCGGACCTGTTCCGGCACTGATTAAAACTGACAAACTAATAAACGAATATGCCCCTGAAACTGCAACAGCTTCAGGGGCATATCTTATATCATCAACCCCGGCCTGATTTGGGCGGGCGAGGTTCGTTGAATATAATCGGTCACCAGACTCAACTTAGCGACGCAGACCTAATTCAGCGATCAGGGCACGGTAACGTTCGATATCGGTTTTTCTGAGGTAATCGAGCATCTTACGACGGCTGCTGACCATTTTCAGCAGACCCTGACGTGAATGGTGATCATGAGCATTTGATCTAAAGTGCTCTGACAGATTGTTGATACGTGCAGTCAGCAGGGCAACCTGGACTTCAGCAGAACCTGTGTCACCTTCGGTGCGTGCGTGTTTGCTGATGATTTCTTTCTTTTGCTGTGCGGAAATTGACATTGAATACTCCAACTTTTTGCAGCCTTATGGCTTGCAGTTAAATTCTGAACTGTTCCAGCCGATCTCAACCAGAACAGCCAACCCTTCAAGAGCTGCGAATTTTACCGACTTTCTCATTGCTAAACAAGGAGAACGTCGTTAAACCGCAGCGACAAATAAACGTTTTGGCTTGACTACTCCATCTGGCGACATTTCGCCCAAGCCCATAAATTTTTCATCCTGATCAAACAGCCGCACATTTGCGCATTGATAATCCTGCTCGACCTGGATCGATTGACCAAAGCTCAGGGTTTTACTGGCAGCTTCATCAAGATTGATCACCGGCCAGTCTGGCAATGCATTTTCAGCCGCTTCCAGTTGTTCATCCAGCGCTTCCAGTTCGCCTGCTTCCCGGCTTTCTGCCAGTTGTTCGAGGCTGACGGCATCACTCAGACCATAACCTGCCACCTTGGTTCGGCGCAGCATGGTGACATGGCCCCCCGTACCCAGCTTGTGACTGATGTCTTCAACCAAAGTGCGGATATAGGTGCCTTTGCTGCAACGCACCGACAAGGTAAAGCTGTCCTGGCTGCAATCCAGTAACTCAATCGCATAGATAGTGATACGACGCGCTTTGCGTTCGACTTCCTTGCCCTGCCGCGCCAGCTTGTATAGTGGTTGCCCCTGGTATTTCAAGGCCGAGAACATGGGCGGAACCTGATCCAGCTCTCCTATAAAGCTGTCCAGAATCTGCTGCAGTTGCACCTCATCAAACTCGGGCACCGGCTTTTCATCAATGACTTCACCGTCAGCATCGCCACTATCAGTAGTGATGCCGAGTTTACAGGTGACGGCATATTCCTTATCCGCATCAAGCAGATAACCTGACAATTTAGTCGCCTCGCCCAGACAAATCGGCAAAACACCGCTCGCCAGTGGATCCAGACTGCCGGTGTGACCCGCCTTTCTGGCATCAAACAGGCGCTTAACCTGTTGCAGAACATGATTGGAACTGTGACCGCTGGGTTTGTCTACCACCACGATACCGGTAATATCGCGGCCTTTTTTGTGTCTTCTTGCCATGCTGGTATTAAATAATCAGTCGTCTTCCTGACGATTGGAGGCGTTGGCTTTGGCAATCAGTTCATCCATTCTGAAGCCGTTTTCCAGGCTCTTGTCGTAGACAAACTGCAGTTCAGGGATATTACGTAATTGCACGCGACCAGCAAGCCCTCTGCGCAGATAGCCGGCGGCACTGTTGAGTCCCTTGATACATTCGGCTGCATCCTGTTCGGACTCAAAACCGTTAAGGCGGGTCACATAGACCTTGGCGTATTTGAGATCGGCGGTGACATCTACATGCGACACGGTGGCCATACCAACCCGTGGATCCGAGATCTCGCGCTGAATCATCAGCGCGAGTTCCCGCATGATTACTTCACCAAAACGACTTGTACGACTGTATTCTCTAGCCATTATAGTGTCGGTTTCACTTCAACCCGTTCGTAAACCTCAATCTGGTCGCCCGGTTTAACGTCTTTGTAGTTCTTCACACCGATACCACATTCGACACCGGCATTAACTTCATCAACGTCATCCTTGAAGCGACGCAGTGATTCCAGTTCACCTTCGTAAATCACCACGTTATCACGCAGCACACGAATCGGATTATTACGTTTGACGGTACCTTCCAGCACAAGACAGCCAGCGATATCGCCGAATTTCGGTGAGCGGAACACGTCATCCACCCGGGCAAGACCAATGATCTCGTCACGGAATACCGGTTCCAGCATGCCGGTCATTGCCTTGGTCACTACGTCCAGCAGGTCGTAGATGATGCTGAAGTACTGAACATCCAGGCCTTTCTCAGCAATAACTTTACGGGCCGCATTATCGGCACGAACATTAAAGCCAATCAGAATGGCATCTGATGCGGCAGCCAGCTGAGCATCGGTTTCATTGATACCACCCACGCCGGAGCCGACTACACGGACCTTAACCTGATCGGTAGATAGCTTCTGCAGCCCCTGACTCACCGCTTCAACAGAACCGTGAACGTCACCTTTGATGACCACGTTAAGGGTTTTAACATCCCCTTCTTCCATCTTGTTGAACATGTCGTCCAGTTTGGCAGCCTGCTGCTGTGCCATTTTCTGCTCACGCGCCTTGGTGTGGCGGAAGTCAGCAATTTCACGGGCGGTTTTGTCATCCGGTGCTGCCTGCAGTTCATCACCGGCAGCCGGTGTACCAGACAGTCCTAACAACTCAACCGGTGTAGATGGACCCGCGATGTCAACCTGCTCGCCTTTTTCGTTGAACATGGCACGAACACGACCGTACTCCTGACCAACAACAACGATGTCACCCTTATTCAGCGTGCCCTGTTGAACCAGTACGGTGACCACTGTACCGCGGCCTTTATCCAGACGCGCTTCAATGACGGTACCATGAGCAGGACCTTTTTCAGGGGCTTTCAGCTCCATGACTTCGGCCTGGATTGAAATGGCTTCCAGCAAATCTTCCACGCCTTCACCAGTCAGTGCCGACACCGGTACAAACTGTACATCACCACCCCAGTCTTCAGGGATGACTTCGTGGTTAGCGAGTTCCTGCTTAACGCGGTCCGGATTGGCTTCTGGCTTGTCCATTTTGTTAACGGCAACGATAACAATCGACTCCGCCGCTTTAGCGTGCTGAACCGCTTCAATGGTTTGCGGCATGACACCGTCATCGGCGGCAACAACCAGAACAACGATATCAGTGACTTTGGCACCACGTGAGCGCATCTCAGTAAAGGCAGCATGGCCCGGTGTATCCAGGAAAGCAATCTCACCACGGCTGGTTTCTACCCGATAAGCACCAATGTGCTGGGTAATACCACCGGCTTCGCCTGATGTCACTTTGGTGCGGCGGATGTAATCCAGTAATGAGGTTTTACCGTGGTCAACGTGACCCATAACGGTAACAACCGGTGCCCGAGTTACTGCCTCACCCAGATCCTCATCGGAAACCTGCAAAGCTTCTTCCACTTCGTTCTCACGAATGGGTTTAGCGACGTGGCCCATTTCCTCGACCACAATAACTGCAGTGTCCTGATCCAGAACCTGGTTAATGGTAGCCATGGTGCCAAGGCCCATCAGGGTTTTAATCACTTCACCGGCCTTGACTGACATACGCTGAGCCAGATCAGAAACGTTAATCGTCTCAGGCACGTTAACTTCACGCACGACCGGTGCAGTCGGTTTGGAGAAACCATGCTCCTGGTCTCTTACCGCAACGCGGCCTGCTGCGCCACCTTTTTTCTTCTTACGGCGACCGCCTTTACCTTCGCTGACGTGCAGTTCTTTGCGCTCAAAGTCATCATCTTCACGGCGTCCACCACGGCGGGATGATTTGCCACGCTCATGCTTGGCTTCAGCATCTTTGGTTTTGCGTGCGGCGGCTTTCTGTTCTTTAGCCTGAGCTTCAGCTGCGGCAGCTTTCGCTTCTTCACGCGCTTTTTCCAGTGCTTCTTCTTCCTCACGCGCTTTACGCTTGGCTTCCAGCGCTTTCTCAGCTTCGATACGGGCGCGATTGGCAGCGCGACGTTTCGCATCAGCTTCTTCCAGCTTTTTGTGCGCCAGCTGTGAGGCTGTCAGCTCTTCTTCTTTCTTCTTGCCTTTAGCAGCAGGCTTTTTCGCTTTGGATTCAGCTTCCAAGGCTTTCTGCTCTTCTTCGGCAGCACGCT
>CAYMEE010000062.1:0-2500 GCA_964389455.1 uncultured Methylophaga sp. | reverse complement strand
CCCAGCTTGATTTCGCTGACGGATTTACGCTTCAAAGTGATCTTTCTTGGTGCTGACGCGGCTTCGTCGTCTGCCTTGCCATGGCGCTGTTGCAGAAACTTGAGCAAAGTCTGTTTTTGCTCTTCAGTAATCAGATCATCAGGCTCTGAGACGTTAATCCCCGCTTCGTTCAGCTGCTCAACTAGTCGCTCAGCTGTAATTCCGACTGTGCCAGCCAGGTCCTTAACCCTCATGTCACTCATTGGTTACTCCCCTGCATCTGTATTTTCGTCTGCAAACCATGACTCTCTGGCTTTCATGATCAATGCTGCAGCTTGCTCTTCGTTCATACCACCGATTTCGACCAGTTCATCTACGGCCAGCTCTGCTAAATCGTCCAGTGTGGTCACTTTGTTTCTCGCCAGTGTCATGGCCAGATCGCGTGTCATACCATCCATATCCAGCAGTTCCTGAGACGGTTCTGCTGATTCCAGTTGCTCTTCGCTGGCAATCGCACGGGTCAACAATACATCACGTGCTCTTGAACGCAGTTCAGCAACGATATCCTCGTCAAACTCCTCGATGTCGAGCATTTCCTGCTCCGGCACGTAGGCCACTTCTTCCAGAGAGGAGAAGCCTTCCTGCGCCAGGATCAGCGCGACATCTTCATCCACATCCAGATCAGTCATGAAGGCCTGAATCAATTCGCCGATTTCGCTCTCTGCTTTCTGATCCGCTTCTGAAGCTGACATGACGTTCAGTTCCCAGCCGGTCAGCTGGCTGGCGAGCCTGACGTTCTGACCGCTGCGGCCGATGGCTTGAGACAGTTGCCCGTCCTCTACCGCGATATCCATGCTGTGTGCGTCTTCATCAACAACAATCGACAGCACTTCTGCTGGCGCCATGGCGTTGATGGCGAAACGGGCCGGATCTTCGTCCCAGAGAATGATGTCGACGCGTTCACCAGCCAGTTCGTTGGTCACAGCCTGAACCCGTGAACCGCGCATGCCGACACAGGCACCGACAGGATCAATACGTGATTCTTTCGCTTCTACCGCAATCTTGGCACGCAGGCCTGGGTCACGGGCAGCGCCTTTGATTTCGATCATGCCGTCGCTGATTTCCGGTACTTCTAATGTAAACAATTCAATCAAGAGTTGCGGTGCAACGCGGCTGACAATTAATTGTGGGCCACGGCCTTCCGGGCGAATTTCTTTTAGATAACCACGGATACGGTCACCGGCACGGAAGCTTTCCCGCGGAATCATCTCTTCGCGTGGCAGGAACGCTTCAGCATTGCCGCCTAAATCCAGTGTCACGTTGCCGCGGTCAACCCGCTTCACGGTGCCGTGAATCATCTGGCCAACTTTTTCGCGATACTGGTCAACGACCTGTGCACGCTCGGCTTCACGGACTTTCTGAACAATAACCTGTTTGGCGGTTTGTGCTGCGATACGACCGAACTCAACCGATTCCATCGGTTCCTGAATATAGCCGCCCACTTCCGCTTCCGGGTCTTTTTTCTTGGCTTCTGTCAGCGTGATCTGGGTTTCTTCTGATTCCAGCTCTTCATCGTCTTCTACGATTAACCACTGACGGAAAGTCTCATAGTTGCCGGTGACGCGATCAATTTTGACAGCCGCATCCAGCGCCATCTCATAACGTTTGCGGGTCGCCATCGCCAACGCGGCTTCAATAGCCTGAAAAATGACTTCCTTGCCCACGCCCTTTTCGTTGGACATGGCATCGACCACCAATAAGATTTCTTTGTTATTCATCACGCCCCCAGTGGATTTCGCAGCAAACTAATCCAACTCAGTTTTCTTTTATTAACCGACAATAATACGCTTTTTTCAGGCAACGAGTCTTGCTTTGCCCAACTTTGCCAGTGGCAATGCGTAGACTTCGCCATCCACTTCAATCAATATTTCACCGTTTTCAAATCCCTGAAGCACACCTCTGAAATTACGTCTGCCATTGACTGGCAGTTTCATCGTGATTTTTGCTTCAACGCCGGCGAACCGTTCAAAATCCCGTGCCTTGAACAATGGCCTGTCAAAACCGGGAGAGGAGACTTCCAGCAGATAGGCCGAACGAATCGGCTCCTCAACATCCAGTATCCCACTCACCTGGTGGCTGACACGCTCACAGTCTTCTATGCTGATGCCCTGTTCGGCATCGATGTAAATACGCAGAATGGGATCCGGACCGCCCTGGATGTACTCGACACCGACCAACTCGTAACCGAGAGTCTCTATCGATGCCTCTATCAATTGTTCAACCTGATCGGTGATCGCCATAGTTGTCTCTTTAGCTCCGGAGACAAAATCAAATCTCCAGAAAAACAAAAACCCCTTATAGGGGCCCGGAATATACAAACATTGTTTCGCGGGTGTTGCCAGCCCCGCTCTGTCAAAAGCCATATCCTCACACCAGTGCTATGAGTGACTTTCCAGAAAGCACAGAATATTAACAAAACCAGCGCTTAACAGCAACTAAAACCCACCTTGTCATCAACGGC
>CAYMEE010000061.1:0-9662 GCA_964389455.1 uncultured Methylophaga sp. | reverse complement strand
CTACCCCGGTATCTATCCTCAAGCTGATGGAAGTCATCGGTGATCTGCTGCCACCGGGTGTTCTCAACATCGTTAATGGTATGGGCCGCGTTGCTGGTGAAGCCCTGGCTTCGAGCAAACGCATCGCCAAGATTGCCTTTACCGGTTCAACACCGGTCGGCTCGCACATCATGTCCCGTGCGGCGGAAAACATTATTCCATCTACCACAGAGCTGGGCGGTAAATCACCCAACATCTTCTTCGAAGACATCATGCAGCAAGAAGAAGATTTCATTAATAAAGCGGCTGAAGGTATGGTTCTGGCCTTCTTCAATCAGGGTGAAGTCTGCACCTGCCCTTCACGCGCCCTGATTCAGGAAAGCATTTATGACCAGTTCATCGAAAAGGTCATTGAACGCGCCAAACTGATCAAGCGTGGTAATCCACTGGATACTGACGTTCAGGTCGGTGCTCAGGCATCACAAATGCAGTTCGACAAGATCATGGAATATGTCGATATCGGTAAGAAGGAAGGGGCCGAAGTACTGATGGGTGGTGCTGTTGAACAGCTGGGTGCTGAATTCGACAGCGGTTATTACATTCAGCCTACGCTGATGAAAGGCCACAACAAAATGCGGATCTTCCAGGAAGAAATCTTTGGCCCGGTTGTGTCCGTCACCACCTTTAAAGATGAAGCTGAAGCGCTGGAAATCGCCAACGATACCGAGTTCGGTTTGGGTGCCGGTGTCTGGACCCGTGATATGAACCTGGCTTACCGCATGGGTCGTGGCATTCAGGCCGGTCGTGTATGGACCAACTGCTATCATGCCTACCCTGCTCACGCTGCCTTTGGCGGTTACAAGAAGTCAGGTGTCGGTCGTGAAACCCACAAAATGGTGCTTGAGCACTATCAGCAAACCAAAAACCTGCTGGTCAGCTACAGCACCAGCCCGCTCGGCTTCTTCTAGAATCCGTCTTGGTAAAAACTCTCCCCTAAGCCCTGCTTTCGGGAGAGTTTTTTATGTCTGCTTAACAGGCATTCTGTTCAGGGGTAAAGTGTTACCTTGGACAAGAGAACAACCATAAAGGTGTCTTTACATGGCTCAAGAAAATATCGAATCCAACCTGCATGAAGATCGTCAGTTTCCGCCCAGTGAAGCGTTTGTTAAAAGCGCTGCGCTGCACGCTGATGACCTGGAAGCACTTTACAGCAAAGCAAAAAATGATCATGAAGGCTTCTGGGCCGATCTGGCGCGTGAACTGATCGACTGGAAACAACCCTTCACAACAACGCTGGATAGCAGCAATGCACCACATTATCGCTGGTTCCCGGACGGCAAACTGAATGTCTCCTACAACTGCCTTGATCGCCAGCTGGAAAAGAATGCAGACAAAACGGCCATCATATTTGAAGGTGAAAAAGGCGATGTTGAGCACATCAGCTATCGCGAATTGCACAAGAAAGTGTGCGTCTTTGCTAACGCGCTGAAAGACCAGGGTGTTAACAAAGGTGACCGGGTCATTATCTATATGCCGATGATTACCGAAGCCGTGATCGCAATGCAGGCCTGTGCCCGCATTGGTGCGATTCACTCGGTGGTCTTTGGTGGCTTCTCTGCTTCATCGCTAAAAGACCGGATTGAAGATACTGGCGCCACAGTCGTTATTACTGCGGATGGCGGTAATCGGGGTGGCAAAGTGGTGCCACTCAAACAAACGACGGATCAGGCGCTGGATAGTGGCTGTGACACCGTGAAAACAGTGATCGTCTATCAACGCTGCAACCAGGGTGTAGAGATGAAAGACGGCCGTGATATCTGGTGGCATGATGCCACCGAAGGCCAGTCTGAAGACTGTGAACCGGAATGGATGGATGCGGCCGATCCGCTGTTCCTGCTCTATACCTCCGGTTCTACCGGTAAGCCTAAAGGCATCCAGCATGGCTGCGCCGGCTACCTGCTTAACGCTATTACTACCATGCGCTGGGTATTTGATATTCAGGATTCTGATGTGTTCTGGTGTACGGCCGATGTCGGCTGGATCACCGGTCACACCTATGTTGCCTATGGTCCACTGGCGACTGGTGCGACTCAGGTCATTTATGAAGGTGTGCCTACCGTGCCGGATGCCGGTCGCTTCTGGGATGTCTGTGCCCGTCATGGTGTCACCATTTTCTATACTGCACCCACCGCGATTCGCGCTCTGATGAAAGTCGGTGATGAACTGCCCAACAGCTATGACCTGTCCAAACTGCGTCTGCTGGGTACGGTTGGTGAGCCAATCAATCCGGAAGCCTGGATGTGGTATTTCAATGTGATTGGTCAGGGCCGCTGCCCGATTGTGGATACCTGGTGGCAGACTGAAACCGGTGCTCACATGATTGCGCCGGTGCCCGGTGTCACCCATGCCAAGCCTGGTTCCTGTACCCGTGCCCTGCCCGGCATCGATGCCGCTATTGTTAATGACGATGGTGAAGAGATCACCAGGGCGAATCAAGGTGGCTATCTGGTTATCCGTAAACCCTGGCCGTCGATGATTCAGACCATCTGGGGCGATGACCAACGCTACAAAGACACCTACTGGCCGTATTTCGGCGGGAAATATTATCTGGCTGGTGACAGTGCTCGCCGTGATGAAGATGGTTTCTTCTGGATCATGGGCCGAATTGATGACGTATTGAACG
This sequence comes from uncultured Methylophaga sp., assembly GCA_964389455.1. Taxonomy (GTDB): domain Bacteria; phylum Pseudomonadota; class Gammaproteobacteria; order Nitrosococcales; family Methylophagaceae; genus Methylophaga. Next base: position 7,000 of record CAYMEE010000061.1, on the reverse strand, counting down.
TCTCCGGTCACCGTCTTGGCACCATGGAAATTGAATCTGCGCTGGTTGCCCATGAACTGGTGGCAGAAGCGGCTGTGGTCGGCCGGCCGCATGATGTCAAAGGCGAAGCCGTGTTTGCCTATGTGGTGCTCAAAGGCAGCCGTCCTGAAGGCGGTGTAGATGAGAAATTGACCCAGGAGCTTCGTAATTGGGTGGGTGAACAGATTGGCCCTATCGCCAAGCCGGATGACATTCGTTATTCGGATAATCTGCCCAAGACCCGTTCGGGCAAGATTATGCGCCGTCTGCTTCGCGCCATTGCCAAAGGAGAGGAAATCACGCAGGATACATCGACTCTGGAAAATGAATCGATATTACTGCAACTCCAAGGTAAGGCTTAATGGCGGATCAGAACGACCGATCTGAATCACAACGTTTAGACAAATGGTTGTGGGCTGCGCGGTTTTACAAAACCCGCAGCCTCGCCGTTGAGGCCATCAGCGGCGGTAAAGTCCATATCAATGGTCAGCGGGTCAAACCCAGCCGTACAGTGCGGGTAGATGACAAGCTGACCATCTCCAAACCACCCTATGAGTTCGATATTGTTGTGCAGGGGCTCAACCTGCAACGACGCCCCGCGACAGAAGCGCAGGAACTCTATCAGGAAACAGAAGACAGCCGCGAAAAACGTGAGCTGCTGCGTGAACAAATCAAAAACGAGCCACTTGGCTTTCGCCAGCAAAAAGGCCGCCCCAGCAAACGTGACCGCCGTAATATCATTCGCTTCACCCGTCAGGATTAAAGATGGCCAGCCAGGATTTTCTGCTCAATCAGCTTGATAAGCATCAGGATGCCCTGCGTTATGCAGTCGCGATGCAGAAAAAAGCCGCTGAAGTCGGTTTTGACTGGCCGGATATTCAGGGCGTCATTGCTAAAATTCATGAAGAACTGGATGAGCTGGGCGAAGAAATTGCTGACGAGTCGGATAAACACCGTTTAAGCGATGAACTCGGTGATGTGCTGTTTGCCTGCTGCAATCTCGCCAGACACTTAGACATAGACCCTGTGGATGCGCTTCAAGGCACCAATCAGAAGTTTTACCGGCGATTTAATTTTGTCGAAACCAGCGTCACGGCAGCCAATAAAGGATTTGGCGATTTCAGTCTGGAAGCGCTCGATGCTTTCTGGGATCAAGCCAAGCAGCTGGAAAAACTGGACGACAGTGAGATTTAGCTGACGGTTTCAGACTGACTGAAAGCTTCAATACCGTTATAGACCAGAAAGTGCTTACCCTTGGCACGAGCGACCATACCGATACCGATCTGCTGCGCCAGTTTCAGGCCCATCTCGGTCACGCCAGAGCGAGAAAGTAACAATGGCACCTGCATCTGGGCGACTTTAATCACCATCTCCGATGTCAACCGGCCAGTGGTGTAAAACACCTTGTCATGACCTTTAATGCCGTTCAGCCACATCCAGCCGGAGATGGCATCCACCGCATTGTGCCTGCCGACATCCTCAACAAACATCAGAATATCAGTACCATCACACAATGCGCAGCCATGCACCGCCCCTGCCTGCTTGTACATCTCGTTGTATTCAGTCAGCGCCTTGAGCACCGCATAAATCGAGTCCGCGCTGAATGACGGGCATGTCAGTTTCAGTTCTGACAACGAATCCATCACATGTCCGAACATCGTGCCCTGACCACAGCCACTGGTCACCGTACGACGAGAAGTTAACGCCTCGATATTGTCTTTGGCAATGCGTGTGGTGACGGCCACGGCTTCCACATCCCAGTCCACCTGAATCGATTCAATATCTTCCAGCTTGTCGACCAGCCCCTGATTGCGCAGATAGCCCAGCGTCAACAATTCCGGCTGGGCACCCAGGGTCATCAGAGTGACAATTTCGATGGTGTTGAGATAGATAGTCAGGGGACGTTCGCCGGTCAGAGACACTTCGCGGCTTTCACCGTTTTCATCGACCACGGTCGTGGTATGCAGACGATGAATACCGGCGTTGCTCATCTGCGGACGGTATTCAGCCACCTGTGACACTCATATGGCGGAAAATCACCGGTTTGGCTTCGATATCAAAATCATGGCCTTCCGGTTTGATATCCATTGACTTCACAATCGCTTGCTTGAGCTTATCCATATCACCCGGGTGACGGCGGATAATATCGCGCAGGTCCATGGAATGTTCCTGCCCCAGGCACAATAGAAGCCGCCCCTCAGTGGTGACGCGCACCCGGTTACAGCTACTGCAGAAGTTATGACTGTGGGGTGAAATAAAGCCAATACGGCTATCGCTGCCAGCCAGCTGGTAGTAGCGTGACGGGCCGCCGGTCGTGGCAATGCTGGGCTGAAGGTCAAAGCGTGTCTGCAGCTTTTCCAGCACCTCGTCGCTGGAACAGTAACTCTCACCGCGATGGTGATCCACCTGCCCAAGTGGCATCTCTTCGATATACGAGATATCCATGCCATTGTTAATAGCAAATTCGGCCAGGTCGATGATTTCATCTTCATTGCGACCTTTCATGATGACGGCATTGAGTTTGATGCGTTTGAAACCGGCCTGTCTGGCCGCCTCGATGCCTTTCATGACCTGTTCCAGCTCACCGGTGCGGGTCAGGGATTTAAACCGCTCAGGGTCCAGAGAATCCAGGCTGATGTTGATGCGATCCACTCCGGCTTTGACCAGCGCTTCGGCATGCTTGGGTAACTGAGAGCCATTGGTCGTCAGTGTCAGCTCTTTGAGAGAGGTGTTCTGCTTCAGCTGCCCAATCTGGTCAAAAAGCCAGTCGACATTACGCCGCACCAGTGGCTCGCCACCTGTGATGCGAACCTTTTCTACTCCCAGCTCACAAAAGGCTTTGAGCAGAAACACAATTTCTTCCAGCGTCAGCAGTTTCTCGCGCGGCATGAACGTCATTTCCTCGTCCATACAATAGACACAACGAAAGTCACATCGGTCGGTAATCGACATACGTACGTATGTGACTTTGCGTCCGAAGCGGTCAACCAATTGTGTCGGTAATTCGCTCATTTCAATATCCGTCATTCCGGCTTGCTGTTGCCGGCGTTAGTGTCACAGCTTTTGATGGTCGAGACGCCAAGCAAGGCATAACCACCACAACGGCCAGTGACTCCATTCAAAATCAGAGCCAGTCCGAGTAATGCCCACCAACTCTGATAATACAAGGCTGTCACTATTATAGCCGTGCCGATGATAATCCGTAAAAGCCGGTCCCAGTTTGCCAGATTTTTCTGCATGGTCGTCTCGTAAAAATAAACCCCGCAGGGCGGGGTTTATTAGAAAACAAATTAAACGCTCAGTTCACTGAGGCATTTAATCATCGCCTGAAAAAGCGCCCAGAAGATGCAGCAGGCTGGTAAACAAGTTGTAAATAGAAACATACAGCGTGACTGTCGCCATGATGTAGTTGGTTTCACCACCATTAACAATCTGACTGGTTTCATACAGAATCAAACCGGCCATTAACAGTACGAACATGGCAGAAACGGCCAGTGAGAGCCCTGGCATCTCAAAGAAGATCGCCGCAAGACCTGCCAAGAAAGCGACCAGGATACCGACAAACAGGAAGCCGCCCATGAAGCTGAAGTCTTTCTGACTTTTTACTGCATACGCTGACAAGGCAAAGAAGATAATGCCGGTACCGCCCAATGCCTGCATCACGATTTGGCTACCGTTTGGCAGGCCTAGATACATGTTGACGATTGGCCCCAGCGTGAAGCCCATAAAACCGGTCAGAGCGAAGACTGAAGCCAGGCCCCAGACACTGTTACGTAGTTTGGCTGTCAGGAACAAAAGGCCAAAATAACCAATCAGGGTTAACAGGATGCCCGGATGTGGCAGATTCAGTGCCATGGAAAGACCTGCAGTCATGGCACTGAACACCAGTGTCATGGCAAGTAAGCTATAGGTGTTTCTCAGTAGCTTGTTGGTCTCAAGTACTGACTGTTGCGAACGGGCAACGGTCGATTGAGCATCATAATTCATCAGAGTGTCTCCGTATGGTGTTGATGAAATTGTCTATTGCGAATGACAACATCCTACCCGATAAGTTCTAAATGGCAATAGGATTCAAACTCCCTTCAATTAATTTCGCTTTAGCGGTTGTGCTGACGGGTATTATCTGTATAATTTCGCATCTTCGGAGGGATGGCAGAGCGGTTGAATGCACCGGTCTTGAAAACCGGCATGGTTTAACGACCATCCAGGGTTCGAATCCCTGTCCCTCCGCCAGATATAAGCCCTGAACACCTGTTGTTCGGGGCTTTTTCTTTTTCAGCACTCCAGTTTTACGGGTCGGCAACACGCTCTCTTTGAGGTTGAACATTTATTTAAAATGAGCTGACGCCGATTTCAGTGAGTCATCCAAGGCGTCCATAGCTTCGTTCAGCCCCGTTTTGATATCTTCCCAGGCGCCCTCACCGGCTTCCTCCAACTCGTTTAGCTTTTGCTCTACTGCGCCCTGTCTGTCTCGTATCTCTCTGATTTGTTGGTTGTACTCAAGTTGAGCATCGGCGCTCGCTGAGTCAGCTTTGGCTTTTAGTTTGTCGATTTCAGCATTCCATTGATTAATCTGGCTCTGAATTTTTTGCTTGTAAGCGGATTTATCGTCCATTTTTTCCTCCTCGATCAAATTGCAAGATAGATTCAGCTAATTGGAACGGTGCTTCACAAAAGCAAACAAGCTCTTGGCTGAATTCTCAATCAACGTTGACACCCTACAAATATGAGTATTTGAACCGCCGTCGAGTTTCTCAGCGTGTCTGTTTCTGCTACATTGCAGGGCAGTTTCAACAATCAGTCAGGCCATCGATAATGTCTCGCAGCGTTATTCTTTTATGTCTATCACTTGTCTTACTCTTGCCGCTAAATCTTATGGCAGAGTCCGCGAGCGGTCTGGAAATTAATCATCCTCAGCAATTGGCGCTGGTCTATACGATCGAACCCGATGAAATCGATCAGACCGCTTTGCAGGCATTGGTAAGCGAGGTGCTCGCAGATACCCCAATAGAACTCAGTTGGCGGGAGGATGCACAGCTATTTCTCAGAATCGAAAAACATGCTGGCCGCTACTTGCTTTACCTCGACTTCAGCAGAATGGTCTCTTACTGTGCCAATGGCGAGCTTTACAGCAAAGATGCTTTTGTCTGGGGCCGCTATGCCAAAGACATCAGCGATATCGATCAACTACATGAAGATGTGGCCTATCTGTTTGAAGAGTTCATTACGCATTATCAAGAAGCCAACCAGCCGAGCGATCGCTGAATTCTATTCTGTTAGTTAAGAAGAACCTCTTGCGTACAACTTTGTCTATCATCCCAGATTAGCTGTGATTGCTGCTGCATCGGAGATATTTTTGGTAAACCTAATCTAAGTTCAGCCCAATTTTTTGTAGAGGTGAATGCTGTGAAATTGGTTTCAGACGCTGCGGCAAGTCATTGGAAAAGCAGCTAACTCAGGGTTATACTTGGTCGATTTGAGGAAAAACCTCCTGCTTTTACGGGACGTTTTGCTCATCCACGAAATTGACTGGCGTATTTAAATAGCTAGCTGATACTCCTATCATGGAATTTATGTTGTTTAACAGGCTACTCAGAATAGGCATTGCCTCGATAGCTTCATTTGGCATCATTACAAGCACCGAAGCTTCACTGGATCTGCTCGCAGGCGTCGAGGCCGGTATTGAAACTGATACTTCAATGACTGCCACTGATCTCGAACAGACGCAAAAAGCCCTGTCGACCGAAGCTATCGGTTCACGGCATTACTGGGTCAATCATGAGACTGGTAACGCCTATGAAATCAACATAGACCACACCTACTCCTATGGCCACTACCCTTGTCTGGCTTACGATCTGTCTATTACCAAAGATAATGTCACTGAGGTGAAATCCCTGGACGCCTGCAAAAACAGCAGTGGTCAGTGGATTTCGATCACCCCGGCGGCGACCGCGCTCTAATTATTTTGGCGCATCGGCAATAAAGACCCCCCTTACCGGAGCCGGGTAACCTTCGATGGTTTTACTACGATCCTCAGGATCCAGAAAATCGGCCAGAGACTCAAAAGTCATCCATTCAGTACGTCGCTGCTCATCCATTGATGTGACATCAATATCTACACATCGTGCATTTTTAAAACCGCAACGTCGCAACCACAGCAGCATAGTCTCCACTGAAGGGATAAACCAGACGTTACGCATCTTTGCATAACGTTCTTCCGGCATCAGTGTCATGCCCGGGACATCCTCGATAATCAGTGTCTCCAGCACCAGCTCACCGCCAGGTTTGAGACAGGAGCGCAGCTCCAGCAGGTGACTCAATGGCGATTTGCGGTGATACAACACCCCCATTGAAAACACGGTATCGAACCAGCCCAGATTATGCGGCATATGCTCAATGCCGATAGGCACCACAAAATGCCTGTCACTGCCGATAAAGTGATTCATCAGCTGATACTGCATGGTAAAGACCAGTGTCGGATCAATGCCTAAGACGAAGCTGGCATCTTCTCCCAGCATGCGCCAGCCGTGATAGCCATTACCACCGCCGACATCCAGCACACGGCGCCCTTTCAGCGGGCTTAAATGCGGCAGAACCCGATCCCATTTCCAGTCAGAGCGCCACTCGGTATCAAGGTGAACATCAAATAGCTGATAAGGCCCCTTACGCCAGGGATGGAATTGTTTGATAAGCTCAATAAAAGCATGACGATCAACTTCGTCAAGATCGGCAGCCGAGCCGATAGCGACCTGCGCTTTCAGTTCAAGCTGACTGGGTCTGATGGCGGGTAAATCATCAAGCGCTTGCTGCCACATGGGCATCTTGCCATGGCGAGTCAGTGACAACTGCGAGGTAATCTGCTTTTGCAACTGTTCGCGCCATTCGCTGAAACCGGCATTGTCCAGCATCTCGAATAAGGGCTGGTATTCGGTCATTTCACTGCCACCATCGATACAAAGTTAAAGCACTGATACCACTTTTC
>CAYMEE010000060.1:0-10062 GCA_964389455.1 uncultured Methylophaga sp. | reverse complement strand
ACGATAACGCCATTGGCACGACACTGGCCGGTGTTTCAGGTGCGGTTTCCGAGACGGGTGAAGCAGTCTCTTCAACCGGAACTACAATTGAAAGCCTCAATACCTTGCCTTTATTTGCCCAGGTTGATGAATCAACAGGCCTGCTTACTGAGTTGGGCGGCACGGTAGACTCACTGGGTGGCGTTGTGACCGAAACAGGTGACGTGTTGACTGTGACTTTCACACAGGATGATGGTGTCATCAGCGGTCTGACTACCGAACTGACTGCCGTGGTCAGACCACTAGTCACCAATATTGGTGGCACTACGCAAGTTGTGGGTGAGGCTTTAATTGTGGGCCCACTTGCAAATAATATTCTGACCGAAGCCGGTACAGCTGTTGTTGTGCTGGGTAATGATCTGCAAGACGAGAATAATGCTGTGCTTGCGAGTGCAGGTGGCACCGTTGAAGGCGTGGGTCAGCTAGTGATCGACACCGGCGGTATTCTATCGGTAAGTGAATCCGGTGAAGGCGAACTGTTTGACCTGGCAGGCTTACTCGATACCAGTGGCTTACCAGTCATCGGTGGTGAAGACGGAGGATTGTTATCCGGCACTGATGGTGTTGTTGGCACGGTTACTGGCACACTGGACGGCGTCACGGGCGGTGATGATGGTCTGCTTTCAGGCACGGATGGTGTCATTGGCACAGTTACGGATACGGTTGACGGCCTGACCGGCGGAGAAGATGGCCTGTTGTCTGGCACTGATGGAGTCATTGGTACGGTCACTGATACCGTCGATGGTTTGACCGGAGGTGATGAGCTGCTGGGTGGCGTCACAGATACAGTTGACGGCCTGACCGGTGGTGATGAGCTGTTAGGAGGCGTCACTGATACGGTTGATGGACTGACCGGTGGTGATGAGCTGCTGGGCGGCGTCACTGGTACGGTTGACGGCCTGACCGGTGGTGACGACCTGGTCGGTGGCGTGACAGATACCGTTAATGATGTTACCGGCGGCCTGCTTGATTCCGGCAGTGGCGGTAGCGATGATGGCATTGTCGATGAAACTGATGATGCACTGCTGGATCCGCTATTGGGCGGCATCCTGTAATTATTCACAAGCTTAGTTAATGGTTGGATGCGACATTGAGTGGCTACTCATTACCGAACAGGTAAAAAGGTAGACATGAATTGAATGTTTGCTCCGTCTCCATTCATGGTGTGGCAGTCGTTCCCTGTTGCCACACCTTTTTTTTGCCTAGCAAGTCAAGCAAGACACGGAAGAACAAGTAAATGAAGAAAACGAGCTTATTAATTAATTTTATTTTGAGTTTGTCATTGTCATTCTCAAGCTGGGCTGTAGAGCCTCCTTTCATCGTTGAAGACCCAGCGCCTGAGCAGCTTGAAAAAAAAGAAGCGGAAGTTGATGTGCCATCAGGAGAGTCTCTGAGCACCGCTAAAGACGTCAACAAAATTCGTGTGAATAAGGTGCAGTTTCAGGGCGGTACTGTCTTCGAGCTAAAAGCCCTGGCAGAGATGGTAAGACCATTGATTGGCAAGGATGTAAGTAAAACCGATATTGTCAGAGTGCTGCGAGGCATAACCCAGCAATACAAAGATGCCGGTTATGCACTGTCATTCGCATTCCTGCCCAAACAAAGCACTGCAGATGGTGTGCTGACGATAGTCCTGGTTGAAGGTTACATCGCAAGAAAAGAAATTGTGATTGAAGATGAAGATGTCAGAGCCCGGGTTGAAAAACTGGCTGCCAGGATGGAGGGTGAAAAACCACTGACAACGGCGACATTTGAACGTTATGTCAAACTTATCGAGTCCACACCCGGCTACAAGTTCAAGATCCGTGTGCCCAAACCAAAAACCATCGGTGGTGGTACCACAGTGCGTGTTGAAGAGGTCAGCGCTGACTGGTTCGATACCTCGCTGGGCTTTGATGATAGTAAAGAGGAAGAACTAAAACTGTTACCGGGTGTGTCCTTCAACTCGTTGACTTCTTACGGCGATAAATTAACTTTGACCACTCTGGTACCTAATGACACCGTCAAAGAGTATTACGCGCTGAATTATCAGCAGGACATTGGTTCAGACGGCCTGCGCTTTGAGCTCGCCGCTAACCATTTCGAAAGTGAAGGTGATGACCGTATTTTTGTTGCGGATGTGCCGCTTAATTATGAGGAAAACAAAGAACGAGACAGCTTGCGTGCCGGTGTGAAATACCCACTGCTATTGTCTAAGAAATCATCCTGGTGGGTCGGGACGAACCTGCATTATCTGGATGAAAATGCACTCTACGAGCTGCAGCGCGAAGATGGGCAGGGCGATGCGGTAGAAATAGAAAAAGAGCTACGTTATTCCGCCCTGGAGCTCCACTCCAGTTGGACCAAGCAGTTAACCCGACAGATATTCAGGCTGTCAGGCAGTGTTAAACAGGGGCTTGAACTGGGCTCGTCGAAAAACAGTATTAGTAATGCCAACGGTACCCGATCGGGCAGTGAAACCATTCACTTCAATACCGTCAGACTTGATGGTTTGTGGCGCTTTCTTTTGAGCCCAAAATGGCGGTTTCAGACCAAGGCTAACCTGTTCTGGTCGGACGATATCCTGCCTTCTGCAGAACAGATTCGTTACGGAGGCCCCCGCTATGGCCGCGGCTATCCCGATGGCCAGGCCCAGGGCGATAAAGGCATCGCCGGCGAGCTGGAGTTGAGATATCTACAAGCGATTCCAATGCGCGTTATTAAGCGGGTGGAACCCTATGTCGTTGTTGATGCGGCACGAACAAAGTTACGAGCCAGTGATAGAGAGCAGGAACTGGTGTCTGCCGCGATCGGCATCGATATCACTGATACCAACACCTATACCGTTGGTTTGGAATATGCCAAGCCTTTGGGTGATGATCACTTCGAAACCGGTGACAGGAGTCCAATCTATAATATTAAATTGCGCTGGCAGTTCTGATTAGGCATTAAAAAATGTGAACTATATCGCTTTTGTATTCCGTATATTCCGAATATTCTTTATATTCACCACATAAATATGTTAAAAACGGAAATGGTGTGTTCGCACCAAGTCATTCTTCATGACTACGTAGAAGTGAATTTAGGAGCGAGAAATGTATAAAAAATCTTTTTTAACGTCCTGTCTGATTGCTGCCGGTATGACAATGCCGTTCGCAGCCATTGCAGAAGATCAAGAAGCGAACGTTTCCGTTGATGCAGTGGCCGCAGTCGAAGGCACTGTTTCTGGCAGTAAGGATGCGGTAGCAGGCTTGGTTGCAGAAACACAGGTCGTAGCCGAAGAGACTGTTGCCGGTGCGCTGGCGTTGACAGGTGAGGAAGGCACAGTGGATGGCGCTGTCTCAATTGTTGAAGGCGTTGTGGCTGATGGCCAGGCACTGGTTGGTGCTGAAGACAGAGTCGGTGTTGTACTTGGTAAAGTGGACACAACCAAAGCCGTCGTCGGTTCGACAGTCGATGGTTCCGTCTCACTGGTGGGTAATGTCGTTGCTGAAACCAAAGTTTTGGGTGGTGAAGGCCTTGCTGGGGTTGAAGAAATTACTGGTGTAATGGGGGCAACTGATGGTGCTGCCGCGCTGGCAACAGGCACAGTAGATAACGTTGTGGCACTCTCTGGTGGGGCAGTAGACACTACAGTCAGCCTGGTTGATGCTACTGTCGATACCGCGACAGGACTGGTTGGCGGTGTTGACCCCGTCGGCGATGTAACCGGTACGGTGGGTGGTCTTACTGGTGGTGATCTACTGGGTACTGATGTCGTTGGTACTGTGACCGGTACTGTCGGCGGCGTGACGGGTGGTGAACTGCCAGGTGCAGATGTCTTGTCTACCGTCACTGGTACTGTGGGTGGTCTGACCGGCGGTGAATTGCCAACAGGGGATGTCCTCGGCACAGTAACAGGTACTGTTGATGGCCTGGCAGGTGGTGTTGTTTCTGACACAGATCTGGTTGGCACTGTAGGCGGGACTGTTGATGGTCTGACTGGTGGTCTGGTCAGCTTAAGCGGTGATGCCAGTGCCGACGCTGAGGTTTCAGCTGGGGGTGAAACCGTTGTCAGCTCAGGCTCACTGGTTGGTGGCCTTCTGTAACTGACAAAAGCACCGTGGCAGACCTGCCACGGTGCTTTTTTCATCATCATTAAGAGGGGCTGTCATGAACTTAAAAAATATTTTGATTCCGGCCAGTTCAGTGTGTCTGTTGTTGGTACTCAATATGGCTGCAGCCGAACACAGCACCGTGCCAGCCGTTCCTGCCACGCCTGCAGAACCCGCTGAAAATAACGGGCCAGGTGAACCGGCCACGCCGGCCACGCCAGCGATTCCAGCAACACCGGCTCAGCCGGGCGGCGGTCATTCAGATGCTGGTGATGGCGACGAGCCGAATCTTGCAGATGGGTCTGATGGTATGGACGATGCTGGTGAAGAAGGTGATACACCGCAAACCAGTCTGATCAGTACAGTCACCATTACTACAGAAGCAGCGATTGAGGCAGTAACCACACTTGAGCTCAATCAGATTCCCGCAACGACGATAGCAGCGCTGGATAACGCGCCAGTAGGAGAGATCGTGGAGATTGCCGCGCCATTATCGTCAGAAATACCACTTGATACGCTCACTTCAGCATTAATTGTTGAAGACAGCTCACCACTGAGCGAGAACTTACCCACTTTGGATGCCTTGGCAACTGTTGATGGATTGTCTGGTCAGTTACCGCTCGAAACAGCATCAAACACACTGGAGAGTCTGCCGGTGGATGGGCTGTCCTCGGTGATTGCTGACACGACGCTGCTTAAACAGGAAAACAATGCGCTAAGCCCATTATCAGATGGGATTGTGGGCCTTAATAGTGACTCTGATCTTAGCGTCGATGTTCAACTCGGTGCGATGGCTGATAGCACTAATTTGTAATCGAAATGTCGTCATCCTGGCCGTGGTCGCTTTCGCTGTGCGCCCACGGCTTTTTTTTGCCATTCACTTCATTAGCATTCAGTCATAAAATGTTTGCCCAATCACTCATCAGTATTATCTGAGCGATGCTATGCTTTCAATTTTAGTCTAAGTATGAGGTAAACATGCGGGTTGACTGGCATCAGTTCCATGCAGCGGTTTGGCGAAGCCATAGCCAGAAACTAAAGCCGGTAGAGAGACTGGATCCAATCAGGCTGGATGAGCTTAAAGGCATTGATAAACAAAAACAGGCCTTAGTGGATAACACCCGTCATTTTATCGAGGGCAATACCAGCAACCATGCCATGCTGTGGGGGGCTCGCGGTACGGGTAAGTCATCATTGATTAAAGCAGTGCTTAACGAACTGGCGGCAAATGGCCTGAGAATGGTTCAGGTCGATAAAGACGAACTCAGTCACCTGCCAGAAATTCTCGACTCACTTGAGGAAGCGGATGATCAGTTTCGTTTTGTGATTTTCTGTGATGACCTGTCATTCGAAGAGGGAGAGTCGACATACAAGCCTCTGAAATCTTTGCTGGAAGGCGGGCTGGAACTGCCACCTGAACATGTTCGGCTCTACGCGACCTCCAACCGTCGTCACTTGCTGCCGGAAAAGCAGTCGGAAAATCAGCTCAGCGGTCTGGTTGACGGTGAAGTGCATTATGCCGACAGCCTGGAAGATAAGCTCGCACTGTCAGATCGTTTCGGTTTGAATCTGTCGTTTTATCCGGCTAGCTGGGAAAACTATTTTTCGATAGTGGAATCGCTGTTTGCCGACCTGGACCTGGATCAGCAGCAGCTGCACGAAGCGGCAAGACTTTATGCGATGGGGCGCGGCAGCCACAGTGGCCGCACCGCAAAACAGTTTTATCAGTATTACCGAGCCAGAATTAGTGATTAGTTTCCGGTCTGATGTCACTGGCACCATACTGCATTAAGTAGCGAAGCAGAGGCGCGCACAAGGCGCAGCCAAACATGACCATGATCATGGGCCTGGCTGAACCGTCCCCCAGAATCCCAACCAGCGAACCACTGACTGCACCGGTGGCAAAGCCGGACGCGCCAAGCAGCGCTGTGGCGGTAGCACTGTTGGTCGGGAAGTACTCAACCGTACTGGAAGTCGCGTTGGACACAATCAGACCCATGATGCCGATAAACACAATGATTAGCGGCAGGATGATATACAGTGATGGCGCCTGAATGAGGCTGATATATAGCAGCAACAGGCTTGCTGTCAGCAGCTGACCGGCCTGACCGACACTCAAAATTTGCTGAGGCCGGTACTGATGTAACAGCCGAAGGTTAAGCCGGTTGAAAAACATCATCGCAATGACATTAATGCCGAACAGAAACGGATACACCGTTTCACTGACACCGAAATAGCCCATGTAAACGGCGGGGGAGCCGGTGATGAAAGCAAACATGCCGCCCAAGGCAAAGCACTGTGAAAAGATAAAGCCGACCGCACAACGGTTGCCAAGCACCATCCGGTAGCGCCGAAAAGCACTGGGTCGGTCGCTGACGATAAGACGGGTTTCCGGTAACTTGAAAAACAGGGTACTGCCAATCACCAGTCCGTAAACCAGCAGGAAATCAAAAATCAGCCGCCAGCCGCTCAGCTGCAACAGAAGCATACCAATCAGCGGTGCCAGTAAGGGTGCCAGCATCATGATAATGGCCATATTGGAAAGGTGTCGGGCACTTTCCTGACCTTTACTTAAGTCGCGAATCACCGCCGCCGAGTTGACGACGGCAAGACCGCCACCGAAAGCTTCAACAAGCCGGCAAGCCCAGACCCATTCCATGGTCGGGCTGAAAATAATGCCCACTGTGCCCAAGCAGAACAGGCTGATCCCACTGCCGGTGGCGGCACGGCGTCCAAAGTGATCGGAAAAGGGGCCCCCCACAATCTGACCGAAAGCAAAACCGGCCAGAAACAGACTTAAAGACAGCTCCGTGTCATGAATGCTGACATTGAAATAGGCAGACATCTCGGGCATCGCCGGCAGATAGGCATCAATAGCCAGCGGCGTCATCGCCGTCAACGCGGCTAGGAACAGAATCAGAGAGCGAATATCGGGTGGGGATGAACTCATTCAGCGTTTTCCGCCTGAGATTCAAGCTGCAAGAGACTGCCTTTGAGTAACTGGGCAAGCAGCGTTTTATCATGATCGCTGATGCCTGCCATGAGCTTGCTGAGCAACTCAAAATGGGCCGGAGCCACCTCATCAATCAATGCTCTCCCTTCTGGGGTCAGAGACACCTTGACGCTGCGTCTGTCCTGGGTACAGTGAGAGCGACGTATCAGCCCTTTGTTTTCCAGTCGGTCGAGGCGGCTGGTCATCGCGCCGGAGCTGAGCAGCATACTCTGATAGAGTTTCGAGGGCGTCAGCGAGTTTGTACTTGCGCGTTTCAAGGCTGCGAGCACATCAAACTCTCCCTGTTTGAGACTAAAGCGCGTATGCAAGTGCCCAATCCGGGTTTCCAATGCCTTGCTCAGTCTCAGCACGCGGGCTACGACCTGCATTGTGTTTAAGTCAGTGTCCAGACCTTGGGCTTGCCACTGCTCGCTGATGATATCGACTGCATCGGATGCGTTGATTTTTCTCATGATGATTCTTATCTGCTAGAAACTTTATTTCAGTCTAACTATTTATCTTTTTAATAACAATCTTTATGTAAAGATAAATGGCGGTAATAACCTGATTTAAATTGTTTTAAACAAGAAACCCTTAGGTAGCGAAATAACCCGCTCTATCGATTTTGCACAGTTGTTCATATTGATGTTCGTCATCGACAAACTTATAATATGCACTGATCGCAACGATCAGAAGGATGACAGGTAAAAGCCTGTTTCATCACGCAGAACATGCCGTTCTGATCTCTCAAATTTGTTAACTATCAGGCCAACGCCGCCCTTGCTTTGCTGAATCTGCTCAGTCCGGCGGGAAACGTTGTGCCTGCAATGTGCTGTGTTGGAGAAAAGTTTCCTGTGAGTCATTACAAGCCGTACAACGGACCAGCCGCGGGCTGGGGTGCTCTGGTCAGTGTGACCCGTAACTGGTTGGGTAGTAAAAACGCGATGAAAAACATCCGTGCCATGCTCAAAACTAACCAGGATCACGGACTGGATTGCCCGGGTTGCGCCTGGGGCGAAACACCGGAAAAACATTTCATCAAGTTCTGTGAGAACGGTGCCAAGGCCGTCAACTGGGAAGCAACCAGCCGCCGTGTGGATCCGGCCTTTTTTGCTGCACACAGCAACACCGAGTTACTGGAAAAGAATGACTGGTGGCTGGAATCACAGGGTCGTATTACCCACCCGATGCGCTATAACCCGGAAACCGATCACTACGAACCGGTCACCTGGAAGCAGGCTTTCGAGATCGTGGCCCAGCATCTGAATGCCCTGGAGTCACCCGATCAAGCGGAGTTTTATACCTCCGGCCGTGCCAGTAACGAAGCCGCATTTTTGTATCAGTTGTTCGTACGTGCATTTGGCACCAATAACTTCCCTGACTGTTCCAACATGTGCCACGAAGCCAGCGGCATCGGCATGACCGAAAGCCTGGGCGTCGGCAAAGGCACCGTGACTTTTGAAGACTTCGCAGAAGCCGATGCGATTTTTGTGATTGGCCAGAATCCGGGCACCAATCACCCTCGTATGTTGGAACCACTGCGTGAAGCAGTGCAGCGCGGCGCTCAGGTGATTTGCTTCAATCCACTGAAAGAGCGTGGTCTGGAGCGTTTCCAGCATCCGCAAAACCCGCTGGAAATGCTCACCAATGAATCTGAACCAACCACCAGTGCCTATTTCCGCCCTGCACTGGGTGGCGATATGGCGGCGATCCGCGGTATGGTCAAGTTCCTGCTGCAATGGGAACGTGAAGCCCAGGCCAGTGATAAACCGGCGGTGTTTGACCATGAATTCATCGCTGAACATACCGATGGTCTGGAAACCTACCTGGCTGAAGTCGACAACACCAGTTGGGAACAGATTGAAGCCCAGTCCGGACTGAGCCGTCAGGATATTGAACTCGCGGCTAATATGTACCGTAAGGCTGAACGCGTCATTATGTGCTGGGCAATGGGCGTCACTCAGCATTTGCATTCCGTGGCGACGGTTCAGGAAATCATTAATCTGCAACTGTTGTGCGGTAACCTCGGTAAGCCCGGTGCCGGCCTGTCACCGGTGCGTGGTCACAGTAATGTGCAGGGTGACCGCACCATGGGCATCGATGAGCAGCCGCCAGAATCATTGTTAGATGCACTGGAACAACGATTTAAATTCAAAGTGCCCAGAGAACATGGTCATACCACCGTTAAAGCAATTGCTGCGATGGAAGCAGGAGAGACCAAGGTCTTCTTCGGGCTGGGTGGTAACTTTGTACAGGCCGCGCCAGATACACCGCGCACCTATGCAGCGATGAGAAACTGTGACCTGACGGTGCATGTCTCAACCAAGCTGAACCGCAGTCATCTGATTACCGGGAAGCAGGCACTGATCCTGCCTTGTATCGGTCGTACTGAAATTGATTATCAGAAAAACGGCAAGCAGGGTATTACGGTGGAAGATACTTTCAGCATGGTGCATATCTCCTATGGCCAGTTGAAGCCGTTCTCGCCGCTGCTTAAATCGGAATCAGCGATCATTGCCGGCGTGGCTGAAGCGACATTGGGTAAACATCCTGTTGACTGGAGCTGGCTGGTGGAAGATTACAGCCGTATCCGTGACCTGATCGACGATACCATTCCTGGCTTTGCCAACTTTAATGAGCGGGTTGACCTGCCAGGCGGTTTTTATCTGGGTAACAATGCCCGGGATCGGATCTGGTACACCGACACTGGCAAAGCTAACTTCAAGGCGAATGCCTTACCAAGCCATCTGATTCATGCCGATATCACCGCTAAGGGTGACAAGCCGGATCTGATTTTACAGACCATGCGTTCTCATGATCAGTACAACACCACTGTCTACAGCATGAATGACCGCTACCGTGGTGTTTATGGCATGCGTGATGTGGTATTTGCCAACGAGTCAGATATCCGCAAGCTGGGTCTGGAGCCGGGGCAGAAAGTCGATCTGATTTCTCTCT
>CAYMEE010000059.1:0-10164 GCA_964389455.1 uncultured Methylophaga sp. | reverse complement strand
TTACGACGACCTGCTGCGCCCTCTTTCTTCAGTTGCGCCAGTTTAGGATGCACAACTGTTAAGAGCTGCATAATAATCGATGCCGAGATATACGGCATAATACCCAGTGCAAAAACAGACAGGCGCTCAAGAGCGCCGCCGGAGAACATGTTGAACATATCGAGGATGGTCCCTCGCTGTTGTTCGAACATAATGGCCAGCGCAGCCGGATCGATACCGGGAACTGGCATAAACGTACCCATGCGGTAAACGATTAATGCCCCCAGAACGAAGAGCAGGCGGGCTTTCAGTTCACCGAAACGTCCACCGCCTGCCAATAAAGCTGCTGCTTGTTGTCTGTTATTTTCCACTTAGCTTACTCTTCGATTTTACCGCCTGCGGCTTCAATCGCTTTTTTCGCGCCAGCCGTTACAGCGATGCCTTTCAGATTAACTGCAGTGTTGATTTCACCAGAGTTGATGACTTTGACACTTTTCGTGTTTTCAGCCACCGCACCGGCTGCTTTCAACGTCAGCAAGTCAATCATATCCGCTTGAATTTTTGCCAGGGTATCCAGGCGAACTTCAGCAGAAGTCAGACTCTTGCGAGAGTTAAAACCGACTTTAGGCAGACGACGTTGCAAAGGCATTTGACCGCCTTCGAAACCACGCTTGTGGAAACCGCCTGAACGAGATTTTTGACCCTTATGACCACGGCCACCGGTTTTACCCAGTCCCGAGCCAATACCGCGACCGACGCGTTTCGCGTCTTTCTTCTCGCCTGGTGCTGGCGACAGTGTATTCAGGTTCATCTTAAACTTCCTCGACCTTCAGTAAGTACGACACAGCGTTAATCATGCCGCGATTCTCAGGTGTATCCAGCACTACTGCGCTGCTACCGGTTTTTCTTAGACCCAGACCGGCAACACTCGCTTTATGTTTGGCCAGACGACCAATGGTGCTTTTCACCAAGGTGACTTTCAATTTAGCTTGTGATGACATCTTTCTTATTCCGTGATCTCTTCAACAGTCTTGCCGCGTTTGGCCGCAATCGTTTCAGGGTTGTTCATGTCTGTAAGACCCTTGATAGTTGCGCGAACCACGTTGGCAGGATTGGTTGAACCGTTTGATTTGGCAAGAACGTTATGAACACCAACCGCATCGAATACAGCGCGCATCGCACCACCGGCGATAACACCAGTACCTTCAGATGCAGGTTGCATGAACACCTTAGCGGCACCGTGACGTGCTGTCACAGGATGCTGCAGGGTGTCACCTTTCAGCGCGACCTGTTGCATGTTCTTTCTGGCTTCATCCATTGCTTTTTGAATCGCAACCGGTACTTCACGGGCTTTGCCCTGGCCGAAGCCAACGCGACCGTTACCGTCACCAACCACTGTCAGTGCAGAGAAACCAAATACGCGACCGCCTTTTACTACTTTAGCAACGCGGCGAATACCGACTAATTTTTCAATCAAGCCATCAGAGTTGTTGGCTTGTCTTTGTTCATTCTGAGCCATGTTTCTTACCTTTTAAATTAGAACTGAAGGCCGTTTTCGCGTGCCGCATCAGCTAATGCTTTGACACGACCGTGATATCTGAAACCGCTGCGATCAAAGGCCACTTCTTTAATACCTTCTTTAGCAGCACGCTCAGCAATGATTTTACCGACGACGGTAGCCGCGTCGACATTGCCGGTGTTTTTCAGATCTTTTTTGACTTCAGGATCCAAAGTTGAGGCCGAAGCAATGACTTTAGAGCTGTCGTGGGTCAGAACCTGCGCATAAATATGGCGAGGGGTTCTGTGAACTGTCAGCCGATAAACTTCGAGTTCTCTCAGTTTAGCCCGCGCTCTGGCCGCTCTACGTAAACGTGAAATTTTCTTATCCATTTTTCAGCCTAACTATTTTTTCTTAGCTTCTTTACGAGCAACATGCTCATCGGCATAACGGACACCTTTACCTTTGTAAGGCTCGGGTTCGCGATATGCGCGGATGTCTGCTGCCACCTGACCGACAACCTGTTTGTCAGCACCTGAAACAACGATTTCAGTCTGGCTTGGTGTTTCAACGGTAATACCTTCAGGCACTTCGTACTGAACCGGGTGGGAAAAACCCAGTGTCAGGTCCAGTTTGTTGCCTTGTGCTTTAGCACGGTAACCCACACCGACCAGGGCCAGTTTCTTCTGGAAGCCCTCGGTAACACCGACAACCATGTTATTTAGCAGGGCACGAGTCGTACCTGCCAAGGCAACAGCGGCCTGTGATTCAATTTTGGCAGAAGTTTTCAGTGCAGAATCTTCCTGAGCAACCTGTACATCAGGATGGATTGCACGTGACAGCGTGCCTTTTTTACCTTTAACGGTGATTTCACTGTCGCTCAGAGAAATTTCCACACCTGCTGGAATTTCAACTGGCGCATTTGCAATACGTGACATTTTACAATCTCCAATAAATCAGGCTTAGCTCACTGCGCACAGCACTTCACCGCCCTGACCCAGGGCACGTGCTTTGCGGTCGGCCATCACGCCTTTAGATGTAGACACTATCGCTACACCCAGACCGCCGATAATGCGTGGCAGGTCATTGGCTGATTTGTAAACACGCAGACCGGGGCGGCTGACGCGGTTAATTTCAGAAATAACCGGTTTACCCTCGAAATATTTCAGGGTAATAGTCAGCGTTGCTTTGCTGTCTGCTTCGGTGACATTGAATGCAGTGATATAGCCTTCTTCTTCCAATACCTTGGCGATGTTGACCTTCACTTTAGAGGAAGGCATAGCAACTTCGGCTTTATTCGCCTGTTGGGCATTGCGAATGCGTGTCAGCATATCTGCAATTGGGTCTGTCATACTCATTTATCTAGCTCCACTATTCAGGCTGGTAATTACCAACTGGCCATTACCAGACCAGGGATGTCGCCTTTCATTGCATGTTCGCGCAGTTTGTTACGAGACAAACCGAATTTGCGGAAATAGCCATGCGGACGACCTGTCAGTTCACAACGGTTTCTCAAACGCGTTGGACTGGAGTTACGTGGCAGCGAGTGGAATTTCTTCGCCGCTGCTTCACGCTGTTCTGCAGACAGCGACATATCCAGCATTTGCTTTTTCAATTCTTCACGCTTCGCAGCGTACTTTTTAACCAGTTTTGCCCGCTTAATTTCGCGGTTAACCATGCAACGTTTAGCCATAACTTATTCCATCCAAATGTTTATTTTCTAAAAGGAAACTTGAACGCAGTCAACAATGCGCGCGACTCTTCTGCGTTATTGGCAGAAGTGGTAATGGTGATATCCATACCACGCAGCTTGTCGATTCTGTCGTATTCAATCTCGGGGAAGATGATTTGCTCTTTGATCCCCATGCTGTAGTTTCCTTGGCCATCAAACGATTTAGGATTGAGGCCACGAAAATCCCGAATACGTGGAATGGAAATGGTAATCAGGCGATCCAGAAAGTCATACATGCGTTCTGAACGCAGTGTGACTTTACAGCCAATCGGCCAACCTTCACGCACCTTGAATCCGGCAACTGACTTGCGTGCTTTGGTCACAACTGGTTTCTGACCGGCAATCTTTTCCATGTCAGCCATTGCGTTTTCCAGCACTTTCTTGTCAGTCAACGCTTCACCAACACCCATGTTAATGGTGATCTTGGTAATGCGAGGCACTTCCATTACTGATTTGTAGTTAAACTGGTCTTGCAGTTGTTTAACTACATTTTCACGATAATAATCTTTTAATCTGCTCACTGTTCTCTACCTAATACGAAGCTCAAGCGCTTACAACTTCGCCATTTGATTTGAAGACGCGAACCTTCTTGCCATCTTCCAGCACTTTAAACCCAACTCGGTCAGCCTTGCCTGTGGCAGGGTTAACCAGAGCCAGATTCGACCCTTCAATCGGCATTTCTTTTTCGATAATGCCACCTTGTTGACCCAACGCCGGATTCGGTTTCTGGTGTTTCTTGACCAGGTTAATACCCTGAACAACAAACTTGCCACCATCTACACGGCGCTGGATTTCACCTTGCTTACCGCGATCTTTACCTGTCAGAACGACAACTTGATCGCCTTTTTTTAACTTTTCCATCCTCAGCGCTCCCTTACAGTACTTCTGGTGCCAAAGAAATAATTTTCATGAACTTTTCACTACGCAGTTCACGGGTAACCGGACCAAAAATACGGGTACCAATCGGTTGATGTGCTTGGTTCAGCAGTACGGCAGCGTTCTCATCAAAACGAATCAGAGAACCGTCCGGGCGACGAACGCCTTTACGGGTTCTTACAATAACCGCGTTATGAACGGTACCTTTTTTCACTTTACCGCGCGGTGCCGCTTCTTTAATGGTGACTTTGATGATGTCACCTATCCCGGCATAACGCTTGTGTGAACCGCCTAAAACTTTGATGCACTCTACACGTCTGGCACCGCTGTTATCGGCCACTTCAAGACTACTTTGCATTTGAATCATGGTCTAAACTCCAAACTGTACAGTTGCTTATTTCGCACGCTCGATAATTTCGACCAACTTCCAGCACTTAGTCTTAGACAGTGGGCGAGTTGAGGCGACACTAACGGTATCACCAATGTTGCATTCATTGTTTTCATCATGAACATGCAACTTGGTAGAACGTTTGACATATTTTTTATAGATCGGATGGGCGACACGACGTTCAATCAGAACGGTAATCGACTTATCCATCTTGTCACTAATGACACGACCGGTTAACGAACGTGCTGTACTTTGCTGATCACTCATTTCCGTGCCCTATCTATTTCTCGTTCAATACAGTCTTGATGCGTGCAATGTCACGGCGTACACGTTTCATTTCGCTGTTACGTGTCAATTGACCTGTAGCGTTTTGCATCCGCAGATTAAACTGTTCTTTGTGAAGCTCTTCCAGTTCTTTGGTCAGATCTTCAGCTGATTTTTGTCTGATTTCGCTCGCTTTCATTACAGTATCGCCCGCGTTACAAATGTGGTTTTAACGGGAAGTTTTGCTGCCGCCAGACGGAAAGCTTCACGTGCGACGTCTTCAGCAACACCTTCCATTTCGTAGAGCATGCGGCCTGGTTGCACATTGGCTACCCAGTACTCAACATTACCCTTACCTTTACCTTGACGAACTTCCAGTGGTTTGCTGGAAATCGGCTTGTCAGGAAACACACGAATCCAGATCTTACCGCCACGTTTAATGTGACGAGTCATGGCACGACGAGCCGCCTCGATTTGGCGTGCAGTAATGCGACCACGTTCCAGAGATTTCAGGCCGTATTCACCGAAGCTAACCTTCGCGCCACGGTGCGCCAGTCCTCTGTTACGCAGCTTTTGCTGCTTCCTAAATTTCGTTCTTTTTGGCTGTAACATTGGTTATAACCTTATTTTTCAGCTGCAGGTGCGTTTTGCGCGTTGGCGTCGAAAACTTCACCTTTGAAAATCCAAACTTTGACACCGATGATGCCGTATGTCGTTTTTGCTTCGGCAGTACCGTAATCGATATCAGCACGAAGGGTGTGCAGTGGCACACGACCTTCGCGATACCATTCGGTACGGGCAATTTCTGCACCGTTGAGACGGCCGGCAACGTTGATACGGATACCTTCGGCACCAAGACGCATTGTGTTTGTCACTGCGCGTTTCATCGCACGGCGGAACATAATGCGGCGCTCGAGCTGCTGTGCCACGCTTTCAGCTACCAGAGTAGCGTCCAGTTCTGGCTTACGAATTTCTTCAACGCCAACATTGACAGGAATACCCATCAAGTCAGACGCTTCTTTACGCAGCTTGTCGATGTCTTCGCCTTTCTTACCAATCACGATGCCTGGACGGGCAGTGTGAATGGTGATTTTGGCGTTCTTCGCTGGTCTGTCGATTTGGATTCTGCTGACTGAAGCGTGTGACAGTTTTTGTTTCAAATAGTCACGTACTTTCAGATCATTATTCAGCTGGTCTGAAAAGTTAGCTGAATCGGCATACCAGATCGAATTCCAATCTTTAATTATACCAAGTCTAAAACCTGTTGGGTGAACCTTTTGTCCCATAAGTCTGCTCTCTTACTTCTCGTCTACAACCACAGTGATGTGGCTAGTGCGTTTAAGAATACGGTTGCCACGGCCTTTGGCGCGTGCCTGCATACGTTTCATGGTTGGACCTTCGTCAACCATGACCGCAGAAACAACCAGCTCATCGATATCAGCACCGTCGTTGTGCTCCGCATTAGCGATAGCTGAGTCCAGTACTTTTTTCATCAGTTCAGCCGCTTTCTTAGGGCTGAATGCGAGCAGGTTGATTGCTTTTTCTACCGGCAAACCTCTAATTTGATCTGCAACCAAACGCACCTTTTGTGCGGAAATGCGTGCATAGCTGAGTTTAGCTTGTGTAGCCATATCTATAACCTTATCGTTTAGATTTCTTGTCAGCGGCATGACCTTTAAAGGTGCGAGTTGGTGAGAACTCACCCAACTTATGCCCTACCATATCTTCTGTCACAAACACAGGTACGTGTTGACGACCATTGTGAACGGCGATTGTTAAGCCGATCATGTCAGGAGAAATCATCGAACGACGTGACCAGGTTTTGATCGGACGTTTATTGTCAGTTTCTCTCGCTTCCAAGACCTTCTTTTCAAGGTGGAGGTCAATAAAAGGACCTTTTTTAATTGAACGCGGCATAGGTATTCCCTAAATCTTATTTACGATTGCGACGACGTACGATCATATTGTCAGTACGTTTGTTCTTGCGTGTTTTGTAACCTTTGGTAGGTACACCCCACGGGGTAACCGGATGACGACCACCCGAAGTACGACCTTCACCACCACCATGCGGGTGATCAACCGGGTTCATGACCACACCGCGAACGGTAGGACGGATACCGCGCCAGCGTGTGGCACCGGCTTTACCCAGTGAACGCAAGGAGTGTTCGCCGTTACCGACTTCACCCATTGTCGCTTTACATTCCAGAGGTACTTTACGCATCTCACCACTGCGCAGGCGGATTGTTGCATAGCCGTTTTCACGGGCAACATATTGCGCACTGCTGCCTGCACTACGTGCAAGCTGAGCGCCTTTACCTGGCTTCAGTTCGATGCAGTGAACGGTGCTACCCAATGGGATAGCAGACAGCTTCAGTGCGTTACCGGCACGAATCACTGCATTGTCACCAGATTCCAGACGATCACCTGCAGCTACGCCTTTTGGGGCAATGATGTAGCGTTTTTCACCGTCTGCGTATTTCAGCAAGGCGATGTGAGCGGTACGGTTTGGATCGTATTCCACTCTTTCTACTTCTGCTGGGATGCCGTCTTTATTACGTTTAAAGTCAATCAGACGATAACGCTGCTTGTGACCACCCCCGCGATGACGCACGGTGATACGGCCAGCGTTGTTACGACCGCCAGTTTTGCCTTTCTTTTCAACCAGGGGTGCGTAAGGCGCACCGGTGTACAGATCAGGTGTGCTGACCTGGACCACAAATCTGCGGCCGGCTGATGTAGGTTTAGCCTTCTTTAATGCCATTCCTAATTCCCTCTTACTTATTCGCCAAGGAAGTTGAGATCAGCACCGTCAGCCAATGTGACGTAGGCTTTTTTCCAGTCGCTGCGTTTGCCCATGATGCGGCCGGTACGCTTGACTTTGCCTTTGACATTGGTGGTTGATACTGACGCAACTTTCACATCAAACAGGGTTTCAACCGCTTGTTTGATTTCAGTTTTGTTGGCGTTAGGCAATACTTTCAGCACTACCTGGTTATTCATTTCTGCAACACGTGATGCTTTTTCAGCAACCACAGGGCCCAAGATAACTTTTGTTAAGCGCTCTGAGTTCATGCCAGTGATTCCTCTAATTTGCGTACAGAGTCTTCACTCATCACAACTTTTTCGAAACGCAACAGGGCAACCGGGTTGACATGTGCCGCATCAGTCGCAGCGATGTCGTACAGGTTGCGAGATGCCAGCGCGACATTGCCGGCGGCATTTTCAGTCACGATAAGTGCGTTTGACAGACCCAGTGATTTGGCTTTGGCCAGCAGGTCTTTGGTTTTTGGTGAATCCAGCTCGACTTTGTCGACCAGAATTAACGCATCTTTACGACGCAGTTCTGACAGGATAGCGGCCACGGCACCACGGTACATTTTGCGGTTCACTTTTTTGCTGTAGTCACGGTTAGTGGCAGCAAAAGTTTTACCACCGCTACGCCACAGTGGGCTGCGGATAGTACCGGCACGGGCACGACCACTACCTTTTTGTGCAAAAGGCTTACGACCGCCGCCGCTGACAGCTGCGCGGTTTTTCTGTGCATGAGTACCGCTGCGAGCTGCTGCCAGGAATGATGTCACCACCTGATGCACCAGAGACTCGTTATATTCACGGTCAAACAAAGCATCGGAAACTGAGATGTTTCCGGCTTTTTTGCCGTCAAATGATTGTAATTGAAGATCCACGTCTATTCCCCTAAGAATCTTACTGGGCTTTAACAGCCGGACGGATGACAACATCACTGCCAGTGGCACCAGGCACTGAGCCTTTGACCAAAAGCAGATTTCTTTCTGCGTCTACACGAACGACTGACAGGTTTTGCAGGGTGCGTTTCTTGTCACCCATATGGCCCGCCATTCTTTTACCTTTGAAAACACGACCAGGTGTCTGACACTGACCGATAGAACCCGGTGCTCTGTGAGACAGCGAGTTACCGTGTGTCGCATCACCACCACCGAAGCCATAGCGTTTGACCACACCGGCAAAACCTTTACCTTTGGTAATGCCTGAGATGTCGATCTTCTGACCGGCTTCGAACAGGTCTACTTTCAGCTCGGCACCCAGTTCCAGTTCAGCGATATCTTCCACTCTGAACTCTGCAACCTTACGGCCTGCAGCTGTTTGTGCTTTGGCGAAATGTCCTGCCTGAGGTTTGGTAACGCGTGATGCTTTACGCTCACCTACAGTCACTTGAATCGCGTTGTAACCATCCGCTTCCAGTGTTTTCAACTGGCTAACACGGTTTGGCTCTACTTCAATTACCGTTACAGGGGTAGACACACCGTCTTCAGAGAAGACACGAGTCATACCACGCTTACGGCCGATGAGTCCGATAGTCATTGACCCAGCCCCTCTTAATTCAACTTGATCTGGACATCAACGCCGGCGGCGAGATCCAGTTTCATCAATGCGTCTACTGTTTTATCAGTAGGCTCAACAATATCCATCAGACGCTTGTGAGTACGAAGTTCGTACTGTTCACGGGCATCTTTGTTCACGTGTGGTGAAATCAACACTGTGAAACGCTCTTTCTTAGTTGGCAGAGGAATCGGACCATTGATTCGCGCGCCTGTGCGTTTCGCAGTTTCAACAATTTCTTTTGCTGATTGATCGATCAAACGATGATCGAATGATTTCAGCCGGATTCTAATAGTTTGGGTTGCTGCCATTTCTATTACTCAACGATTTTACTAACGACACCGGCACCAACTGTGCGGCCGCCTTCACGAATAGCAAAACGTAACCCTTCTTCCATCGCAATCGGTGCAATCAAAGTTACGTCCATTTTGACGTTATCACCTGGCATGACCATTTCTACGCCTGAAGGCAGGTCACACGCACCGGTAACGTCGGTAGTACGGAAGTAGAACTGTGGACGGTAGCCATTAAAGAATGGGGTGTGACGACCACCTTCATCTTTTGACAACACGTACACTTCACATTCGAAACGAGTGTGTGGGGTGATAGTACCTGGGTGAGCCAGAACCTGGCCACGGTCTACATCTTCACGTTTGGTACCACGCAGCAGAACACCAACGTTGTCACCAGCTTGACCTTGATCCAGCAGTTTGCGGAACATTTCAACACCGGTACAGGTGGTTTTCTGGGTGTCTTTGATACCCACGATTTCCAGGTCGTCGCCCACTTTAACGATACCGCGTTCAACACGACCGGTGACAACAGTACCACGACCAGAGATTGAGAATACGTCTTCAATCGGCATCAGGAACGCACCGTCGATTGCACGCTCTGGTTCTGGGAAGTAGTCGTCCATCGCTTCGGCGAGTTTCAGAATCGATGGAACACCGATTTCACTGCTGTCGCCTTCCAGTGCTTTCAGGGCAGAACCCACGATGATTGGTGTATCGTCGCCTGGGAAGTCATAGGTGTCGAGCAGTTCACGAACTTCCATTTCAACCAGTTCGA
>CAYMEE010000058.1:0-10662 GCA_964389455.1 uncultured Methylophaga sp. | reverse complement strand
TTCAGTCTATCCGGCTTGACTGCGATAAAGACGCGGTACTGATCGAGGTGATACAGAAAGGCGGTATTGCCTGCCACACCGGTCGCCATCACTGCTTTTATTTCCGCCTGGAGCAGGGCGAGTGGCAGCCCGTGGAACCGGTTCTCAAAGATCCTGACGAGATATATTCATGAGCGATATTCTGCAAAAACTCAATCAGGTACTGAATGAACGCAAACAAGCAGATCCTGATTCATCCTATGTTGCCAGCCTGTATGCAGGCGGGACTGACAAGATTCTGAAGAAACTGGGTGAGGAAGCGACCGAGACCGTGATTGCCGGTAAAGGCGGCAAACGCGAAGAGATTATTTATGAAACCGCTGATCTGTGGTTTCACAGCCTGGTGTTACTGGCGCATAATGAGATTGATCCGCAATTGATTCTGGACGAACTGGACCGGCGTTTTGGTCTGTCCGGCCATGAAGAAAAAGCCAGCAGGAGCAAATCATGAGTGATTGTCTGTTTTGTAAAATTCTTGACGGTGAGATTCCCTCGACCAAAGTGTTCGAAGACGATCAGATCTACGTGTTCAAAGATATTTATCCGAAAGCCGATGTGCATTTGCTGGTGATACCCAAGATTCATATTGCCCGCCTTGATGAGGCCAAAGCCGAACATGCGTCGCTTTTGGCCCACATGATGTTATCGTTGCCAGCACTGGCCAGGGAACAGGGTCTGGACACGGGTTTTCGCAGTATCATCAACACCGGCCCGGGCGGTGGCCAGGAAGTTGATCATCTGCACATTCACATCCTCGGCGGCAAATCATTGCCCGGCTTTAAATAGGAGCGCTTTATGGGTATCGGTGGAATCAGCATCTGGCAGTTATTGATCATACTGGTCATTGTTGTGCTTTTGTTCGGCACCAAAAAACTGCGTTCGCTGGGCGGCGATCTGGGTAGCGCCATCAAAAACTTTAAGGACTCAATGCAGGAAGGCCGTGACGAGTCGGATAAAAATGATGATGACAATATCATCGAACACGAAGATAAAAAGACACATCAGCAGCAACGACAAGAGGATAAGGACAAGTCCTCACATTAATCTAAGCGTCTTTCAGGTGCTTTATGTTTGATATTGGTTTCTGGGAAATCCTGTTAATCGCCGTTGTCGCTTTGATAGTGGTGGGTCCTGAGCGATTGCCCAGACTGATCCGGGTCACCGGTCTTTGGATTGGCCGTGCCCAGGCTTCATTGCAAAGTATCCGTTCAGAAATATCCAAAGAGCTGCGGGCGCAGGAACTGCGCGATGCCCTCAAAAAACCGGACAATATGCCGGATTTAAATGAAGAAATCCGGCTCGATGAGCAGCACCAGCGCGAGCAGGATCAATCACAGGATAAAAAGCAGGATGGATGAACAGCAGCAGCCCCTGATATCACATCTGGTTGAGCTGCGTGATCGGCTTTTGCGTGCGG
This sequence comes from uncultured Methylophaga sp., assembly GCA_964389455.1. GTDB lineage: Bacteria > Pseudomonadota > Gammaproteobacteria > Nitrosococcales > Methylophagaceae > Methylophaga. The sequence continues at coordinate 9,206 of CAYMEE010000058.1, read as the reverse complement.
TGCTGGCCGTATTACTGGTGGCGCTGTGCCTGTTTCCGTTTGCTAATGACTTATACCTGTTTCTGTCAGAACCGCTGATGCGGCATCTGCCGGAAACCAGCTCAATGATCGCGACCGAGGTCGCCTCTCCATTCTTGACCCCGTTCAAACTGACATTGAGCACCGCGATTATGATTGCCGTGCCTTACCTGCTGTATCAGCTGTGGGCCTTTGTGGCACCGGGTTTATACGATCATGAACGCAAGCTGGTTTATCCGCTTTTGTTTGCCAGTACTTTGCTGTTTTTCTTGGGCATCGCCTTTGCATTTTTCGTAGTGTTTCCGCTGATATTCGCCTTCCTGACCCAGGCAGCGCCGGAAGGGGTCGCGGTCATGACTGACATCAGCAGCTATCTCGATTTTGTATTAAAGCTGTTTTTCGCCTTTGGCCTGGCATTTGAGGTGCCGATCGCGACCCTGCTTCTCATCTGGACCGGTGCCTCTACAGTGGAGAGTCTCACCGAGAAGCGGCCCTATGTGATTGTCGGCGCTTTTGTAGTCGGCATGCTGTTGACACCACCGGATGTCATCTCTCAGACCCTGCTGGCATTGCCTGTGTGGCTGTTATTTGAGCTGGGCCTGGTCAGTGCCCGCTGGTTGCCGAAAAGACGCAGCAGGGAAGAGGAAGAAGCCTAAACGCTGTAACGCATCCGGGTGCCGTGCTGCAATGACAGCTCAATTTCTTCAGCACGGATCTGCTGAGGAAAATAAACGCCGGAGATTTTGGCACCATGAATACTGGCTCCTTCCAGGCTCAGACAGGTGCTGAAATCTATTCCGCGTAAATCCGCTTGCCGAAAATAGCTGTTGGAGAAGTCCAGCCCCTCGGCATTCAGTCCCTGCAGATTGAGATGCCGGAAATCACAGCTGGTCAGGTTGACCTGTTCTCCAGCAGCCACCCGTTGGTTAAATTCTTCCACCTTGCCTTCGCGTAGCAGCTGATACAGAGGATCATCGGAAATAACCGGTGCTGTCATGGGTCTCTCCCGTCGTTGTTATGGCATTCACATTACCGCCCGCAGCAGCAGTTGTAAATGCAGACAAAAGGCCCTTTACCCTGGCTAAACTTGTGCTATGTTGTCAGTGAGTCAACCCGCAAAGAGGCGATATCTTTTATGACCATAAAACAAGCCCTGATTGATGAGCTGGAAGTCCTGTTGCAGTTCCCTCTCGACAGCACCCAGGCTGGTATAAAAATTCATCACACGGCCAAAGAAGGACTGATTGAGGCCGCACAGCAGCTCTATGACAAAGGCATGATTACCCAGCATGACGGCGGCTACCTGACCGATCTTGGCTATGAAGCCGCAGAACATCTGCAGCACGCATTGAGAATTATGACTTCCTGACTCGCTGATACAGCATGAAGCTGTAATCATAGTCATTTTTCTCATCCGCCGGATGCTGCTCACGGCTGATACATTCCCAGTCATCAACTGACCAGTCCGGAAACCAGGTATCCCCATCCAGGCGGGTATGGACTAAAGTCAGATAGAGCTTGTCGGCCAGAGGCAAGGTCTGCTGATACAGCGACGCCCCCCCCATGATCATCACTTCTTCCCGGTCGGCACACAAAGCCAGCGCGTCCTCCAGCGAGTGCACCACATCACAGCCCGGTGCCTCAAAATCCGCTCGACTGGTGATCACAATATTCTGCCTGCCCGGCAGCGGACGACCTATCGATTCATGAGTACGACGCCCCATAACAATCGGCTTATCCATCGTCACCCGCTTGAAATGCTGAAGATCGGCCGACAAACGCCAGGGCAGATCATTATCTTTACCTATCAGGCCCTGTTCATCAGTAGCCACAATAATCGCTAAATTCATTCTTTCATTCTCGTTCAAAATGCGCACTAGCATAACGCCAAACAGGCCTTTCAATAAAAGCTGTATAACTGCCCAATAAGATCGATCACAACTTGTGGATAACTTTTCCTGTGGATAAGTCGCACTTTTGTCCACAGCTAATTCGCATCGCATTATGAAAGTTATCAACACCCCATGATCAGGATAAGATGTTGGTTTTTAGTTAAATAAAATAACTATCCAACAACTCACAGGCATAAATCATTAACATCACAAAAAATATATCTTCTTCTTTCTTTTTGTTAATTAACGAATGACCAGCATCGTACATATTGCCGTTCCCAGTCCACTCAGACAGCTTTTTGATTATCTGTCTGAAAAAGAAGCCAGCTTTTGGCAAGCGGGCATGCGGGTCAAAGTCAACTTTGCCGGTCGTGACTGCATTGGCATCGTGCTCAGTGCCAGTGAGGCTGAGGACCTGGCAGAAAGAAAATTAAAATATATCGATACCGTTATTGATGAAATGGCAGTAATCCCGGATGAAGTGATTCAGACTGTCTTGTGGGTGAGTCGTTATTACCATCATCCACTGGGTGAAGCTTTCCAGACAGCATTGCCCAAATTGATAAGAAATGGTGGCGAGACAGCGTTAAATCTTGAACCCTGGTGGTTCAAAACAGAGACCGTCAGTGAAAAGAAACTGGGCAGCAAGCAACAGGCCTGCCTGGCGATGTTGGAAGATTATCCAGAAGGTATCAGTCAATCCGTATTGAGACGGTCTCTGGGAAATGTGTCTACCACGATGAAAGCACTGGAACAGCAAGGTCTGGTCATACAGAGACAACAGGTCAAGCTACCGCTGGCAAGAAATGAGCTGACCTTCCAAATGACACTCAATCAGGAGCAGCAACAGGTCGTCGACAAGGTCTGGCAGGAAAAAGACGGTTTCAAACCTTTCCTGCTTGAGGGGATTACCGGTAGTGGCAAAACAGAGGTGTATATTGAGCTGACCGAGCGCCTGCTCAAAACCGGTAAACAAGTATTGATCCTGATTCCGGAAATCGGGTTAACCGGTCAGTTTGTAGAGCGTTTCCAGAAAAGACTGGATGCCAGTCTGGTGATATTGAACTCTGCAGTTTCCGACGGTGACAGGAAACAGGGGTGGTTACTGGCCAAAGCAGGACTCGCAGACGTGGTTATCGGCACCCGTTCAGCAGTTTTTACGCCACTGCCCAAGCCCGGCCTCATCATCATTGATGAAGAACATGACAGCTCTTACAAACAACAGGATGGTCTTCGCTACCATGCCCGCCATGTGGCACTGGTACGTGCCCAGAGAATGGGCATTCCGGTTTTGATGGGCAGTGCCACTCCATCACTGGATAGTCTGTATCAGGTGGAGCAGAATCGTTTTCAGCGGTTGCAACTGAAACAGCGGGCAGCCGGCGCTAAACTCCCGGCAGTTCACCTGGTTGACAGTCAGGCAGCGCATCCCGATCACGGTCTCAGCGAACAATTGCTGAAACGAATGCAAACGCATTTAAAGGCCGGCAACCAGGTGATTTTATTCATCAACCGCCGCGGTTACGCCCCGGTATTGATGTGTCATGATTGTGGCTGGCAGGCCAAGTGTCGTGACTGCGATGCCAGAATGGTGGTGCACCGGCATCGACAGATCCTGTTCTGTCATCACTGTGGTCTGATACATCGCTTGCCGGACAGTTGCCCGGAATGTGAAAACACCGAGCTTAAAAGCTATGGGGCCGGCACCGAAAAAATCGAGGAGCACCTGCAGCAATTATTTCCGGAAACACCGGTCATCCGGGTGGATCGGGATACCACACAGAGAGTGAATGCCTTCAGAGATATCGTCAGTGAAGTCAGACAGGGGGAAGCCAGAATTCTGGTTGGTACCCAAATGCTGGCGAAAGGCCATGATTTTCATGATGTCACGCTGGTCGGTGTACTCGATACCGATCAAGGCCTCTATAGTGCAGAGTTTCGCGCCACGGAAAATCTGGCTCAGATGATCACACAGGTCACAGGCCGTGCCGGTCGCGGTGATAAAAGCGGTGAAGTGTTGATTCAGACTGAACAGACCCAGCATCCTTTTTGGCGCAGCCTGATTGGCGATGGTTATGCCAAAGCAGCGCAAAGACTGCTCAGTGAACGCATTGAAATGGGTATGCCTCCGGTCAGTAACTGGGCCGTAATCCGCGCCGAAGCCAGAGATCGCAGTCAAGCTATCGAATTTCTGCAGATAGTCTCAGAGCTGTTACATCAGAGTGCTCAGGAAGAAGTCCTGATTCTGGGGCCAGTTCCGACCATCATGGAGAAAAAAGGGGGGCGTTACCGGGCTCAATTATTATTGACTTCAGCTTTACGCAAACCCTTGCATCAGCTACTGGACAGACATACAGATGCCATCAGCCGGCATAAACTGGCACGCAAATGTCGCTGGTCCATCGATATCGATCCCGTGGACCTGATTTAGTGGAATGCTATAAGACACCGGCAAAACAAGGATGTCATGAGCCAGCTTGATCGGTTAAAATGCGCGACACACTTCAATTTGCATTTCAGGGCGTTAATACGTTGAAAGATCAACTGAAAAACCTGGTCAGCCAGGCTTTATCCAATTTTGTCCAAAAACATCAACTTGAAATCGATCTGCCCGAGATTCAGATCGAACGTACCAAAGATAAAAGCCATGGTGATTTTGCCTGCAATATCGCCATGATGCTGGCCAAGCCGGCCAAAATGAATCCACGCCAGATCGCGACTGAAATTACCGAAGCCTTACCTGAGTCCAAGGTGATCAGCAAAGTTGAGATCGCCGGCCCCGGCTTTATTAATTTTTTTCTCACCGCCGAAGCCAGTCAGCAGGTCATCAGGGAAATTCTGAGCCAGGCTGAAAAATATGGCCGCAGCGAGATTGGCAAAGGCAAAAAAGTTCAGGTCGAATTTGTCTCGGCCAATCCGACCGGCCCCTTGCACGTCGGTCACGGCCGCGGCGCCGCTTATGGTTCCGTGGTCAGCAGCCTGCTCAAAGCGGCCGGTTTTGATGTGCACCGCGAGTACTACGTCAATGATGCCGGCAGGCAGATGGATATACTGGGTACCAGCGTCTGGCTGCGTTATCTACAGGCCTGCGGCGAACATTTTACCTTCCCCAGTAATGGCTATCAGGGCGATTATGTCCGTGACATAGCCGCCGAGCTTCAACAGCAATACGGCGAACAGTTCCGTCATGCTGCCGAGGAAGTATTCAATGGCATTCCCGCTGATGAACCCGAAGGCGGCGATAAGGAAATGCATATTGATGCCTTAACCCATCGTGCAAAAAAACTGCTGGGTGAGGCTGATTACCGCGTGGTATTTGATAAGGGGCTGAACGCGATTCTGGATGATATCCGTGACGATCTGGCGGAGTTTGGTACCGAATATGACGAATGGTTTTCCGAACGCTCCCTGGTCGAATCCGGCGAAGTGGATAAAGCCATTGAACAACTGAAAGCCGCTGACCAGCTGTATCAGGACAAAGGTGCCTGGTGGTTCCGTTCGACCGATTATGGTGATGAAAAAGACCGGGTGGTGGTGCGTGACAATGGGCAGAAGACCTATTTTGCCTCGGATATTGCCTATCACCTGAACAAATATCAGCGCGGTTTTGAACAGATCATCGATATCTGGGGCGCCGATCACCACGGTTATATTCCCCGGGTGAAAGCCGCGGTAACCGCCATGCAGCAGAATGTCGACCAGCTGAAAGTGCTGCTGGTGCAGTTTGCGGTGCTATATCGCGGCGCAGAAAAAGTCGGTATGTCGACCCGCAGCGGTGAATTTGTGACCCTGCGTGAACTGCGCGATGAAGTCGGCAAGGACGCGGCGCGTTTCTTTTATGTGATGCGTGGCGCTGATCAGCACATGGACTTTGATTTGGAATTGGCCAAATCACAGAGCAACGATAATCCGGTGTATTACGTGCAATATGCCCACGCCCGTGTCTGCAGTGTATTCCGCCAGTTGGAAGAGCGCGGTATGCAATGGGATAAGTCGCAGGGTGAGGCCAGCCTGTCTGCGCTGACCGCCGATCACGAAGAAGCGCTGATGACACGCTTGTCGACCTATCCTGAAGTGCTGGAAAATGCGGCGGTTAATCACACACCGCATATGCTGGCGCATTACCTGACGGATCTGGCGCGTGATTTTCATACCTATTACAACGCGCATCAGTTTATTGTTGATGATGAATCGCTGTGTCAGGCACGGCTGACGCTGATTGCTGCCGTGCGTCAGGTCATTGCCAATGCGCTGGGCGTGATGGGCGTGTCCGCCCCGGAATCAATGTAGGGGATAATTGTGGCTGCCAGAAGAAATACCCGTAACAACGAACAGGGTCGCAGTCTTCCCTGGGGACCGATGCTGCTGAGCTTTGCAGTCGGTGCTTTTGTCATGTTCCTGCTGCATCTGAAAGATAACGTACCAGAGGATAAGACCAGCACTGCCGTGAACAAGCCGGAGCAACAGAAGCCGTCTCAGGGAGTGGAACCCACTTTTGATTTCTACACCCTGTTACCGGAAATGGAAACGGTGGTGGAAAACAAGAATAAAGGCGATCAACCGGTTGTCACTGCACCGCCTGAACCACCGGCCGCAGAACCTGAAACCCAGACCGAGACCCAGACGGAACCGGCAGAGCGTTATATGATTCAGGTCGGCTCATTCAAGAAGCTGGCCGATGCCGACGGTTTTCGCGCCAAGTTAGCCTTATTGGGTATTGAGTCTAAAGTTCAGACCGTTACCATAGACAACAAAGATACATGGCACCGTGTACAGATTGGCCCGATAGCCGGCCGCAATAAGGCCGATGCGCTACAGCGTCAGTTACAGGAAAATCAGATCGATTCCTTGTTACTGCGCACCCAGCAGAACGGCTAGCGATGCCCCGGCAAAGCGCCGGAGACCAGTGATGCCGGTTTAAATAACGGCCTGCTGACCCCAGTTTAAAATTTAACAATTTGATTGAGGACACCGACATGACGGACAAGCAAAGCGACGGCATTTATCATGATGTCGCCAGTCCCTTCTGCGGTATTGCTTCCGATGACCTGGTGGTCGAGGTTAATGGCAATACGGTGACGGTGAAAGAAAATGGTGACGCTGTCACCCGGCATGGCTTTGAAACGCCGTTGACCGATCTTTCACCGCGAATCAAGGGAAAGGAAGTCTCACTGGATGAAGCGGTCAGCCACATCGCCGGTTTGCTGAAAAACAGCAAACAGCCGCTGATTGGGGGCATGGGCACAGATTTGAATGGCGCCCGCGCTGCCATGGCGCTTGCCGATATCAGTCGGGCAACGATTGACAGTCAGTTTTCTGATGCTGCCTTCCGCAATATTCTGGTTTTGCAGGACAGTGGTTATATGACCACGACCCTGACCGAAGTGCGTAACCGGGTTGATGTGCTGCTGGTCGTCGGTACCGATATTGAGGCGTCTTTCCCGCGCTTTTTTGAACGCGTCATCTGGCCGCAAGAGAGCATGTTTGACCATGATGTGGAAAGCAGGGAGATTATTTATCTCGGCAAAAAACCATCCGGTGATGCCTCTACCTCTCCGGGCGGCCGCAAGGCAGAAGTGATTGAATGTGATGATGCCGACCTGCCGGAAGTGATATCGGTCCTGCGGGCTTTGTCCAATGAAAGAAATATTCAGGCAGACAGTGTCGGTGGCATCGCCGTCTCCAAGCTGAATGAAATCGCAGAAAAGCTGCACACCGCCGATTACGGTGTGATTGCCTGGTCAGGTACCCAGCTTAATCATGATCATGCTGAAGTCACTATTCAGAATATCTGCGAGATGATTAAAGAGATTAACGATTCGGTTCGCTGTAATGGTTTGCCGCTGGGGGGGAAAGAGGGAGACACCACAGTCAACGCCGTTTCTTCCTGGCAGTCCGGCTATCCGATGCGTACCAGCTTCAGTCGCAATATGCCTGACTACGACCCGTATATGAACCGCGGCCAGCGCATGCTGGATGAAGGCGAAGTGGATCTGCTGCTATGGGTGTCCAGTTTCAATACCGAAGGCACACCTCCGACAACGGAGGCCACCACCATTGTGCTGGGTCGTTCAGGTATGACTTTTGAGCAGGAGCCGGAAGTGTTCATTCCGGTCGGCGTGCCCGGCATTGATCATGTCGGTCGGACCTTCCGCTGCGACAGTGTCGTTTCAGTGCCTTTGAAGAAATTACGTGACAGCGGCTTGCCCAGCACTTATGAGGTGCTGACTGCTGTTGAACAAGCCCTGTAAACGGAGACCAAGATGCTTACTAAACTCACAGGCGGTCGCGTCATTGATCCTGAACATGGCATTAATGATGTAGTTCGCGATATCTATATCCGTGACGGTCGTATTGTCGATGCGCCCAGTGACGGCAAGATCGATGAAGAAATCGATGTGCGCGGCAAGATCATCATGTCCGGCGCGATTGATATGCATACCCATATCGGCGGCGGCAAGGTCAATATTGCCCGTACCATGCTGCCGGAAGATCATGCCGAATCTCTGATTGAGCGTACCGAGCTGATGCGCAGTGGCTGCGGTCATGCGGCACCCAGTACGCTGACCACAGGATACCGTTATGCAGAAATGGGTTATACCGCCGGCTTTGAACCGGCCGTATTGCCGATTAATGCCCGTCAGGCCCATATGGAGATGCATGACACACCCATCATCGATAAAGGGGGTTATGCGATGCTGGGCAGTGATGACTTCCTGCTCAGAATGATGGCAGCTAACGCCGATCAGGATGCCATTAACAACTATGTTGCCTGGATTCTGACCCACACTCAGGCGCTGGGCCTGAAAGTGGTTAATCCGGGGGGTATCAATGCCTTTAAATTCAATCAGCGCAAGCTGGATCTGGATGAGAAGAACACCTTCTACAATGTTTCACCGCGTGAAATTCTGCAGCGCCTGTCACGAGCGGTGACCGAGCTGGGCGTGCCGCATCCGCTGCATGTGCATGGCTGTAACCTGGGTGTTCCCGGTAACAAGGACACCACCCTCGATACCATTCAGGGTATTGAAGGTCTGCCGATGCACCTGACGCATATCCAGTTCCACAGTTATGGCACGGAAGGGGATTTCAAGTTCTCCTCGGGCGCCGCGGAAATTGCTGAAGCGATTAACCGCAATAAGAATATTACCGTTGACGTCGGCCAGATTCTGTTTGGTCAGACAGTAACGGCTTCCGGTGATAATATGCGCCAGTTCGCCGGGGCACCGCATGCCCACCCGAACAAATGGGTGTGCATGGATATCGAATGTGATGCCGGTTGCGGTGTGGTGCCGT
>CAYMEE010000057.1:2868-11784 GCA_964389455.1 uncultured Methylophaga sp. | reverse complement strand
TGGCCACCACCTTTTCTTCACCGGTGTTGATGTGCCAGTCGGCGACTTCTTCGTAAATGGCATTGGTATCGTTTGCTGTAGTGGCTTGCTGTTCGGCCATGCTGTTACCTGCTATTTCCGGATCAGGACTAATATTAGTAATTTCTGATATTCAATTGTGATAAAAAAGCCGACACCGGGCCGGCTTTTCATCCTTGAACAGTCTTTAATCTTGTTTGGTATCGTCGCCCATTTGCTTCATGATTCTGTAAGCAATCACGCCAACCACGATAATGGCGACAACAACACTGGCAATGGAGCCAATCACTACTGCATCAAATCCCATCTTTAGCTTCCTCCTGTGGAATTTGCATGGCCCTGAAACCATATCAGGGCCATCAATCTATCTTTACTGACCACCACCGAACTGGTGAACGTAGACAGCAAGTTTCTTGATCTCTGTTTCGGTCAGACGCTCGGTTTCAGTGCCGTCATACTCAGGCTCTTCTTCCCATTTCTGAGCTTCCAGTTTGACCGCCAGTTTCTCATTCCATGCCGGCATGACTGCAACACGGGTTTGAGGATCAGACGGATCATTCACACCGTGCAGAATGGTGTAGCGAATTTCTTCCGGCTCACCGGAGAAACGCCAGATCTGGTCAGTCAGGTTAGCTGAACCCAGTGCATGAACACCTTTACCGTCAGCGCCATGACAACCGACACACCCTTTGTCGTTGAACAGTTTCCAACCCGCTTCAGTCGCTTTACCTTCAGCAGCATTGACCACAAACTGAACCAGACCATCCACCTCTTCCGGTTTCAGCGTGTCTTTGTGGGCCATCATCATGCCCTGGCGGCCTTTAGCCAGCGTTTCTACGATAGTGTTAACGTCACCACCATAGAGCCAGTCATCGTCAGCCAGGATCGGATAGCCTGAGCCTGGCGCCGGGATACCACCGGTACCGTGACAGGCTGCACAGTTATCACCGTAAAGCACTTTACTGGAACCAACTGCGTAGTTACGCATGTCTTGATCAGCAAGAATTTCTTCTGCCGTCATGGCTTCCAGTTTTTCTTCAAACGGAGCACGTTTCGCCTGAACTTCCGCCAGGTTTTCCTTGTACTCCTTAATCATGGTCCAGCCCAGCAGACCTTTGGTACTGTCATTAATCAGCGGCAGCGCAGGATAAAGAATGAAATACACCAGTACCAGCAAACCACTCAGGTAGAGGGCATTGGTCCACCAACGCGGCGGGGGATTTTCCAGCTCTCTGATACCATCCCATTCGTGTCCTGTATCAGACACTTCATTAGGATTCTTTTTGTTATCAGCCATCTTTTTTCTCCGAATTTGTCTCGTCTTCGTCATCCAGCGGCATGGAACGGTGAGACTCAATTTTGTCTTTGTTTTTCGGGTTCAGCACCCAGAAATACAGTCCCACCATCAGTAGAAAGATCACTACTGTAAATACCAGGCCGAACCAGTCGGTTCCGGTCATCGCGCTCCAATCAGTATGAAAATACTCTTGAAGTTTACTCACGATAATCTCTGCCCGGCTCGAATTTCACCATGGTGCCCAGTACCTGCAGATAAGCGACCATTGCTTCCATTTCGGTTTTACCCTCAACGGCTTCTGCAGCGCCTTGGATTTGCTCATCGGTATAAGGCACACCCAGTGCTTTCATCGCACGCAGACGTTTTTCCATACCTTCACCATCAATAGTGGCATCGTGCAGCCATGGATAGCTAGGCATAATGGACTCAGGCACCACTGAACGCGGATCTTCAAGATGCTGGATGTGCCATGCATCAGAGTATTTACCACCGACACGAGCCAGGTCAGGACCAGTACGTTTTGAACCCCATTGGAATGGATGATCGTACTGGGACTCGACGGCCAGAGAGTAATGACCGTAGCGGTCCTTCTCATCACGGAATGGACGAACCATCTGTGAGTGGCACAGGTAACAGCCTTCACGCTGGTAGATATCGCGACCAGCCAGTTCAAGTGCTGTATAGGGACGGACGCCCTTTAACTCTTCGTACTCCGGAAACACATCATCTTCGAATGTGGTGTCCAGATAGAACAGTGGGACGATCTCGACGATACCGCCTACCGAGACGACCAGTGCTGTTGCCAGCACCAGAGCCCAGATATTTTTCTCCAGTTTTTCCTGGAAGGTAACTGGTTTATTAGAATTATGATCAGACATTCCAGTCTCCTTAAATATTAGCCGCAGTCGCCATTTCGGCAGACGGTTTGGCAATCGCGCGACGGATAGTCACGGTGACGTTAAACAACATGACACAGGCACCCAGGAAGAAAATCAGGCCGCCAACAGCACGCATAGCATAGTAAGGATGCATCTGAGCAACAGATTCAACGAAGGTGTAAGCCAGGTTGCCGTATTCGTCATAGGCACGCCACATCAGACCTTGCATGATGCCTGACACCCACATCGCAGTGATGTAGACCGCAGTACCAATCGTCGCCATCCAGAAGTGAATATTGACCAGACGCACTGAATACATGGTGGTACCCCACATACGCTCAACCATGTGATACAGCGCACCGATAGACACCATCGCTACCCAGCCAAGGGCACCGGAGTGAACGTGACCGATAGTCCAGTCAGTGTAGTGAGACAGCGCATTGACGGTTTTGGACGACATCACCGGTCCTTCGAAGGTCGACATCGCGTAGAAAGCCAGCGACACAATCAGGAAACGCAGGATGTAGTCGGTGCGCAGTTTGTCCCAGGCACCCGACAGGGTGAACATACCGTTGATAGCACCACCCCAGGAAGGAATGATCATCGCCAGTGAGATGGCCGCACCCAGCGAACCAGTCCAGTCAGGCAATGCAGTGTATTGAAGATGGTGAGCGCCCAGCCAGACATAACCGAAGACCAGTGCCCAGAAGTGAATCACTGACAGACGGTAGGAATAAACCGGACGGTTGGCCTGTTTCGGTACGAAGTAATACATGATGCCGAGGAAGCCTGCGGTCAGGAAGAAGCCTACCGCGTTATGCCCGTACCACCACTGAATCATCGCATCATGTACACCAGAGAAGATGGAATAGGATTTGAACAACTCAACTGGAATCGCCAGGCTGTTGACCACGTGCAGGTAGGTGATCATGATCATCATTGCCAGGAAGAACCAGTTGGCCACATAGATATGTGAAACCTTACGGATTGAAATGGTCATGATGAAATTGAAGGTGTAGGCCAGCCAGACAGCAGCAATCAGAATATCGATTGGCCATTCCAGTTCAGCGTATTCTTTGGATTGGGTGTAACCCAGTGGCAGCGTAATGACCGCGGCTAGAATAACCAGGTTCCAGCCCCAGAAGGTGAACCAGGCCATTTTGTCACTCCACAGCCGGGTACCACAGGTACGTTGTACCACGTAATAAGCCGTTGCCATCAGAGTTGAACCACCGAATGCGAAAATAACCGCATTGGTATGCACCGGACGCAGACGTCCGAAGCTGATGTAAGGATTGTCGAAGTTCAGAACCGGCCAAGCCAGCTCCGAAGCGATATAAACACCGACACCGGTGCCGATGACCAAGTAGACACACGCCATATAGGCGAACCACTTGACCACCTGATAGTTATACTGCTGTTGTTCCGCTTGCATAGCGACCACACCTTCTCTCTTTGGAAAACTCTCTCTCAGCTCCATTATTGTTTTATAGGAGCCAGGACCCTTTTCATTACGCCTTTATAAATAAAGCATGCTGAATTTTACCTGAACGAGTCCCTTAGCATGGGCTGCAAGTCTTGATCTGGATCAATGATTTGCGAAATGCCCACCAGGTTGGCAAATGCTTTATTTATTCTGCGTAGCAGGGAATTTTCCTAAGAACCATCTGGGTGGTCAAGTTCTGACCATTGTCAGCAGTGTAACGCTAACTCTAAGCGCTAAATAAAACAGCGACTTAGCTTCTTCTGTTAAGAAAAAAACAATCAATCAAAACAGCGCTTTCGGGGATGTTGCGGGCAAAGTGCGAAGCTGATCACAAGGCGTCAAAACTGACTGCCAGCAGTACTTTACGCTGTTCACTGACCAGAAGATTGAAAGTGCGGCAGGCGGCGCCAAGATCCATGAACTCTACACCGATCTGAAATTGCATAAATTCTTTGGCGATTTGGTGGAATTCAAGACAGAGACCGGATCCGGTCGCAAATAAAATCACTTCCGGATCCAGCTTCCTGAGTTCGGCCAGTTGTCCGGCCGTGATGTTGACAATCTCCGTCACCGGCCAGTCAGCGATCAGCTGATTGCGGGTCAGGATAAAGTTTGACTCGAGGGTCTCGAGCCGGTTTTGATGTTGGGGACGAATGACCACATGGTCATTATCGTAACTGTGGATTTGGTTATATTCGGTAACCGCTTCCTGACTCAGTTTCATTGCCTGGTATCAGTAACCAGCCGCGTCATTAACACGGTCACGAAGTTCTTTGCCAGGTTTGAAGTGCGGAACAAATTTCTCGTCCAGCTTAACCGATTCACCACTTTTGGGGTTACGGCCGATACGGGGTGGTCTGTGGTGCAGCGTAAAACTGCCAAAACCGCGAATCTCGATGCGATCACCTCTGGACAGGCTGTCACTCATTTGTTCGAGAATCAATTTTACGGCCAGCTCAACATCGCGATAATTCAGTAGAGATTGTTTTTCAGATAACGCTTCGATCAAATCTGATTTGGTCATGTCTTTATTGTTCCTGGAATAATGCGCCAAACACACCGATGTTAAGAGGGAGTTCAATCCATTGACTAAAAAGCAGCGCACCCGGCCAGAGCCGGGTGCACCTGATACAGTCAGATATTAATTATCTTTCTGATCCATTTGCTCTTTCAGCAGATCACCCAGTGTGGTGTTGCCGGAAGAGACGTTGCTGTACTCTTTCACAGCTTCTGCTTCTTCTTTCTCGTCCTTCGCTCTGATAGACAGAGTCAGGGTGCGATCTTTACGTGACATACCGGTAAATTTCGCTTCCACTTCCTCACCTACAGTCAGGACTTTGCTGGCATCATCGATACGTTCACGAGCGATGTCAGCGGCACGGATGTAACCTTCTACACCTTCAGCCAGTTCCACCGTGGCGCCACGAGCGTCAACAGCGCTGATGGTGCCTCTGACGATGCTGCCACGTGGGTTTTCAGACAGGAATGAAGAGAAAGGATCGTCCTGCAGTTGTTTGATGCCCAGTGAGATACGCTCACGTTCAGGGTCAATCGCCAGTACTACCGCTTCAACATCATCACCTTTTTTGAAGTCACGAATCAGTTCTTCATTGTCTTCTTCCCAGGAGATGTCAGACAGGTGAATCAGACCGTCAATGCCGCCTTCCAAGCCGATGAAGATACCGAAGTCAGTGATTGACTTGATGGCACCTTTAACCTTGTCACCCTTGCTGTGAGTCATTGAGAACTCTTCCCAAGGATTGGCTTGGCATTGTTTGATACCCAGAGAAATACGACGACGTTCTGCGTCGATGTCCAGTACCATCACTTCAACTTCGTCGCCCAGGGCAACCAGTTTAGATGGGTGAACATTCTTGTTGGTCCAGTCCATTTCTGACATATGAACCAGACCTTCAACGCCATCTTCAATTTCAACGAAACAGCCGTAGTCAGCAATGTTGGTGACTTTACCGTGAATACGGGTGCTGTTCGGATAACGACGAGCGATATCTTTCCAAGGATCGTCACCCATTTGTTTCAGACCCAGAGAAACACGCTCACGCTCTTTATCGAATTTCAGAACCTGAACTTCAATTTCGTCACCGATAGCAACGACTTCTGAAGGATGCTTGACGCGTTTCCAGGCCATATCTGTGATGTGCAGCAGACCATCGATACCACCCAGATCAACGAAGGCACCGTAGTCGGTCAGGTTCTTAACGATACCTTTAACAACTTTACCTTCTTCCAGGGTTTCCAGCAGCGCTTCACGCTCTGCACTGTTCTCTTCTTCCATGATCGCACGGCGTGAGACAACGATGTTATTGCGTGGACGATCCAGTTTGATCAATTTGAATTCGAGATCTTTACCTTCCAGGTGCGTGGTGTCGCGGATAGGACGGATATCGACCAGAGAACCCGGCAGGAAGGCACGGATATTTTCCAGATCGACTGTGAAACCACCTTTCACCTTGCCGGAAATCATACCGGTAACAGTTTCACCCGCTTCATAGGCATGTTCCAGTTTGGTCCATGCTTCAGCCTGCTTGGCTTTATCACGTGACAGCTGGGTAGCACCAAAACCATCTTCCAGGGATTCCAGAGAAACATCGACCAGATCACCGATAGAAACGGTGACTTCACCATTTTCATCCATGAACTCAGAAACAGGAATCGCGCCTTCAGATTTCAGGCCGGCATTAACCATAACAACATCAGAACCAACATTGACTACCGTACCGGTAACAATCTTGCCTGGTTGCATGGGGGTTGAATTTAAACTCTCTTCAAAGAGATCAGCAAAGCTTTCGCTCATGTTAGTTATCCTTGACCCTGTATTGAGAAACAGGATCACCAAAATTTGTCACCTGCGACATGCAGGATCGTTTAACATCCCAACCGGAAGCCGGCCGGGGCCCAAATTACATGTCAGCGCAAAATGCGCAGACCTGTTCGAATACCGCATCTATCCCCAATTCGGTAGAATCGAGAATAAGCGCACCCTCAGCCGGCCTTAACGGGGCGACTTCACGTTCGCTGTCTCTTCTGTCACGCTCGGAGATTTCTGCGATCAGATTAGAAAGGTTACTCTCAATTCCTTTCTGTTTCAACTGCTTATAACGTCTCTGCGCCCTTTCCTCGGCGCTTGCCGTTAAAAAAACTTTAAATGGCGCATCCGGAAATACTACCGTGCCCATATCGCGACCATCGGTCACCAGACCAGGCATTTTCCTGAAATCACGCTGCCGCTGCAAGAGAGCACTGCGAACCGATGGAATGGCAGCTACTTTCGACGCCGCATTACCGGCCTCTTCACTACGGATCCGAAGACTGACATCGTCGCCTTCAAGCATCACTTTCAGCTCTGCATTATCAAAGGCAAAACGCACATCCAGTTGCTCGGCGAGTCTGGTCAAAGCGGCTTCATCAGTCAGATCCAGCTCATGTTTAATCGCTGCCTGCGCCAGCACCCGATAAATGGCGCCACTATCAAGATAGTGCCAGCCAAATTCACGGGCAATCATCTGGGCAATCGTGCCCTTACCGGAGCCGCTGGGACCGTCGATGGTGAGAACCGGAATATCAGTCATCAATTTCCTCAATATTCAGTCCGGCCTGCATGGCCAGATCGACAAAGCCCGGGAAAGAGGTGGCCACATTGGCGCAATCATTGATCTGAATTGAGCCACCGGCCTGCAAAGCGGCAACCGCAAACGACATGGCGATGCGATGATCACCGTGACTGTCTACTTCCCCGCTGCCGATCACCCCGCCATGAATAACAATACCGTCTTCCGTCGGCCGGGCATCAATGCCCAGTGTGCTCAGCCCATCAGCCATTACCTGAATACGATCACTTTCTTTGACGCGTAATTCTTCTGCACCGGTCAGTACGGTTTCACCATCGGCACAAGCCGCAGCGATAAACAGCGCCGGGAACTCATCAATCGCCAGTGGCACCTGGTCTTCGGGAATCTGAATGCCTTTCAGTGGCGCATATTTTACCCGGATATCAGCCACCGGTTCGCCGCCAGTTTCAGCTTCATTATTCAAGCTGATATCAGCGCCCATCTGTTTCAGAATATTGATAACGCCAATCCGGGTCGGGTTGATACCCACGTGTTTCAGGGTCACATCACTGCCCGGAGCAATCGCCGCCGCCACCATGAAGAAAGTCGCAGAAGAGATATCGGCCGGGACATCAATCCGCGTTGCAGTCAGCTCAGCGCCGCCCTCAATCGTGACGGTACTGTCCTTCTGCTGTAATGGATATCCCATGCCACCCAGCATGCGTTCTGTATGGTCACGGGTCGGCGCCGGCTCGGTGACTGAGGTTTTACCCTCGGCATACATGCCGGCCAGCAACAGGCAGGACTTCACCTGAGCACTGGCCATCGGCAGATCATAATCAATGGCCTTGAGCTTTTTGCCGCCGTGAATTTTCAGTGGCGGTTTGCCCTCATTAGTGTCAATTTCAGCGCCCATCAAAGCCAGCGGGTCGGTCACCCGTTTCATGGGGCGGCCTGACAGGGATTTATCACCGGTCAGAGTCACATCAAAGTTTTGTGCGGCCAACAGACCGCTTAATAACCTCATGGAAGTGCCGCTGTTGCCAAGATACAAATCGGTTTCCGGTGCTTTGAGGCCATGCATGCCCACACCATGAACCGTCACTTTGCCTTTATCCGGGCCAATAATATGCACGCCCATAGCGCGGAACGCTGCCAGCGTCGCCAAGGCATCCTCGCCTTCCAGAAAGCCCGTGACTTCGGTGGTGCCTTCGGCGAGGGCGCCCAGCATGATGCTGCGGTGAGAAATCGATTTGTCTCCCGGCACACGCAATTCGCCGGTGATCTGCCCGCCAGGATGGACAATGTATTTTTTATTCATTTCGCTAGACACGGTGACTGCTGCTCTCAGACTTCGCTGTTATCAATTAAATCGGGATCGGCAAAACGGGTATCGCGGGCTTTTTTAGCGCGCGAGAAGACTTCAATCAGGTAATCACCATCACCATCACGAATGGCTTGCTCTATCCGGTTCATGCCCTGGTGGTACTGTTCCAGTAGCGCCAGAATGGCCTCCTGATTCCCCAGGCAGATATCCCGCCACATCACCGCATCACTGGAGGCAATCCGCGAGAAATCACGGAAACCGCCTGCGGCGTAGCGTAATACTTCATCACAATCATCACGCTCTGCGAGCATGCCCACCAGGTTGAAAGCCAGAACATGGGG
>CAYMEE010000057.1:0-2768 GCA_964389455.1 uncultured Methylophaga sp. | reverse complement strand
AAGCGCTGGTTTTCGTGTTCAAGACCAATACTGACCCGAAGATGCTGAGGCAAACCATAACCCGCTACCGGTCTGACGATAACGCCTTCATACAACAGTTCGTCATAAACCTCTGCTGCATTGGTCTGCACATTCACCGTGATGAAATTGCCCTTGGACGGGATGAATTTCAGCCCCATCTTGTCGAAACCGGCAATCAGTTGCTTCATCCCGGCCTCGTTCTTCTCGCGCGATTCCTGCAGGTAAGCTTCGTCACCCAAGGCAGCCACAGCAGCCGCCTGAGCCAGGCTATTGGCATTAAATGGCTGACGGATGCGATTCAGCAGATCGGCAATTTCCGGGTGTGACAAGGCGTAACCAATACGCAGTCCAGCCAGCCCGTAAGCCTTGGAAAAGGTCCGGGTAATCACCAGATTGTCGAAATCCTGTAACCAGCTGATGGCAATATCAGTCTGTTCAAGATATTCAACATAAGCCTCATCCAGCACCACCAGCACCTTCTCCGGCACTTTATCCAGAAAGGTATGAATCTCCGAGGGTTCAATCCAGGTACCGGTCGGATTGTTGGGATTGGCAATAAAGATCAGCTTGGTTTTGGGCGTAATCGCTTTGAGCATGGCATTAAGGTCATGCCCGAAATCTTTTGCCGGTGTGGCGATACCGGTAGCACCAATCGCCTTGGCTGCCAGAGGATAGACGGCAAAAGCATGCTCGGAATAAATAATCTCATCCCCATGACCGGCAAAGGCCCGCGCCAGCAGTTCCAGCACATCATTGGAGCCATTGCCCAGCGTAATCTGCTCCGGCGACAGCCGCAGCTTTTCTGCCAGCGCCATTTTCAGCGTGTAGCCATTGCCATCGGGGTAACGTGTCATTTCCTTAGATGATTTCGCTACCGCAGCCAGCGCCGCTTTGGAAGGACCCAGCGGATTTTCATTGGAAGCCAGTTTAATCACATCCCGCACACCATACTGGCGTTGCAGTTCTTCAATGGGTTTGCCCGGTACATAAGGCTGCAGCTCGGCGACGCCGCTGACTGCGAGATCACAAAAGCTCATTGGGGCTCCGTTTTGCTTCTGAAGCTATCAAAGATTAACAGTACGGCACCAACACAAATCGCCGAATCAGCGATATTGAAAGCCGGCCAGTGGTAGCTGCCGTAGTAGACGTCGAGAAAATCGATCACATAACCGTGAATCAGGCGGTCAATCACATTACCAATCGCGCCACCCAGGATCAAAGCCAGCGAGACCGCTTCCAGCTTGGCATAAGCGCCGAGGCGTTTAAGCCAGATGATCAAGGCCGTGCTGATGGCCAATGCCAGCACCACGAAAAACCAGCGCTGCCAGCCACCCGCTGAGGCCAGAAAGCTAAAGGCAGCCCCATAGTTGTGGGCCAGCGTCAGATTGAAAGACGGTAAGACAGCCACGCTTTCATTCAGATCCAGCCAGCTTGTCATCAGCCATTTGCTCAGCTGATCCAGCACAATCACTATGGCAGATAAGTTAAGCCACTTCAGCATGTGATCAGGCAAACTGGCGCTGTTCGCCAGCCCCCTCAATATTGTCGATACAGCGGCCGCAGAGCGACGGATGATCCGGGTTCTGACCGACGGATGGCACCTGGTGCCAGCAACGATCACAGCGGGCATAGGAAGAAGCCGCAATCTCTACTGATAAGCCGTTAACAGGGGTATCCACCGCTTCTGCCGTTTTTTCAGCTGCCGGTTTAAGGAACGCTGCTGATGTAATCAACACAAATTTGAGTTCATCGTCCAGCTTGTCCAACTCGTTGAACAGGGCTTCATCAGCAAACAGGGTCAGCTCAGCAGTCAGGCCACCTTTGATTTTGCCTGCATTACGCTGATTTTCCAGTTCTTTCGCCACGGCATCTCGCACCGCAAACACCTGATTCCAGAATGCGAGATCAAAATCTGAATCTGCATCCATCGGCGCCAGTTGTTGATACCAGCTATTTAGAACCACCGATTCATTATGCTCACCCGGCAGATGCTCCCACAGTTCATCAGCGGTAAAGGTCAGGATCGGCGCAATCCATCGTACCAGTGCTTCAATGATGTGGTACATCGCAGTCTGTGAGCTGCGACGAGCCAGGCTGTCGGCCTTCATCGTGTACTGGCGATCTTTAGTGATATCCAGGTAGAGGCTGCCCATTTCATTGGCGCAGAAGTTATGCACTTTCTGGTAAATCAGGTGGAACTGATAGCTGTCATAGGCCTTGAGAATATCCTGCTGTACCTGATAGGCACGATCCAGTGCCCAGCGATCCAGCGGCAGCAGGTCTTCAGTGGCCACCAGATTAGCAGCCGGGTCGAAATCATTCAGATTCGATAACAGGAAGCGTGCAGTATTGCGGATACGGCGGTAGGAATCGGCCGTGCGTTTCAGAATCTCATCCGAAACATGCATCTCACCGCTGTAGTCGGTCGCAGCCACCCACAGGCGAATAATATCGGCGCCCAGATTGTTCATGACTTTCTGCGGCGCGACCACATTGCCTTTGGACTTGGACATCTTCTTGCCTTCGGCATCCACCGTGAAACCGTGGGTCAATACCGCTTTATAAGGCGCTGCATCCGTTGTCGCCACCGAGGTCAGCAAGGACGACTGGAACCAGCCACGATGCTGATCACTGCCTTCCAGATACAGATCGGCAGGTCGATTCAGATAATCTCGGCGTGCCAGCACACAGGCATGCGAGACACCGGAGTCAAACCAGACATCCAGTGTGTCAGTGACTTTATCGTA
>CAYMEE010000056.1:0-11853 GCA_964389455.1 uncultured Methylophaga sp. | reverse complement strand
GGTGATGGTGGTCTGGTGGTGACACTGGCTGAGATGGCTTTTGCCGGTCGCTGCGGTATCGATGTTGAACTGAACGGCATGGGCGAAGCGCTGCCGCTGCTGTTCAGTGAAGAACTGGGCGCCGTGATTCAGATTCGCCGTGAGCAGCGGGATGAGGTCATGAAACTGCTGGCTGAAAACGGTCTGGAATCTCTCTCCTTTGTGATTGGTCAAGTGACCGAAGAACAGCGCCTGCGGATCAAGGTGGATGGTGAACAGGTTATCGATCAGTCCCGTGTCACGTTGCAGCGTTTCTGGGCTGAAACCAGCTACCAGATGCAGGCACTGCGTGATAACCCGGAATGCGCCAAGCAGGAATTCGACAGCATTCTGGATGATAACGATCCGGGCCTGTTTGCCAAATTGAGTTTTGATGCGGCGGAAAATGTCGCGGCACCGGTCATTGTCAGTGGCAAGCGTCCTAAAGTTGCCATTCTGCGTGAGCAGGGTGTCAACGGCCAGGTAGAAATGGCAGCCTCATTTGACCATGCCGGTTTCTGTGCAATTGACGTGCATATGAGCGATATCCTCGAAGGCAGAGTCAGCTTGAGCGATTTTGTTGGTCTGGTTGCCTGTGGCGGTTTCTCTTATGGTGACGTACTGGGTGCCGGTCGCGGTTGGGCCAGCACGATTCTGCATAATGAACGTGCCCGCCAGCAGTTTTCTGACTTTTTCCAGCGTCAGGATACCTTTGCTCTTGGCGTGTGTAATGGCTGTCAGATGTTGTCTCAACTCAAAGAACTGATTCCGGGCAGTGAGCACTGGCCGCGTTTCTCGCGCAACCTGTCTGAACAATTCGAGGCCCGATTCTCACTGGTTGAAGTGCTCGATTCTCCATCAATTCTGCTGCAGGGTATGGCGGGTTCCATCATGCCGATTGCTGTGGCTCATGGTGAAGGTCGTGCCGACTTCAGCGAAACCGGTTCTGAGTCAGATGCCATCGCAGCCATGCGTTTTGTTGACCACTATGGTGAAGCCACCGAAACCTATCCATTCAATCCTAATGGCTCCAAAGGCGGCTTAACCGCACTGACCACAAACGATGGCCGTGTCACTATCATGATGCCGCATCCGGAGCGGGTTACCCGTGCGGTACAGCATTCGTGGCACCCCGATAACTGGAGCAAGGAAGGTCCATGGGCAAGGCTATTCCAGAACGCCAGACGCTGGGTCGGTTAACACAAAACGTGCCTCGCAGGCTCTGCTTGCGGGGCAGGTTCTTTTTGCTGTTATTGCTGGTGCTTGGCAACCTGATTGCCATCACCAGCGTCAGAGCTGATTCGACAGCTGTGTCACTCTCCGATCTCGATTGGGATTACCAATGGGGTGATCTGGCTTTTGCTGATTCAAGCCCTGATTTCAATGCGGTGTCTTCACAATGGCAACCGATAGCTTTCCCGGCTAATCCCCCTTATCGGGACGAACAAGAATATGTCTGGTTCAGAACTGTTCTTCCTGATATCGATCTCTCCACCCCCGTTATTTTTGTCACCAGCATCAATCTGAATGTCGAGGTTTATCTGGATGATCAAATCATCTACCGCTTCGGTAAACTCGCTCAGGATAGTGATAAGCCATTTATGGGCTGGCCCTGGCATCAAATCAAATTACCTCAGAATTTTGCAGGTAAGCCACTTTACTTCCGTATTTACTCCGACTACACCGACATCGGACTCTGGGGCGAAGCTAAATTGATGGAACGCTCCGATATGCTGCTTCACGTTATCAGCACCGGCTTGCATGAACTTATCGTGGCAGCATTTTCTTTATTGGTGGCATTCGTGACATTGGTGTTTGCGTTGTTTCGCGGCACTAAAAAAGAATTCTTCTATCTCGGCTTATTTTCTCTGGCTACAGCTGGTGTGCTCATCGGCGAGAATCTGGCGATTCAACTGGCATTGCCATGGCCTTTGTTAAAGACCTACCTGGCCGCCGTCAGTTACTTCTCAATGCCGATATTCATTGCCATGCTGCTGTATTACTGGCTGAATGGGGCGACGGGCAGTCGCTCAGTGAAATACTTGGCCCAGTTCCATCTTGCTTACCTGTTTACAGCGGTGACGGTCTCCCTGGCTGGATTGCTCAACCTCGCGATTTTCTTCCCGATATTTGATGCTTTTTTTGTTATCTCACTGCTTATCATGATGCGGGTTGTACTGAGAATTTCAAAACAGGTCAGCTTATCTCAGCAAATGGTGCTTGGCGCTTTTGCGGTTTATGCCATTTTTTTGCTGGTGGATATGTTGGTCGCCCACAGCTTCCTGCCCTGGGTAGATTTCCCTATCGCCATAGGTGGACTGCTGTTTGCTCTGGTGCTGGTTGTGATTTCCATCCGCAGTTACATACAGACCAACCAGGCAATGGAGCAGCTGAACCATCAACTCGAAACCCGGGTCAGCGAGCGTACAGCAGAGCTGCATGCTTATGCCGAAGCTGAACAAATGAGACGAGAAGAGCTGGAGAGAGAAAACCAGTTCATTGCTGAACTGGAGAGACTGAATGTGGATCTGCAGTCCTGCGAAAATCTGGATGAAGCCAAAGCGCTGATGCGAGCAAGGCTTGCAGAGATATTCAAACCCAGCCGTGTTCAAGTCAATCTTGATGGCGATAAAATCAATACGCTACCTGATGTTCAAATCCGTTTACAGCAACTGGAAGGGGGAAGTCAGGTTCTGGCTTCGCTGACAGTGCTGAGCGGTCACGAGGCACTGCCCAAAGCACAACTGGAAGATTTCCTGCGTCGTACCTCGCAGCGGCTATCTGTCACTCTGGGTAATATCAAGCTGCGCGAGGATTTACAGCGTTACTCGTTTGAGGATTCACTCACAGGACTGCGTAACCGGCGTTTCTTCGATGATGCCCTGGCCCGAGATATTCAGCTTGCCAAGCGCAACCAATCGCCTTTGTCCTTACTTGTCTGTGATATCGACCATTTCAAACGTTTTAATGATGAGTTCGGTCACGATGCCGGTGATGCAGCATTACAGGTTGTTGCTGAGACACTGCAGCTTTATTTCCGTGAGAGTGATATTCCCTGTCGCTTTGGCGGCGAAGAGTTTGTGGTATTGATGCGAGATGCCGCACTCGACGATGCACTCGCTAAGGCAGAGCAGCTTCGAGAGGCCATACAGGCGCTGGATATCAGCTACCGGGGTGAAGCACTCTCACACCTCTCTATCTCTATAGGGGTGTCTTCTCTGTCGGAACACAATACCGATGCTGAAATCCTGCTGCGTCAGGCTGATCAGGCACTTTACGCTGCCAAGCAACAGGGCCGTAACCGGGTCGTTAGTCACGATGACCATACCCAACAATCCCAGATGACGTAGACCGACAAATCGGATTTTGACACATTGGTCTGAACGCATCTCAATGACAGCATTGAATCAGACCTTGTCGACATTGAGCTAACAGCCTGACAGCGCTGCTATTGAGGCAAACGAGGCGTCGAACGCTCTGCTAAATTCTGAATATACAAAATCTGGCCTGGCTCACAATTTAGAGTAATCGATTGAATTAAAAACCTTTTCCAATCGAACTCATGAAAAAAGCCCCTGTCTTAATTACGAACAAAACGACAGGAGGCTACATGAAAAAATTTACATCGATCCTAACTGCGTTGTTTCTAACAGGGCTGCTTGCCGCAGGTTCAGCGATTGCTGCAGATCACACTGTGACAGCCCAGGGCATGAAGTTTTCGCCAATGGTTATTAATATTGAACCGGGTGATACGGTTTATTGGGAAAACATGTCTACGCATAATGTGAACATGATGGAAGGTCTCATCCCTGAAGGAACAGAAGCGTTTGTTTCAGCCATGGGTGATGACTTCAACCACACCTTTGATAAAGAAGGCATTTACATCTACCAGTGTGACCCACATATCGGTGCCGGTATGGGCGGGGCTGTCATCGTCGGTAAACCGACCAATCTGGATGCAATCAAATCACAGGATGTATCCGGTGGCTTAGGTCGGGTTGTTGATAAAGCCGTTGAAGAGGCAGAAGGCATGTAATCAACCCACTGGCTAATCCCTATTAGAAACCGGCTGTTACCGCAGCCGGTTTTTTATTGTCTGTAATTAACTGAAAAAGATGGCCAGCCAGATAGTGGGCTGCGCCGGATCGGTTTTAAGTACCCTGTGACGTTGATGAGCCGGAATCATTACATAATCCCCCGGACTCAGTTCAATTTCAGTCTTTCCTTCAAACAGCAGGCTGGCCTTACCGCTTAAAACAATAACCCACTCGTTTTCATCCTGATCGAACCAGCCGGTCTCAGGCGCGCTGTGACCCTGCGAGATAATACGTTCAATTCTTATATTCTCTCGCTTCAGAATATCTTCAAAGACTTCCTGATCAAGCGATGACGGTAAATCCGAAAAAATATTGTTTTTAGTCATGCTCAGCAGGCGTAGATTCAAATTCAGCCAGTTTATCAGCAGGACCAGCCTGTTTCCTGGCCCAGCCCTCCATCAAGCGGGAAGTCACTAAATCACCAGTGACATTCACAGCCGTTCTCGACATGTCCAGAATTCGGTCGACGCCCATAATCAGAGCAATACCACTGGGGGGAATGCCTACCGTGGTCAATACCATCGCCAGAATCACGATCCCTACGCCGGGTGTGGCAGGTGAACCGATAGAGGCACCCACAGCCATTGCCACAACCAGTGCCATGCTGGCAATGCTCAAATCAATGCCATAGACCTGTGCCAGAAACACGGTCGCCACACTCTGATAGAGGGCGGTACCGTTCATATTGATAGTCGCCCCCAGCGGAATAACAAACTGGGCAATTGACGGTCTGACAGCGAGCTTCTCCTGAGCTGTACGGATTGAGAGAGGCATCACTGCCGCAGAGCTGGAAGTAGAGAAAGCCAGTAACAGCACATCTCGGCAATGTTTCAGAAAATGGAACGGATGCTGACCCGCCAGCAGTTTCAGGAGCAGCAGGTAAACCAGCATGAGTATCAATAGCCCGGTCAGGACAGTGAGCACATAAGACGCCATGCCCAGCAAAGCGCTAAGACCAATGCTGGTAGTAAGCTGGGCCATCAGCCCGAACACCGCATAGGGTGCCAGTCGCATGGCCCAATGCACCACGGTCATACAGATTTGTTGTAAAGAACGCAGTAAGTCCAGCATCGGCCGGGACTGTTCGGCTGGCATCGATACTAAAGCAACGCCGACAATGATGGAGAAAATCACCACCTGCAGCATCTGCCCCTGAACCATGGCATCCAGCGGGTTACCCGGTAGCAGCCCCAGTAAAAGATCGGGCAGGGAAGTCACATCCGGCATGGTTGCCGGTGCAATTTCACTGCCGTCCTGTTCAGGTAATGTCACGTTCTGGAGCAGTTTGCCGGGATTAAACAGGTTGCCAACCCACAGACCAATCGCGGAGGCCAGTGCCGTAGTGGCAGTGAAAAACAAGACAACCCGGACGCCGACCTTGCGCAGCTGTTCCATATCTTCGGTCGCAGCAAGCCCTCGTACCACTGAAGCGATAATCAGGGGAATGACTATCATCTGAATGGTGGCGATGAACAAACGCCCCGGAAAAGCCAGCCAGTTACCGATAATGGCGCCGGTGGCGGGTTCTACCAATCCGACAGAAGGGCCAAGAAATATGCCGGTGACCAGACCCAGAAACATGCCGATAAGCACTTTCAGCCAGAGTCTGTGCTGTACCAGACCAAAGAGATAACTACTCAGAGAGCGACTAGAGGACAACGCTTTATCTGGCTCCTGAGTGGTTTCTTGTGCCATGACCGTTCCCTGACTTGATTAGGCCGTTTGAATTACTTCAGATTAAAAATAGCATAAGCAAGCTGCTGTTGGGCAATGAAAACAGCGCCAGCAAAACAGCAGGAATTGCGTCATTAAACGGATTCTGTTCAACTTGAGGCCAAGGGTTGTGCCAAAATACGCACAACAAATCTGAGTGGTCAAAAGGACAATCTAAGCATGACCTTGCGGGCAATTTTTAGTGACTGGGCTGAGCGTTACTTCTCTGACGAAGAAGCGGTCATTATGCTCATCGTGCTGGTACTCGGCTTTGCGGCGGTGATTTGGTTCGGTCGCATGCTGGCACCGTTCTTCACAGCATTAGTGCTCGCTTTCCTGCTGCAGGGCGTGGTTAATCTGTTGACCCGAAGGCACGTGCCCGAGAAAGTCGCCATAGGCATCGTCTTTCTGGGCTTTATCGGCGCCATGCTGGCCCTGGCTTTTTTACTGATGCCGCTGCTCTGGAATCAAATGGTGAATCTGGTGCAGGAAATCCCTAAAATGCTCTCCAGCGGCCAGCAGTGGCTGGATGAGCTTCAACAGAAATACCCCAATTTTGTCACTCAGGATCAAATCCAGACCTGGATCGCTGCTATCAGTCGTGAATTCAACCTCTATGCACAGCGGGCACTGACGCTCTCTCTGGCATCACTGGGCAGTGTGATTGGCTTGATTGTTTACCTGGTACTGGTACCGATTCTGATTTTCTTCATGCTCAAAGATCG
Source organism: uncultured Methylophaga sp. (assembly GCA_964389455.1). Classification (GTDB taxonomy): domain Bacteria; phylum Pseudomonadota; class Gammaproteobacteria; order Nitrosococcales; family Methylophagaceae; genus Methylophaga. The sequence goes on along the minus strand of CAYMEE010000056.1, from coordinate 5,300 downwards.
CGAGAAACTGGTTGGCTTTACCCTGTCAGTATTGCCGGAAAAGCGCGGCCTGATGAGCCGGATCTGGAATGAGATGGATGATCAGATTGCCAACTATGTGCGCGGCAAAGTCGTCGAAATCATTATTGTTGGCTCGGTAACCTTTGTCACCTTTGCGTTGTTCGGTTTGCCTTATTCAGCATTGCTTGCAGTGCTGGTAGGTTTCTCCGTGCTGGTGCCGTTTATCGGGGCGGCTGTCGCCACGCTGCCGGTTGCCGCAGTTGCCGGTTTTCATTTTGGCCTGACTAATGAGTTCATGTATGTGGTCATTGCCTATGGCATTATCCAGGCACTGGATGGCAATGTTCTGGTGCCAGTGCTGTTCTCAGAGGCAGTTAATCTGCACCCGGTCTCAATCATTCTTGCCGTCCTGTTCTTCGGTGGCATCTGGGGATTCTGGGGTATCTTCTTTGCTATTCCCTTAGCGACCCTGTTGAAAGCCTTAATGAATGCCTGGCCCAGAAGTCTCAAGCGTAGCCAAGAGCCGCCGACGCCCGCGATCTGACATTAACAGGAGAGTTATGACGACATTAGTCGTGCAAATTGTGATTCAGCAATGGGACAAAGGTCAGCGCTCAGACGCCGATGTCAAAGCCCGTGCAGCGCAGCCCAATCGTCTCCCTGTCGGAGAGCCTAATGCCCGCTATTTGTTTGATCACCAGGTGGTGCTGGATCAGCATGGTGACGATGTGATGGGAAACCGTATTCGTTATGAACTCAGTGATGATGGGCGTTTTATCATTGATCGGTTTTGTTTCGACTTGAATAGTAAAACCCTGGAATACATCGCTCAGCCAGATTCCATGCTACCGGCAGAACCGGTCGCCGATATGAATCAGGGCTGGGTGCAATGCCACTATCAATGGCGCTATAAAGTCTATGAGGGTGGGTTTCACTACTGGCTTTATGAAGCCATGACGATTAACGCAGCATTTGTGGATAGTCTGACAGAAGATCTATTCACCAGCTCGGAACCGGTGAAGGTATTTGAGAGTGAATAAAAAAGAACCGGCACGCTGGCCGGCTCTTTTTATTGAGTGAATTATTTAATCACGCCACAGGCGAGGCGGGCACCACCGCCACCCAGCGGCTTGGGATGATCCGAATAGTTATCACCATTTACATGAACCATCAAAGCGCGGTTTCTGATTTCCTTCAGGGTCAGCTTTGGCGCCAGAACCGGTTGGGTAGCCATACCATCCTGAGCTACATACAGGGCCGGTAAATCCCCCGCATGACCATGCAAGTCCCAGGGCTCAGCATGTCGGCCGGTATTCGCCGGATCAAAGTGACTACCGGCAGCACCACCGGGGACCAACTCACCATCTTTCTTTTTGGGACCACAGTCAGCGATTTCGTGTACATGGAAACCATGATTACCTGTAGACAGGTTTCGCATATCCGGCGTAAATACCGTGCCGAAAGGATGCTGACTGATGGTGACAGTACCTGCCGGCTCACCAGTTTGCAGGTTGGTCATGTTGACGGTAATCGATTCTGCAGCAAAGGCGCTGGAAGTCAGAAATAGCGAAGAGAGCAGGGTAAGTTTTAGCTTCATACAACCTCCTTTTATGATTCATTTCAGCTTATAAGTCTGGACTCTATCAACTGAGAGATGTTCCTTTGCTGTGGGAAGCGAAAAAGAAGCTGGCATTGTTAGCACGTAGCAACTAATGCTTGAAGCTTAGGTTTAGATGGGCGTAGTTGGTTAGTTATGTTTTATGAACATTGATGAGGGCTCTCTTGAGAAAACTCCTCACCGGTTTCTGAATCCTTGATTTTTACGGTTGCCCCGGGATTAGCCTCACACAGCGCATCTCTGGCAGTGTATAAGCCTGAGCCTTGAGCCATAACGGCGGTGGGTACCTGTGTGCCATCAGGTCGGGTCGCCGTCAGTGTGTATTTGCCAGTGCTGCTGACACAGGCTGAGATAAACACAATAAATATAAAAAAGAGGTTCTTCATTGGCACTCCTTAACAGGTGTTGAGCGGAGACTCTACAAGCAATCCAAAATGCTTCTTTCTGGGCCCATATGAGGGTGATTGAATCTGGTAAATCTTATCGACAGGTACAAAACATCGGCGAGACTGACAGCTAAGCTGCCGGGGTAGTATGTTCAATATCAGGTTTTAGGGAGAAACAGTCCACCCCTCAAGTAAGGGGGGATGAATTGTCTGGTTTCAGGATGTTAGGGTGAGAAATAGGCAGGCAAGAGTGGTCATCGATAAAACTGCATGACCGTTGTTCCATTATTCACTCGGAGTGATTGGACTTACTCTAACTGTCTGTCTTGATGGGATTTTCTGGTAAGGCTAGTCACTCGTTAAGAAGTTGAAAAGGAGCCTAAACATGAAAATTCTTAATCGCAATAACAAGAGTATAAGCATACTTGCCTTCAGCATGACCTTAGTGCTGAGCGGTGGAAGTGTGTTGGCAGAGGAGCCTTATTCCTCATTAGACTCAGACCGCGATGGCCGGATATCCCAACCGGAATATAACAGCTACATGGAAGATGACACACGCAGATATGAAGGCTGGGACCAGAATCAGGATAGCCGAATTGATGAAAATGAATGGATCGATGCTTATCCCGGCGAACGTGGTGAATTCAACAGCTGGGATAGGAATCAGGATGGCTACCTCGATAATAATGAGTTCAACGACGGTAGCTTCAACCGCTATGATTCAGATAATGATAATTACTGGAATGAGGATGAAGTCGGCAGTGCCGCAAATGATGGCCTGCTCGATTAAGTGTCAGTGAACGACAAACTGAGAGCCCGGCCAAGGCCTGGCTTTTAGTTATCACGCCTGGCACAGCCAAAAAGCCCGCTTTCTCAAGCCTCGTACCTACTCTCCACGCAGCGCGTTCTCAATGCCGGCAATGTCAATCTTGACCATTTGCATCATCGCATCAAATGCACGTTTAGCTGCAGCAGGATCGGGATCCGTAATCGCTTTGGATAACACAGTCGGGATGATTTGCCAGGATATGCCCCATTTGTCTTTACACCAGCCGCAGACGCTTTCCTGACCGTCGTTGTCGACAATAGCGCGCCAGTAATAATCGGTTTCAGCTTGATCTTCAGTGGCCACCTGAAACGAGAAAGCTTCGTTGTGAGAAATGCCTGGTCCACCATTCAAACCGGTGCAGGGCAGCCCCATCACCGTGAATTCCACGGTTAAAACATCGCCTTTTTTGCCGGCAGGGTAGTCACCGGGCGCCGTTTCAACCGCCTCTACATGTGAGTCAGGGAAGGTGTCAGCATAAAACCGGGCGGCTTCTTCAGCGTCCCCATCGAACCAGAGACAAATTCTGTTTTTGGCAGTTGTTGTCATTGTATCTCCCTTCACATAGTTTTCAGTTTATGGCGAGACAGCTTAGACGCATGCCCGAAAGTCTCTGACCCTCCGACGTCCTTAAATATTACTGAGCCTGTCTGCCTTAATCAGCGCGCATAGCAGCTTGAAATATCCGGCCATTGATCGGTCTTAATGGTCGTGTAGTGGTTCCAGAATGCCTTATCGATGGCTTTCAATGATGCGGCCGTGTCATCGCGACGGTATCGTGATAAGTGTCCAGGACCGCCGTTGTATGCAGCATAAGTTGCCTTAATCAAATTATCATCACCGCCGGGCTGCTCGTGTTCGCCACGTCGGAGGGCATAATCGACCAGGTAATGCGTCAGAATATCGATGCCCGCGTTCACGTTATAGTCGACCTCATCAACGAGGCGGTCAAGATCGTAGACCTTGCGCCAGACACGGCCATTGATTTGCATCATGCCCACGGCGCCACCGGCTGAGCGTAATACCTGGGGCTCTTTACTCGAACCGGCGAAATGGCGCCAGCAGGATTCTTTCCATGCTGTGGCACGAACCAGCGGGTCAAGCCGCTCGGTCAGTCTGTCCGGCAGGTTGTTATTGTTCTCCAGCCAGGCGCTGGCCTGTTGCTCCAGCAAACGGGCGACCAGTTCAAGATATGAATCAAGATTGCCCGGCTTTGGGACCATGCCCTTTAATGCCTCGGCCAGGTTAATGCTATCGGCATGTGCGGCTGGCATCAGCCATGAACCCACACGGACTAGGCTCCCGGTGATTTGCTCACTCAATGGCATGGTCGGGAGTTCTGGCTTTCCCTCGCTTTTAAAACCGAACAGATCACGAAACTCGGGGTCGACTTCCAGCGGCAACGGGGTAAAGCTTGGTGGCACCGATTCGGCCATCAGCAGGCGAGCAAGCCTGCGCAATCCGTCACGGGTGATTTCCAAGCCATATTCAGGGCCCAGGGCATCAAGGGCACGCAGTGCATCTCCACCTGCCAGAAATGCGGCAAGTCTGAAGTCCACTTCCAGGCCCGGTGTTTCCAAACCTTCAAGTATGCCCATCAGTGGACGCAATCGATCCCAGGTGGTCAGGAACAGTTCTCGAACTGGATCAGACTTGGGGTCGTCAATCGTCAGCGCCTCAGCAATCGCGTGTCTTGCATCCAGCAGCACGGCGAATAACTCCAGGCGCAAGGCACGGGAATCCGTAGATTGAGCCAACATCATAATAATGGTGGTCAGAAAGCCATCTAACTCATCTTCAAGTGTTTGCCATTCAGCCAGCTCACTGGCATCTAGAACAGGCTCAGGTGCTTCAACTGCGAGTTCAGGCGGACGAACCTGGAAAGCCAGCCAGGCCCTAACACCGGTTTCTTCTGTTTGGATGTGGGTAATGTGGGTTCGCTCAACCAGGGACGGCTCACCATCCGGGCCCAGCAATTGCTCAATCAACTCATCAAGGCTGTTCAAAGGCGCGGCCAGATCCACGTTGAGGATTTTCATGCGTGGCAGCACCAACGCATCAGCAATGAGTTTGACGGGTTTGCTTAAAAGACCGGGACTATTATCCGGACGTGACAGTTCGATGGAGTCAGGCACAAACTCGATGGCCAGACCCGATTCTGTCACTTGTGGCGTCAGTTTTAATGAGAGACGACCCAGCCATGGTTTAGGGCCCCGGCAGACACCAAGCACATGGGCACCAGTCGTCGCGGTCAGGGCCATGCCGACAGACAATTTGTCGCCATCGGTGGCGACCTGCACATCGGACAACTCCAGCTGGTTACAAAGATCGTTATGCAGCGTGCTCTGTCCATTTGCATCGAGTTCAAGCACGCGACTGATCGCCCCCTGGAGGTGAGCCGTTTCAGCCAGCAAGGGGATTTCCACTTCGTCCGCAGACAGCGCGTTCGAACTGAACAAGACAAAAAGCA
>CAYMEE010000055.1:0-12255 GCA_964389455.1 uncultured Methylophaga sp. | reverse complement strand
GGATTATCAATCATCGCCACCGCGGCATTGAGTACTTCAGTCAGGTTATGCGGTGGAATGTTGGTTGCCATACCCACTGCAATACCGGAAGAACCGTTGACCAGCAGTGCAGGAATCTTGGTTGGCAGAACGGCCGGCTCGGATTCTGACTCGTCGTAGTTGGGAATGAAATCGACCGTTTCCTTTTCCAGGTCGGCCAGCATTTCATGTGTGATTTTGGCCATGCGCACTTCGGTGTAACGCATCGCAGCAGGTGAATCGCCATCGACCGAACCGAAGTTACCCTGGCCGTCGACCAGCATGTAGCGCATCGAGAAAGGCTGGGCCATCCGCACCATGGTGTCATAAACCGCGGTGTCACCATGTGGGTGATATTTACCGATAACGTCACCGACGATACGGGCAGACTTTTTATATGGGCTGTTCCAGCTGTTACCCAGCTCACGCATTGCGTAGAGAACCCGGCGGTGAACCGGTTTAAGACCATCGCGAACATCCGGCAGCGCCCGTCCTACGATTACGCTCATGGCATAATCGAGATACGATTGCTTCATCTCGGTTTCGATACCTATCGAATCCAGTTCTAAGGCAATTTCACTCATTGATTATTCGTCCAGTTAAAGCTCAGCTATCTGCAACAGGTGAAGTAATCCACCAAAGCGTTAATCCTACCACCAACGGCGATTTCCTGCACGCTAATCTCTAACTGCTACCTAGCATCGACTTTGGCAAAATAAGCGCTTAAATCCTGCTCCAAAGTCGCGAGAAGCTCTCCAAGGCCTTGTTTCCATCCTGTTACAACATTACCCGGCGTGGTTTCTTCAATATCGACATCCACTCTAAGTCCTGTCTGGAACAGGTTTTTATTGTCATCAGCAGAGGTCATAAAGAACTGCATTTCCAGCACGGCCTGAGGTGAGTATTCAGGTCGCTTTTCACCATAAAGCCCGGTCACCGCGGACTCCAGCACCAGGTCAGCTTCAACCGAGTCATCGGTAACCACCTGGCTGAACATGCCCGTTTTCTGTAACCAGCGTTTGAGCTGGGCGGTGAACATTTCCTCCGGTTCGGTAAAAAGCTCATGCGGAGGCTGTGATCGGTATTCACTTTCATTGACCCGGAACACGATAGTTTTGTCGCGGAAATGCGGCACAACTCTGACCGGTTTCAGTAACAGCACCCTGTCCTCTGCAAATTCCTGTGCGACCACTCCCCGGTCAACATCCACTACGTAATAACGTGGCTTATCGTCTTCATCTTCGCCACCACCCCAGCTGAAACAGGCACTGAGCAGGCTGATCAGACTGAGCAATATGAATAGTTTGAAAACGCTTTTAAGTGGTTTCAAAACGACTCCTTTTGATAGGTGGATAGAACAGGGGCTAAAAACTCGAGCTTTGCTGCCGATATAATAAACGGCCACTTCGACTGGACTCAATGCAAGCCTGATGGAAACTTTGAAAAACAAAATCCGAGATATTGCCGACTTCCCGAAGCCGGGTGTGGTGTTCAAAGATATCACACCGCTGGTCAAGGATCCGGCGACGCTCAAAGACTGTGTTGAAGCGCTGATTAGTCCTTATCGCAATCAGAGCATCACTGCTGTTGCCGGCATGGAAGCGCGGGGGTTTATCTTCGGTTCACTGGCGGCTTGGGAACTGGGTGTCGGCTTCATCCCCTTACGCAAGCCAGGTAAGCTGCCCTATGATGTTCAGCGCGTCGATTACGATCTCGAGTATGGCAATGCCTCCCTGGAAGCCCATATCGACGCCATCAGTCCCGGCGATCGTATCCTGCTTATTGATGATGTGCTGGCTACCGGCGGTACTGCCAAAGCCAGCTGTGAGCTGGTAGAAATGCTCGGCGGCGAAGTCATCGCCTGTGCTTTTGTGATGGAGCTGACTTTTCTCAATGGCCGTGAACCACTGTCAAATTATCCCCTGCACTCACTGATTCAATACTGATGAAAAAACTGCTTCCTCTACTCTGTTACCTGATTGCCCAGCCTCTGCTTGCCGAACAGTTCCAATCGCCGGTCACGGACACCCGCTGGCAAGTGGTGGAGTCCCCGCTGGAATGTTCTCTGACCCAGGAAATTCCAGGCTTTGGTCAAGCCGGATTCTATCGCCGAAATGGTTCATCCCTGAAACTGGTATTCAGCACCCTGACGCAACCCGCAGAGCAGAATAATGTGCTGTTTCAGGTGGCACCGGCTCCCTGGCAGAACAGTGATGAGCTGGAAACCCTGACCAGTGTGCCGACAAAAGCCGGCCAGACGCGTTTTCAGGTTGACGGTAATGTCGCTATGGAAGCGCTGGTCCAGCTGCAGGAAGGCCGCTTCCCGCTTATCGAGTATCGCTCACAGTCATTCTCAAGAGACATCCGCGTGCTGTTGTCCACAATCAGGCTGAATGACTCCCTGCCCGCGTTTCAGCAGTGCCTGCAGAACCTGCATCCGGATAGTTTTGATACAGTGAGTAAGCTCACCGTCTACTTTCCACTGGGCAAGGCCACGCTGGACAATTCCAGCAAACAGGCTTTGAACCGGCTGGCGGGCTATGTGAAGCTGGATGACAGCATTCGTCAGATCCGGATCAGCAGTCACACTGATAATTATGGTCGCAAGCGGGTGAATGAACCCCTGTCCGATGCCCGAGCCCATGCCGTTAAAACCTATCTTCTGGCCGAGCACGATATCGCACCAGAACTGATCCAGGTTCAGTCCTATGTTGACTATAAACCTGCTGCCAGCAACAAAACCACCGAAGGTCGCGCCCGTAACCGCCGTGCCGAAATCAGCCTGATCCGATAAAGCTTCCCCTTTCCGCTCGGGGCATTTAATGTCACCATTGCAGCCTGTTAAACAATGCTCGCATGAGCCAGGATAAGGAATGAATCAGGAAGCCGTTGTCGCGCTATCAGTAATCGGAATCGTCGCCATACTCTGCCAATGGTTTGCCTGGTGGATAAAACTCCCGGCGATCGTATTCCTGCTGGTTGCAGGTATTGTGCTGGGCCCGCTGACCGGCTGGCTGAATCCTGAAGCGCTGTTCGGTGATCTTTTATTCCCGATGGTGTCCCTGGCGGTCGCGGTTATTCTGTTTGAGGGGAGTTTAACGCTGAAATTCGAGGATATACGCGGGCTGCAGCGTGTGGTCCGCAACATCCTCACAATCGGCGTGCTCATCACCTGGAGTCTCATCGCCGTCGCCACGCACTTACTGCTGGATTTCTCCTGGGGCTTATCCATCCTGTTCGGCGCGATTATGGTCGTCACAGGGCCCACGGTCATTGTGCCCATGCTCAGAACTGTCCGACCCAATACCAAAATTGCCAATGTTTTGCGTTGGGAAGGTATCGTCATTGACCCGCTGGGCGCGATTCTGGCGGTACTGGTGTTTGAAGTCCTGCTGTCGATTCAACTTCAGGGTCATGTTTCAGTCGGTCACACCATTTATATGTTCGCCAAAACACTGGCCGTGGGCCTGGGGATCGGTGCCGTGGCGGGTTACTTGTTCGGCATTGTGCTGCGCCGTCACTGGTTGCCGGAATACCTTCACAACGTCAGCACCCTGGCACTGGTATTCGGCACCTTCGCGATTTCCAATGAAATCTCGGAAGAGTCCGGCCTGCTGACCGTCACCATTCTCGGTATCTGGCTCGCCAATATGAAAAACGTGTCCGTGGAGAACATCCTCGACTTCAAAGAAGACCTCAGTATCCTGCTGATTTCCGGTCTATTTATCCTGCTGGCAGCCAGGCTTAATTTCGATTCCTTCACGCAACTGGGTATGGGCGCGATTCTGCTGTTCCTGTTCATCCAGTTTATCGCCCGGCCGGTTAAAGTTTTCCTGTCGACCATCGGCTCTGATTTGAGCTGGCAGGAAAAAGCAATGATCAGCTGGATTGGCCCCCGCGGTATTGTGGCCGCGGCGGTGACAGCCCTGTTTGCACTTCGCTTGCAGGATATCGGCATGGAAAACGCCGACCTGCTGGTGCCACTGGCTTTTGCCATCATTATCGGCACGGTGCTGGTTCAGGGCTCTACCGCCAAGTTTATTGCCAAGCGACTGGGCGTTGCCGAACCGGAAGACAGTGGTTTCCTTATCGTCGGTGCGAATCCGGTCGCCAGAACCGTGGCCAAGGCATTGAACGAGAATGGCTTCCGGACCCGGCTGACCGATGGTAGCTGGACCAATGTGAAAGAAGCCCGCATGAACGGCCTCGATACTTATTACGGTAATGCCGTTTCTGAACACGCCGACCGTCATCTGGATTTGATTGGTCTTGGCGGCGTGCTGTCACTCACGCCACAAAGTGAGCTTAATGCGTTGGCCGGTTTGCGTTACAAATCAGAATTCGGCACCAATCAGGTTTACTTCCTGTCCACCGAGAAAGAAAAATCCAAGGAGCGTAGTGAGGCCAAGTCCCGTAAAGCCATCAGCCATGATTCACATGTGCTGTTTGGTAGTGAGGTGACTTACGCCAAACTGGCCAGCCTGATTTCCCGTGGCGCCAAACTTAAACAGACCAAGCTGACCGAAAACTTCAGTTTTGAAGACTACCTGCAGCAGCATGGTCGTCGGGTGACGCCGCTGTTTGCCTTTAACCCGCGTCGTCGTTTGCGTTTCTTCACTGCCGCCGCCTCCCCGAAACCGGAAACGGGCTGGACAGTCGTGTCACTCATTCAGGATGACACTGACCCGTCACAAACCGAGGGGCCGACTAATGAGAATGGCAGCCTGGACGAAAATCGTCTGCCAAGCTGATTAATAGTAAAGCTACGCTGCCTGTGGCCGATAACCCTATCGGACACAGGCAGGACAATGTATTCCCATGGCAGAAAACACCGCAGACGACATTCTTGAAGAAAGCACTGAAGAACCCCAGGAAACAAAGAAGGGGTTATCAACTTCACTGTTGATAAAAATTGCTGCCGGGCTAGGCGTACTGTTAATCGCCCTGATTGTCAGTTTCTTTTTCCTGTCAAAATCAGCGGATGAAGCGACTGACAACATGGAAGAAACGACCCAGTCAGAATCAGAAGCTGAAACTTCAGCGCCTGATAGCGAAACCGCAGAAGAGACCATCGCACTTCCGGACACCCCATCTACAGAAACAACAGCATCCTCGGCTGTCGAGACAACGTCGGAGATAAATCCGGCAGCTGGTCTGGCCGCCACCGGCGCAGCGGCTGTGAGCAACCCAGTCACTCAGCCGACAACAAAGATCCTGTCTGAACTGGTAGCGCTGCAACAGCAAATGGCTAATCTGCAGGAAGAAAATCAAACTTTGATTAAGCGTGTCGAAACGCTGGCAAAGGAAAATGAGGCCTTGAAGTCCAAAACCCGGCAGGTCGAGAACACCAATCCTGACGCCGTGATTAATGATGACAGGCTGGTCAATAGTGATGAAATTCCAAACTATTACCGGAGTGGCGGTTCAAGCCTTTCTCAACCACAGCTGGAACCGAAATGGGGCGATTTTGAAGATTATACAAGCGGTAGCTGAACTCAGTCCCAGAGCGTCAGCAATTCCTTAGTGGCAGCACGGTAATCTTCAGCCAGTGTAATCGCGGTTATCATCGCTACCGAGCCGACTCCGGTTGGTTTTAACTCTCTTGCCCGCTCATGATTGATGCCACCGATGGCGACCACCGGATACCGATCACTCAGAATATCGACCCACTGCTGCAGCCGTTCAATTCCCTGCGGAGAGAATGGCATCTGTTTACTGGTCGTCTCATAAATCGGCCCCAGCGCGATATAGCTTGGCTTGACCGCCAATGCTCTCGCCAGCTCCCAGTAGGAATGCGTGGAGATCCCTAATCTGAGTCCGGCATCAGCCATCGTCTTCAAATTGGCATCATGCAGGTCTTCCTGCCCCAGATGCACGCCATAGGCACCAGCCTCAATCGCCAGCTCCCAATGGTCGTTGACAAAAAAGCTGACCGGATTGCCATTCAGATGCGACAAGGCATCTGCAATTTGCTGCCGGGTTTCAGTTTCATCACGGTCTTTGACACGTAATTGAATGGTCTCAATCCCCTCATCCACCAGCTTCTTGATCCAGTCACTGCTGTCGACCACCGGATAAATACCCAGTCGTGGTGGGCAGGCCGGGAAATCAAATTGTTTACCAATGAGCTCCGGCTGATAGCAAAGTTTGGGAATGTCTTCCAGTTGCATCGGCTCACGACTATGGCGAATGACCTGATATGGCCCCACAGTCTCAGCCAGACGAATACCACGTGACACATAGGCCTTGGCCAGCACCACCGCATCACGGATATCCTGACCCGAAGCCAGGTGGGCAGCAATCGAAGACCCCATCACACAGCCGGTGCCCCTAACCTGTTTATCCTGCTTTTCCTGGTAGCAATAGAACTCAGCCTCAGCAAATACAAAATAATCAGTCGCAAAGTCACTGTCACCATGCCCGCCTTTGACCAGACAGGCTTTCAGCCCGGCCCGGCGAAGCTCACTCGCGCCCTGCTCCGGCGAGTCTGACGTACCGGTCAGAGCTTGTAACTCCGGTAAATTCGGCGTTAGCAATGTGATAAGCGGCAGTAACTCGCTCAGAAAATAGGCCTGCACCTCGGCAGACACTGACTCGCCGCCACTACTGCTGGCGAGTACGGGGTCCAGCACAACCGGGATATCGTGGCCCAGTTGCTCAAGTATGACTTTAATCGCTTTGGCTACATCGAGGTTGGGAATCAAACCGATTTTCACGGCAGCAATCTCGAAATCTGCCCTGCAATTTTCAAACTGAGCCAGGAGTTTTGCCGGGCTGACCGCACCGAGCTTTGTCAGGCCTGCTGAGCTTTGCTCAGTCATGGCCGTGATCAAGGGCAAGGCATGACAGTCATGATGCTGAATGGTGGCGATATCTGCCGAAATACCGGCGCAGCCCTGAGGGTCCTGGCCGCCAATCAATAAAACTGTGGGTTTAGCCATGCTGCTGCCAGATTGGCTGATCCAGGGTCGGTGTGCTGGGTTTGGCATTATCCCGTTTGGGCATAATCCCGGCTTCATAAGCGAGACGGCCGGCATTAAGTGCATCGGCAAAGGCATAGGCCATGGTTTCCGGCTCCAGCGCCTCGGCAATCGCAGTGTTGAGCAGAATACCGTCAAACCCGAGCTCCATCGCCTGCACTGCATCCGACGGCTTACCGATACCGGCATCGACCAGCAGGGTGAGTTCAGGCAAACGCTCACGCAGGGTTTTCAGCGCATAAGGGTTCAGCAAACCTTGTCCGGTGCCAATCGGCGCGCCCCAGGGCATCAGCACTTCACAGCCCAGCTCGGCCAGTTTCTGGCACAGCACCAGGTCGTCTGTGGTGTAGGGAAAGACTTTAAAGCCATCTTCAATCAGGATTTTGGTGGCTTCCACCAGCGCAAAAGGATCCGGCTGCAGGTTATAGCTGTCGCCCATGACCTCCAGTTTCACCCAATCGGTATCAAACAGCTCCCGCGCCATATGGGCGGTTTTCACTGCTTCCTTAACGCTGTAGCAGCCCGCCGTGTTCGGCAATAGATGACAGTTCAGCTCTTCAATCATCTGCCAGAACTGTTCACCGCTGTGGGCCTGATTAGCGGCCTGACGACGCAGCGAAACGGTAATGACCTCGGCACGGGATGCACGAATCGCATCGACCATGACTTTGGGTGAGGGATAGAGGGCGGTACCGATAAATAAACGGCTGCCCAGCTCCTGACCGTAGACTGTCCAGTTAGATGCTTTCATAGTCGCTCCTAACCTCCACTGATGGGAGACATAATTTCGATCTGGTCACCCGCCTGAATGGCATGCTGGTCCCAGTTTGATTTCGGTACCACTTCATCATTGATGACGACAATAAAACGCCCGGCAACTGACTGACTCTCAAGAAAAGCTGAGACCGTCTGCGATAGCTCAATCGCCAGCGTTTCACCGTTAAACTGAATCTGTTGTTGATTAGATGTCATATAACTCTCCGAAATGCACCTGCTCCTGCTGCCCGGCCAGAAGCTGCGTCAGGTCCTCAACCACGGCAGGACCAAACAGATATCCATGGCGGTAGAAACCGTTAACAATATAGCCCCAGTCTGTGCGTTTGATGGTCGGCATATTATCCGGCAGCCCCGGACGACAATGCACGGTCATTTCCATGATGCGGGCTTCTGCAAAGCCCTTATGCAGGCTATAGAGGGCTGACATCAGTTCCAGACCACTTCGCACCGTAATCGGTGAACGGTCATCGCTCTCAATGACCGTCGCCCCCAACACATATTCATTGTTGGGTCGTGGTGCCAGATAGAACGGATAACGCGGGTGCATCAAACGAATCGCATGTCTGAAATTCACCTCCGGCGCCTGTACCCGAATCACTTCACCACGCACGCTACGCAGATTATTCAGGTTGTCTTTACCGCCGTTGCCCCGGCAATCAATGACCGCATCAAACTGCTCAGCTTTACAGTTGAGATACTGCTGACAAAGCCGATCGATTTCAGCCGGATTGAGTTCACCAATATCGGCTGTCTGCACCCAGTCGCACTCTTTTTCGAGCAGCGCCGTTAACTGCCGATAGAGCTGGCGGTTATCGATACAAGATTCCTGCTCAAACCACATTGCCTGCGAAAAGTTATCCGCCAGTTCCGGCTCACGCGCCTGCAGCCCCTGACGATCCAATAGCTGAAAGTCAGACGCATCCAGCACATGCGCTGCCCGTCTCTGGAATCTGGCCATATCGGCCTGATCCCCGGCATGAGAGACCACCAGCGTGCCTTCGTCCTGGTAATACACCGGTTCGGTAAGGTCTTTGAGCCACTGCGGCCACAAAGCATAAGAGCGTAAACCCACGGTTTTCACCATGGGTTCAGCGCTTATCGCCTCCGTGGCAGGGGCCACCATCGATGCCGCGACATAACCGGCACTATCACTCCCCTGCTTATCATCTTTCGACAGGATGGCGACCTGATGGCCGGCCTGAAGCAGACGCCAAGCTGTCAGGCGTCCAATCAGGCCACTTCCGATAATCAGATAACGATTCATATATGCGATCGGTTCATTGCGCTTCTATGCGCCTCGTCCCAACCCTCTCCTTCACAGGGAAGAGGGAGAAAAAGCCCCTTCCCCTCTGCGGGGAAAGGATGGGATGGGGGCTAAAGGGCCAAATCAAATCCTCAGGCTTTCACCTCGTGATAGATCTTGCTGCCTGCCTCTTTGAACTCCTGCGACTTCTCAGCAAAGGCTTCTTTCACATCGTGAGAGATCTTCATTGAGCAGAATTTCGGTCCACACATAGAGCAGAAATGCGCCACTTTCGCTTTTGGCTGTGGCAGCGTTTCATCATGGAATGCACGGGCAGTGTCCGGGTCGAAACCGATGTTGAACTGATCTTCCCAGCGGAATTCGAAACGGGCTTTGGAAATGGCATCATCACGAATCTGTGCACCCGGATGGCCTTTACCCAGGTCAGCCGCATGGGCGGCGATCTTGTAGGTAATGATGCCGGTTTTAACGTCATCTTTATTAGGCAGACCCAAGTGCTCTTTCGGTGTGACATAGCAAAGCATCGCCGTGCCATACCAGCCGATCATGGCTGCACCGATACCGGATGTAATGTGGTCGTAACCTGGTGCCACGTCAGTGACCAGTGGGCCAAGCGTGTAGAACGGTGCTTCATGGCACAGCTCCAGTTGCAGGTCCATGTTTTCCTTGATCTTGTGCATTGGCACGTGACCCGGACCTTCAATCATCACCTGCACATCGTGCTTCCAGGCAATCTTGGTCAATTCACCCAGGGTTTTCAGCTCAGCAAACTGGGCTTCGTCATTGGCATCAGCCTGTGAACCCGGACGCAGACCATCACCCAGTGAGAACGAGATATCGTAGGCTTTCATGATTTCGCAGATATCTTCGAAATGGGTGTACAGGAAGCTTTCTTCGTGGTGTGCCAGACACCAGGCCGCCATGATCGAACCACCACGTGACACGATACCGGTGGTGCGGTTCACGGTCAGCGGGATATGCGCCAGACGTACACCGGCATGGATGGTGAAGTAATCCACGCCCTGCTCGGCCTGTTCAATCAGAGTGTCACGATAGACTTCCCAGGTCAGGTCTTCGGCAATGCCGTTTACTTTTTCCAGCGCCTGATACAGCGGCACGGTACCGACCGGGACTGGTGAGTTACGGATGATCCACTCACGAGTCTGGTGAATATGTTTACCGGTAGACAGATCCATGATGGTGTCACCGCCCCAACGGGTACTCCAGACCATTTTCTCGACTTCTTCTTCAATGGATGAAGTGGTCGCTGAGTTACCGATATTGGCATTGATTTTCACCAGGAAGTTACGACCGATAATCATCGGCTCGGATTCAGGGTGATTGATGTTGGCAGGAATAATCGCGCGGCCTTCAGCAACTTCCTTACGCACGTATTCGGCGGTGATGTAATGCTCCATATCCTCCGGCAGCTCACCACGCTGTGCCAGTACTTCACGGCCCATGCTTTCACGGATGGCAATGTATTCCATTTCCGGTGTGATAATGCCCTGACGTGCATAGTGCATCTGTGAAACATTTTTGCCCGGCTTGGCTTTACGCGGCATGCGACGGTGCTCAAACAACGGGATATCAAAATCCTGTGCGTCCTGTTCACGGGTGTAGTGTGAGCTAAATGCTTCCAGTTGCTCACAGTCACCGCGCTCTTCAATCCAGTTCTGGCGGATCAGCGGCAGACCGGCTTCGATATCAATTTTGGCATTCGGATCGGTGTAAAGACCGGAGGTATCGTAAACCACGACCGGCTCATTCGGCGTACCCGGCAGGCTTGGGTCTGCATTCGGTGTATCTGTCAGGTTGATACGGCGGAAAGGCACCAGCAGATCATCACGGCTGCCTTTGAGATAAAACTTTTCGCTGCCAGCAAGTGGCTCGGTGGTAATACCGGTGCGATCTTTGAGGTTGATTACTTTGCTTGTAGCTTCTGTGGACACGTCACTTCCCCCTGTCTGAAAACCAAAGTCGGGGAAGATGAGATCGTTGCGCGAAATGCGAACAAGAGACGGCTAGCTTTTAAATACACTGAGCTTTTGTGCAGCTAACCTGCTTGTTTCCTACGGAAGTCTTAACTTCTTCAGGTTCAACGGGTTTCATCTCAGCCTCCACGGAAAATTCCGCTCGGGCACCCCGACAAGTGACTGGCATAGTAAATCAAAAGCCGTTTTTTACACAAGCGGCATCTGGCACAATAAGAGCCAATTACCTCACCCGGATTCAGGTTTTATCCCGCTCATGGCTGACAGGCAGAAAGATAAGGAGAATGATGACTTTGCGCTGTTTCGTGAAGAAATGCGCGATGCCACCCCGATTCGTCATAACAGCCAGCTTGTCGAGCGCCCCAAACCCGAAGTCAAAACCCGCCGTAAAAGCAGCATCGAACATGAAGTCACCGGCCAGGCCTTTTCCGATATGTTCGCCCCCGACACCGTCGGTAATGAGGAATACCTGGAATACCGCGGCCCCGGCATTCAGCACAAACTGTTTTCCAAACTCCGCACCGGCAAAGTCCATCTGGAAGCAGAACTCGACCTGCACGGCATGACTATCGCCAAGGCTGAACCGGCCCTGGGTCAGTTTCTGGACCTCTGCCAGCAACAGCAAATCCGCTGCGTTCGCATCATTCACGGCAAAGGCTGGGGCTCAAGAGACAACAAGCCCATACTCAAAAGCAAAATCAATTACTGGTTACGGCAAAGTCCGGCTGTGCTGGCGTTTTGTAGTGCGACGGTTGAGGATGGTGGGA
This sequence comes from uncultured Methylophaga sp., assembly GCA_964389455.1. Lineage (GTDB taxonomy): Bacteria > Pseudomonadota > Gammaproteobacteria > Nitrosococcales > Methylophagaceae > Methylophaga. The sequence goes on along the minus strand of CAYMEE010000055.1, from coordinate 455 downwards.
CTGGGGCTTTGTATGTTTTACTTAAGCGTCTGCATCAAGAATAGCTGATAAAATGTCGAGAAACCTCAAAAGGAATTGAGCATGCTAAGAACAATCAATAACGTTCCACCATCCCAAAGGTTTTTACCTCTTCAGGCTTTTCTGACTGACCAAGAATTAACCGTGAATCATTCACGATTAATGAACCTGCTAAAACCTACCCTAAAAAAGCATTTAATTTCAATAGACTAAATTCATGACCCTGCTCGCCATCGAATTATGATTCTTTCACGCTAATAATTATTATGAGGCCAACGGCCTCATTAACACACTGTTAGGGAAGCAAATGAAGTCTGATTTGGATAAGGATTTATCAAGAGAGCCGATAGGTGTTTTCTTTAGACAAGCTCTCTTAAAAACTCCTCAAGGTCTTGCTTTTCTCGGAGGGGCAGTAATAAACCTTGTCTATTGGTCAT
>CAYMEE010000054.1:0-12861 GCA_964389455.1 uncultured Methylophaga sp. | reverse complement strand
TTTCGCAGATAGTCTCACCGAGCATATCAATCGCTTTCTCGGATATATCGATGGCGTGAAAATCCACTTTCACCCCCGCAGCAAGAAAGCTGTTGAGGATGAGCTCGCTCTTGTGGCCGTCACCGGCACCAAGCTCGATAATATCGATTTCGTCTTCACCCAACAGAGACGGCAACTGTCTGCTGTAACAATCGAGTATGTCGTATTCGGTCCGGGTCAGATAGTAATCTTCATGATGACTGATTGCCTGGAATAACTCGCTGCCGGTGTCATCGTAAAAGTATTTGGCTGACAGGGCTTTAGGCTTGCCGCTTAATCCCGAGAGCACATCGGCCGCAAATTGTTCAACTTCCTGATTGTAGTCTGGTTGAGCTTGAGCTAATTGAGAGACATTCATAAGTCATCCTTTGCTTAACGATGCTTTGCCAGTTTGATGCCGGAGAACATCCAGCGCTGATGTGGCAAGTAAAAATTACGGTAGCTGGGTCGATAATGACCGGATGGCGTGGCCACACAACCACCACGTAAAACAAACTGATTGCACATGAACTTGCCGTTATATTCCTCTAACATGCCGGAATAGGGCTGATACCCCGGGTAAGCGGAATAATGGCTGGCGGTCCAGTACCAGACCTGATAACTGGGCTGATCGGCACGGTTGGGATGCAGCAGACCGGAGGTTGGCGAGAGGGTATCCGGCCGTTTTTCAAGCCATTGCTCGAGCTCGGCTTCGACCGGCAAGCGGCAGCCTTTCCAGCGAGCAAAGGCATCGGCTTCAAAATAGCTGATATGCACAACAGGCTCATGTTCGCCTACCGGTTTAACGCCATGTAAAGTGTATTGATGCCAGTGCCCCCCCTTCTTAAACCAGTATAAGGGGGCTTGAATATTATTCTCCTGAATCCAGTCCCACCCCTGACTCAGCCAGAGTGTGGGCTCGCTGTATGCTCCAGCCTCAATGAACTCAATGAACTCACCACAGCTCACACTGTTGTCACGGATCGCGAATCGATGCAGATACTGCTTGTGGCGTGGAGTTTCATTGTCGTAGGCGAAGTCATCACCGTGATGGCCAATTTCATAAATACCGTCAGGGAATTCGGTCCAACTCTCGGTGACAGCCGGTGCTGACCAATGTGCTTCGGTGTAGGCCGGCATAGAAATATTAGTACCCAGAATTCGTTTGATATCCATGAGGAGCAGTTCCTGATGCTGCTGCTCATGGTGAAGCCCCAGTTCCAGCACAGCCATTAACTCACGGTTGTTGGCCTCTTCTTTCAGCAGGGACAGAACCTGCTCATCCACGGTTTGACGATAACGAAAAACCTCCGCCACGGTGGGACGTGATAATTGGCCGCGCTCTCCCTGAAGCCAGTGTTTGCCAGCAGACTTGTAATAGGAGTTGAACAGCAATGAATAGTCAGAATTAAAACTCTGGTAATTGCTGGAAAAAGGCTTGAGGATGGCCTGTTCAAAAAACCAGCTGGTATGTGCCAGGTGCCATTTGGGCGGACTCACCTCAGCATGGGGCTGAACTACAAAGTCCTCCGTCTCCAGTGGCGCACAGAGTTTGTGAGAATGTTGCCGCACCTGCTGGTAGCGATCACCATAGTAGTCACTGCTGGAAGCGTCATTGAATGCCGTGTCAGCGTGCGTATCGAAAGCCTGATTGTGAATGTTCATTCTCGCCCTTGATAGATTGTTGCTATTAGAAAACGATGTACGAACTTTCTGAGTGACTGACCGTAGCATGACTACTATCAACTCGAGCGATAACTGGCTCACAGTGATCGAATTATCAAGTTAACTGGTGCTTTGAGCTGATTACTACGGTCTTATTTTGCTGACAAAGAAAACGAGCGGGGGTTCTCGTTGCAGTTAATTAATCTGGCACTGCCTATCAAGCCTCACTCCGCTTGCTTTATCAAAGCCTGCAGTTGAGGGTAAATGTTCTGCAGCACCACTGGCTGGGCCTCCTGATTGGGATGAAGCCCATCAGCCTGCATCAACTTTTTATTCATCGCGACGTCTTTCAGCATAAATGGCACATAGGCAAGTTGATATTCATCGGCGATGTTCTTATAAAGCTTGAAGAACATTTCGGTGTAACGTTTACCGTAATTGGTCGGGATCTGGTTGCCCACCAGCAGCACTTGGGCTTCTGCCTGATGGGCTTTTTCAATCATGGTTTTCAGGTTCTCTGTGGTTTGCTGTAATGGATAACCTCGCAATGCATCATTGGCTCCCAGCTCCAGAATGACCCAGCGCGGTTGGTGCTCTGAGAGCAGTTTATCGAATCGGGCCAGACCACCTTGGGTGGTTTCGCCGCTGACACTGGCATTGACGACCTGGATCTTGGGGTGTGTTTCAGAAAGTTGATTCTCCAGTAAACTTACCCAACCAGCCTCTGGTCGCATGTCGTGGGCGGCGCTGAGACTGTCCCCCATCACGAGCAATGTCGACGCTGAAGCCACGCTGCTCAGAAGCAGACCAACAAGCAACACAAAGCAGATTTGTCTTTTAAACAACATAAAATCCTTATTGAAGTGAAACCACATGGCAGTTAAGACAGCAATAAAAGTAAAAAATTTAACCCACACTGTAACTGCCAATACCGGCGACCTGACCATACTGAAAAGTATTGATATGGAAATCAAGGAAGGCGAATCAGTCGCCATTGTCGGCGCTTCCGGCTCCGGCAAGTCGACTTTACTGGGTTTGCTGGCCGGACTGGATATCAATACCTCCGGCGAGATTTATCTTTATGATCACGCTTTTTCCGATATGGACGAGGAAGCACGTGCCCTGCTTCGCGGGCAATATGTTGGCTTTATTTTCCAGTCTTTCCACCTGTTACCCAGCCTGCAGGCGATTGAGAACGTGATGCTCCCAGCCGAGCTCAAAGGCGATAAAGATGCCCGTCAAAAAGCAGAATCACTGCTCACCAAAGTCGGCTTATCAGAACGCCTCACCCACTACCCCAGCCAGCTCTCCGGAGGCGAACAGCAACGGGTAGCCATCGCCCGTGCCTTCGCTTCCAGCCCTAAAATTCTGTTTGCCGATGAGCCTACCGGTAACTTGGATGAAGGCAATGGCAAAATCATTATCGACCAACTGTTCGAATTGAATCATTCGCAGGGCACGACTCTCGTGATGGTCACGCACGATAATGAGCTGGCCAAGATGTGTGACCGGCAACTGGTCATGTCTGCCGGTCAACTGGTGGAAAAATAATCATGGCTTTTGCCTTGCGTCTTTTATTACGGGATATTCGTAGCGGCGATATTCTGACCCTGATCATCGCCCTGATCATTTCGGTCAGCACCGTCACCGCCATCAGTTTGTTTATTGATCGGCTGCAATTGTCTTTCGAAAAAGAATCCGCCAGCCTGATGGCTGCCGACAGGCTGATTAGAAGTGATGACCCGATTCCACAAAACTGGCGGGATAAAGCCAGCACTCTGTCATTGGAACAGGCTGAAAACACCTCTTTCAGAACCATGATTTTCGCTGGTGAGGCTCTACAACTGAGCCTGCTGAATGCGGTCACTGATCTTTATCCACTACGTGGGCAGTTTCTGGTCGATGAGGTGCCTTTCGGTGGCGGCCAAGCCACCCGCAAACCACCTCAGCAAGGCGAGATATGGCTGTCGTCTCGACTCGCCAGCCTGCTCGATATCGGCATGGGCGATGAGGTCGAGGTCGGTGAGACCACACTGACCGTCTCGGGTTATCTGGTGAGAGATCCCGGCTCCAGCAGTTCTGCCTTTGCCGTGTCCCCACGCGCTGTGATGAATATGGCCGATCTGGATGCTACCGGTGTGATTATTCCGGGCAGCCGCGTACGTTACAGCCTGTTACTGGCCGGAGAGCAGGAGGCACTTGAACAATTTGAGAGCTGGGTCAAACCTCAGCTCAATGAAGGCCAGCGTTGGCGCACCCCGGTTCAAAAAGGCGAAAGAATCGGTGACACCATCGGTAAGGCACAGTCCTTTCTGCTACTCGCTGGCACCTTGGCCGTGATTCTCTCGGGTATTGCCATCGCTTTGGCCTCCTCGCGTTTTGTGAAGCGACATTTGATGCAGGTTGCGGTACTGAAAACACTGGGCGCCACACCCAAAACCCTGATCAAAACCTTTCTGATTCAATTCTCACTGTTGTTTTTGATTGGTGTCGCTATTGGCCTTGGCACCGGCTGGCTGATACAGGGACTGATTTCTGCGGTATTAAGCGAGCTGATGTCAACCGCCCTGCCCGAGCCCTCACCGAGCCGCTTGTGGCTGGGCATTGCCACTGGGTTTGTGTCGATGCTGGCTTTCTGTCTGCCATTAATGCAGCGGCTGATTAAAATTTCACCGATGACGGTGTTGCAACCGGCGATAAAGCTCGAGCAGAACACCCTTATCATCTACAGTCTCGGCTTTATCGGCATGTTCGGACTGATGTGTCTGTACACGCAGGGCTTTTTACTCCCTGTCATTATGACGCTGGCTATTACCGGTATCGCTATGCTGGTATCAATACTGGGGATTGGCGTGTTTCGCCTCGGTCGTTCACTCACTTCGGGTGCTACCAGCGGCTGGCAGATCGGCCTTGCCTCTCTTTATCGCCGACTGGTACCGAATCTCTTTCAGCTGCTCGTGTTTACGCTGATTATCATGCTGGGCCTGATTCTGGTCGGCATCAAGACCAGCCTGGTGGCTGACTGGCAGCGACAACTGCCGGCCGACGCGCCTAATCATTATTTATTCAACGTTCAGGCCGATCAGCTTGATCCCATTAATCAGATCACCGCTGAGCTGGGCGTACCCCATTCTGAGTGGTACCCGATGGTGCGTGGCCGCGTCATTTCGGTCAATGGCAACACAATTCAGTCGCTTTATCCAGAAGGCCGGGGTGAACCTGAGCTCTACGAGCGTGAACTCAACCTCACCTGGTCAGATACTATTGGCAAGGGCAACAGGCTGGTGTCTGGTGACTTTGCTGCCAAAGGCCTTTCGGTGGAGCAAAGCGCCGCAATGGAGGCCAATCTGGGGCTGGGCGATGAACTCGAAATGAATATTGGTGGCAATGTCGTGACTTTACCCATCACTTCGATTCGTGAGGTCGACTGGGGCTCAATGCAGCCTAATTTTTACCTGATCCTGCCCAAACACGTCCTGGAAGATTACACCGCTAATTTTGTCAGTAGCGTATTTATCAGTGACACCAACGCCCAGGCTTTTTATAAGGCTATGGCCCAATTCCCTACCGTGTCGATGCTGAATATTGGTGAGCTGTTAAAACAGGTTCAGACTATCATCAGCCAGTTATCACAGGCGATTCAATTGGTGCTGGTCTGCATTCTGGCAGCAGGTGGACTGGTTTTGCTGGCCAGCGTTCGGGCCACACTGGAAGAAAGACTGGAGGAAGGTGCCCTTTTACGGGTATTGGGTGCCAGAAAGGCGCTGGTGCAACAGTCGCTGTTTGTGGAATTTGGCGCCCTGGGTCTGTTTTCCGGCCTGATTGCGGCTGCCGGTGCTGAAGCCTGCCTGTTTGCCCTGCAGGTGTTTGTGTTCAATGCCGTGGCCAGCTGGCATCCCTTATTGTGGGCCCTGGGGCCTTTGATAGGGGTGGTGATTATCTGCGCGATTGGCCTGTCCGCCAGTAGAACGGTATTGAAAGTCCCACCCATGCACTTATTGCGGGAATTCTAAGCCTGCTTCCACGCGATCAGAAACCTGACGAGGATGCCTGCTGCACTAACGCTTCCTGTAGAAACGCAATCATCGCCCTGACCTTGGCAGGTGGCCGTCGGTCCGGTGGCGAAAGCACGTGTAATCCACCAACACTAACGGCAGGCTTATCCAGCGTAATTGCCTTCAGCGCACCACTGGCGAGTGCTTCACCCACAATAAAGTCTGGCTGGTAAATAATACCCTGGCCGCCTATTGCAGCTGCCAGCAGAGCATCACCATTATTGGCTTTCAGGCTGCTTTTGACCGGAACGCGAATTTCCCCCTTGCGGCCAAAACACCAATACCCCTGTCCCTGCATTGGTGACAGGGTATAACTCAAACAGGCATGCTCAGAAAGTTCAGTCACTCGCTCAGGCTTGCCATAGCGTTCAAGATAATCCAGTGCAGCACAGACCAGTAATTCACAGTCCCCGAGCCGTCGCGCCTTCAGTCCACTGTCGGCAAGGTGCCCGATTCTGATCGCGAGATCCCAACCTTCTTTAAGTAGATCCTGCCGGGCATCGCTAAGCCCCAACTCCACCTCGACCTGTGGATAACGACGATGAAACTCGGGCAACAGAGGTGCAATAAACCGAACACCGAAAGAGAGCGGCACATTCATGCGCAAGCGTCCGACCACTTCAACCCGTTGGGCCAGCACCTCTGATTCCACCTCATCGACTTCCTGCAAAATACGCTGACAGGATTCAAGGTATCGGTTACCGGCCTCAGTCAGCGTCAACTGCCGTGTGGTGCGATGTAACAGTTTGATCCCCAGCCGGGCTTCGAGCGCATCAACATGTTTGGTGGCCATGGCCGGCGACATATGCAGCGCGCGTCCCGCCGCAGACAGGCTGCCCAGTGTGGCCGCCTCGGCAAAGACCCGCATACCTGTAAACCTATCCAGCATTCAGTTAACACTCTCAGTTAAAACTCTTCACCTATAATGCCATATTCTCCTACTTTAAACAGCAAGCTAGAGTAGTGCCATTTATCTTCACCTGACTGTCTGAATCAGGCAGGTCAAGCTTTAAACTCAAGTTTCAAGGAGACTGCCATGCTCAACGACTCACAACAGCGCTACGGCCTGATTACCCGCTTTTTCCATTGGTTTGTCGCGGTGCTGGTAATTCAGCAGTTTTTTAAATTTGCTGATTACATTAACGATGGTGAGCATTGGCTCGGTGATACTTTCGGTCCCTATCACACCTCTGTTGGTGCCCTAATCATGCTGCTGACGGTAGCGCGGCTGCTCTGGACCCGGAAACAGCAGGCTCACCGGGCCGTCACGGCGGGGTTGCTGGGTAAAATTGCCCGCAGTAGCCACCGCATTATGTATTTCTGCCTGCTGGTGATGCCGCCACTAGGCGTACTTTATATCTATGGCAAAGGTTATCCAGTCAAACTGTTTGGTATGACGCTGCTGGAGAAACCAGCTGGGGAAACTGCCTGGATGATTACGCTGGGAGAGCTTCACGGCGTACTGGCACTGGTGTTGGTTTTTCTGGTGCTGGCCCATTTCTCAGGCGCGATGTATCACCACTTTATTCGCCGCGATGACACATTGAAACGTATGGTTTAAATATAAAAAAGCCCCGGCATGAAGCATGTCGGGGCTTGTTAGCGCTTCATTTTCTGACAGCGCTTATTGATCTCTGTTTTTCACACCCTGATTGCCAGGCAGCGTGTTTGAGTCTCTTGGCTCTGCCAAGTTGGGATCGTTTTTCTTGTCTTCGTGAGCAATCAGCTTTTTAAACACAAAGCCAATAACGATCAGCGCCGCAACCGCAATAATCGTGATGGTCGTTTTATCCATTCAAAAAATCCTTCAAAGATGTCAATGTAAATCGGGCTGAGTCATTTCATCAGGCCGTGTTATCTTAGCAAAAATTGCCGTTAACTCCGCACAAATTCTGTTAACGTCGGGAATCAGCAATTCAGTAATCATGCTGGAAGGACTCTGAAGATGAAGCTGACCAAAGCGCAACTCGCTATTCTGTTATTCACCGTATTTTACACTCTGGCTTATGCTGCGTTTTACATACGCGAGTTGAATCCGGAGTTTATTGGTTATGTCGGTGTGATTGTGTTTATTTTCGGCCTGATCTACAGCACTTTGGATAAAACCCGGATGCCCACCTATATTCTGGCAGGACTCTCTTTGTGGGGTTTGATGCACATGATGGGAGGTAGTGTTCAAACCCCTGACGGCGTACTTTACGCCTGGCGGATGTACCCTTTTTATGATGGCGGCGGCGAATTTTATATTCTCAAATTCGATCAGTTCGTACATGGCTATCTTTATGCCATTGTAGCCCTGTTGTTTCTACATTTGCTCCGTCATTATTTCGGCAACCAACACAGTCAGATCCTGGTCGGTTTTATTGCATTGAGCGCGGCGCTGGGGGTCAGCGCGCTGAATGAAATCATTGAATTTATTGCCGTGCTGACGGTACCGGATAATGGTGTCGGCGGTTACTTCAACCTGGCCCTGGATATGGTGTTTAATTTCGGCGGTGCCCTGCTGGGGATTGTGGCTTATTATCTCTATCATTGGTTTCGATCAGCAAAATAGCACGCTGATTTTGTCCGAACCACAGATCTGAAAACCGATGAGCACTGACAACCGTCGAGAGGCTGATGGTCCAACCACGCTGTAACCACCCGCCTGCGACAATGGGTCTGAGGGCCGTCTCATACAGTCATCGCAACCAAACATCGCTTCAGCATCCAGTGCCCCACAAGTTGATCGCGGACTTCCTCCCCTTGAAATGCATCGTCAGATGATCAAATCTGGTATCGATCATTTTATTCAGCTTATTTAACTTCTTCTTCATCTAAAGCCGTTACAGTTTTCACCAAATTGCCGGAGGACTGAAGCAATGGGTGCTATACAGGATATTCAGCTCGATAAAACCACCTTGGATCAGATGCATGCCTATTGGCGGGCCTGTAACTATCTCGCTGCGGGCATGATTTACCTGCAGGACAATCCGCTGCTTCGCAGCAAGCTCAAGCCCACTCACATCAAAAACCGTCTGCTGGGACACTGGGGCGCGAGTCCGGGCTTGAGTTTTAGCTATATCCACATGAATCGGCTGATCAACAAGTATGATCTGAACGCCATTTTCCTCGCCGGCCCCGGCCACGGTGCACCAGGCGTACTGGCACCGGTCTACCTGGAAGGGACCTATTCGGAAATCTACCCCAATAAAAGTGAAGATGTTGAAGGCCTGCGTCAGTTTTTCAAATCTTTCTCTTTCCCGGGCGGCATTGGCAGTCACTGTACGCCCGAGACGCCGGGCTCGATTCATGAAGGCGGTGAACTCGGTTACAGTCTGTCACATGCCTTTGGCGCCGCCTTTGATAACCCCGACTTACTCGTCACCGTGATGGTCGGTGACGGTGAAGCCGAAACCGGCCCGCTGGCCACCTCCTGGCATTCCAATAAGTTCTTGAATCCGAGACGTGACGGCGCAGTCTTGCCGGTGCTGCATCTTAACGGTTACAAAATTAATAATCCGACCTTGCTGTCACGGATTTCGCACGAGGAGCTGGAAGACCTGTTCAAGGGCTATGGCTGGACACCTCATTTTGTGGAAGGCAGCGAGCCGATGGAAATGCACGCCACAATGGCGGCGACCATGGAACAATGCATCAATGACATCAGGGCCATTCAGGATAAGGCGCGCTCCTCCGGTGAGGTTGAGCGCCCACGCTGGCCGATGATTGTACTGCGCAGTCCCAAAGGCTGGACCGGGCCGGATAACGTTGATGGCCATAAAGTCGAAGGGTTCTGGCGCGCCCATCAGGTGCCACTGGCCGGTGTGAAGGATAATGCACAGCATCTGAAACAGCTGGAAGACTGGCTGCTCAGCTACCGTCCGGATGAACTGTTTGATGAAGATGGCCGCCTGATTCCCGAACTGAAAGCACTCGCGCCAAAAGCTCATAAGCGCATGAGCGCCAACCCGCATGCTAACGGCGGACTGGTTCGCAAATACCTGAAGATGCCGGACTTCTATGACTATGCAGTAGCGCTTAACTCGCCCGGAGTGGATGCTGTTGAAAATACCCGCCCGCTGGGGCGTTTCCTGCGCGACATCATGAAGCAGAACATGAGCAACTTCCGGCTGTTCGGACCTGATGAAAATACCTCAAACAAGCTCGATGATGTCTATGACGCCAGTAAAAAGCTGTGGATGGCCGATATGCTGCCGGAAGACGAAGACGGCGGGCAGTTATCCCGCGACGGCCGGGTGCTGGAAATGCTCTCAGAGCATACATTGGAAGGCTGGCTGGAGGGCTATCTGCTGACCGGCCGCCATGGTTTTTTATCCAGCTATGAAGCCTTTGTCCATGTGATTGATTCCATGTTTAATCAGCACGCCAAGTGGCTGGATATCTGCAACCAGATTGACTGGCGGGCATCATTGTCATCGCTCAATCTGCTGATCACCAGCACCGTCTGGCGTCAGGATCATAATGGCTTTACCCATCAGGATCCGGGCTTTCTGGATCTGGTGGTCAACAAAAGCCCCAGCGTCTGCCGTATTTATCTGCCACCGGATGCCAATTGTCTCCTATCTGTCGCCGATCACTGCCTGCGTGCTGATAATTATGTCAACGTAATCGTTGCCGATAAACAGAAACATCTGCAATTTCTGAGCATGGAAGAAGCAGTGAAACACTGCACCAAAGGCCTGGGGATCTGGGACTGGGCCAGCTCCGATCAGGGCCAGGAACCGGATGTGGTGATGGTCGGTTGCGGCGATATTCCGACCCAGGAAGCCCTGGCCGCCGTGGCGCTGCTGCATGAGCATTTCCCGGATCTCAAAGTACGTTTTATCAACGTGGTGGATCTGTTCAAATTACTGCCGGAGTCCGAGCATCCACATGGTCTGACAGACAAGGATTTTGATAGCCTGTTCACCCGCGACAAGCCGGTCATTTTCAATTTCCACGGCTATCCCTGGCTGGTGCACCGACTGGCTTATCGCCGCACTAATCACAAGAACATTCATGTGCGTGGCTATAAAGAAAAGGGCAATATCAATACGCCACTGGAACTGGCGATTCAGAATGAAATCGACCGTTTCAGCCTGGCTATGGATGTGATTGATCGTGTCGATCGGCTTCAGACCATTGGCGCCCATGCCAAACAGCAACTGAAAGACGCACAGATTGAATGCCGCCTGTATGCCTACGAATATGGGGTCGATAAACCCGAATATGCAGACTGGGTCTGGCCCAATCAGTAAGGCTTTAAATGAAATATATTCTGGTCATAAACTGTGGCAGTTCCTCGATTAAGTTCAAAATCATCGCCTTGCCGGCAGCCATCACGCTGCTGGCCGGAGCGGTCACAGGCATTGCTCAGAAAAGCGGCAAACACCAACTGACGAGCTATACCGGAGATTTACCGGAAAACAGGGAGGAAACTGCGGCATTTGCTGATCATGCGGCAGCTTTTGAAACAATACACCGCGATCTGGCTGCATCGTTGGAGCTGTCGGATCTGAAACTGGATGCTATCGGTCACCGTGTTGTTCATGGTGGCACAGCATTTATTGAGCCGGTTCAATTGACGCCAGCTGTCGTCGAGCAAATTGCCGAGCTTGAATATCTGGCCCCACAGCACCTGCCCGGTAACCTCCAGGGGATCCGTTTGTGTATGGCGCTGTTTAACGATCTGCCACAGGTCGCGGTGTTCGACAGTGCATTCCATCACAGCATGCCCGACTATGCCTACCGCTATCCGATACCAGAGCGTTGGTTCAGCGAATTTGGTATTCGCCGTTATGGCTTCCACGGCAGTTCACATCAGTATGTCGCCGGCAAAGCCGCAGAAATGCTGGGTAAACCTCTGGAAGAGCTCAACATCATCACTTTGCACCTGGGCAATGGTGACAGTGCCTGTGCCATTCGCCAGGGCAGGAGCATTGATACTTCAATGGGCTTCACCCCATTGGAAGGCCTGATGATGGGCAGTCGCAGTGGCGACTTGGATGCTTCGATTCCACTCTATCTGCAGCAGAAGCAGGGTATGAGCGCCGAGGATATCACCCGGCAACTCAACTTTAACTCAGGTCTGCAGGCGATCTGCGGCAGCCATGATATGCGTGAGATCGTTGAACGTGTTGAGCTGGATGACCCGAAGGCCCGGTTGGCGCTGGAGATGTTTGTTTACCATGTCCGCAAATATATCGGCGCTTATCTTATCGCGCTCACTAAGGTCGATGCGTTGGTATTTACCGGTGGTATTGGTGAACATGCCAGTCTGATTCGGGCGCTGTGCTGTGAAGACCTGAGCCAATTCGGCCTGACACTCGATGAGCAGAAAAATGTCGATAACAAAGATAAATCAGCTGATATTTCCACCACTGATAGTGCAAGCCGGATCTTGGTCATTGCCACTGATGAAGAACTGCAAATCGCACGGGAAGTCTGCTCCTCCCTCGACCTCAAAGACTAGCGTGGTTTTGATTCCTAGCCGCAACTCAGAAAATTTCTGACCCTAATCTCACCAGATTAACCATTGTTCGAACCTGTTGCATCAGTAGCATAGAAAACGTGTTTATTAATCAACGGAGGTTTTATGACTACCGCACTAAAAACGTTTTCTATTTTTGCTGCTGTCAGCCTGGCATCCGCCACTACCACGATGGCCTATGCCAAAGACGATAAAGTCCTGGAATCCTACAAAGAAGGTCCATGGGTTGAAGTGGTTGAGAAAACCACGGTAACAGACGATCAGCTGAAACGTTATGCGGAGTTGCAAAAGGAAGTATCCACCATTAACCAGAACTTCGCTAAGAAGATAGATGAAGCACCGAACGACGTGATGAAACAGTCCCTGATTCGTCAGGCGACTATCAGTCGCTATACCGTGATTACGGACAGTGGTTTCGACTATGACTTGTATGAAACTATCGATGTGGCGGTTAAAACCGACCCGGTCATGCGCGCCCGCGCTAACAACCTGACCGGTGTGGATGTCGGTGTCGATATGATTAAAGGTGTGGCTTACACACCAAAAACCGCTCGTGAACCGGTACAGGCTGAAAAAGTCGATGCCGACTTCAGCCAGAAGAAACTGATGCAATATGCATCGGTTCAGGACGATATCAAAATGATTCGTTCG
>CAYMEE010000053.1:0-13403 GCA_964389455.1 uncultured Methylophaga sp. | reverse complement strand
GCCAACTTCAATGACTGCGGATCGCATACGCTGGCCTTTCTGCCACTGATGTTCGCTTCATTCAAAAAACTGGACTCCGAGTTTGCCCGGGTAGAACCATTCTCACGGGTGCAGCGTTATGCCGGCGACTTATCCGGTATCGGTATGGGTGAGATTCTGGTTAAAATTTAAGCAGACTTTGCGTTTAGATCATAAAAAGGCCTGCTTTTCAGCAGGCTTTTTTGTCTTCGCTATTGTCTTTGGCAAAGCTGAAAAATTGGTTTAATCTCTGAGATATAAGCTGTCTGAGAACAGTCTTTGTCCGGAGCTCAAAACAGAGGGATGGCCTATGTCTGACAACGGTAAAACCGTTATCCAGTTTATTGTCGAGGAGCAGCGAGCGCATCCCGGTGCGACGGGTGATTTATCAGGCCTGCTCAGTGATATCAGCAGCGCCTGTAAGAAAATCTCTCACCTGGTCGGCCGTATCGGCCTGTCTGGCCTCGGTGGCTACGCCGATACTGAAAATGTGCAGGGTGAAAGCCAGAAGAAACTGGATATCATCAGTAACGAAGTCATGATTGATCACCTGAAATGGACCGGTCATCTTGCAGCGATGGCCTCCGAGGAAAACGAGGAAATCATTCAGATTCCGGAGCGTTATCCCAAAGGCAAATATCTCATCTGCTTCGATCCACTGGATGGGTCCGGCAATATCGATATTAACTTTTCAGTAGGCACTATCTTTTCGATTCTGCGCTGCCCGGAAAAAACGAAGAACCCCTCACTCAAAGACTTTATGCAGCCGGGTACTGAGCAGGTCTGTGCCGGTTTCTGTATTTACGGTCCGTCCACCATGCTGATTATGACCACGGGACACGGGGTGAATGGTTTTACCCTGGACCGTGATGTCGGTGAATTCATTCTCACGCACCCGAAGATGAATATTCCCAAGGATACCGCCGAGTTTGCGATCAACGTGTCCAATCATCGCCTGTGGGAGGAGCCGGTACGTCGTTATATTGACGAGTGTATACAGGGCGTCGACGGCGGCCGAGAAAAGAATTTCAATATGCGCTGGAACGCGTCAATGGTGGCGGAAATCTATCGTATCCTGACCCGTGGTGGCACTTTTATGTATCCGATGGATACGCGCCTGGTGAAGCAGGGCGGCCACCTGAGATTGATGTATGAAGCCAACCCAATGAGCTTTATTGTCGAGCAGGCTGGCGGCCAGAGCTGGACCGGCTACCAGCGTATTATGGAAATTCAGCCGCAAGATATTCACCAGCGGGTGCCGGTTATTCTGGGCTCGAAAAATGAAGTCGAGCGCATCGTGAAATACCACCTGGAAGATTGAGCTTTGCGTTCCGCTGTATTACTGCTTGGGTTCACGCTGGTACTGCCAGTCAAAGCGGATATCTTCAAATGTAGCGTCAATGGTGATATCAGCTTCAGTGATCAGCCCTGTGGCGAGCGATCCGAGACCATTCAGATAGACAACCGCAAACCGGATCAGCAAGCGGTGCAGAATCAGCAGATGATCACCCAGCGCTTCCGGGAAGAGTCCCGGATCAATCAGGTACATGAGCTGAAACACAGAAATGACCAACTCACAGCCAGAATTGATCGCCTGCAGCAGGATCGCCAGACTGAACTCAATCAGCTAAGACAACGTACCTACAGCACGGAAGATGGCCGCATGGCCACCCGCGAACAGGGGCTGTTTGAACAGATGGACCGGGTTGATGCGGAATATCAGCAGCAGATCCGCGATCTGAAGTCGCAAATGCAGAAGAATCAACAGGAAATTCATCAGCTCTATCAGTAAATTTTTGTTCCAGCTGACAGCAATCCGGCGGGAAGTCAGTCTGTCTTAAAACGGAGACATATTCAGATGAAAAAGCTGCTATTACTGCTGTCTCATGGTTTATTTTTGGGCTTGGGTTTTGCTGCCGGCATCTACCTGTTGCCGATTTTGACCCAGCCGCCGGCGCCGGATGACAAACAAGTTGGCGAGGTTGCGTCCGAAGCGCTTTTCACCGGCCATTTCCATCCCAATCTTGAAGATAGCGATGCACTGCACTTTGGAGATGGCACCTTCTATATCAGTGACAAAGCGATTTCCTTTGACGGTCGAATTGCGCCGGGTCCCGATTACCGGCTGTATCTGTCGCCGGTGTTTATTGAGACCAAGGCCGATTTTGAAGCTAATAAAGACAAGATGGTCCAGGCGGGAGAGGTCAGGACTTTCAACAACTTTATGATCAACCTTTCACCGGAAATCAATCCGGCCGACTATAACAGTGCCATTATCTGGTGCGAATCATTCAGTATTTTTATTACTGCCGGCCGCTACCAGTAAACAGCAGGCGATCGAAGCTGTCCGGGGTTTGCCGTTCGGCTTGCCAGATAACAAACATGATGAAACGATGGATGGCAGCGGCATCAATGCTGTGAGTGCCAGCGTCCAGCATGATTACCTGTTGTCGACGTCAGAAAGAGTCAGTTTAGTCAGTGCTGCTGGCCGGCCGCCAGTCATAGCCAGGGAGGAATAATGCTTCGCGCAAAGCTCATCGTATTAATGAGTCTGTTGGTTTTCACCATTTCAAGCCAGGCCGATACCGGGTTTCGGCTGGAAAATTTTGATTATCCTTATCCAGTTGAGCGCTTTTCGCTGACATCACAACAGCAGCAACTGGAAATGGCATACATGGATGTCGCGACAGACAAGGAGGCCAACGGCAAAACCATCGTGCTGTTTCATGGCAAAAACTTTTGTGCAGCTACCTGGCGGGACGCTATCAAAGTGCTCAGTGAGGCTGGTTACCGGGTGATCGCTGTCGATCAAATCGGTTTCTGTAAATCGTCCAAACCACCTCAATATCAGTTCAGTTTCCATCAACTGGCGGCCAATACCCGCGCTTTACTCACGCATTTGGGCATTGAACGTTTCAATCTGCTGGCTCATTCCATGGGCGGCATGCTCGCCACCCGCTATGCCTTACTGTATCCCGAGCAGGTAGAGGCACTGCTGATGGTGAACCCGATCGGGCTGGAAGACTGGCTGCAAAAAGGTGTGCCCTATGTTGAGATTGATAGCTGGTATCAGCAGCAGTTAAAACTCGATGCCGCCGGAATCAAGCGTTATCAGAAAAGCACCTATTATGCCGGTGAGTGGCGTGAAGACTACGATATTTGGGTGGAGATGCTGGCAGGACAGTTTGCCGCCGAGCGAGAAAAATCAGCCAGGCTGTCGGCCAAAATCTACGACATGATCCTGACTCAGCCGGTGGTCCATCAGTTCAGGGATTTGCAGGTGCCGACCTGGCTGTTTATCGGTGAGCAGGATAATACCGCGGTGGGCAAGGGCTTTGCTGATCAAGCGGTGCAGACAGCGCTGGGTAACTACAGTGAGCTGGCGATAAGCAGCGTGAGCACAATACCCGATGCGCGTTTGCAGCTGTTTCCAGAGCTGGGGCACTCTCCGCACATCCAGTCACCAGAAAAATTTAATCAGGCGCTGTTGAAAGCGCTCAGACAACTGTCATTAAGACCCTGAAGGATGACCATGATGCCATTGCTGTTTGAAGTTCTGTTTCTCGTTTCTCTGTTACCAATACTGCTGGCGGTGCTGGGTGCTTATCTTCGCTATCGTCAGTTCGGCCGCTTTGATAATCATCATCCCAGGCAGCAGCAGGCGCAGATGACCGGTCTTGGTGGCCGGGTTCTCGCCGCGCAGAAAAATGCCTGGGAAGCACTGGTTATTTATACAGTGGTGTGTGTACTTGCTTTCGTTTCAGGTACTGACCTGACTCAGTTCAGTCACGCGGCCGGACTATTTTTAGTGAGCCGGATAGCGCACCCGCTGTTTTATATGCTCGATATGGCGCCTTATCGCTCTCTGGTGTTTATGATTGGCTGGCTCAGTAGTTTTTATATCGGCCTCAAAGCAGTGGCCGACATCAATTTTGGTGGCTAAATGAAAATCAGCAGACAGCAGCTGGACGCTGCAGTGAGCCGGCAGATCCTGAGCCAACAGCAGGCCGAGGCCTTAATGGATTTTCTGCGTGCACAGCCGGGCAGTGGGCCGGTGTTTGATTTCACCCATGTGCTGTATTACCTGGGCGGCTTAATAGCGATTGGCGCCATGACCCTGTTTATGACCCTGGGCTGGGAGAGCTTCGGCGGCGGGGGACTTTTCTTTATTGCTTTGCTTTATGCCGGTGTTGGCTTAAAACTCAGTGATGCTTTTCAACGCCGTGGCCATGCCGTGCCTGCCGGACTTTGCGCCAGCTTTGTGGTGGCGCTGACGCCGCTGGCAGTATACGGCCTGCAGCAGGCAATAGGCTGGTGGCCTGACGACAGCGCTTATCGGGACTATCATCGTTATATTGAGTGGCACTGGCTGTATCTGGAACTGGCCACGCTGGCTGTGGGCACGGCGATGGTCTGGCGCTATAAATATCCTTTCCTGTTAATGCCCGTTGCGGTGACCTTATGGTATCTGTCAATGGATCTGGCTGCCTGGCTTGCGTTTGACCGGCTGGATTTTGAAATCCGGGCAGGGGTATCGATGTATTTTGGATTATTGATGACGCTGCTGGCTTTCTGGGTGGATATTCGCAGCCGCCAAACTCAGACGGACTATGCCTTCTGGTTGTATCTGTTCGGGGTGCTCACATTCTGGTGCGGCTTATCGATGCAGGACAGCAACAGCGAACTGGCCAGATTCGGCTATTTTATGATTAATCTTCTGATGATTGGGCTCGGCGTGGTCTTGCTGCGACGGGTGTTTGTGGTGTTCGGTGCCCTGGGGGTGGCGGGGTATCTGGGCTACCTGTCACATCAGGTATTTGAGGACAGCCTGCTGTTTCCAGTCATATTAAGTGGCATTGGTTTACTGATTATTTATCTCGGCGTTTTATGGCAGCGACATGAAAAAAACATCAGCCAGCGGTTACGAGAGAGACTGCCGCTGGCTTTGCAACAGTTGCTGGCCCAGCGCTGATTCAGCGGGGTTTGTACTGAGTGGGACAGTATGCCCGTTTGACGCCGGGGTGGCGAAGCTGTTTGTGTTTGGTTTTGCGGCCACTGACTCGCTGACGCCAGAGACGGAAGCTGCCGGGTTTAAGCGACTGACGCATCAGCCGGATGACTTCGGCTTCATTCAGGCCATACACTGACGCTATGGCCTCAAATGGTGTGCGGTCTTCCCAAGCCATCTCGATAAGGCGGGAAAGATCGGCTTCGCTGAGTGAGGCATACAATTTCGACATAAGCCAACCCTATCTGTCACAAGGTGAAATATGCGTCTAAATTTGATAGTTGTTCTGTTGCTGTTCATCAGCGCCTGTACCTCGGTGCCACAAGGTATCGAGCCGGTACAGTCTTTTGAGATCGAACGCTATCTGGGTAAATGGTATGAAATTGCCCGTCTGGATCATGGCTTTGAACGCGGTTTGAGCCAGGTCACAGCTGAGTATTCGCTGCGTGATGATGGCGGAATCCGTGTGATCAACCGGGGCTATTCAGCCGCTGAAGATAATTGGGAACAGGCCGAAGGCAAGGCTTATTTTGTCGAGGATAAAGACACGGCTCATCTTAAGGTGTCGTTTTTCGGCCCTTTTTACGGCAGCTATATCGTGTTCGAGCTGGATCAACAGTATCAGTATGCTTTTATCAGCGGACCCAGCCGCGAATATTTATGGTTGCTGGCACGTCAGCCGCAGGTCTCTGATAAGCTCAAATCAGCGTTTATCGCCGCGGCAAAAGCAAAAGGATTCGCTGCGGAGGAGCTGATCTTTGTTGAGCAGCCTCAAGAGGCCACGGAATGATAACGTGATGAATGAACAGGGAGACCACCATGCCTGAAATCGATTTTGCCCTGGTAGAGTTTAATCTGACCCAGATCGGTATAGCTTTTGTACTGTCATTGCCGATTGCGCTGAACAGGGAATACGGTGCCCGCGGAGCGGGGCTTCGAACCTATCCACTGGTGTCGATTGCCTGTTGTGCCTTCATGCTGGTGGCTATGGATGTTTATAACAACGGTGAAGCCGAGGCCAGGGTCATGTATGGCGTTATCACCGGCATGGGCTTTATTGGTGGCGGTGCGATCATTAAAGAATCGGGTAAAGCGATAGGCACCGCCAATGCGGCCGGTATCTGGCTGACCGGGGCGATTGGTATTTCCGTGGCCTATAGCCGCTATGAAGTGGCTTTAGTCCTGTCGTTTATCGGCTTTTGTATTTTCCAGTTCGGCAGTTATCTCAAAAAGCACGAGTCTGATTGAGCATTATATTTCCTGTGTGTCTGAAGCCAAACGCCGGCTCTGATTTCGCCGCTGCGCCCATGACATGACGGTGATCAGTAAGCTGGGCAGGAAAGTCAGCGTCACAATCATTGAGCACAGAATGCCCACCAGCACCACGATACCCACACCGCGATAGAGCTCGGTACCGGCGCCCGGAATAAATACCAGAGGCGCCAGGCCAAATACCGTGGTCGCAGTCGACATCAGAATCGGCCGCAGGCGGGTGGCAACGGCCTGATTCACGGCCGAGCGTACAGAGATGTGCTTATTCCGGAGGTTAATACGGGTCTGCTCCACGATCAGAATCGGGTTATTCACAACGGTCCCCAGCAGAATGACAAAACCGAGCATGGTAATCATATCGAAAGGCTGAATAATCGCCGGTAAGCCGATCATGTTGAGCAGGGGCCCGGAGTGATTGACGGCAACCAGACCGACAATACCGCCGGCAATGCCCAGTGGGACTGTGGTCAGAATCAACAGTGGATAACCCCAGTGACTGAAAATCGCCACCAGCAACAGGTAGATAAGAATTAAGGCAATCACCAGATTACTGGATAAGGATTCACGGGTCGCATCCAGCTGATCAGCGGCACCGGAGATAGTGATAGTCACGCCTTTGGCCACTTCACCCGCTGCCTGCATCTCCGGCAGCATCTGGGTGCGAACCATATTGACGGCGGTTTCCAGGGCGATCTCTCGCGGCGGGATGATCGACAGCGTTACGGTACGGCGGCCATCTACGCGCCGCAGCTGATCGCTGTCCACGGTTTCAGTGATATCAGCCAACGCATTGAGCGGTAATACCGTGCCTTCCGGCGTCATAATCGGTATCGTTGAGAGGTCGGAGAGTTTCTGATTCTGACCGGCGGCACTGAAGATGAACATATCAATCTTGTCATCATCCATGAAGAATTCGCCCACATAAGCACCGTCACTCAGTGCGGCCACGGTGTAACCGAAATTGTCAGCGGTCATGCCCACCTCAGCCAGCCGATCCCAGTGCGGCCTGACTTCCACCAGCGGCTGATCCAATGACAGGGCCGCAGGTTCGGATTCAATCTGTGGGTCGCCGAACAGGGCCTCGGCACTGCGCAATGCGTATTCAGCGGTACTGTAGAGGCTCTCCTGGTCGGCACCGGAAATATCCAGATTCACGGCACGGGTGCCGCCCTGGTTACTGGCGATGATCGAGCCGCGATGGGAAAAGCCGCGCATGCCGGGATAGCTCTCGAATATCCCGGTCATCGCATTCATCATCGGCTGAATATCTTCCTCACGGGTGGGCTCACTCAGTATCCAGACAACGCCCGGTGCAATGCGCTGGAAATAGTACTTGAGCGAAGGCAGTTCATGCTCACCGTTATCAAACTTGGCCGGATCGGCTTCGAGTGCTGCAGCCAGATGACCGCGGATTTCATCGCCGATTTTCTGCATTTCCGACAGGTTATAGCCGGGCGGTGCAGTCATCACACTGAAAGCCTTGGGTTCTTCGCCCTCCGGCAGATATTCAGCCGGCGGCATCAGGTAGACACCTGCGCCCATGGTGCCGGCAAATATCAGCACGATACAGGCCAGCCGGCGCAGCGGCCCAGCATTAAGCCAACTGACTGATTTGAGGATCGGCCCCGGATGCGCCAGATCATCACCATGATCACGGTCATCACCGAAACCGACGCGGGCACAGGCAGCCGGTACCACGCCCACCGCAAACAGCATGGAAGCCAGAATGGCAGTGGAAATTGCAATCGCGATATCGGAATAAAGCTGTCCGGCTTCTTCCTGCACAAACAACACTGGCGCGAATACCAGCACCGTGGTCATGCTCGAGGCCAGCACCGCGGTCCAGACTTCACGCACCCCGGTAATGGCGGCCTGAATCCGATCCAGCCCGCGGCGGCGGCACTGTTCAATACTTTCCAGCACCACGATGGTGTTATCTACGGTCATACCAATGGCAAAGGCAATACCCGCCAGCGAAATCACATTCAGGGTCCGGTCAAAAGCGAGCAGGCCCAGAAAAGCGGCGATGGTACACACCGGCATGCCCATCAGGCCAATCAGGGTGGCACGGCCCGAACGCAGGAACAGGAACAGGACCAGCGTCGCCAGTACCGCACCCAGCGCCAGATTGGAACTGACCTTATCCACCGAGGCCTGAACATAGCGCACGTCGTCACCAATTAACTCGATCGTCATGCCATTGGGCTGCAGCAGATCCTGACGGATTTCTTCCACGACCTGCAGCATTTCCTGCTTGATGTTAATGACATTCGAACCCGATTCGCGCTTGACCGCCATGGTCAAAGCTTCTTCATTGTTCACAATGGCGATATTGCGGACTTCGTAGTGATCCAGACGCACTTCGGCGACGTCTTTCAGTTTGATATCGGTGTTATTACGATGAGCCAACGTCAGCTCTTCCAGACTGGGAATATCCTGAAAGCGGCCGGTGGTGCGGATGAAATAACGGCGTTTGCCATCATCGAGATCGCCAGCGGAGGTGTCCTTGTTGCGTTCGCGAATGGCATCACGGACTTCGGTGAGAGTCAGTCCGCGCTGCGCCAGTTTGGCGGGGTCGATAGTGATCTGAATCTGACGCTCGGCGCCGCCACGCAGCTGCACCTCCGACACGCCACTGACCCGCTCCATCCGGGGACGAATGTCATCATCGACAAAGTCCGTGACCATATCCATATCGAGATTGAGCGGATTGCCTGTCAGCGGTTTAACCGCAAAATACATAAAGGCATTTTCGGAGAAGGAGCTACTGCGGATGGTCGGCTGATCCACGTTTTCGGGATAACTTGGCACCTGGCTCAGCGCATTGGAGACTTCTATCAGGGTTTCGTTGATGTCGACGCCAAAAGGAAACTCCATTTCAATCTGCGCCTGACCGGTATCAGCCAGTGATTCCATCCGCGTCATGTTAGGCACACTGCGCAGATAGCGTTCCTGTTCAATCAGGATTTCCTTTTCCACATCCTGTGGTGTTGCCCCGGGCCAGCCGGTGATAACACTGATGGTGCGCACATCCAGATCCGGAATCATCTGTATCGGAATACGGGTGGCGGCGGCCAGGCCCAGTACCACGATAATCAGCACAATGACCGTCAGCAGTTTTCCGTTTCTGATGGGAGCTTCCAGCATGATTAAAGCAGCCTGTTATGGGTTGACGACGGTGACAGACTGACCATCACGCAAGACTTCATTACCACGGGTCACGACGCGGGCATCGGCTTCCAGCCCGTCGAGGATACTGACGCCACTCTGGCTCTGCTCACCAATGGTGACCTGACGACGCTGGGCCACACCCTCATTAACTACAAATACGCTGTAACCACCGTCGGGGTGCAGCAGTAGCGCGTCACGCGGTATCAACAGTTTCTGACCACCGTCTCCACTCAGACCGATAACGGCAGTGGCCGAGGTGCCGGGCAGCAGATCAATATCGGAGGCATCGACTACGACCCGCACCAGAAAGGCTCGGGCCTGTGGGTCACTGACCGGTACTATGGCGTTGATTTTGCCGGGCAGACGACGGTTGGGATAGACATCGGGGATGACCTCTACCGGACTGTCCTCGCTGACAGAAGAGAACTGTTCCTGTGGCACTTTGACATCCAGCCGGACTTTGTCTGTTGCCACCAGCTCCAGAACCGCCGTGCCGCGGTTTATCCATTCACCAGCCTCGGTCATTTTGGCACTGATGACACCGCTGAACGGTGCCGGTAATTCATGTCGGCGCAGCTGTTCCAGCGCCGCTCTCTCAGCGGCTCTCGCTGCGACCAGCGCAGCTTCAGACAAGGCCAGGTTGGATTTGCGATTGGCGAGTTCACTTTCTGAAATATAGTTTTTCTTGCGCAGGCTCTCGGCTTCATTGACCAGGCGCTGGGCTTCGTTACGGGCAGCGACAGCCTCAGCGGTCGCGGCCTGAGTCTGTGCATATTGCTGGCTGGCGATCGCCGGGTCCAGCTTGATCAGCAGATCACCCTGTTTGACTTCATAGCCGGCATCAACCAGCACTTCCTTGACCAGGCCGTCAACCCGTGGTGATAGCATGGCCTGTCTTTCCGCAGTGAGTGAGCCGGACAGGGAGAGGGTTTCAGCGATAGTGGATTGAGTCGGTGAGGCAGTCGACACCGGTGTGGCATCATCAGCATTAACGGTCAGGCAGAAAAGGCTGAATAGCAGCCAGCTTAGATGTCGCATGAAAAATCCTGTTACAAAATATCCATTTGGTCGGCATATCGCCGAATTATTGTGGCTTGAAAGCCCTGTTTAGTTCCCGGCAGCTTTCACCGGGACAGTAAAAAGATTAATTTAATGATGTGAGTGACCTGAAAGGCAAGTATCAAGTGCCGATGTTTACAAATTTTTACATATGTTCAGCTTAACCCGATTACTGCCTCTATGGGCGATACTGCTTTGTTTTCTGGCCTGGTGGCAGACTGACTGGTTTGTCAGTCTGAAGCCCGCGATCCTGCCATTGCTGGCGCTGATTATGTTTGCGATGGGGCTGACGCTGAGGCTGAAAGATTTTCGCCGCGTGCTAACGATGCCGGCGCTGATCCTGCTGGGTGTCAGCCTGCAGTTCTTATTGATGCCATTGCTGGCCTGGCTGATTAGCCGCGGTGTGGCCCTGGAAACCTTACTGGCGACCGGGATGATTCTGGTGGGGGCCAGCCCCGGCGGCACGGCTTCTAATGTCATGACCTATTTAGCCGGCGGAAATGTGGCCCTGTCGATCACGCTGACGGCTTTGTCTACGTTGCTGGCGGTCGTTTTCACACCCTGGCTGAGCTGGTTATATATTGATGCCGCGATTGAAGTGCCGGTCTGGTCGATGCTGCAGACAATTCTGCTGCTGGTGGTAGCGCCAGTGCTCAGCGGCATGCTGTTGAATCAGTTTCTGCCGCGGATAGTCAAACCGGTTCAGACAGTTTGCCCATTAGTCGCCACGTTGGCGATTGTTTTGATTATCGCGATAGTATTTGCATTGAACAAAGACAGTATGGCGGCGCTGTCATTTGCGCTGGTGACAGCCGTGGTCTTGCACAATGCACTGGGTCTGACACTGGGCTATCTGGCCGGGCGTTGTTTTGGCTATTCTGAATCCATCTGCCGTACCCTCGCCATTGAGGTCGGCATGCAGAATTCAGGTCTGGCCGTTGCGCTTGCCCTGAAAAACTTCGCTGCGATGGCGGCTCTGCCGGGTGCGTTGTTCAGTATCTGGCATAACATCAGCGGCTCAATCATGGCGGCATGGTGGCAGTGGCGTGATAGGAGACAAGCGTGATGAGTGCAGAAGTCGAAAGTCTGTATTTTCTGCTGGTAGCACTGGCGATTGGTTTGATGATCGGTGTCGAGCGTGGCTGGCAGGAGCGCGAAAGTCAGGAAGGTCAACGTATTGCCGGGGTACGTACCTATGGTCTGATAGGTCTGCTTGGTGGTGTGTTTGGCATGCTGGCCGAATTGTTCGGGCCGCTGGTTCTGGGCTTGGGATTTGTTGCGCTGAGCCTGGTGGTCGGTAGTATTTTTCTCATCAAGCAGCATCAGGAGGGTGAGTGGGGGATTACCAGTCTGGTGGCCGCCATGCTGGTGTTTGTACTGGGTGCACTGGCCACTTCCGGCGCGGTTACTCAGGCCGCAGCTGCGGCAGTGGTGACGGTCCTGCTGCTGAGTTACAAGCCGCAATTGCATGGCCTGATCAGCAAGCTGCAGCTGGAAGAGCTACGGGCAGGCATTAAATTATTGCTGATATCCGTGGTGATGCTGCCGGTGCTGCCTGATCAGGGCTACGGCCCATGGGAAGCGCTCAACCCCTATCGCATCTGGATGATGGTGGTCGTGATCGCGGCTATTTCTTTTGTGGGCTACTTTGCGATAAGAATCGGCGGTGCCCATCGGGGCATTCTGTTTACCGGCCTGTTTGGCGGTCTTGCATCGTCAACCGCGGTCACGCTGCACTTATCGCGTCTCGGTAAACAGAATCAGGATGTGGTGCCGGTGGCTTCCAGTGGCATTCTGATAGCCTGCGGTACGGCCTATGTCAGGATGCTGATCGTGGTCGGTTTACTGGCGCCTTCCTTATTGAAAGATCTATGGCCACCGGTGGTGCTAATGGCCGTTCTCACCTATCTGCCACTGGCGCTCTATCGCCTGGGTAAAACATCCAGTTCGCTGGGCACAGCCTCGACGCTGCAAAACCCGCTGGAATTAAAAACCGCATTAACTTTCGGTGCTATCCTGACAGCGGTGATGCTGCTCAGTGTGGTGCTGCGCGAGACCTATGGTGATGCCGGTCTGATGATCCTGGCCGCAGTCTCAGGCATGGCCGATATTGATGCGATGATGCTGTCGCTGATTGGTATGACGGATGATGACCTGTCGACCAAGCTGTTTGTGATGGGGCTGGTTATTACCGCTGCATCCAATAGTCTGGTTAAAGGGCTAATGAGTGGTTTGATTGGGGGGCAACAGCTAGCCACCAGAACCACATTACCTTTGTTACTGGCTGGTGTGGCCGGGGTGCTGACGGTCTGGATAGCTTACTGGTAAGCATCATCCAGGCTGGTTTCTGGCAACGCACAGGGAGAAACGCTCATGCAGGATCTCAGTGTCAAACACCGCTCTTCGTCAATGGCGGCGGGGCTTAATCTGCTGGCCCCGGGTCTGGGTTTGTATTATCTGGGACAACCGCGTGAAGCCTGGCTTTATATGGTGTTGGTGCTATTGCCCGGGTTTGCGCTGCTGCTGTTTCCGTGGCGAATGAATCTGCCTTTACCACTGATTATGCTGCCACTGCTTTCAGTGATGCTGTGGCTGCTGACCATGCTGTGGTCATGGCAGCGAGCCCGCGATCTGAGTCCGATGATTCAAAGCCAGACCCAACGCTGGCCAAACTATCTTGGGTTCTGGCTGACTTTCCTGTTTCTGGCCCTGTTATGGCTGGCACTGGCACTCAGTATGAAGCTGCAGCTGAGCCTGCATCAGGTCACAAATAACAGCATGGCCGGCACAGTCAGTAAATATGACTGGATCGTGATTGCCGCTGATAAGCGTCGGCCGCCAGTACTTCAACGTGGTGATATCGTGCTGTTGATTC
>CAYMEE010000052.1:11227-13764 GCA_964389455.1 uncultured Methylophaga sp. | reverse complement strand
TCGAGCTTGCTCATTTCCTTGTTCAGGCGGGCAATCTCGGCGTCTTTATCGATCAGACCTTCCAGCGGGATCAGGATTTCCATCTTGCCGACCAGCGCGGTGGCAGCAGCCGGGGCCTCACCATCCAGTATTTCTACCGATTCCAGGTTGGCAAGACGGCTCAGGAAGTTACGGTTGTTTTCCAGCCGCGTTTTATCCTCAGCCTGGACATCTTTGAGCAATACCGGCAGTTGTTTTTTCGGTGCGATATTCATCTGCGAGCGAATTGAACGCACCCCGGTAATAAACTGCATCACCCATTCCATCTCAGCAACGGCATTTTCATCTATCTTGTTGTCGTCAGCTACTGGGTAGGGTTGGCGCATAATGGATTCACCTTCAACACCGGCCAGCGGGGCGATGGTCTGCCAGATTTCCTCGGTGATGAACGGCATAAACGGGTGTGCCAGTCTCAAGGTGGCTTCCAGCACCCGGACCAATGTGCGACGGGTCCCGCGTTTGGCCGCTTCTGAAGCGGTGTCTGCAGTCAGTACTGGCTTGGACAGCTCCAGATACCAGTCACAGTAGTTGTTCCAGATAAATTCATAAATGCCCTGTGCAGCCAGGTCAAAACGATAGCTGTCGAGGGCACGGGTAACTTCTTTTTCGGTGCTTTGCAGCTTCGAAATAATCCAGCGATCTGCCAGACTCAGTTCGACATCGCTGTTATCAATACCAGTGTCCTGATCTTCAGTGTTCATCAAGACGTAACGCGCTGCATTCCAAAGCTTGTTGCAGAAATTACGGTAACCGGCAATCCGGTTCATATCGAAATTGATGTCACGGCCGGTGGAAGCCAGCGAGGCAAAGGTAAAGCGCAGGGCATCAGTGCCGTGCGGGGCGATGCCTTCCGGGAATTCCTTGCGGGTCGCTTTTTCAATTTTGGCGGCGAGCTGTGGCTGCATCATGCCGCTGGTACGCTTAGCAATGAGGCTTTCCAGATCAATGCCATCGATGATATCAATGGGATCCAACACATTGCCTTTCGACTTGGACATCTTCTGGCCATAGGCATCACGCACCAGACCGTGGATGTAGATCTCCCTGAACGGCACATCATCCATAAAGTGCAGCCCCATCATCATCATCCGGGCAACCCAGAAGAAAATAATGTCAAAACCGGTAACCAGTACGCTGGTTGGATACCAGGTTTTCAGGGCATCAGTATTCTTTGGCCAGCCCAGGGTAGAAAACGGCCACAAGGCGGAAGAGAACCAGGTGTCGAGCACGTCTTCATCCTGATTCAGTTCAACATCATCAGCAAGGTTATGCTTGTTACGGACATCGGCTTCATCATGCCCAACATAAACATGACCGTTATTGTCATACCAGGCCGGAATACGGTGCCCCCACCAGATCTGACGGGAAATACACCAGTCCTGGATACCGTCCATCCAGTTATAGAAGGTTTTATCCCAGTTACCGGGGACAAATTTGACCTTACCTTCCTTCACGGCTTTGACAGCAGGCTCAGCCAGTACGTCGGCTTTGACGTACCATTGGTCGGTCAGGAAAGGTTCAATCACAGCGCCGCTGCGATCGCCGCGGGGTACCATCAGTTTGTGATCCTGAATGCCTTCCAGGAGACCCAGTTCTTTCAGGTCGTGAACGATGACATCACGGGCTTCATAGCGGTCCAGACCCCGGTATTTTTCCGGTGCGTTGTCATTAATCGCCGCATCAGCGGTGAGGACATTAATCTGTTCCAGATTATGACGCTGGCCCATTTCATAGTCGTTGAAGTCATGGGCCGGGGTGATTTTCACGCAACCGGTACCGAACTCACGGTCGACATAATCATCGGCAATAATAGGAATTTCTCTGCCCACCAAGGGCAGGGTAATGGTTTTACCAATCAGATCCTGATAACGCTCATCTTCGGGATGCACAGCGACCGCCGTATCGCCAAGCATGGTTTCAGGACGGGTGGTAGCCACCACCAGATGGCCACTGCCATCGGTTAGGGGATAACGGAAATGCCAGAGGTGACCGGATTCTTCTTCTGACAGGACTTCCAGGTCGGAGACAGCGGTGTGCAGTACCGGGTCCCAGTTAACCAGGCGCTTGCCACGGTAGATGAGGCCCTCGTCATAAAGCCGGACAAAGACCTGTTTTACCGCTTCTGACAGATCATCGTCCATCGTGAAGCGGTTACGTGACCAGTCCAGCGAGGAGCCCAGACGGCGAAGCTGGCGGGTAATATTACCGCCGGACTCTTCTTTCCATTCCCAGATCCGTTCGATGAACTTATCCCGCCCCAGATCATGTCGGGTTTTGTCCTCGGCATTCAGTTGACGCTCAACTACCATTTGGGTGGCGATACCGGCATGATCAGTACCCGGTTGCCACAGCGTGTTGTGGCCTTTCATGCGATGATAGCGGGTCAGGGTATCCATGATGGTGTTGTTGAAACCATGGCCCATATGCAGGCTGCCGGTGACATTGGGTGGTGGCAGCATGATGCAGTAAGGGTCACCTTCACCGGTCGGTTTGAACTC
>CAYMEE010000052.1:0-11127 GCA_964389455.1 uncultured Methylophaga sp. | reverse complement strand
TGGGTGGTGGCAGCATGATGCAGTAAGGGTCACCTTCACCGGTCGGTTTGAACTCGCCGGCCTGTTCCCATTGCTGATACCAGCGTTCTTCAATCGCGTCAGGGCTGTATGTTTTTTCCATCTTGTTCTTGTTCAGATCTAAGTCATTAAAGTAGCAGGGCATTATACCTGCTGAGGCAGCCCGTGGTCAGCCGCAATCGTTAATTGCTGTGCAGGACAGCTAAATGTGGAAGGTATCGAGTTCGTAGCCGCGCTGTTTGTAGAACTGAAAACGTTCCCGGCCTGCCTGTTTAACAGGGGCGTTATCGTCAATAATTTCAGCCACCCGCTCAAACTGGCTGAAAAACAGCGGTTGTTGGTCAGTGAGGTTTATCAATACATCCATCAGTCGTGGTGGCGAGGTCTCATGATGACCGATAAGTACCGGGCTGTTGTTATCAGTGCCTGGGTTGACCTGTTCATGAGGCACAAAGCTGTCAGCGCGAATGCTCCATAAGGCTTCATCCAGCGCGGCACTCTCAGTGGCATTTTCGGTATGGATATAGACCTGCTGACCCTGATGGTAAATCTTTTCAGCCAGACGGCAGGCAAATGCCTGCCGCTGTTCCGGCTCAATCGATTTCAGCACGTAAAAGCTGATTCGGGTCATATCAGCTTTGTGATTCGATTTTGTTCAGCAGGTATTGCACCAGCAGCGGCACGGGACGGCCCGTTGCGCCTTTTGCTTTGCCACTCAGCCAGGCGGTACCGGCGATATCCAGATGTGCCCACTGGAATTTTTCGGTAAAACGCGACAGGAAGCAGGCCGCAGTCACGCTACCAGCTTCTTTGCCGCCGACATTGGCTATATCAGCGAAGTTGCTGTCCAGCTGTTTCTGGTAATCATCCCATAACGGCAACTGCCAGGCGCGATCATAGCTGTCGTTACCTGCCTTGATCAGGGCATCGGCGAGGTCCTGATTATTGGACATCAGACCGGTTGTCACGCCACCCAATGCGACGATAACCGCGCCGGTCAGGGTGGCGATATCAATGACGGTATCCGGTTCAAAACGCTCACTGTAGGTCAGCGCGTCACAAAGAATCAGTCGACCTTCGGCATCGGTATTCAGAATCTCGATGGTTTTGCCGGCCATGCTGGTGACGATATCACCGGGTTTGTTGGCATCGCCGTCCGGCATGTTTTCCGAACTCGGCACCACACCGACCACGTTAATTGGCAGGTTCAGTTCAGCGATGGTTTGCATCGTACCGAAAACACTGGCTGAACCGCACATATCGTATTTCATCTCATCCATGCCCTGAGAGGGTTTCAAGGAAATACCACCTGCGTCGAATGTCAGGCCTTTACCGACCAGAACTACCGGTTTGGCATCCCCAGCACCTTTATATTCCATGGTGATAAGTTTGGCAGGCTGGCGACTGCCACGTGACACGGACAGCAGGGAGCCCATGCCCAGTTTCTCCATTTCTGCTTCGTCCAGCACGGTGGTGGTGACGCTGTCGAACTGCTGACCAAGCTTGATGCCCTGTTCGGCAAGATAGGTCGGTGTGCAGATATTACCCGGCAGGTTGCCCAGTTCACGTGCGAGGTTCATGCCGCGGCCAATGGCTGCACCCTGATCAACTGCCTGTCCGACAGCCGATGTGTCTTCATCATCGGTGGCGAAGCTAAGCTGCGTCAGTGGTTTTTCAATAGGTTTATTTTCACTTTTGGTATTGGTGTAGCGATACAACGCTGTTTCGGTATTGATGGTTGCCTGACGGACTTTCCAGGCAGTGCTTCTGCCACCCATCTCTACTTCTGCGAGGCAGCAAACTGCTGTTTGCGCACCGCTCTCATTCAGCGCCTGTGCCATTGCAGTGCTTGCCGTGTTGAAATCGTTTTCAGTCGTTTTGCCTTTTTTACCGACGCCAACCAGCAGAATACGAGGGCTGGTGATGCCTTCGGCATGATGCATGAACAACGTCTGGCCCGGTTTGCCGCTAATATCAGCGCCGTCAATAACACGTTGCACAGCACCGCGGGTGTCTTCATCCAGCTGAGCAGCGCAAGGGCTCAGTTCGCCGCCATCATAAACGGCGACAACAAGACAATCAGTCTGTTGGGACGCCAGCGCATCGGTAGTGACAAAATACTGCATGGATTTCTCCTGTAGGGATGAATTAGTTTAGACTTCTTGAATTCGAACTTGATTGTGCCAAAAACAAACGTTTTATTCTAACCAAGACACGCCTTTAATGCTCAACGTTCCGTACCCGCTATCTTCCTGGCTGACCATCATCGACCGCTATATGCTCAGGGAGTTTGTGATTAATCTGGTCGCAGTTACCGGCGTGCTGTGGCTGATTTATATCTCAACCCGTTTTGCCCGTTACCTGGCAGATGCTGCGGTGGGTAATATGCCCGCGGATGTCATTTTCAGTCTGCTGGGTCTGAGCTCACTGGGCGCATTGTCGATTCTATTACCAATAGGCGCTTTTCTCGCCGTGATGCTGTCACTGGGGCGGATGAGCTCGGACAATGAATTGACGGTGATGTCGGCCTGCGGCATATCCAGTCTGCGTATTATGCGCAATGTATTGCTGTTTGCCGGCACGATTGCGGTCATTGTGGCTGTGCTGTCGTTGTTGGTCGTGCCGGGCGTGTTGTCTGACCGTTACGAACTGCAGGAAAAAGCCAAGATTTCCGCCAATACTACCGGTCTTATTGCTGGTAGCTTCAAGGAAAGTGAAGACGGTGACTGGACTTTTTATTCTCAGGGACTCAGCGCCAACAAGCAATTCATGGAAAATGTCTTTATTGAAATTGAACGTGAAGATAAACCGCTGATTTTCCGCTCCGAAACCGGCCACTTTGAAATCGATTCACAGACAGGCGATAAATTTCTGGTGCTCGAAGATGGTTATCGCTACGAAGGCAAAGCGGGTGATCAGGACTTCACTATTGCCCAGTTTGGCAGTCATAGCCTGCTAATTGAGAAGGGCCAGGATGGTGAGGTTCGTGAGCGTCATAAAGCGATGGCAACCGGCGCCTTGCTGGAACGAGGTGAGCCGCGTGACATTGCAGAAGTGCAATGGCGAACCGCCGCTGCTTTAATGACCCTGCTTTTGTGTCTGGCGGCAATTCCACTTGCGAATGCCGGCCCGCGTCAGGGCAGATATGCCGGTTTTGTTCCGGCGGTGCTGATTTACATCATTTACAGCAACTTACTCGGGGTAAACCGGGCCTGGGTCGCCAAGGGGGAAATACCGCTTTGGCTGGGTGGTATCTGGGTACATATATTGATGCTGATGGTGCTGTTGTTGTTACTTAACCGGCAGACGTTGCGCCGTTATCTTTCCCGCTCAAAACAAAAACAAAAATCATAAATGCGCATACTCTCCAAATATATCGCCAAAAATATCATTGCCAGTACACTGCTGGTGCTGCTGGTTTTGCTGGCCTTGTATACCTTTATGGACTTTATCACCGAGCTCGATGATCTCGGTGAGGGCGACTACGGGATTGGCAGCATCCTCAGCTATATTGCACTGACCATGCCCAAGCGGATCTATGAATTGCTACCGGTGGCGGCCCTGCTGGGCAGTGTCATTGGCCTGGGTAATCTCGCCAGTCAGAGTGAACTGGTCGCGATGCGGGCAGCTGGGTATTCAATTGTCGATATTAATAAAGCAGTCGTGGTCGTGGCGGCCTTATTGATGTTGCTGGCACTGGTGATTGGTGAGGGGCTCAGACCGGTTACCGAGCAATATGCGAGGGAATTACAGTCAGTGGCGCAAACCGGTACCGTGGGGTCACGTTCGGAGCATGGCTTCTGGACCCGTGATGGTAACCACTTCAATCACATCGACAGAATCAATGCCGACGGTAGTTTTTCCAACGTCGCGATTTATGAGTTTGATGACAATCACCGGCTGCGGATCCTGACTCGTGCCGCCAGCGCCGAGTACCAGGACGATAGCTGGATATTAAGTGATGTGGTACAGAGTACAATCAATGAAGCTGGGGTTAAGGTACGCTCTGTCACCCATGCCCGTTGGCAGTCTCAGCTTAACCCGGGCATGGTCAATATCGTGGTGGTGCCACCCGAATTTCTGCCGGTCTGGGACTTGCTGGAATATGTGAGATACCTGAAAGACAACCATCAGTCCGTGGCACAGTATGAACTGGCGTTCTGGAGTAAATTGATGATGCCGGTAAGTGCCGCTGTGATGGTGTTGCTGGCCGTGCCATTTGTGTTTGGGCCACTGCGTTCTGCGCCGATTGGTGGTCGCATTCTGGCCGGTGCTCTGATCGGCATCGGTTTTCACCTGTTCAATCAGAGTTTTCAGCATATGGGGCTGGTATTTGGATTGTTGCCGTGGCTGGCGTCGTCATTTCCGACCTTATTGTTTGCCGGACTGGCGATTTGGATGAACAGGCGAGTGAGATAAAAGCGAAGTAAAGATGGCGTCCCCAAGGGGATTCGAACCCCTGTTACCGCCGTGAAAGGGCGGTGTCCTAGGCCTCTAGACGATGGGGACCCAGGTCTTTAAATTGTCTCGAAAATAAAAGGGCCTGATTGGTCAGACCCTCAATTTGGCGTCCCCAAGGGGATTCGAACCCCTGTTACCGCCGTGAAAGGGCGGTGTCCTAGGCCTCTAGACGATGGGGACCCAGGTCTTTAAATTGTCTCGAAAATAAAAGGGCCTGATTGGTCAGACCCTCAATTTGGCGTCCCCAAGGGGATTCGAACCCCTGTTACCGCCGTGAAAGGGCGGTGTCCTAGGCCTCTAGACGATGGGGACCTAAAACTTTTCTTTCGAGTATTTGGTGGAGCTAGGCGGGATCGAACCGCCGACCTCCTGCATGCCATGCAGGCGCTCTCCCAGCTGAGCTATAGCCCCCGAAAGGAAGCGCATATCATAGGGACTGAAGCCTGCCCTGTCAACACGCCATGACAAAATAATTTCAGGTCGGCACCGGAGTCAGCGTTGCTGAAAATCAGCCCGGAAACGGCCTTTGGATGGAGTTTTCAGCTAAGTCGTTGAGCGGATAGGATTATCCTGTTTTGCCTGCTCCGGCAGGGCCCGACTGATTTGCCGATTGCTTATATATATGCGATAAATTGAGCGTTATTTTTCATTCGGTCAGGACGTCAATCATGGCTGGGTCAGCAGCTTGAGGATGAACATGCGCAAATTGAAGCTTCTATCTACCTTATTTATGTCCTGCCTTGCCGGGGCAGCTGCGGCCCAACAGGAGAGGGGACTCAGTTGTCACTTTGGTTACGAGGATTTATTCCTGCCAGCGACCACGGTAGATCCGGCGCAAAGCCCCGTTGATGTTAAAGCCAATGATGTGCAGTTACTGCAGCGTGGAACCTCAGTTTTTTCCGGTGATGTTGATATCACTCGGGCCGGACAGCAACTGAGTGCCGAGCGTGCCACCTATAACCGCGCCAGTGGTGATATCACCGCCAGCGGTGAGGTTCGACTGCGCGACAGTGAGATTATTGTCGATTCAGAGCAGGCCGAATGGTCAATGGACAAGGATGAGGGCAGAATGCTCGATGCCCAGTACCGCATCCGTCAGATGCATGCCCGCGGCCAGGCAAGTCATTTGCTGCGTAAGGGCAAAGCGACCACCGATCTGAAAAATGCCAGCTACACCACGTGCCCGGAAGGCGATAATGCCTGGCTGCTGGATGCGGATGAAGTCCATCTGGACCATGTCTCCGGCGTCGGTGAGGCAGAAGATGTCATAGTGCGTCTCAAGGGGGTGCCGGTTTTCTACACACCCTACATCAATTTCCCGCTTAATGATGAGCGTAAATCCGGTTTCCTGCCACCGTCAGTCGGTAACAGTGATGAGACCGGTTTTGATGTGATGACGCCGTATTACTGGAATATCGCACCGAATATGGATGCCACCCTGACCCCGCGTTACATGAGTGATCGGGGGCTTATGCTCGGTGGTCAGTTCCGCTATTTATCAGAATGGGGGCAGGGCGAGGTCGAGGCCAATTATCTGAATTCAGATAAGCTCAGAAAAGATGGCGACGAGATCAATCCTAACTATCAGGAAGATCGTGAACTGTTTACCTGGCAGCATCGTTCCTTTCTGCCCAATCGCTGGCATGCACTTGTCGATTACAACTACGTTTCAGATGAAAATTACTTCGAGGACTTCGGTTCCAGTCTGAGCCTCTCCAGCCGCACCCACCTCAATCGTCTGGTGCAAACCGGATACAGAGGGGATGTTTGGGATTTCACCGCACGCTTACAGGGCTATCAGACCCTGGCAGATGTGCCCGAGCAATACAAACGGCTGCCACAGTTATTGCTGAATGGTTATCTGCCGGATCAGGCACTGGGGATGACTTACGAATTCGAAGGCGAATATGTCGAGTTCGACCATAATGACCGGGTGGAAGGTCAGCGTATTAACTTTGAGCCTGCTGTGAGCATGCCAATGGGCACTTCGGCGTTTTTTGCCACGCCCAGACTGGCTTTCAACCATACCCGCTACAATCTCAAAAGCGATGATCTGAATCAGTTTGATGACGATGCCTCACGTTCTCTGCCCATAGCCAGCTTTGATACCGGCCTGTTTTTTGAACGTGAACTCAACATCGGTAAAGGTAATTTCCTGCAAACGCTGGAGCCACGGGCTTTTTATCTTTATATTCCGGAGCGTGATCAATCGGATATCCCGGATTTTGATACCAGTCTCTCCACATTTAACATGATCCGGCTTTTCTCCTATGACCGATTTATCGGTGGTGACCGCATAGGTGATGCCAATCAGCTTTCTTTGGCAGTTACCTCTCGTATCATCAACCAGGAAACCGGCGATGAAAACCTGAGACTGACCTTGGGGCAAATCCGTTACTTTGATGATCGTGATGTGACCCTGCCCAATGGCACTGAAGACAGCGAACCCGACTCTGACATGATCGCTGAAGCCGTTGCCTTCATTAATGACGAATGGTCGGTCAGTGGTGAAATTCAGTGGGATCCGGGCGAAACACAATCCAATATGTCTTCGGTAGGCCTGCGGTATCGCGGTGACGAAGGCGGGATTTTCAACATTTCACACCGCTATCGCCGTGATGGCGCTGATATTACCCGTCTTGAAGGCCTGGAGCAGGTCGATATCTCAGCTCAGGTGCCTGTTGCCGAACGCTGGCAACTGTTCGGCCGCTGGTATCGCTCTATCGATCAGGGCAGAACGCTGGAGGCACTGGCCGGTGTTCAATATGACAGTTGCTGCTGGGCAACGCGGCTGGCGATTCGTAATTACGTCAATGATGCCTTTGATGATGACCGCAATATGGCGATCTATTTCCAGGTTGAACTGAAAGGTCTGGGGGCCTTCGGTAAGAAATCTGACAGCTTGCTGGAGAGCAGTATCCGCGGCTATCAGGCGGACTGAACTCAGTCCTTGCAGACGCTGTCTCTGGAGCCGACACACACAGACTGAGCATATCCTTATATAATGCCCGCGAGAATTTTGGAGTAATGATTTTGATGAAGTTTCTGATTGCCGCCTTGTTGCTGGCCACCAATGTCTGGGCCGCGCCGCTGGATCGTATTATCGCCGTCGTTAATGATGAAGTGGTTCTGGAAAGCGAGTTGATGGATATGCAGCAAACTGTGCGTCAGCAGCTTCGCCAACGTCAGGCTGCGATACCGCCCAATGATATTCTGCGTAAACAGGTGCTGGAACGTCTCATCATGCAGCGTCTGCAGCTCCAGCGTGCTGAGCAGGTCGGTGTCAGAGTCGGGGATGATGCATTGAATGCCGCACTGCGCCAGATTGCCGACAACAACAATATGAATCTGCGTCAGTTCCGCGATGTATTGGAAGAAGACGGCTATGATTTCAGCCAGTTCCGCGAAACAATTCGTGAAGAAATGATCATCAGCCGTTTGCGCAAGGGGCAGGTGGAAGACCGTGTCGTGGTGTCAGATCGTGAAGTGGATAATTTCCTTGCTACTCAGAGTGTGCAGGCCGGTAACAGTGAGATTGAATACCAGCTGCAGCATATACTCATCAGCATGCCGGAAGCCGCGTCACCCGAAGAAGTTCAGCAGGCGCAGGAACAGCTGGAAAAGATTCAGGGACTGCTTGCTGAGGGTGGTGACTTCGGTCAGGTGGCGGCAGGTTATTCAGATGGTCAGAACGCGCTGGAAGGCGGTGAACTGGGCTGGCGCAAGCAAGGGGAGTTACCGTCCCTGTTTGCTGATGTTGTGCCTGATCTCTCTGTGGGTGAAATCAGTGAACCGCTGCGAAGCGGCAGTGGTTTCCACTTGGTCAGACTGAAAGACAAAAAAAGTGCAGAGACCCATCTGGTCAAACAGACGCTTGCCAGTCACATCCTGCTCAAGACTAATGAGCTCGTCAGCGATGAGGAAGCGGAAAAAAGATTGAATCAATTGCGTGAGCGTATCGCCAACGGTGAAAATTTTGCCGAACTGGCGCGAGCCCACTCAGAAGATACGGGTTCTGCCATTGAAGGCGGTAGTCTGGGGTGGGTCAGTCCTGGCGTTATGGTGCCGGAATTCCAGGAAAAAATGGATGAGCTTGCCATCGGGGAAATGAGTGAAGTTTTCCAGAGTCGCTTTGGCTGGCATCTGATTAAAGTGGAAGATCGTCGCGAAGAAAACATGGCGGAAGAGTTCAAACGCAATAAAGCCCGCGAGCAGATCCGTCAGCGTAAGATTGATGAAGAAATGGAAAGCTGGTTGCGCGCGATGCGTGATGAAGCCTATGTGGAATACCGTGATCTTTGATGGTGATAAGGCGCATAGCACTCACCAGCGGTGAACCTGCAGGCATTGGTCCTGACCTTGCTGTTCAACTGGCCCAGACCCGGCAACAGGCGCAATTGATCGTCCTGGCTGATCCGGAGCTGTTACAACAAAGAGCGCAACAGTTGAATCTGCCATTACAGCTGATCGAGGCCGATTTGAATCAGCCTGCGGCCATAGCGGAGCTCGGATGCCTGTATTACCTGCCTGTTCAATTGAATCATCAAGTCACTGCCGGCGAGCTGAATCCAGCCAATAGCAGCTATGTACTGGCGATGCTGCAGCTGGCGCTGGATAAAAGTATGAGTGGTGAATTCGATGCGATCGTGACTGCACCGGTGCATAAAGGTGTAATAAACGATGCCGGTCACAGCTTTAGCGGTCACACCGAGTTTTTTGCTGACGGTGCGGGTGTGCCTAAAGTGGTGATGATGCTGGCGACTGACGATCTGCGAGTGGCCCTGGCGACGACACATTTACCACTGAAAGACGTGAGCGACGCTATTACCCGTGACAGCCTGCAGCAGATTCTGCACATTACCAATGACTCGCTGCAACGCCAATTCGGTTTGAACAAGCCTAGAATCGCTGTGTGCGGGCTCAACCCCCATGCGGGTGAGGGCGGCCATCTGGGACGTGAAGAAATTGACACCATCCAGCCGGTCATCGATGCCTGTCAGAACGAGGGGCTTGCTGTCAGCGGTGCCTGGCCGGCCGATACCCTATTCAATCAGGACAGGCTCAAAGATTATGATGTCGTGTTGGCCATGTTCCATGATCAAGGTCTGCCGGTACTGAAACATCATGGTTTTGGCCGTGCCGTCAACGTCACACTCGGTCTGCCATTTATCCGCACATCGGTTGATCATGGCACCGCGCTGGATATGGCCGGCACGGGTAAAGCTTCTGAGTCCAGCCTGCAAGCCGCCGTCGATATGGCGCTCGAAATGGCCGACAGCCAGCAATCCACCGGCAATTAACATGACTGAATCTCATTACCCCCGTGCACGAAAGCGTTTTGGTCAGAATTTTCTTCATGATGAAGCCATCATTGAAGCTATCATCGAGGTTATCAGCCCCGACGTCGGCCAGCACCTGGTTGAGATTGGTCCCGGCAGAGGGGCACTGACAAAGCCACTGCTGAGCCGCTGTGATCAACTGGACGTGATAGAGCTGGACAGGGACCTGGTACCGTTGCTGCAAAAGAAACTGGCAAGCCACGACCATCTCACAATTCATGAAGCTGATGCACTTAAATTCGACTATCGGCAATTGCAGCAGCAAGATGAAAAACTCAGGGTGATTGGCAACCTGCCCTATAACATCACAACACCTTTGTTATTTCATCTCGTGGAGCAATCCACCTGTATCGAGGATATGTGTTTTATGTTGCAACGCGAGGTGGTGGAGCGCATCTGCGCCGCGCCCGGCACCAAGCAGTATGGTCGTTTGAGTATTATGTTGCAGCATCAATGCTATGTAGAACAAATGTTCATCGTGCCTCCCGAGGCGTTTGATCCACCACCAAAAGTGGAATCTGCGATTATCTACTTGCAGCCTTTGGATGTCATGAAAGGGGGCGAGGTTGATTTGAGTAAACTCAATCAAGTTGTCACAGCAGCTTTCAGTCAACGACGCAAAACGATCGCTAACACTCTGAAAAAGCTGGTATCTTTGCCTGATCTTGAACAGGTGGGGATTAAGCCCGAACAGCGTCCGGAAACGGTAACAGTCGAACAATATGTGGCACTGACACGCTGCCTGATACAAAAACAGCTAACCTGACAATATTCATTGCTTGAATCAGATTGTCAACTGATCGCAGTCAATCACCGCTCAGCCCTGATAAAATCTTGCTCGAAACAGAGTTAGGCCGTCTTGACACGTTAATTTTGCTGTAGTTAGATACTCACAGTCCGGTATCGCTGAGCCAGGTAACAGTGAATCCGGTACTTGGATGACATAACGATTAATAACGATATGAGGAATTAAGCTGTGAATAAATCTGAACTCATCGATGCAGTTGCTGCAGCTGCAGACATCTCTAAAGCAAAAGCCGCCCAAGCTGTTGATGGCATGACATCAGCTGTCACTAAAGCACTGAGCAAAGGCGACCAAGTCACGCTGGTTGGCTTTGGTACTTTCTCAGTTCGTGAGCGTGCTGCACGTACCGGCCGCAACCCACGTACAGGCGAAGAAATCAAAATCGCTGCGGCTAAAATTCCTGCTTTCAAAGCTGGTAAAGCACTCAAAGATGCTGTAAACTAGTCTTTTTTCTTGGGGTGCTTAGCTCAGCTGGGAGAGCATCGCCCTTACAAGGCGAGGGTC
>CAYMEE010000051.1:0-14413 GCA_964389455.1 uncultured Methylophaga sp. | reverse complement strand
AAAGAGCAGCCACAACTGAGCACCCGCTACGACAGTATGTTTATGGCGCCGGAGTGAGTCTCATCAGCGTGAGCTGTTGAATTTGCCTGAGCTAATTCGTCTTGCTAGGGTAGAGCCCGCTTTGATGCGGGCTTTTTATTGACGGACAGGAATCATGAAATACAACAAGTTAGGTAACAGTGATATTGATGTCAGCCGGATTTGTCTCGGCACCATGACCTATGGCGAGCAGAACACGGAGCAGGAAGGGCACCAGCAGCTTGATTATGCTGTGGAGCAGGGCGTGAACTTCATTGATACTGCTGAGTTGTATGCGATACCGCCTAAAGCTGAAACCTACGGCGAGACTGAAAAAATTGTCGGGAGCTGGCTGAAAAAACGTGGTTGTCGGGATGATATTGTACTTGCCAGTAAAATTGCCGGTCCCGGGCCGGACTGGGTGTCACATATCCGCGGCGGTCACACGCGGTTTGATGCGGATAATATTTCTCGTGCGCTCAATGACAGCCTGAGCCGCTTACAGACTGACTACATCGATCTTTACCAATTGCACTGGCCCGAGCGCAAGACCAATTATTTCGGCAAGCTGGGTTATCAGGCTGATAGCAGCGAAGCTGATCTCACTCCCGTCTATGAAACCCTGCAAGCACTGGAGAAAGAAGTTCGGGCGGGCAAGATCCGTTATATCGGTCTCTCAAATGAAACCCCCTGGGGCATTATGGAGTTTTTATGGACAGCAC
The DNA here is from genome assembly GCA_964389455.1 of uncultured Methylophaga sp. Classification (GTDB taxonomy): domain Bacteria; phylum Pseudomonadota; class Gammaproteobacteria; order Nitrosococcales; family Methylophagaceae; genus Methylophaga. The sequence continues at coordinate 13,673 of CAYMEE010000051.1, read as the reverse complement.
GCGTGTTGAACTTGCCTGCTGTTGTTACGGTTCAAAACCCCTACAGTTTATTAAACAGAACCTATGAAGTGGGCTGTGCCGAAATCAGTCACCGTGAGAATGTGGGTTTGATGGCCTATTCGCCGCTGGGTTTTGGTGTTTTGACCGGAAAATATCTGGATGCCGAGCCGTCAGGAGCTAGGCTGACTCGCTGGCCACATTATGCCCGTTACAGTAACGAACAGGCGGTGGCAGCGACCCGTGAATATGTACAGTTAGCGAGACGTTATCAACTGGATCCTGCACAAATGGCGCTGGCTTTCGTGAATAGCCGTCCATTCCTGACATCAAATATTATCGGCGCCACCGATATGCAGCAGCTGCGAAACAATATCGCCAGCATTGATCTTGAACTCAATGATGAGTTGCTGGATGAGATTGAGATAATCCATCGCCGTTACCCAAATCCATCGCCGTGAAGCCATCAGCCGAGTCTTAACATTAAAGAAATAATGTCATCGGGCTGGCATTTTTAAAGCGATTGCTGTATTTCTGAGTCTGAAAAAAGGTTTGAAACAAGGAAAACAAACCTGAGCAGCACTCAACGAGGGAGGGACAGCATGCAGAAGCTCGACATGATCAGACTCTGGATTCTTGGAGCGCTTTTGTCATGTTTCTCAGCTGCTAATGCTGACTCCGATTCCTCATCACCCTTCGACCTGAGCTTGCAGGAGCTGCTTGAGATCGAAGTCACTTCCGTGTCCCGTCAGGCGGAATCGCTCTCCAGCGCCGCCGCAGCAATTTATGTCATCACCGGTGAAGAAATTCGCCAACGTGGTTTTCAATCCATTCCACAGGCATTAAGAGATGTGCCCGGCCTGCATGTGGCCCAGATCGACTCACAGAAGTGGGCGGTCAGCAGCCGTGGTTTCAATGGCCGCTATAACAACAAAATGCTGGTGATGATAGACGGCCGCAGTGTTTATTCCCCAGAGTTTTCGGGTGTTTACTGGGAAACCCAGGATACGCTGATGGCCGATGTTGATCGGATTGAAGTCATTCGCGGGCCCAGCGCTGCCATCTGGGGTGCTAATGCGGTCAATGGCGTTATCAATATTATTACCAAGCACAGCGCCGATACCTTGGGAGGATACGCTGAACTGGGAGCAGGGGATTATCAGCAATCTTTCGCGGGCTTCCGTTACGGTGGACGACTGGCACCAGGCCTGACCGGGCGAGCCTATGTGAAAGCCTTCCAGCGCGATGATCTGGACTTTAACCCAGCTGATGTCAGTCCTTCGGCGGCGGCGTTGATAAGTCAATCTGACACTAATAATGGTTGGTGGAAACAGCAAATGGGCGGACGTCTGGATATGAGTCTGGGCTCAGCTTCAACCCTGACTCTCAGTGCGACGGCTTACGACAGCAAGATGGATCAGACTGTCACTATTCCAACCCTGACTGCCCCTTTTATTGAATATCCCAATATCAATACTGAATCACGTGGCTGGCATCTTTTAGGGGATTATAGTCGTGCTTTGTCAGCCAGTTCGCAACTGAACTTCAAGGCTTATTTTGACCATGCCAAGCGTGAAGAGTCTCTATTCGGCTTCAGTCGCGATACAGTCGATTTGGAAATGTCCCATCATTTTGAGATTGGTGAGCGACATGAACTGTTATGGGGAATGGGGTATCGGCACATCAATAATGAACTGGATACCAATCAAACGGTGATTGATACTCAGGGTGATAATGAGAGTAGCAACCTGTGGAGCCTGTTTATTCAGGATCAGATTACGCTGAAACCGGATAGCTTATGGCTGACCCTGGCGACGCGCCTGGAGCATCATACTTATACGGACTTAGAATGGCAGCCGACTGTTAGATTAAGTTGGCAGCCGGCCGAGCAACATCGGTTCTGGACCGCTTTATCACGTGCGGTAAGAACACCATCCCAGGCCGAAAACGAATACCTCATCAATGTTGGCAATTTGGCGCCAATGTCAGACTTTAATCCTACAGGATTCGTAAATCGCCTGATTTTGCAGGGTAATTCAGACTACGATTCGGAGGTGGTTCAAAGTGTTGAGGCTGGCTATCGTTATGCATCTGGCAACCGCTTCAGCATGGATACAGCATTTTTTTACAATGACTATGATGATCTACGAAGCAGTCGTATAGCTGAAACGGATTTTTCAAGCTTACCCGCTTATCTGACGACCTTTTCCGCATTTGATAACGAAGCCAGTGGCCACAACTATGGTTGGGAATTATCAACTAACTGGTTGCTTACCCAGGCTTTGAAGCTGCGGTTCAACTACAGCTATATAAAAAGTGATTTTAGCGACGGTCAGCCCCAGAATACGGATTCTCCTGAGCAAATGGTTTCGTTGCTGGCGAACTGGCGCATCAGCCGGGATATTGACCTGACAGCCAGCTGGCGTTACGTAGACCGCAGCCAGTCAATTGATCCGGTTCAGGTCGACAGCCAGACGGTCGATGCCTATCACGGTTTAGATCTGGGGATGAACTGGCAACTCACACCGGAGCTGAAATTCTCTGCTTTCGCCCGTAATCTGTTTTACGGCTCCCATATTGAATACAAAGCCGAATTGTTTTCCATTCCTTATCGGGTGGAGCCCAGTTTCTTTGGCAAGCTGACGCTGGAGTTCTGAGACAATGCCCTGGCGCTGCATGAAAACATTCATTCTAATCATGACGCTGCTCAGTCCCAGCGCACAGACCGCAACAGCGCTGGCGGATCCGCCGGATTCGCAATCTTTGATCGCTGCACTGAACTATAACTTTGCCAAATATGCTGATTGGCCTGGTGAGGAACATGCGGAGTCAATCGAGCTGTGTTATTTCACTGAATCTCTCAAAAGCAGTTTTGGAGAACTGCATAACAAGGCCATTTTTGACAAGCCGGTGAACACCCTGCAAATCAGGGATGTAGAGCAGACAAGTCGTTGTCACTTGGTGTACATTGACCGTAGTGAACGTGACATACTTCAGCGCTTGTTCGTTTACTTGCGAGACAAGCCGGTACTCACCGTCTCTGATATCACCGGGTTTGTTGATGACGGCGGCATGATTGAAATTGTTCGGGTAAATAATAAATTCCGTTTCAAAGTGAATGTGTCGAGAATGGATTCATCCAATCTGAAAATGAGCTCTCAGGTACTGAAGCTGGCTGTTGAAGTCAAATGAAGTGGATAAAAACGCTCAAATTCCGCTTGATTATGACCATGATGGGGCTGGTGCTGCTGACTATACTTATCATTTCAATCGCTATTGTCAGCAACCAACGCCAGGCACTCGAAAAGCAGGCGCTGCAGGACTCCACGGCTTTAGGTGAGTTGCTGGCGACCAATACACTCACTGCAGTCCTGTTTGATGATGCGGTGTCAGCCAAACAGTCTCTGGAAGCCCTGCGAGTGAGACGTGATATCAGCCAGGTCATGATTTTTGATGAGCAGGCCCGTCTTTTTGCCAGTTATCAAAATAATGGCAACCTGAAGTTACCGGATAGTGGTTCTTTGCGTCAGGTTCTGAAGACTCATGAGCCTGTGCTTATTGAGAATGAGCGCGGTCTGCATCTGATGATACCGATGATTAGCCACGGTGACAGTATTGGTGTGCTATATCTCCTGGATAATCTGGCTTCGTTGAGATCTCAACTGGCGGCTTTCTACCGGGTGGTGGCTCTGACAGCGTTATTGGCTTTTTTTGCCAGCCTAGTGGCTATGTTATGGCTGGTGTCATTGTTCACCAAGCCAATGAATGAAATGCTGGCGACGATTCGTGATATCTCTATCCATCGTGATTACAAACGTCGTGCACCGAAAGCTTCCACAGTCGAATTCAATCAGCTGGCTGACAGCTTTAATCAGATGATCAGCGAAGTGCAGATGCGTGGCCAACAGCTTGAAACCATGAACGCTGAACTTGAACAGCGGGTTCAGGCCAGAACTGAAGCATTGGAAACAGCCCTGGAACTGGCTAATGAGGCCAACCGTGCCAAGGCACAGTTCCTGGCTATGATGAGCCATGAAGTGCGGACGCCTTTGAATGGTGTGATTGGTTTTGCTGAGCTACTCAAGTTCAATGAGCTGGATGATGAAACCCGTGAAAACGTTCAACTGCTCAATGAATCTGCTCAGTCATTGCTCGCCTTGTTGAATCAGATTCTGGACTTCTCCAAGCTGGACGCCGACAAGGTCGAGCTGGAAAAACAGCCCCTGAATATGGCGGGCTTTATGAAATCTGTGGTGGAGACCAATCGTGCTAAAGCTGAGCGTAAAGGCCTGGCGCTTGAACTGACACTCAATGAGTGTGATGCCGACTATCTCTGTGATCCATTACGATTACGACAGGTGCTTAACAACCTCATCGATAACGCCATCAAATTCACTGCCAAAGGTTATGTCAGAGTCAGTCTGGTGGCTGAACAAAACGATAAAGATCACTGGCTTAATTTTGAAATTGAAGATAGCGGTGCCGGTATCGCCGAAAGTAAATTGCAATCGATATTTTCTCCCTTTTCACAGGCAGACAGCTCCGTCACCCGGCAATATGGGGGCACCGGTCTCGGACTCGCTATTTGTGCTCAGCTGATACAGTTGATGAAAGGCCAATATGGCGTTAAAAGCCAGGAAAAGCAGGGCAGTGTGTTCTGGTTCAGAATTCCGGTACAGCCATTGGATTTGACTCAAACAGTGAGCAAACCTGCAAAGGCTCCCGCGCGGCAGGCCAGAGCCAGCGGCAATCTGATTCTCCTGGCTGAAGATAATGAAATCAATCAGTCAGTGGCGACAGGTATGCTGGAGAATTTCGGCTATCAGGTAGAGATCGCCTGTAATGGACTTGAAGCTGTGAATGCATGCAATAAGACCCGATATGACCTGATTCTTATGGACTATCACATGCCACAAATGGGTGGGCTGGAAGCCACCGCGCTAATCCGCGACAGTACCGGTCAGGGCCTGAACTGTGAGACACCGATTGTCGCGCTAACGGCAGATATCCAGGATGGGGTTGAAGCTGAATTTCGCCATGCCGGAGCGGATGATTTTCTAATCAAACCCTTCAACCTGGAGCAACTGAGTGACATTGTCAGTCGCTGGCTTGATAAAGCTGAATCAAGCATAAAAAATGGCGCGGTGATCGATGAGGACGTACTGGAGGAAATCCGTCGTATGTCAGGTGAGCAGGCGCCGGAACTCATTAACAACATACTCGAGTTATATCTGCAGCAGACACCGGGATTGATTGATGATATTCAACATGGCACAGCCGATGGCGATGCTGAGCGGGTGTTCCGAGCTGCCCATGCCCTTAAATCAAGCTCTGCCAATATTGGTGCGGTGAAGGTCAGTGAAATCGCCCATCAGGTGGAAAAGCTTGGTCGCCACAACAGGGTTGACCATGTCCCCCAGCATCTGGATACACTGCTCGAAAGCTATGAAGAAGCAAGGATGAATCTCAAGAGTCGACTGGGAGATAGTTAGGTGGAGGAACCTTCAAGAAAGTCCGTGGTTTTGATTGTTGATGATGACCCAGTCACCCGGATGCTGATGCGGCAATCATTGAAAACCATTGATCTTGAGATACACGAGGCCAGCAACGGCCTGGAAGCGATTGCGGTATTTAACCAGCGCAAGCCCGATATGACCTTGCTCGATGTTTCCATGCCCGGCATGGATGGTTTTGAGTGTTGTGCAAAATTGCGCCAATTACCGCGCGGACAGGAATGCGCCATTGTCATGGTGACCTCACTGGATGAGGTTGAAGATATTGAACGCGCTTTCCAGGTGGGCGCCACCGATTTCATGACCAAACCGCTCAAATGGCCACTGTTCAATCACCGCGTCAAATATGTACTCAAAGCCAATCGCACTCTGCAGGAGCTTAGCCTCAATAAGAATAAGCTGGCCAAGGCACAGTCGATAGCGCACCTGGTTTACTGGGAATGGGATTATCAATCGAACAGTATTGAATGTTCGGCGGATATGTTCGATATGCTGGGTTTGTCACGCAATGAGCAACTGACATTCAAACGTTTGCTGATGGTGGTTCATCCTGATGATCGTGCCCGCTTCATCAGAACGGTGCGTCTGGCAATCAAAGACAAAAAACCTTACGACATTGAATATCGAGTACAGCGGCCTGACGGCCATATGCTCTTTGTGAATGAAAGAACAGATATCAATTTTGAATATGGCCAGTGGCGTATTGTCGGCACCCTGCATGATATTACAGCGCTCAAGCAGTCAGAGCAGGAAATTACCTATTACGCCTACTATGACACGCTGACTGACCTGCCCAACCGGCGTTTGTTCATAGAGCAGTTGGAAACCACCATAGCAAGTGCCCGGCGGCACCAACGTCGCTTCACCCTGATGTTTCTGGATCTGGATCGCTTCAAACATGTGAATGATACCTATGGTCATCACGTTGGCGATGAGTTGTTATGCCAGGCGGCAGCCAGAATCCGGGAGTGTGTGCGTGACTCTGACCTTGTGGCCAAAATCACCTTGGAAAGTGACAACCGGGTGGCCCGACTTGCCGGCGATGAATTCACCGTGTTGCTGGATGACGTGGACAACGTCGATGACATAGCAGACATCGCCAATCGTCTGATAGAAACCTTCTCCCAGCCCTTTGTGATAGGTGGTACACCGCTTTATGTCACCGTGAGTATTGGTATCACCGTATTCCCAACCGATGGCCACAATGTTCAGGTGTTGCTCCAGCATGCTGATGTGGCGATGTATCATGCCAAGCAGGTGGGGCGGAATAATTACCAGTTCTTCTCTGAGAGCATGAACAATTATCTCAAGCTCAGAATGGAGATGGAGCATGAGCTGCGGGTTGCACTCAAAGAGGAACAGTTCGAACTGTATTTTCAGCCTCAGTATCATGCACGCACAGAAAAAATCGTCGGGTTTGAGGCCTTACTACGCTGGCGGCATCCGGTGAAAGGGCTGCTGACCCCAGACATTTTTATTGAAATTGCTGAGGCTACCGGCCTGATTCTGCCGATTGGTGACTGGGTCTTAATGCAGGCCTGCAAGCAGGTATATCAATGGCAACAACATTTGGGCTGTGCCTACAGGGTGGCGGTTAACCTGTCCGCACTGCAGTTCAATCAGAACTATCTGCCCGAACGTGTCAGGCAAACGCTGGAGGAAAGCTGTTTGCCGGCCGAAACGTTGGAACTCGAAATCACTGAGACCGCGATGCTGCATGATGTGGCCGAGACCATCCCGTTACTGTTTGCACTCAAGAAAACGGGTGTAAGACTGGCGATAGATGATTTTGGTACCGGTTATTCTTCGATGAGTTATCTGAAGAATTTCCCGATAGATACGCTGAAAATTGACCGTTCTTTTGTTGAGGAGATTGTCTTTAACCGCAAGGATGCGGCGATTGCACAAACCATAGTGCAATTGGCTAATAACCTGAATTTATCGACGATTGCCGAGGGTGTAGAAACCGAAGCACAGGCCGAAATGCTGCTTAAGATGGGCTGTGAGGAATTTCAGGGCTTTTATTTCAACAAGCCCATGTCTGTGGATGATCTCAGTAAGCTGCTGAGCCAATCATAGACTCGCCTAGTCATCATCGGCATAGGCTGCGGGTTTATCCACAAGAGTGTCCTGACGGTCCAGCAGGCCAATATCGAGAACGGGAGAAGCATCAATATGCTGGGCATCCATCATCTGAGCCACACGCTTGAGCGCAGAAATAATCATGGTCTGTTCCCATTCCTGCAGGTCACCGAACTGGCGTGTGAACTGTTCCTGCAGAGGAATAGGCGCATTTTTCAGAATTTCCAGTGCCTCATCATTGAGATAAGCATGCACTTTGCGTTTATCGGTTTCGGAACGCTGACGGTAAACGAGTTTGCGCTTTTCCAGCCGGTCGAGAATCGTGGTGACGGTAGCCTGACTCAGGCTAACCTCCTGTGCCAGTTCTCCGATGGTGATCTGGCCTTTGTCGCGCAGGGTCTGCAATAGCAGGATCTGAGGCGCGGTCAAACCGGTTGTTTTGGCGAGGTATTTCGAGTGCAGATCAGTGGCTCGTATAACCCGGCGCAGGGCGATCAACACTTCTTCAATCTGGTTCAACAGCTGATCCTTTTGTTCTTTGTTCAGATCGAGATTATAAACCGCGTCCAGATTTAAACCGATAGTTTTACTCATAATTTTCCAATTCGTTAATGCAGCGCTCGAAGTCAGTCAGGATCAGCAGTTGATTGTCATGATTGATGGTGCCCTTGACCGGACTGGTATCGTGACTGCGTTCAACCGGCATCATGTCGTCGTCAGCCAGCACGCTGATTCTCTCTACCTCATCGACGGTGATGCCGACCAGGCCGGAAGTCGTCTCAATAACAATAATGTGTTCGCTGTTTCTGGCTGATTCATCCACCCCCAGCAGATGCTTGCTGGAAACAATCGTCACAATCTCACCTCTAACATTGAGCACCCCCTCCACGCAGGACTGCGCACCGGGTACCGGCACCGGGGACAGGTAGTCAAGAATTTCTCTGACCTGATTGACGGGATGAGCATAGGTCTCATCCTCAATCTGGAAACAGAGCCACTGTTGGTCGTGTAATTGTTCTGACATCAATAGTAAATAGGATTCATTAACGGGACTGGACTTTTTATTTGTTTAGTGTACTATATATTTAGACGTCTAAACAACATATCACCAAGATAAGTGAATCATTAGATTAAATCTTATAATCAATAAGTTGTGTTTGTTTATTCGTTTTTTTTCTGTATTTAAATCAATAGATGTATAAATAATAGAGTTATTTATAAAATGAATCTCGCACAAGCTGACGCAGCTCCGATTACCTTGCGTGCCCCCGTGGCCGAGGACGGTGCCGCGGTGTACGAACTCATCGCCCAGTGCCCACCACTGGATACCAACTCCATGTATTGCAACCTGCTTCAATGCACGCATTTCTCCGCCACTTCCGTGGCCGCTGAGAGAGAAGGTGACATTGTGGGCTTTATTTCTGGTTACATTCAGCCGGACAACACCGACACCTTGTTTATATGGCAGGTTGCTGTCGGTGAAAAAGCCCGCGGGCAGGGCCTGGCCGGCCGCATGTTGCGTGACATTCTGTCGCGCCAGCAGGCAGGCCAGATCAAATTTATCGAGACCACCATTACCCCGGATAACCGGGCCTCATGGGCATTATTCGAAAGTCTGGCAAACAAACTGGGTGCAGAGCTGAATCACTCTGTGATGTTTGATCGCCAGCAACACTTTGCCGGCCAGCACGAAACGGAGATGCTGGTCAGAATCGGTCCCATCCAGTAAGACCTGCAAGACAGCAGGCGGGTACCGAAAAACCATTATCAGGAGACTAAACAACCATGAAAATTTTTGAGGAAATTGAATCGGAAGTTCGTTCATATGCGCGCTCTTTCCCACGCATTTTCAACCGTGCCAAGGACGAGTTTGTATATGACGAAGAAGGCAATGTCTATTTGGACTTTCTCGCCGGTGCCGGTTCACTCAACTATGGTCATAATAATGAGCTTTTCAAAAAGCCATTGCTGAAATACATCGAAGAAGATGGTATTACTCAGGGCCTGGATTTACACACTCGTGCCAAGGGTGAGTTTCTGGAAAGCTTCAATGAGTATATTCTGAAACCACGTGATCTTGACTACATTGTCATGTTCACCGGTCCAACAGGTACTAACGCTGTTGAAGCTGCACTGAAAACAGCGCGTAAATACACCGGCCGTGAAAATGTGATTTCATTTACCAACGGCTGGCATGGTCAGACCCTGGGCTCACTGGCGATTACTGGTAATGGTCATCACCGTGGTGGTGCCGGCGTCAGCCTGAGTGGTGCGACCCGCATGCCTTACGATGGTTACATGGGTGACGATGTCGATACCACTAACTACCTCGATAAAGTCCTGTCCGACTCAAGCAGTGGTGTTGATAAGCCGGCTGCCGTTATCGTCGAGACGGTACAAGGCGAAGGTGGTATCAATGCCTGTTCCATGACTTGGCTGAAGAGCCTGTCTGAAGTGTGTAAAAAGCACGACGTGCTGTTGATCATTGACGACATTCAGGCCGGTTGTGGTCGTACCGGTACATTCTTCAGCTTTGAAGAAGCTGGTATCTATCCGGATATCGTGACCGTTTCCAAATCCTTAAGCGGCTATGGTTTGCCTTTCGCTATCTTGCTGATGAAGCCGGAATTGGACCAGTGGAAACCGGGTGAGCATAACGGTACTTTCCGTGGTAACAACCCTGCCTTTATTACTGCCAAGGCAGCGATAGATAACTACTGGAAAGATGACAAATTTGCCAAGGAAGTTCAGGCCAAGGGTGATTACATTGCCGGTCGCGTTGACAAGATCGTTGAAAAATACGGTGAAGGCAACTTCAACTCGCATGGCCGTGGCATGTTCCGTGGCATCAACTGTGTCAGCGGTGAACTGGCAAGTGCCATTACCCATAAGGCTTTCCAGAAAGGCTTGATCATCGAAACAAGTGGCACCGAAGACCACGTAGTCAAATTCCTGTGCCCACTGACAATCTCTCAGGAAAGCCTGGAAAAAGGCATCAATATTCTGGAAGAAGCGATTCGTGAAGTCTGTGATAAGGCGGATTCAATTCCCGAAGAAAAAGACTACTTCGAAGGCGATTATTCGGTCAGCGAAGAAGTGGAAAAAATGGCCCGCTCATAAGCGGTGATTTTGAGACCGGTGCTCTGGCGCCGGTCATCCACTCGATAAAAAAGATTAATTCATCATAGAGGAACAAATATGCTCGTCAGACAACTTCAGGAAGCAGAACAAACCAGCCGCAAGATCTATGATCCCAAGGGCAACTGGGACAGCACCCGCCTGCTACTGAAAGACGACAATATGGGCTATTCATTCCATATTACGACAATCTACGAAGGGGCGGACTTCCAGATGCATTACCAGAATCATCTGGAGTCAGTTTACTGCATCAGTGGCGAAGGCGAAGTAGAAACGCTGGATGACGGTAAAAAGTATCCCATCACGCCCGGCACGCTCTACAACCTCGACAAGCACGATCGTCACACTCTGCGTGCCTTCAAAGAGCTCAAACTTGCCTGTGTCTTCAACCCACCATTAATAGGTAATGAAGTGCACAACAAAGATGGCGCTTATGAACTGACAGCCGACACGATTGAAGACTGAGTCATAAGCACATCCGACAGGGCTAATCCCGACGACCGGCCTGCAATGAAGCAGGCCGGTCGCCTGACCTTTTCAGGTCATCAGCAAAAGGACAATTAGAGAGAAGACAATGAGTTTTCACACGGTAGAAAAAATCGGCGGCACGTCAATGAGTGATTATGAGGCGGTGCGCGATAATATTATTCTCAAACCGGTACATAACGACTCAATCTACAACCGAATTTTTGTGGTCTCCGCCTATGGCGGCATGACTGATTTATTGCTTGAACACAAGAAAAGCGGCCAACCCGGTGTTTACGGTCTTTTTGCCAGCGGTGAAGAAGATGACAGCTGGCGCGATGCGCTGCATGAACTCAAGCAGAAAATGTTCGAAATCAACAAGGGCTTTTACAAGAAAAAAGCCAATCTGGAGCGAGCAAACAATTTCATTGGTGAACGCTTGGATGATGCCGAGCGTTGCCTGGCAGACCTGCACCGTCTGTGTCAGCACGGTCACTTTGAACTGGATATGCATCTGGAAACTGTGCGTGAAATGCTGGCCAGTATTGGTGAGGCGCACAGTGCCTGGAATACCGCACAACTGCTCCAGCGTGATGGAATCGATGCCAAATTCGTGGATTTAACCGCATGGCAAACTGATAAACATGTGCCGCTGGATGATCGCATCAAGCGTGCATTTGCTGAAATCGATCTGGACAAGCAATTACCCATTGTTACCGGTTATGCACACAGTGATGATGGCCTGATGTCGATGTTTGATCGTGGCTACAGTGAAATGACTTTCAGCCGTATCGCGGTTCTGACTGAAGCCAATGAAGCTATCATTCATAAAGAGTTTCACCTCAGCAGTGCTGATCCGCGTCTAGTTGGCGAAGACAATGCGGTGCCAATCGGCCGCACCAACTATGACGTCGCTGATCAGCTGGCTAATCTGGGTATGGAAGCGATTCATCCCAAGGCAGCAAAAGGCCTGCGTCGCAATGAAATTCCTCTGCGGGTGCGTAACACTTTTGAACCTGAGCATGCTGGTACGCTGATCACAGGGGATTACGTCAGTGTTGATCCCTGCGTGGAGATCATTGCAGGGTGTAAAGGGGTGTATGCCTTTGAACTGTTCGATCAGGACATGGCAGGCAATATCGATGACTACGATCGTGAGATCCTGGCTACGATTCGCCGTTTCAAGGCGCATATCATTTCAAAGGATATCAACGCCAATACCATCACCCATTACTTATCTACGAATCTGAAAACCATCAAGCGTATTCGTAACGCACTGGAACAACGCTTTGCCGATGCTGAAATTAATCAGCAGAAAGTGGCCATCGTCTCGGCGATTGGCAGTGACATGAAAATACCAGGTATTCTGGCGAAAACGGTTGCTTCTCTGGCCAAGGAGAATATCTCCGTGCTGGCGATGCACCAATCTATGCGTCAGGTCGATATGCAGTTTGTTATTGATGAAGACGATTATGACAACGCCATCAAAAGTCTGCATAGTGTACTGGTTGAAATTCATGATCACGGTAAAGCCATATGCCTCGCATCCTGATTGCGTTAGTTATCTTTTTGTTGCCGTTTCAGCTGTTTGCAGGTGAAACGGCAACACAGCCTGAACAATTCGAAGCAGAAGTAGAGCAGCTGGAAGAGCCGCTTTACAGCCCATTTATCGAGCGTTATGTGCTTGATGAATTAAAATCTTTACGCACCGATATGGCTTCAAATCGCGCTGAATTGATTCAGATGATGGTGGATAGGGAATTGTCTGCGGTGGATAAAGCGGTCAGTTACGCCACCAATACGGTGACTTATTTTTTCTATCTGATTGCTGCTGCATCCTCGATTCTGGTGCTGGTGGGCTGGTCCTCAATCCGGGAAATCAAAGAACGGGTTCATACCCTCGCCGACCAGGAAATTAACAGTCTGGTTACTGAATACGAGCAGCGCCTACGTGCTATTGAGCAACAGCTGAGTAAAGAAACCCAGCAAATCGAAGAAAACCGCGAGAAAATCGAACGCACCCAGGAAGTTCAGTCGCTGTGGCTGCGGGCAGGGCAGGAGACCAACCCTGCCAGCAAAATCGCTGTTTATGACCAGATCATGGCGATACGCCCCTATGATACAGAGGCCTTGACCTACAAAGCCGACGCGGTGCTTGAGATTTCTGAGCCGCAATGGGCTATCAACCTCTGTCATCAGGCACTGGACTCGGATCCGGATAATGGGCACGCCTTCTATCAGCTGGCCTGTGCACACACTGCTCTGGGCCAGTTTGATGAAGCGCTGCATTACCTGCAGAAATCCATCAGTTGCAGCGAAACCTATCGAGAGCAAAGTCAGAATGATCCGGCTTTGTCACCGCTGCAATCCTATCCTGGGCTCGGCGATATTCTCAAACCCGGCGGCGAAAGCTGATTTCGATTTCCAGCCTGGTTTGAAACAAAGGTGAATCATGGTCTGGAGTTTTCTGGCTTTTCT
>CAYMEE010000050.1:0-14612 GCA_964389455.1 uncultured Methylophaga sp. | reverse complement strand
CGGCCGGTGTCCAGCGTGAAGACTTCAATGCCCGGGGCATGCTTGCAGATCAAATCCAGCAGCACCATATCTTCAGCACCGAAGCTGGTTGCCAGCACCGCAGGACTGTAGTCCTGTTCGATTTCTTTAAGTACCTCGATCACGGCCTCAATCTTATTAGCCAGAGCAGGTTTGATATCAGTCATCGTTTTTTTCTCACACGAATAGTAGTGGTCAGCCCCTCTTCGGCTACGACCTCACATTGCTGGCCATCCTGGCGCAGGCTTTTCAACACTTCAGTAACAGCATCACCGCTGTTGACCCACAGCTCGACATCCTGCTCGAGCGCGATATGGCTGATGGCTTCGCGAGCCTTAATGTAGTGCATCGGGCAGCCATACTGGGTCAGATCTATTGGACCGGTCAGAATAGACATTTTATGCCGACCAGAACCAGAATAACGGCTAACAGTGGACGCATGACCTGATCAGAAATGCGAACACCGAGGTGACTGCCGATGAGTATTCCCGGCAGCGAGCCGGCGAGCAGATATAATAACAATGACCAGTCGACGGTGCCCACGGCCGAATGGCCCAGGCCGGCAACAAAAGTCAGAGGCACCGCATGCGCAATGTCGGTAGCCACGATCTCAACGCCTTTCATCTTGGGGTACAGAAACAGCAGAATAACCGCGCCCAGCGCACCCGCACCGACTGAGGAGATAGTGACCATCACACCCAGACCTGCGCCGGTTAATAGGGTGAACATCGCCTTGTGGCCTTCATCCTGTCTCAGTTTATATAGTGCATTGACTACGGGGTGACCTTCCTGCGCTCTGAGCAGGCGACCAATCCAGCCTTTTAACAGCAAGGCACTGGAGGTCAGGATTAGAGCCACCCCCAATGCTTTGGTGATGATCTCGCTGTGCTCGCCTTCATGCATTCCGGTCTGGTTCATGACCCATAAGGTGACCAATGTTGCTGGAATACTGCCAGCCGCCAGGGTCCAGACCACTCTCCATTTTACGACGCCATGACGCCAGTAGGCCCAGATACCGCCGGACTTGGTAATGGCAGCAAACAACAGATCGGTGCCGACGGCGATAGCTGGTTGAATAGAGAAGCCGAAAATCAGGATTGGGGTCATGAGCGAACCACCGCCCACGCCGGTCATGCCGACCATAATGCCGACAAACAAACCTGCCAGAATAAAGCCCCATTCCATAAAAGGTCATCGCCTTGTGTATGCCAAAGAGCTGACAAGTTTACCAAAGCGTAATATTCTATCAATGAATATTATCTACTATCGTTATAACTAAAAGATATAAGGCTATGAAGATACAGCAACTCAAATATGTACGCGAGGTGGCTCGTCGGGGCCTGAGTATCTCTGCTGCAGCCAATGCCCTGCATGCTTCCCAGCCCGGTGTCAGTAATCAGGTTCATCAACTGGAAGAAGAACTGGGACTGCAAATCTTCGAGCGTCATGGCAAACGTTTAACCGGTATTACCCCGGTCGGTAAGTCCGTCATCGAAATGGCAGAACGGGTTTTGCAGGATGTCGACAATATTCGCCAGCTGGCGGCTGACTGTCGCAGTGACCAGACAGGCACACTGTCAATTGGCACTACCCACACGCAGGCCCGTTATGCCCTACCTTCCGCTATCAAGCAGTTTTCCGAGCGTTACCCCAATGTGCATCTGAATATGGTGCAGGGCACGCCACCGGAAGTGGCTGAAATGGCAGCCACCGGCCAGGTCGATATTGCCATTGCAACTGAAGGTCTGGCTCAGTTCGAGCAACTGGCCATTCTCCCCTGTTATCAATGGAACCGTTGTGTCGTCGTACCGCCGGGACATCCGCTACTGGATGTGGACAGGCTGAGTCTTGAGGCAATAGCCGATTACCCGATTCTCACTTATGTGATGGGTTTTACTGGTCGGGCACAGCAGGATCAGTCTTTTATTGAAAAAGGCCTGCATCCCAACGTGGTGTTTACCGCCACCGACGCCGACGTCATCAAGACCTATGTCGAGCTGGATCTGGGTATCGGTATTATCGCCAACATGGCATTTGATCCGGCGAAAGATGCCCCGCTACAGGCCATTGAAGCCAGTCATCTGTTCAGACCCAGCACAACCCACCTCGGCATCCGCAAAGGCAGCTATCTGCGAGGCTATATGTATGCCTTTATTGAGTATTTTGCCTCACATCTGGATCGGGAAGCCGTTAGCAAGGCGATTGAGATATAGGACTAATTCACATTGTGGCCCGAGCAAAAAGCTGCTAATTTTCTGGGCTGCTGCTTGCAGCAACAAACACAATAATCGAAATATTAGGACTAATCATGAAGCAATTACTTAAAGGCCTGCTGCTGAGCCTCGCCCTGTTGCCAGCGCTGGCTTTCGCTCACGGTGCGCCACGCATCACTGTAGAAGAAAGCGTCGTTATTAACGCTGATCCAGCCACTGTGTGGAATGCAGTTAAAGACTTTAACAATGCGCATAGCTGGATTCCGGTTGTGAAATCAACCGAAGCGACCGGCGGCAATGAAAAAGGCGCTACCCGCACTCTGACTCTGGAAAACGGTGCCACCATCTCTGAAGAACTGGACAAGTTCGATGAAGAGAGAATGACCTACAAATACGAAATTACCGACATCAGCAAAGCCGGTGAAGTTGATGACCACGGTGAAATGCATGAAGTCCCTGCTTTCCCTGTCAGCAAATACAAATCCTGGGTTAGTGTCAAAGCCGTTGATGGCGGCACTAAAGTCAGCTGGAAGGGTAAGTTCTTCCGTGCCTATCACGGCAACCACCACCCACCCAAAGAACTGGATGATGATGCAGCGAAAAATGCTGTCACCGGTCTCTACACCAGCACACTGGAAAGCCTGAAAACCAGCCTGGAAAAATAAGCTTTCAGCGCACTGAAATAAAGGCACCTGCGGGTGCCTTTTTCTTATGGCAAGCCTATAATAGCCGTGTGTTCTTTGCTTCTAAAGTCTGTATGAATAACAAGCTGCACAACATCCATCAAATTATCAGTGAGATTGCCAGCAAACTGGCTGAGGGCGACCAGCATCTGGTCAGCAGCCTGCAACAGGAACTCGATAAGCTGTTACTGCATTCGCCAGAGGACAATACAGGCCCATCAACACCACACCGGGACAAAGCCAGTGGCTGTTATCAATTCGGTGACGACCCGGGATATTATTGCCCGCATTGCTTTGATAACCTGCAACAAAAAATTTCCACTCAAAGGCTGAATAGACAATTACGCGTCTGCCCTCAATGTCGCTCCAGTCTCCGGCCTCTGCAATAAGCTTGTCGGGCTGGTCAAAGCCTGACCATTAAAATAAAATGGGCACATTCAAACGGAAGTGCTGCATTGATCTAACGGACTATTGCCTCGGGGTGGCCTCGCGCCTGAGATATCTCAACAGAGAGAACCCGATGAACCTGATCCAGATAATACTGGCGTAGGGACAGGCTGATTCACGACATTGAACCAATGCTGTCGGTCTCCGTTTTCGCTGTCCCGCACCGCTTTATGCCACGAGGATAGCTATGAAACGTTCCACTCTTGCACTGGCCTGCGCCAGCGCGATGCTTTCTGTTCCATCATGGGCAGAAATCACCCCGGCAGAATTGCCGTCTATGATAATCAGTGCCGACTTTCGCCCCAACGAAGCCCAGGAAACACCGGTCAGCCTGACCACCATTGATGATGAAGTCATCGAGTCCCGCGGTGCCCAGCATCTTGAAGACGTCCTCAACCTGGCACCTAATGTGAACATTTCCAGTGGTGCTGCCCGTGGTCAATATTTTCAGATCCGCGGTATTGGTGAGCGCAGTCAGTTTTCGGCGCCGATTAATCCATCGGTTGGTTTATTAATTGATGGGATTGATTTCAGCCGCACCGGTGGTGCTGCCACCCTGTTTGATATTGAAACCGTTGAAATCCTGCGCGGTCCGCAGGGCACCAAATTCGGCACCAACGCCCTCGCTGGCGTCATCAATATGAAGAGCACTGAACCCAGCAATGAGTTCGATATGCATGTCGAAACCGGTGTAGCGGAATACAACACCCGCAATGTCGGCGTGGCTGTCGGCGGGCCGCTGGTCAAAGATACACTGTTGGGTCGCTTTTCAGTCTACAGCCATCAATCTGATGGCTACATGGACAATGAGTTTTTAGGTAAAGACGATGTTCAGAACCACGACGAGGTGACTGCCCGTGGTCACCTGAAATGGCTGGTGAACTCTGACCTAACGGTGGATTTGAACCTGCTGCACCTTGATATTGATAATGGCTATGATGCCTTCACTCTGGATAACAGTCGTGACAGTCTGTCTGATATGCCCGGGGAAGACAGCCAGAACACCGACGCGATTGCACTGAAAACAGATTACCGGGCCAGCAGCGCCCTGCAGCTTCAATCCAATCTCACTTATGTGCAATCCGACTTAACCTATAGTTATGACGCCGACTGGACTCATCCTGGTTTCCACCCTGATGCCTATGCGGCCACAGAAGAATTCAATCGCGAGAGAGAAAATTATTCTGTCGAGTTGAAAGCCCTTTCAAATGAAGATGGCTGGATCTTCAATGACACGACCGAATGGGCAGTCGGTGTGTATTTCCTGTCACAGGATGAAGAGTTGGATCTGAACTCCGATTTCGGCAATCTGGATAATGATTACGAAACCAGGAACACAGCGCTATTCGGACAGCTCGATACGCATCTGACCGATAAGCTGACATTGATTACAGGCTTGCGGGTCGAATACTTTGAAGCTGACTACAAAGACTCCAATGATCTTGATATTGATACCAGCGAACGTCTGTTCGGTGGCAAGCTGGGGCTTAACTATCAAATCAATGATGACCATATGACCTATACCTCTCTGTCGAGAGGGTATAAATCCGGTGGTGTTAACAACAATGACGCCTTACCGGCCAATAAGCGTCAATTTGACACTGAATATATGTGGAGCCTTGAGGCTGGCCTTAAATCACGCTGGTTGAATGGCGACCTGATCACCAACATTGCCGCTTTCTACTCATTACGTCGGGATGCTCAGGTGAAAAGCTCGGTGTTTGTTGGTGGCGGCGAATTTGAAGACTCCATCGCCAACGCGGCTCGTGGTAAAAACTACGGCCTGGAAGCGGATTTTGACTGGTTAATGAGTCAGGACTTCCGCCTGTTTGGTGCAGTGGGCCTGCTTCGTGCTGAGTTCGATGAATACGAAAACCCGGACATCTCCAGCAACGATATTGAAGGTCGCCGTCAGGCGCATGCGCCGAACTACCAATTCACGCTGGGTGGCGAATACTATCTGACCCCCAACCTGACTCTGCGTGCCAATATGGAAGGCAAGGATGACTTTTATTTCTCCAATAGCCACAACGCTAAATCTGGGTCTTATGTCATCTACAACGCCAGTCTGGCTTATCAAAAAGACAACTGGAAGGTCACCCTGTGGGGTCGTAATCTGTTCGATAAGGATTACTACACCCGCGGCTTTTTCTTTGGTAATGATCCTCGAATCGGTTACGCAAATCGCACTTACAAGCAGTTCGGCGATCCCCGTGTCGTCGGTCTGACTGTCAGCTACGATTATTAATTCACAGCTTGAGGGCTCAGTTGTGCCCTCTTTTTATTGAGGAGTTTTCCTATGCGTGTTTCGGTCGATATCAGTCTTTATCCACTGACAGAGCACTATGCCGAACCCATTCTGGCCTTTATCGATAAGCTGGAAAATAACCCTAAGCTCAATATTTCACGTAATAATCTGAGCACCCAGATTTTTGGTGAATACCGCGATGTGATGGACGCCATGGACAGCGAAATTGAAGCCGTATTCAACCAGCTTCCACACAGTGTGTTTGTGTTGAAAATGATCGGCACCGATCGTTATCAGGTCGAAGACTAGCGCTCTATGTGGGATGCGATGCTTCAAGGGCTGATGGCCTTATCAGGCTGGGAGGTTTTTGCCGCCCTGCTGGGCGTCGGCTATATCGTTTTCGCCGCCCGCGAATCTCAATGGTGCTGGCCGATGGCCTTTGTCAGCACGCTGATTTATACCCTGCTGTTCTGGGAAGGTCAGCTTCCCATGCAGGCCCTGCTGAACTTTTACTATATGGGCATGGCGATTTACGGTTATCTGCTGTGGCGTCAGCATAAAAAGCAAGAAAATGATATCGCCATTCACAGCTGGCCTTTGTCCTATCACCTGGCTTTTTTAGTGATAGGTAGTCTGCTGACCTGGCTGATCGGTCACTATCTGGGGACAATTGAAGCCTCTCAAAACCCGTATCTGGATGCCAGCGTTACTGTCTTTTCAGTGCTCAATACCTGGTTGATGGCGCGTAAGGTTCTGCAAAACTGGCTTTACTGGGTCATTATCGATGCGGCCGCGGTGGTGCTATATCTGGAAACCGGCTTTTACGCCACGGTCGCATTGTTTTCACTGTATACTGTGCTCGCCAGCGTCGGCTTTATCAACTGGATCAGGCTTTATCGTCAGCAAGCTGTCTTTAGCTAATGAAAGATAAGCTTAGAATCGCTCAGGGGCCAACATCCATTTTTCCAGATCTGACTCACCCAGTGCATTCATCAGAAACAGTAACAACCGGTAACTCAGCCTGACCTCGCTGAGGTCTGGCATCGGAAGAGACTCGCTATAAACCTCGGCGAACAAGGCGGCCTGTCTGCTATCAAGCTGATATTCAAGTAATACCAGCTCCAACTCTCTCGGCCCGGCGACAAAAGCATCGATATCAACCAAAGCCTTGATGCGATTTTCCTCAAACAGATATTGATCCCAGCGGTTATCCAACATAATTGGAGCAAAAGTACTTTGTTCGATTTGCTCTAATTCGGACAGTGCCAGATTCAGCCAGCTTGAACTGATACTGTTGAAATCAGCCTGGCTCAACAGAGTTTGCCTGACTGCCTCAGACCAGGTTTTCGCTTCTCGTTCAGGCTGACAGAGATCGCCCCACATCGGGTATTCAACCTGATGCAGGGAGGCAATATGGGCTGCAAACCGGGCTATTGTGTTGTCGTTAAGATGGGATCTTTCCAACATCACGCCGTCTACAAAACGGGTGAGTATATAAGCCGGAAAAGTCTCCGATTCACCGCTCCAGCTGATTAATTCCGGTAAGGGGATCAGACCCTGTTGTTCAAGCGTGTCCTGAATATGGTTGATATTGGCAAGGTGTCTGGGCAGGTAAAGGCCGAACAAATTGTCTATAACCTGCCAGCAACCGGATGTTTCAAACATGGATTGCTGACAAACTTTCAGCATCATGGCCCCACCAGTGGTGTCACAACGCCAGAGCTGATGGGTGCTGTCTTCAAACATCGCAGGCAGGCGCTGAGCATGATGCAGTTCGGGCAGCGATGGCAGACATGAAAATAATTGTGAAGGATGGGCAGCTTCCCTGCCGCCGATCAATGGCTGTTTTTCTACCAAGGCAGTCTTTCACCATTGGTATGCCAGAAGCCACCGCTGCTATCGAGCGTTAGCTCTTCCATACGTTTAATCAGCCCGGATGCTGACTCATCAGGGTCGATCAGACCGCCATGGCCGGTCATATCAGTCCTAACCCAACCCGGATGCAGAATCGCAACCGCGATACCTCTGGGTTTAAGGTCTACAGATAGGGATTTCCCGGCTGCATTAACCGCAGCCTTAGACATCCGATAAGCATAGCTGCCACCGGAATCATTATCGTCAATCGACCCCATGCGGCTGGTGATAATGCCGACTTTGCTACCTTCATGCAGATTGGGCAGCAGGGCCTGAGTCACGAGTAAAGGTCCCAGACTATTCACCCGGTACATTCTGATAAAACTGTCGACCGCGCTGTCATCAATATCACCGAGACCAATACCACCGGCGATACCGGCATTATTAATTACCCAGTCAAGATTACGGCCTTTGAGCGTGTCAGCCAGTTTGGCGAGGCTGGTCGGTTCACTGACCTCTACATTTTCAATGATTTCGACATTGAGGTCTTTCAATTCTTTTGAGGCATGACGGCATGTGGCAATCACATGCATGCCTTTGGCCGATAATTGCCGGCACAGCTCGAGGCCAATCCCGCGGTTGGTACCGGTGATGAGTACTGTTTCAGTCATGATTCCTCCCCTTTAAGCGTTAACATTTTTTCTGTTGTCGGCGACAGGATAACACCCGCTTCGGTAACGATGGCGTCAATCAAAGCAGCCGGTGTCACATCAAACGCCGGGTTTACCGCAGTGACATTGGCAGGCGCAATGGGTTCACGGTGGATATGCGTCACCTCTTCGCTTTGCCTTTGTTCAATTGGAATGCCGCTGCCATCAGGGATATCCCAATCTATGGTTGATGTTGGTGCCACCACCATCATTTTGACCTTGTGATAGCGAGCCAGCACAGCCAGCGAATAGGTACCGATTTTGTTGGCGGTATCCCCATTGGCAGCGATTCGGTCAGCACCGACAATCACCCAGTCCAGTTTTCCAGAGGCCATTAACAAAGCCGCCGCCGAGTCGGCCTGCAGGGTCATAGGGATGGCATCCTGCATCAGTTCCCAGGCGGTCAACCGGCTTCCCTGCAACCAGGGACGGGTTTCATCCACATAAACATGGTCAATCTTGCCCTCGGCATAGCCCTGCCGGATCACTCCCAGTGCAGTGCCAAACCCGGCTGTAGCCAGCGCTCCGGCGTTGCAATGGGTCAGCACCTTAGTCTGGTTATCCAGCAGCGCGGCACCCTTTTTACCCATTGCGCGGTTAGCGGTCACATCCTGCTCATGCATTTTTCTGGCTTCAGTCAGCAACGCCGTTTCCGGTGATTCGCCATCCGGCAAGTTCCGGTAAAACTGCCGCATATGCTCTATCGCCCAGAAGAGGTTGACCGCCGTCGGGCGGGCATTCTCCAGTCTCGCCAAAGGTGCAGTCATCGCCTGTTTCCATGTCACACCGGCTGTATGCCAGGCCTGTCTGCCAGCAAGTGCGACACCATAAGCCGCCGTCACGCCAATTGCAGGCGCCCCCCGCACCACCATCATGGTAATGGCTTCAGCGACCTGATCCGGGTGGTCATACTCCAACCATTCCTGCCGCTGAGGCAGTTGACGTTGATCCAATAAAAACAGGCGTTCATCCCGCCATTGAATCGGTGCGATTGTGCTCGTTATTTTTGTCAAAAATGAACTCCTCATTACCGCCCGGCAAATCATTTGCTGCAGTCAACTAATTATGGCGACAAGGTAGGTTTTTACCTTGTGTCGACGGTATAATCGGCTGCATGCAAACCGTCGATATGATTATCAATGCGCGCTGGCTTGTGCCGGTTGACGCTGCTCAACAAGTGCTAGAAAACCAGGCCATCATCGTTAAAGATAGCCGTATTGTAGCGCTTCTTCCCATTGAGGAAGCAAAACAGCAATACAGCGCCGCATCCATACACCACATGGATCAGCACTGTCTGATTCCCGGGCTTATTAATAATCACGCACACAGTGCCATGAGCCTGTTTCGCGGGCTGGCTGATGATCTGCCATTAATGACCTGGCTCAATGATCATATCTGGCCGGCAGAGGGCAAGTTTGTCGGTGACGGCTTTGTAGAGGCCGGTACAGCACTGGCTGTGGCTGAAATGCTGCGTGGCGGCACCACTTGCGTCAATGATATGTATTTCTTCCCGGAAGCTACCGCACGGGTCATCGATAAAAGCGGTATGCGGGCCAGTCTGGGCATGCTGGTTATCGAATTTCCTACCAACTGGGCAGCCAATGCAGATGAATATCTGCACAAAGGGCAGCAATTACATGATCGTTATCGTCACCACACCCGTATCAGCACCAGTTACGCCCCGCATGCACCCTATACAGTCGCTAACAAGACTTTCGAATCCATTCTGATAAATGCCGAAGAGATGGATCTGCCTATTCATATGCATATTCACGAAACGGCCGCCGAAGTCTCAGCCAGTGTCGAAGAGTTTGGCATACGGCCACTGGAACGTTTGCGTGATATCGGTTTGCTGTCGCCACGCTTGATTGCCGTGCATATGACACAACTCAATGACCAGGAAATGGACTGGTGCAGCGAAGCGGGTGTTCACATCGCTCATTGCCCGGAGTCTAATCTGAAGCTGGCCAGCGGCTTCTGCCCGGTGGCAGAACTCGATCGTAGAGGCGTGAATATCAGCATCGGCACTGATGGTGCGGCATCCAATAATGACCTCGATATGTTCGGTGAAATGCGTCAGGCAGCTTTGCTGGCCAAAGCAGTTGCCAAGGATCCCAGTAGCATCCCCGCTCACAAGGCACTGGAAATGGCCACGATTAATGCGGCCAAATCGATGGCGATAGATGACAAAATCGGTTCAATTGAAGTCGGGAAATTCGCTGACCTTGTTGCTGTCGATATGCATTCTATTGAGACGCAACCTTTTTATGACGTGGTCTCACAACTGGTTTATGCGACTGGCCGTGATAAAGTGACGGATGTCTGGGTTGCCGGAAAACAGTTACTCAAAGACCGCCAGTTAACGACACTGGATGAAAGCAAAGTGATCAAGGATGCCCGTCAATGGGCAAACTCCATTAAACAGGCTGAACAATGAGTGAACAACACCTTAATGTCGATCCCAATGAAGTCGCTAAGTTTGAGGCGCTCGCCAGCAGTTGGTGGGATCTGGAAGGCCAATCCAAACCGCTGCATGAAATAAATCCGCTTCGACTGGGGTATATTGCCGACCGCTCCAAACTGCAGGATGCCAATGTGATTGATGTAGGTTGTGGCGGCGGTATTCTCTCGGAAGCGCTAGCTAAAAGTGGTGCCAATGTGACTGGCGTCGATATGGGGGATATGCCACTGGATATCGCCAAACTGCACGCGCTTGAAAGCGAACTACAGATTCATTATCAGCAATCCACTGCCGAAGCCATGGCAAGTGATCATGCGGGGGAATTTGATGTCGTTACCTGTCTCGAAATGCTGGAACATGTGCCCGATCCGGCCGCGATCATCCAGGCCTGCGCCGATCTGGTCAAGCCTGGTGGTGATGTATTTTTCTCGACCCTGAACCGTCATCCCAAGGCATATCTACTGGCTATTGTTGGCGCGGAATATGTCATGAACATGCTGCCCAAAGGTACCCATGACTATAAACGCTTTATTCGCCCCGCAGAATTGGCAAGCTGGTGCCGTCAGG
Organism: uncultured Methylophaga sp.; assembly: GCA_964389455.1. Taxonomy (GTDB): domain Bacteria; phylum Pseudomonadota; class Gammaproteobacteria; order Nitrosococcales; family Methylophagaceae; genus Methylophaga. The sequence goes on along the minus strand of CAYMEE010000050.1, from coordinate 3,411 downwards.
CAGGCCTTCAGGTGATGGATATCAGTGGCATGAGTTATAACCCGCTGAGTCGAGAATTCAGCTTGAGCAAGGATGTGAAAGTGAACTATCTGGTTCACTGCCGAAAAATTTAATATGTCGAAATTTGATGTTGTTTTCTTCGATCTCGATGGCACCCTGGTCGACACTGCTCCCGATCTGGCTTACGCCCTGAATCAAGTGCTGCAGCAGGAAGGCCGAGCCCCCCTGCCCTATGACGCGATTCGTGCCGTCGCCAGTCATGGCAGCCCCGGTCTCTTGAGTCTGGCCTTTGGTATCACAAGCGATAACCCTGAGTTTGCATCATTGCAACAACGCTTTGTGCAAATCTATCAGGATAATCTGACCCGAGAATCAACCCTGTTTGATGGCATGCAGACAGTTATCGATAAGATTGAAAAAATGGGTAAGAAATGGGGAGTGATTACTAACAAACCGGCTTTCCTCACCCAGCCCTTGATGGCGGGACTCCAATTAGATCATCGCGCCGCCTGCATCGTCAGCGGTGATACCACTAAAGAGAGCAAACCGCATCCTGCACCTATGTTACATGCCTGCGAAATGGTGAATACGCAAGCTCCTAATTGTGTCTATATCGGTGATGCCGAACGCGATATTGTCGCCGGCCGCAATGCCAATATGCATACGCTTGTGGCTCGATATGGTTATCTCAGTGATGACGACCGGCCGGAAAACTGGCAGGCTGATGGCATGATTAATCACCCCGAAGAATTACTGCAATGGCTGTAAACTCTCCGATCATGATCATGGTGTTAATACTCACTGCGGCACTGGCCGGTGCCCTGGCTGTGTATCTGTTGCGTGAAAAAGTCATCCGTAGGCTGGAGCGTGAAAATACCGAGTTATCACTCAGCCTGGAACTGGAAAAAAAACAACAAAAGCAGCTGGATGAAATGCTTCAGCAGACCCAGGCGCAGTTGGCGAATACTTTCAATCAGCTATCCAATGAAGCACTCAATCGCAACAACAACAACTTTTTGAAACTGGCAGAAGAGAATCTCAAGCGTTTTCAGAGTGAGGCCAAGGCCGATTTAAGCAGTCGTGAAAAAGCGATTGAGCAAATGGTCAAGCCAATCAGCGACGCTTTGCAGCAGACTACCAAGCAAATCCACGATATAGAAAAAGAGCGCAAGGAAAGTTACGGCAGCCTGCGTACCACCATTGATCAGATGACTAAAAGCCAGCAGCAGTTGCAACTGGAAACACAGAATCTGGTTCAGGCCCTGCGTCGTCCTGAAGTACGTGGTCAATGGGGTGAAATGACATTGCGCCGTCTGGCGGAGTTAAGCGGCATGGTCGCGCATTGTGACTTCTTTGAACAGACTCACACCACGACTGAGAATGGCAGTATTCGTCCTGACATGATCGTCAAGCTACCAGAGAAACGCGATATTATCGTTGATGCGAAAACACCGCTCGATGCTTACTTGTCAGCGATTCAGGCCAAGGAAGACAGTGAACGCCAGCGTGAGCTCAAACGCCATGCCCAGGTGATCCGCAGTCGGGTAAGGGAGCTGGCTCGTAAAAACTACTGGGCGGAATACAGCAACTCTCCTGAGTTTGTTGTTCTGTTTATTCCGGGTGAACAATTCCTTGCTGCCGCACTGGAAGTTGACCCTGCGCTTTTAGAGGACAGCATGAGTCAGAATATTATTCTGGCCACGCCCACCAACTTTATTGCCTTACTTCGGGCAGTGTCTTATGGATGGAAGCAACAGGCGCTGGCTGAAAATGCCGAACAGATTCGAGAGCTTGGCGAGACGCTGTATAAACGCCTGTCCACATTCGGTAATCATCTGAGTAAGCTCGGCAATAGCCTGGGAAGCACCGTCAACCATTTCAACAGCGCGGTGGGCTCTCTGGAACGGCAGGTCTTGCCGGGTGCCCGGAAATTCACTGAAATGGGGATCAGCAGTAAAAATGAGATCACTGATTTGCCACCGGTGGAACAACAACCGCGCCAGGTTCAGCAATCCAGTGACGATGAGTGATTCCAAACTCGAGACAGCCTACGCCTTCTGTCTCAAGCTCTCACAGTCTCATTATGAAAACTTTCCAGTCGCTTCGGTTCTGTTACCGAAACGTTTGAGGCGGCCCATCAGCGTTATCTATACCTTTGCCAGAACCGCTGACGACTTTGCTGATGAAGGCAGTCACAGTCAGACAGTCCGATTAGCGCGCCTTGACGGCTTCAATCACGCACTGGAACAAATCAATCAAGGTCAGTATCAAGGCAACGACCCGATTTTTATCGCCTTAGAAGATGTTATTAATCATCACAACCTGCCAATTCAACTGTTTGAAGATCTCTTAACCGCATTCAAACAGGATGTAGTTAAAGCGCGTTATGATGATTTTAGTGAAGTCCTCAATTACTGCCGTTACTCAGCCGATCCAGTGGGCCGTTTATTGTTGCATTTGGCGATCTCCCCAAGTGAGCGTCAACTACAGCAATCAGATGCTGTATGTACCTCATTACAACTGATTAATTTCTACCAGGACATTATTCAGGATTATCGAGAGCAGGATAGGATCTATATCCCGCAGCAGGAACTGTCAGCTGCCGGCTTAAAAGAGCATGATCTGCTTACCACCAACAGCGACTCGATTTCTGTTGTTATTCGCAGCCTCTATCAGCGCACTGCCCGCCTCATGCAGCAGGGTTACCTGCTTGGCGCTACATTACGCGGCAGAATGGGCTGGGAAGTCAGAGCAATGACATTAGGCGGTATCAGCACGCTTTATCACCTCTCACAGCAAAAAGACGAGAATCTGCTCAGCAGACCCAGACTGTCTAAGCGCCAAATGCTGTTAATTCTGCTTCGTTCAGCCAGCGCAAAGGTCTATACCAGACATTGTGAGAAACTCTTCAGCTCAATGTTATAAAGCAGGCAGAGGACTGTTTACCACTTAAGTAGCATGCAGCCCTACCCATTAAGAGCAATTGTCCCCAATATGCATCCCTGACAAAGTCAATGTTCCAATATTTTGTTCGTATTAAGGAGCGGATATGAAAACAGTCTCTTTCGGCAATATCACCAAACCCAATGTTGACCCGATTACTACTGATCTTGATGGGTGGTTAGCTACAGAAGGTCAGCCCACCATGAAAACCTGGCTGGAACATGTTCCAGAAGATGGTCATTTTCTGACCGGTTTCTGGGAAGCCACGCCAGGTACATACCAAGTCACCTACAACGCCGATGAAATGGTTCATATGTTTGAGGGCAAAGCGACACTGACTGACGCTGATGGCAATTCCGTTACCTATAAAGGGGGTGACAGTTTCGTAGTAGAAGCTGGCTTTAAAGGTACCTGGAAAACAGAAGAGACGGTGCGAAAGATATTTGCTATCAGAATGCCTGAGGGCGT
>CAYMEE010000049.1:5787-15028 GCA_964389455.1 uncultured Methylophaga sp. | reverse complement strand
TCATATTCATCCTGTACCAGATGCATCGGTCTGGCGCGAGGCATATCATCGTCTAGCGTGACGAGCATGCCGACTTTGATATCTTTAATCATTTCCCAAATTTTCTTTTTGTGTTCCGGGCTGGACATAGAGTTAACCTCCTGTTGAGCTCGTTACAAATAATGCAGTGGAGACACTACTGCGATATAAAAGCCATGTTTCTGTTGGCTAAAAATAAAGGGGCATAAATGCCCCCTTATTTCTCACAGTATTTGGATTAGTGTTTTCTCTGGCGCTCCAGAATTTTGTCTAATTGACGGGTCAGTTTATGTTCCGCGCCCGTGAGCGCTTGTTTTACATTCTGACCATCATGACTGACCACATTAGGTTGATGACCCTCCAGTCTGGCTTCTATCAGGCAACGGATATCATCACCGCCACCGCGTTTGTCACTGTTTCTGTCACTTAAATGCACTTCGAGACGGGTGAGATGCTCATCAAAACGTTGTAGATTGTGCTGCAGTTCTTCACGAATTGAGTCAGTCAATGTGTCTGCGCCAGTGATGTTGTGATCAGTATTCACCTGGATTTGCATGTACTCTCCTTTTCATGTGTGTCGAGTTCAAATAAACACCAATAATGTGACTACCCGATCGCGAACTAAGTTTTTAGCGTTTCGAATCCATAGCGGCTGTTATGTGCATGGTCTAGCGTGACTCGAGCCCAGTGAACTTGTACTCTGAACTTAGCTTGCATTTCGCCAGTCAATTTATTTTTAACTTAGGTCCGTCACGTGTCATTCATTGTTTCTCACGACTTTATTAAAGCCACCCAACATCAAGAACTCAGTCCTTATCGTGATAGAGTCGCCAGAGAGGAAGCGGACAATCGTGGCTATATCAAAACCACCGAAATGGAAATCGAGCCACGCCAGTTATCTCTGACTGCTTTGCAGGATATGGCGCAGGTTGCAAAGACATTGGATGATGTAAAATCGAAGCGGGCTATCGAAGCAATACTGCTGGCCCGGGATGGTGAATTCGACTCAGCCATACCGAACTTCAAGGCTTTTTCATCGACGCTGGAATCCTACCTTAAGCACAATCTGATTGATGGCTGGGTGTATCTAAAAAAGGCCGATGGCAAACGCTATCCGGCACTGGTGACTGACTTCAGTTACAAACCAGCCACCGCCCATGCGGAAGAGTCGCTACTGATGCATGTCTGTCATCTGTCACCGAACCTCAAAAAAGGCTATTTTGGTTTTGAGCATGACTACATTGCTTTCGGCCCTGGCGATGTCAACAAAAAACGCATCAATGAAGCGCTGGAACTCAAACAAGTCTATAAAGAAACACCAGCACTAAAAGCGGAATATGAAGATAGTTATGGCCGCTATTGCCGTGAGATCAAAGATCAGTTCTCCGAGCAGTTTATCGCCAGTGGGCTGATTTATACGGATAAAACACAGGTTAATTCGGATGGTTCGGCCATAGAAGGCAAAGTTATTCACGACATGGCCGCCAGTGATGTTAAAACCTATTCCCAGTTAAGGGAGTCCTGTCTGGTTGAAGGCGAGGATAATGTACTGGCGATGCCCGAGTGGCCCTTGCTGCGCGTATTTAATTTGAAAACACACGGCTTTGTCTGGATGCATGCAGATTATCTGACCCCTTACCAATATGATAAATCGCTGAAAGACAAACTCATCCTGCCCAAAACTCATCACGATCTGCTGGATGTTCTGACAACCAATGTTGATGTGTTCAACGGCGATATCATTGAAGGCAAAACTGCCGGTAACGTGATTCTTTGTAAAGGCGTGCCGGGTGTGGGTAAAACCCTGACTGCGGAGATTTATTCCGAGCTGATTGAGCGGCCATTATATTTGCTGCATTCCGGATCTCTGGGTACCAATGCCAAAGATATTGAAGCCAATCTGAGGGTCATTTTCTCTCGCGCTGAACGCTGGAACTGTGTTTTGCTGCTGGATGAGGCCGATGTGTTTATCGTCACCCGCAGTGACAACATCGAACAAAATGCCATCGTCGCCGAATTCCTGAGGACGATGGAATACTTCAGTGGTTTGCTGTTTATGACCACCAACCGCCCTTCCGACATCGACGAAGCGATCATCTCACGTTGTGCGGCCATCATCGAATACAACATTCCGACACCAGAAAATGCGGCCAGAATCTGGCAGGTATTTGCCAGACAATATGACTTTGAATTATCAGATGATTTGCTGAAAACCTTATTGGCAACTTTTCAGGAAATCAGTCCCAGAGATATGAAAATGCTGTTACGGCTGGTGTTACGTGTCTCAAGGAATATGGATGTCGAACCGGACATCAATGTTTTCCGTCAGTGCGCCATGTTCCGTGCAATTAAAATCACTGAAACCTGATTCAGCCAGGGGTGAAGAACGCTGAGCGAGTATTCAGTCTATCCTTCATAGAAACCTAAAAACTGATTTTCAGTTCATCCCCAATGACTGTTCATAGCTGACAATAAAAATTCCCCTGCGCATTTCCCCTCACCCACTCGATTTTCATCCAAAGCATCAAAAAACTGCCGGCTTTTCATCCCCCTAGTTTGCCTTAGACGGCACCCCCTCATATGCTCGGGATCGTTTGCAAGCAACTTGCGTTAAAACTCCTACCAGCTCTTGGTTTGTCCGGCATTGCAACATATTCACTGTTCAGCAGGAAAAATTTCCATATTAGGAAAATTGTGAACTTTTTGTGAAATTTGATTCACAAACTATGAAAGATTTGCCGAAGCGCCCACGTATTGAATGTCAGCTTGTATTAAACATTCGCGATATTAAGAGCTTGAGGCCAGTTTAGAAATAGTGACGCTTGGCCTGCCGCTCATCAATGCTGAGCCGCTTAATTCCAAACTGATAACCAAAGGACTTGTTTATGACAACGCAACAAATCGGCATTAACGCCATTACGCTGTTGAAGGACGACCATCAAAAAGTGAAACAGGCATTCGCACAATTTGAAGAACTGGGGCCGCAGGCCTATGTAGGAAAAAGAGAGCTGGCAGATGAAATCTGCAGCGAACTGACCATTCATACTCAACTGGAAGAGGAAGTTATCTATCCGGCATTTCGCAAACAAATGAAAGATGCCAAAAGCCTGGTCAATGAGGCGCTGGTTGAGCATGACAGCGCTAGAGTGCTCATCGAAGAAATACAAAGCATGGAATCGGACGAAGAACTGTTTGACGCCAAAGTAAAAGTACTCTCGGAGTATGTGGAACACCACGTCAATGAGGAAGAACAGGAGATGTTTCCCCTGCTGCAGAAAAGTAATCTTGACCTCAACTCTCTGGGTAAAAAACTTGTTGAGCGAAAAATGCAGCTTCGCGATGACGATTAGACAGGCGTTAATGCTGTAACCGTTAATTTGTTTTTTAAGGAGATAATGATGATTTCTGAGGAACTGAAACAAGCAGAATCTATTAAAGACGTAGTGCAAATTATTGATAACGGCGGTACCGGCTATGAATCCCCCGAAGAAGTTGCCGCCAAATATGCCTATCTGACTGCAATGCAGACAGAAAGGCATAACAAAAAGGATATTCAGGCCGAGCTACAGACATTAATGGAAGAAGGCGCAATGTTTGAATATCCCCTGGCATTGGAATATGCCGAGACCTACATGATTGAAAGTTTGTCTGATAGCACCCCTTCACATCGCATCTAAGCGAACCAGACAGGCTGAACTCAAGCCGGAAGGAGTCTCGTTTGCACCATCCTTGGCAAACGAGACTCCCGGACACTGTTAAGTTTCCACACCACAACACACGACTCTTGTATTCAGTTTTCCGGAGGAATAGTGATGTCCCAGGGAAGCAAAGATAAATATACAGACAAACAGAAACGTCAGGCCGAACACATTGAAAAAGGCTACATCGAGCAAGGTGTGTCTGAACAGGAAGCCGAGAAAAGAGCCTGGGCCACCGTGAATAAAGAATCCGGTGGCGGTAACAAATCAGGCTCGGGCAGGAACGTCAAACATAATCAAAGCGCCAGCCGTAAAGGCGGCAGAAAAAGCTCATGAAGAATTTTGTGTGAAGTTACGTGTAGTCGACACGTTCAATCATAATCCAAAAGAATGCTATAAGCACGAACATCAGCAAGGTAAAGACTGGGCTAAGGCATGTCGACAATGCTTGGAAAATGGCCAGCTAGATCCATTCCGGTCCTCACGCGGATACATGTGAGCACTGAGGCGTGAGGATCGGCTTGAATATGAGCGGGATGTGAAATCAATCGTCCAAGCCCGGCAACGAATATGGCATATTAAGAGGAGACTGAAAAAAAGCAGCTGAACTGGCTGCATTTAAATACATATGACTTACTGTTCCAATCTGGAAGATTGCATAGTCAAAAAGGAGGCTGAGATGGGTAGATATCAATTTATAAAGTTTAATGTTATCAAACCCTTTTTATGCTTCTTTATCATCATGACTGCGCTTGTCGGCAGCGCCTGCCAGTTCCCCCGAGATGCCAATGGCACGCTGGATAAAGTTGAGGATGGTGTGCTTAAAGTCGGTGTCACCGAAAATCCACCATGGGTGATTCGAACTGATTCAGGCGCTGAGGGTGTCGAAGCCGAGATTATTCTGGTTTTCGCAGACTCTATAAATGCCGATGTTGAATGGCATTGGGGTACAGAAACTGAATTACTGCAAGCCCTCTCGCAGCATCAGATTCATGTGGTCATGGGCGGACTGACACAGCAGTCCCCTAAAAAAGAAGGGGTCGTTCATACCGAACCCTACTTCAAGTCCCGTATCACTATCGGCTTTCCACACTCTCAAGACAAAACGACAGATATCGATGAGGTCAAAGTCGCCCTTCCCGTCGTGAATCAATACAGCGAGTCATTGGAAAGCCGTGGTGCCATTCCTGAACCCATGGAAAACTTGAATAACCTGAATATGCCCGTTGCCAATGCGGTCTGGTGGCTCAAAGCAAAAGGTTATGAACCGGGTCCATGGGATTTATTCACTGAGACCCATGTCATGGCTGTCGCTGAAGGCGAGAATGCTTTTCTGCAGAAACTACAGCACCATATCGACGAATTCTCGGCAGTTGAAGCCAAACTTGAAACCTGGGCAAGGCAGTCAAAAGATTAACGCTCTCAGCTTTTCATAGCAGACTCTAGCGGAAGCTGGCTCAACAGAGGCACTGTCACACATTGATACAGCCCTCGACCGAATGATGATTCCAAGCGGTCATTACAGTAAGCACTGTTAGACGTTACACTGAACCCTTGAGATGAAATCAACTGAGGCTCTATGGAACAACATAAACCGCTCACCCCCGGTGCCAAGGCACTTGAAGTTAATCTCGATGAAATCCGTTATGGTTCATTTGCTGAAATAGGCGCAGGTCAGGAAGTCGTTCGCTGGTTTTTCAGAGTCGGCGGTGCCGCTGGAACCATTGCCAAGAGTATCTCTGCCTATGACATGAAAGTCAGTGATGATATTTACGGCAAAGCGCCACGTTATGTCTGCCGTGAACGACTGGAGGACATGCTCGATATTGAATACAAACTCAATATTGAACGCTTGAGCGAACAACGCGGCGATAACACAGCCTTTTTTGCTTTTGCTGATACCGTGTCAGCCCGCAATTATCATGGCACCAATGAGTGTCATGGCTGGCTGGGCATCCGTTTTCAGACCGAGCCCCATGCAGCCCCCAGCGACATTATCATTCATGTTCGCATGCTGGATAATGAAAACGCTTTGCAGCAGGAGGCGCTGGGAATTATCGGTGTCAACCTGATTTATAGCGCATTTCATCTCAGCCACAACCCGGATCTGCTGGTTAAATCTTTGCTCGACAACCTGACGACGGATCGCATCGAAGTCGATATGATCGATCTCAGTGGCGATGCCTTCCTCCATGTCGATAATCGTGTTGTCAGTTTAAGGCTGGTTCAGCTCGGCCTGAGTGACGCGGCGATGTTCTCGGCCGATGGCAAAGTACTGCAGCCTTCCGAACACCTGCGTAAGAAAAATCTTCTGGTTGAGCGCGGCCGATTCCGGCCGGTGACGCATGTCAACATCGATATGCTCAATGCCGCCAGAAAACAGTTTGAAGCCGAGGATGACTCTGCGCCCGATGAGACTATTTCGATCATGGAGATCACCATGCATAACCTGCATAGCGGTGATGATGGCATCGATCTGGAAGACTTCATCAGCCGTGCCGATGTTTTGGAAGCCACCGGCCATACGGTGATGATTTCTGACTACCCCGAATACTATCGACTGGCGACGTACTTATCCCGCTATACCAAGCGCCGGATCGGTATCACGATGGGCGCGCACAGCCTTATCGAACTGTTTGACGATAAGTATTACGCTGATCTGAAAGGTGGCATCCTGGAAGGTTTCGGTCGGCTGTTTAAAAACAACGTGAAGTTGTACATCTACCCGTACAAGGACGCAGAATCAAAGACCTTGTACAAAGTCGACAACCTGGAAGTCGCAGATCAACAGAAACATCTGTATCAATATCTGCGTCAAAACGACGAAATTGAACAGATTCAGGAATTCAATGAAGACTATCTGGATATTTTCTCGCCTGATGTACTGAAGATGATCACTGACAACAACCCCGGTTGGGAAAAGTTGGTGCCTGATGTTGTGGCTGAAAAGATCAAAGCCCAGCAACTATTTGGTTATAAAGCATAAACCGGACATAAAAAAAGCCCTCGACTGAGGGCTTTTCTAATTCTGAGCGGTTTATTGATTAAATCAATTCAGCCAGTATTTCATTGAAGGTCTCGCTCGGACGCATAATGCTGAGCATCTCTGCATCATCCGGCAGATAATAACCGCCCATCTCGACCGTATTGCCCTGCAATTTTGTCAGATCTGCGACTATCGTCGGTTCCTGCTCGGTGAGTGATTGGGCAATTGGGCTGAAGGTCTCTTTCAGTTGGCTATCCTCATTCTGCCCTGCCAGAGCCAGGGCCCAGTACATCGCCAGGTAGAAGTGGCTACCGCGGTTATCCAGATCACCGGTCTGTTCCTTCGGTGATTTGTTTTCCTGAAGCAGCTTGCCTGTCGCTGCATCCAGCGTGTCAGCCAGCACTTTGGCTTTGGCATTGTTCTGCGTGTTGGCCAGGTGTTCAAGCGAAGCAGCAAGTGCCATCAGTTCGCCCAAAGAATCCCAGCTCAGGTGATTTTCTTCCTGCAATTGGCTAAGCAATTTCGGTGCGGTGCCGCCGGCGCCGGTTTCGAACAGACCACCACCTTTCATCAGTGGCACCACCGACAGCATCTTGGCAGAAGTACCCAGCTCCAGAATCGGAAACAGGTCGGTGTTGTAGTCACGCAGCACGTTACCGGTTACCGAGATGGTGTCCTCGCCTTTACGCATTCTGTCCAGTGTGATTTGCGTTGCCACGACCGGATCCAGAATCCGGATATCGAGCCCACCAGTGTCAAGTTCGGGCAGGTACTGATGGACTTTGCTAATCAATTGAGCATCGTGGGCACGGTTCTGATCCAGCCAGAAAATCGCGGGGGTGTTGGAGAGACGTGAACGGTTGACGGCGAGTTTGATCCAGTCCTGAATCGGCTCGTCTTTGGTCTGACACATACGGAAAATATCACCCGCTGCGACATCGAATTCAAAGATGGTCTCACCATCCAGATCCGTCACCTTAATCACGCCCTCGGCCTGCGCCTGGAAGGTTTTATCATGGGAACCGTATTCTTCGGCTTTCTGCGCCATCAGGCCGACATTGGGCACGGTGCCCATGGTGACCGGATCCAGTGCGCCTTTAGCTTTACAGTCATCAATCACGGTTTTATAGACACCGGCATAGCAACGATCCGGGATCATCGCCAGCGTGTCTTTCTGCTCGCCATTTTTATCCCACATTTTGCCGCCAGCTCGGATCATGGCCGGCATTGAGGCATCAACAATCACATCAGACGGTACGTGGAAGTTGGTAATGCCCTTGTTGGAATCAACCATGGCCAGGCTGGGTTGCTCGGCATAGACCGATTCGATATCGGCCTCGATCTGAGCCCGGGTTTCAGCATCGACATTGTCCAGACGACTGTAAAGGTCACCGAGACCATTATTGAAATTGACGCCCAGTTCATCAAACAGTGCGCCATGCTTTTCAATCAGATCCTTGAAATAGGTTTTTACGGCAAAACCAAACAGAATCGGATCCGAAACCTTCATCATGGTGGCCTTGAGGTGCAATGACAGCAGCACATTTTCCTGCTTGGCTTTGGCAATGGCATCAGCATAAAAGGCCTGAAGACTACTGGCACGCATGCGGGTGGCGTCAATCACTTCACCGGCCAGAACCGGAATGGACTGCTTGAGCACGGTTTCATTGCCGGCTTTGTCGACAAAAGTCACTTTATATTCGTTGACTTTGCTGGATGTCACAGACTGCTCGCTGCCATAGAAGTCATCCGCCGCCATATGGGCCACATCGGTTGCTGAATCTGCTTTCCACTCACCCATAAAATGCGGGTTGCTGCGGGCATAGTTTTTCACCGCGGCCGGTGCCCGACGGTCAGAATTACCCTCGCGCAGGACCGGGTTCACGGCAGAACCCAGCACTTTAGCGTAGCGATCTTTAATTTTCCGTTCTTCCCCGTTTTTCGGGCTGTCCGGATAGTCCGGCAAATCGTAGCCCTTGGCTTTGAGCTCTTTGATTGCAGCTTTCAACTGTGGAATAGAGGCCGAGATATTCGGCAATTTGATGATATTGGTGTTTGGGTCCTGGGTCAGTTTGCCCAGTTCGACGAGGTGGTCAGGAATGCGCTGCGCTTCGGTCAGATTATCCGGAAAGTTAGCGATAATGCGTCCCGCCAGTGAAATATCACTAATTTCAAAATCAATCTCCGCGGGCTTGGTGAAAGCGCGGATGATAGGCAGCAACGAAAACGTTGCGGCAGCAGGAGATTCATCAACTTTAGTGTAGATAATTTTCGACATTCTTGATCCTTGCTAATCCTTTCTAAAGATTGTTGAGCGCAGTCTGAAGTGCTGCATAGCACTCGACGCTCTGTGATGGCGCACATTATACGGCATCCGTGTTGGTTTCCGGATGCCTGTCGGGAATTCTATGGATGTTCAGGGTTCGCAGCCGCTTCAGCCGCGCGTTGTTCATGCAGCGTCAGCGCGGTCAAAAACAGCCAGAGGATGCGTGGTAATGATATGCATCATCACACGCTGGCCAGGTTCAGCGATATTTTC
>CAYMEE010000049.1:0-5687 GCA_964389455.1 uncultured Methylophaga sp. | reverse complement strand
CGGGCCAGCGCAACGCGCTGTTTCTGCCCACCGGACAGGTTAGCCGGCTTGGCATGACGCCAGGGGCTGAGGCCAAGTAATTCAATCCAGTGATCGGCTTTATTGCTGTCTTTCAGTTTGAAACTGACATTTTGTGCCACAGTCAGGTGTGGGAACAGCGCAAAGTCCTGAAACACCATGCCCACATGACGCTTTTCAGGGGCAATGGTTCTGCTGGCCGTGACCGTCTGGTCACCGAGTTTTATCGTGCCTTCTGAAATGGGAATCAGTCCAGCCAGGGCCTGCAAAATCGTGGTTTTGCCACAGCCCGTCGGCCCCACCAGGGTCAGCAGCTCTGAAGCCCCCAGTGAAAAACTGAGGTCATCGACCACCTTTTTCTGGCCGTAATGGACAGAGACATTCTGAACTTCAATCATGAGAGAGACGGTTCCTCTTCGATGACATCGGTCTGATTCCAGCGCTCGCCATAAAACATCACCGCCAGAGCCAGACCGGAAATCAACACTAATAACAGCCCGGGAATCGCTGCCTGACCGAAATAACCGGCTTCATAGACCCGCCACAGGTAGGTAGCGAGGGTCTCAAAGTCCAGTGGGCTCAGGATCAGCGTCGCCGGTAATTCTCGCATGACTTCCAGGAATACCAAAGCCGCGCCTGCAACTATGCCACGAATACTGAGTGGCAAGGTAATACGACGGAATGCTTCTTTGCGACTGGCACCCAGCAAACGCGCTGCCTTAACCAGGCTGGGATCGAGACGCTCCGAGGTGGAACGAATTGAGCCCACTGCTAATGGCAAAAAGCGCATCACATAGGCCAGCACTAGCAATGTCAGGGTCTGATAAAGTACGGAGAGTTGCAGGCCGACATAGACCAGCGCCGTGCCCATAACAATTCCGGGCACACCAAAGCCCAGATAGCTGACACGTTCCATCAGCCGACCAAACTTGCCGCTGATAGCCGCCTGAGCGACCGGGATTGCGAACAGCACCGTGGCAATCGCCGCAAATAAGGCCGCATAGGCCGAGTTCCAGGCATAAACCAGTTCAAAGTTACCGGCGCCCTCACGCCATAACCATATGCCGAACACGGCGAGTGGCAGCAATATCGACAAGGCTACCACCGGCATACAGGCCAGCAACATGAGGGAAGTGCGAAGGCGGCCCGGCCATAAGGTCAGGGATTTACCGGGTCTTTCACGGGTGCCCTTGACCCGGGATTCCAGAAACAGAATCAAACCGACGATGACCAGCAATTGCAGTGACAACATCGCAGCCTGGCTGAGGCCGAAGCTGTTATATTCGACGTAAATCATGCGGGTAAAAGTATCGAGTCGCAGAATCGCCGGCGTGCCGAAATCTGACAAGGCATACATCGCAGCCAGCAAAGCGCCGGCAGCAATGCCATTCGTAATTCGTGGCAACACCACTGTCCATAAACTGCTGATCAAAGACATGCCCAGCGTCCGAGCGGCATAGACCAGGCTGGCATCCAGGCTCAGCAATGAGGCGCGAACCGTCAGCATCACAAAAGGATAGGTATAGAGCGCCATCACCACACTGGAACCGAACAATCCGTCAAAACTCGGCGTGGTTATGCCGGTTAATTGTTCTATTTCACCACCGGGCCCGAAAGCTGCATATAGAGTGAAGGCACCGATATAACTGGGAATCGCTAAAGGAGCGGCCAGTAACACCAGCCAGAATTTACCCCAGGGCAGTCTGACATAGGCTGTCAGCAGTGCCAGGGGCACGCCAATCAATACGGCTCCCCCCGCTGTGAATACCATCAATGCCAGCGTGTTGGCGAGAATATTGAGGTTGCGCGCATCGAACAGCTGGGGGCTGTCGGCTGCCAGTGTCATCAACACGACCACCGGCATCACCGCAATCAAAGCGATGATGAACGCCAGTGGATAAGACGGAGACCATCGCTTCATAAGACGCCGACGTTGCGCATCAGGTCAATAGTCGGACGCAAGTCAGCCAGACGGGTCAGATCAATTTGCGGCGGATTAATGGTGTTTAACCCCGGGAGTCCCTGCGGGGGAGCGACACCGCTGACCAGCGGTATTTCACAGGCTTCTTCCGCCAGATAAGACTGGACTTCTTTGGTCAGCAGGTAACGAATGAAATTCGCCGGCAAATCGCCTTCCTTGAGCGCCAGAATACCTGAGGCATTAACCAGACAGCCGGCATCGTTGTTGGTGAAAGCCAGATCCACATTGGCATCAGGTTTACCGGCTTTAAGACGCAGGGTGTAATAATGATTAGCAAGCCCGATATCGACCTCACCACGTTCAACCGCCATGACCACGCCGAGCTCTCCGGCAAACTTCTTGGCCTTTCTGTTCATCCTTTTGAGCCAGTCGGTCGTGACTTTATCGCCTTCAAGAATCCGCATGCCAGTCACGAACGACTGGAACGCCGCATAGGCCGGTGCCCAGCCCACACTGAAGTCTGAGTCAGGTAAAGCCATAATGTTGTCAGGGATTTTGTCGGCGGTCAGTCTTTCTGTATTGAAAGGGATCGTTCTGATACGACCGGTAACCGGTACCCAGTCAGGAAACTGAAATTCTTCACGCAACTGGCCGGTCAGATCTGCTGGCAGCGATTGGGCAAGATCAGCGGATGTGACCATACCTACGGCACCGGAATCAACCGCCCAGAACAAATCGGCACGGCGAACCCCGGCTTTAGCCTCAGCCAGAATCGCATTAGTCAAAGACGCGGTCGGGCCTCGACGAATCCGGAGCTTAAGATCCGGATTACGCTTTTCGATGGCTTTAATCACATTTTCATACAGGCCACCTTCTCCCCTTCCCAGGTACAGCGTCAGCTCACCTTCCAGCCTGGGCAGATCCTCTACCGAAACGGCATTGGCCGGATCGGCGAGCACCTGGGTGATATTGAGTGGCAAAGCCCCGGCAGCAGCGAGCGCTGCCAGAGATTGTATGAAAGTTCTGCGTTGCATTTAGAAAACGTCCTTTCTCTCTTCAGCAGATTTTTCCAACATGGAATGTGCTGTATCGATCTTGCCTTTCATGGTGTTGACTACCTGACGGACTTCATCAATGCTCTGCTCGTTCTGAATGGCCTGCGGCAAAATGACGTTGAAGTCTTTTTCGAGGTCTTCCACGAGGTCAGCATCCAGTGAAATCAGTTCACCTTCTACGCCTTCAAACAAGTTCAGATAGGTGTCATGAACAATGCTGACGGCTTCTTTAGGCAACTTTTCGGCATATTTAGCAACCACGCGATCGAGACGGCTCTTGATCGCATCGAGTGCTTCCAGGGAATTGCTCGGGTTTGCCTGAGTGGTCGCGACTTTCTCAGTCAGACCTTTATCCTGATACTGGGCAGCGAGTTTGACTGCACCCAGCGCCTGCCACAGGGATTGCTCCAGGAAACGTTGCTGTTTTCTGATTTCATCGATAGAAGCCTGCTCTTCCAACGCCCCTTTGACACCAAACAGACCCTGCCAGATTGAAGCATAGACAGGCACATAATTGGTTTCGATAGCAGAATGAAATTTCACCTCTTCCCAGTACTCGACCAGCATATCGGGCTTGGCTGCTTCAACTCCACCGTCTTGATAGCGGCTGATCATTTCTTCGACTTTGGTGCTGAGCCAGTTCACTTCCTGACTGTATGTTTCGAGGTTGTCAGATAAATGGTTGACGTGCTCACCGACTGGGCCATTGGCATAGGTCATTGGCGCGGTAAACAGCGCGGCTGCAATCAACAGCGCAATCAGATGCTGGTGTTTGAACCATTTGATGGTCATTATTTGTATCTCCTGGAGTTGCGATAGTTCTGTAAATTAAGGACACTCTTGATAATGATACTCATTTCTATTATCAGGGTAAACCAGCTCATACAATGCCACTGCATCGCCACAGGTATAGCTGATTCAGGCAAACCGTGAATCAGACACAAGAGGCCTGCACGAGTTCATCGCTTCCCGCGGATCGAGGCTTATTTCAAAGCCACTTATTATGAAGCAAAACAGGGCTTTCTCCTATCCTAAAACGAGGATTCCCAGCCATCTCAGGCTGCGCTGTTTCAACCAGACAATGTACAATTGCTGTTTTTTCTGACTCAAAAGAAGCTGACTCACTATGAAAATTCAAAGCGATTTTGTTGATCTGGATACACCCACCGGTGTGATGCGTACCTATATTCACCGCCCTGTCGGCGATGGCAGCTACCCGGTGATTCTGTTTTATTCTGAAATCTTCCAGCAAACCGGTCCAATTGAACGAGCAGCCCGTCTGATGGCCAGTCATGGTTATGCTGTATTGGTGCCTGAAGTGTTTCATGAGCTCAACCCCATCGGGACCGTGCTTGGCTATGATGACGCCGGCCGTGACAAAGGCAATGCCGACAAGGAAGCCAAAGATGTGCAGGGCTATGATTCTGACAATGTCGCCATGATTGAATTCGTAAAAACCCAGCCCTGGTGTAACGGCCATATTGGTGCGATGGGTTACTGCATTGGTGGTCATTTGGCATTTCGTGCGGCATTGCAACCGGAAGTGAAAGGCACGGCCTGTTTTTATGCCACTGATCTGCATATCCAGACAATCCCCAACAAACCGGGTCAGCACAGCATGGAACGACTGGACGACATCAAAGGTGAACTACTGATGATTTGGGGCAAGCAGGATAACCACGTACCTCGTGACGGTCTGGATAAAATTCACACCATGCTGAACCAGACTGATATCACCTTTACCTGGCATGAATTTAATGCCGAGCATGCCTTTATGCGTGATGAGGGCGACGGTGGCCGCTACGATGCCCAGACTGCCATGATTGGTTACCAACTGGCGCTGAACCTGTTCAGTCGGACACTGCGTTAATTAACAGCGAACAGAGCTTAGGGGAGATCGGCTTCAGCCTGTCTCCCTTCTCTATTCTGTTAACTGGGTCACATAATGCGCACCTACTTAAGCGCAATATTCGCTTAGGACTTTATGAGCGCAGGAACATGACTCAGCAAAAGAAAACCCCTCTGCTACTCAGCTGGCATCAGGGGTATGAACAAAATAAAGAAATCATTGATGAGCAGCATCGAGCGATTCTGACCAGCATTAATTCCATTTATTACCTGTTTCTGAAGGGTGAGGATAATAGCCTCATCAAGCACCTGATGATGCTTTATTCTCAATTGCAGATGCATTTCAAAACAGAGCTGCTGATACTGCGACAGCATGAATCCCCGCTCATCGCTGACTACGAACAACAGGCAGATGAACTTCTGGACTCCCTGTTGGATATTTGTGATTTTAAAAATATTGATCACCAGAACCAGGCTTTATTCGAGCAATTCAAAAGCTGGTGGCATTCACACCTTCAATTACATCAGCAGATAACCCCTTATCTGTTCAAGTGGGATGGCGACTTCTGTCGGGTAGTTGCCTGAGTCAGTTTCAGCCAATCATGCCGAAAAAGGAGCCATATCCGGCATGAATTCGGGGAGTAACAGCGTCGCAGCAACGACTCTTACTCCCCTTTTTTTATGATTTTTAAACCAATCTTGTCCTGCTAAGTTTCTCTTTCCCCATGGGTTTCCAAAAAACCTGAAACAAAAGCTTCACATTCTTAAAAGATGTTGTAGAATGCCTCGCTTTCTTGGGGTGCTTAGCTCAGCTGGGAGAGCATCGCCCTTACAAGGCGAGGGTC
>CAYMEE010000048.1:0-15856 GCA_964389455.1 uncultured Methylophaga sp. | reverse complement strand
AGATCTTCCGGCTTCTCGATACGAATACCGACATGACCATAGCTCTCGGTCAGTTTGACGAAGTCCGGCAATGATTCCATGTAGGAATGCGAGTAACGGTTTTCATAAAAGAATTCCTGCCACTGACGCACCATACCGAGATAGCGATTGTTGAGCGCAACAATTTTAACCGGCAGACCGTATTGCAGACAGGTCGACAGTTCCTGAATACACATCTGGATACTGCCCTCACCGGTCACGCAGATAACGGTGTCTTCAGGGAAAGCAAACTGCACGCCCATAGCAGCAGGCAGACCAAAGCCCATGGTGCCGAGACCACCGGAATTAATCCAGCGGTTAGGTTCATCAAAGCCGTAATACTGTGCCGCCCACATCTGATGCTGACCTACGTCAGACGTCACATAGGCCTCGCCGTTGGTGATCTCATGGATCATCTCAACGACCATCTGCGGTTTGATTTTGTCGCTGTTGCGGTCATACGACAGGCACTTCATACCGCGCCAGCCATTGATTTCCGCCCACCAGGCATCAATCGCCTTCTTATCAGATGACTTTTTGGTAGTTTCCAGCAAGCCGTTCATTTCCTGCAAGACATCAGGCACGCTGCCGACGATCGGGATATCAACGGTAATCGTTTTTGAAATCGATGACGGGTCGATATCAATATGAATGATTTTGGCATCGGGACAGAACTCGGCAATCTTGCCGGTAACGCGGTCATCAAAACGCGCACCAATGGCAATCAACACATCGCAATCATGCATCGCCATATTGGCTTCATAAGTACCGTGCATTCCCAGCATACCGATGAACTGCTGATCGCTGGAAGGATAAGCACCCAGCCCCATCAGCGTGCTGGTAATCGGATAACCCAGCTTACGCACAAACTTCCGGAGTTCATCTGAACCTTTGCCCAGTACCACACCGCCACCGGTATAAATCATCGGTTTCTTGGCAGACAGAAGCAGATCTACCGCGCGCTTGATCTGACCGCTATGGCCTTTCAGCGTCGGCTGGTAAGAACGCATCTGAACCGTTTCCGGGTAGTGATACGGAATCTTGATATTCGGATCAGTGATGTCTTTAGGTACGTCGACTACAACCGGACCTGGACGACCGGTGGTGGCAACATAGAAAGCCTTCTTAACGGTTTCCGCCAGATCATTGATATCTTTAACCAGAAAGTTATGTTTGACGCACGGACGGGTAATACCAACGGCGTCAACCTCCTGGAAAGCATCACTACCGATATTGGCAGTGGCTACCTGGCCGGTAATAACGACCATAGGAATAGAGTCCATATAGGCAGTCGCAATACCGGTAACGGCATTGGTCGCACCAGGACCAGATGTGACTAAGACGACACCAGGCTTACCTGTAGCCCGTGCATAACCATCTGCTGCATGCGTCGCAGCCTGTTCGTGGCGCACCAGGATGTGTTTGACATCCTCCTGGTTGTACAGTGCATCATAAATGTGCAGCACCGCACCGCCCGGATAACCGAACAGGAAATCGACACCTTCGTCTTTGAGACACTGAACCAGTATCTCGCCACCGCTTAATTCCACGTGTTTCCCTCTTAATCTCGTCACGAGAAGCTTAAAAACATCAAACGTGTAAAGTTACTTGTAATGCGTGATAAGGTCAAGAACAAGCGCTGTTGCCCTTCGAGCGCTGATCACAAGTTTTTCAGCTTAAGCTATTTGCTATGGCATAATTCGCGGCTATGACACAAACAAAACCAACTGAAATTACCCTCACCCGTCCCGACGATTGGCATCTCCACTTGCGGGACGATTCTGCACTTTCACGCACTGTACCCGACACTGCGCGCGTATTCGCCCGAGCGATAGTGATGCCTAATTTACGCCCGCCAGTGACCACTGTCGACATGGCCCGGGATTATCGTCAGCGCATTATGGCTGCATTGCCTGAAGATAGTGCGTTTCAGCCATTGATGACCCTGTACCTGACAGACAATACCCAAGCCGATGAAATTCATCGCGCCGAAGACAGCGGGTTTGTTCATGCTGTCAAACTTTACCCGGCGGGTGCAACCACCAATTCCGATGCCGGTGTCACTGACCTGAAACATTGCCACAGCGCTCTGGAAGCGATGCAGGAACGTGGCGTGCCGTTGCTGGTACATGGTGAGGTTACCAGTGCTGATATCGATGTCTTTGACCGTGAAAAAGTCTTTATCGACCGCGTGCTGCAACCGCTATTAAAAGATTTCCCTGAACTCAAAGTCGTGTTCGAGCATATCACCACTGCCGATGCCGCGGTGTTTGTTGCCGAAGCGGAAGACCGTATTGCCGCGACCATCACGCCGCATCACTTGCTGCTGAACCGCAATGATCTGCTGGTTGGTGGTATTCGCCCGCATCATTACTGCCTGCCAGTATTAAAACGCAACACCCATCAACAGGCGCTGATTCAGGCGGCAACCAGTGGCAGCCCGAAGTTCTTTCTGGGCACTGACAGCGCGCCACATCCCCGTGCCAGTAAGGAAAACAGCTGTGGCTGCGCCGGTATATACAGCGCTCATGCGGCGATTGAGCTCTATGCAGAAGCCTTTGAAATGGCTGGCGCACTGGACAAGCTGGAAGGCTTTGCCAGCTTCTATGGGCCGGACTTTTACGGTTTAGACAGAAACAATGACAACATCACCTTGAGCAAAAGCAGCTGGCAGGTGCCGGATAAGCTCAGCTTTGCTGACACTGAACTGGTACCCATGCGTGCGGGTGGTTTGATTGGCTGGCAACTAACGGCCTAATTGCTGTTTTCTGGTTTTATGTTTTCTCAGGTACATCAGCTGGTCGCCTTCGGCCAGCAGATCGTCCAGTTGCTGATGCTTATTCGGATCGAAATGAACAACACCATGTGAATAGGCGATTTTGTAATCCAATGGTTGTTCCCGGTTAGCCTGCTCGACCATAGCAGCAAAGCGGTTCAGGATCTTTTGCACATCTGACTTACTGGCATTGGGCAGTAATAAGGCAAACTCATCGCCACCTATCCGCGCGGCGATATCGGTCTGACGACAAACCTCTTTAAGCATCTGAGCGAAGTTTTTCAGCGCTTTATCCCCCTCAGCGTGGCCGAAACGGTCATTAATCGGTTTAAACTGATTCAGATCCAGAAAAACCAGGCTGACCGGAAGTGCTTGTCGCCGGCAGAGGCTGAGCGCCTGATTGGCAGTGGAAAAGAAGCCTCGCCGATTAGATATTTCCGTCAGTTCATCAACGGTTGCCAGTTGCACAGCCTGTATTTCATGTTCAACAATCCTGGCCAGGTCATGCAGGATCAGACGCTCACGATCACTGAAATGACGTGGTCGTGTATCAACAAGACACAGAGTGCCAAGCTTTTTGCCATCAAGGTAACGAATAGGATAACCAGCATAAAAGCGAACATAAGGCTCACCCGTCACCGATGGATTATCAGCAAATCGCGGATCCTGATGCGTATCCTGGATGACAAATGCATCATCACCAAGAATCGCATGGCCGCAGAAGGAAATGTCGCGATCAGTTTCAGTCGCGGACAGCCCCTGACAAGACATGAACCATTGACGATTGACATCCACCAGACTGACTAAGGCGATTGGAACTTCAAATATGTGCATAGCGAGTCTGGTTAGCCTGTCAAAACGCTCATCTCTGTCTGAATCAAGTAGATTCAGAGACTTCAGCGTCGCGATTCTCTCTTCTTCATCAGCCGGTTTAGCTGGCTTTTGCATAACTGCTCCAGTTACTGTCTTACCTTCAACATACTACAAACAGACCGTTCAAAGGCCCCGATATCTCCCCTGTTTTAGAGAAAATATCTCAGGAACAAAAAACCCCAGTCCGGGACTTGGGGTTTATTCGTTTTAACAGAAGGTCGCCAGATTTTTTTACAAAGGCACGCCTATACGCTGAGCGACTTCCTCATAGGCTTCGATAACACCGCCCAGACCCTGTCTGAAACGATCCTTATCCAGCTTCTTACGAGTCTCAGCATCCCATAAACGACAGCCATCCGGGCTGAACTCATCACCCAGGTAAACGGCCCCTTTGAACAAGCCGAATTCCAGCTTATAGTCGACCAGAATCATGCCAGCATCAGCGAAAAGCTTCTTCAAAAGCTCATTAACTTTGAACGTCAACGCTTTCATTTCATTGACATTTTCTGCTTTAGCCCAGCCAAATGTTTCAATATGATATTCATTGATCATCGGGTCATGCAGCGAATCGTTCTTGAGGAAGAATTCAAACACCGGCGGGTTCAGCTCCATGCCATCCTCGACACCCAGGCGACGCACCAGACTGCCAGAAGCGACGTTACGTACCACACACTCAACCGGAATCATCTTCATGTTCTTAACCAGCGATTCGGTCTCGTTGAGCAGCTTTTCGAAATGGGTGGGGATACCGTTATCGGCAAGATACTGCATGATGTGGGCATTGAACCTGTTATTAACCTCACCCTTCCGGCTCAGTTGTTCAACCTTTTCACCGTCAAAGGCTGAAGTGTCGTCTCTGAAACTCAGGACCACGTAATCATTGTCATCAGTGGCAAATACGCTTTTCGCCTTGCCTGAATACAGTTCTTGTTTCTTTTCCATTGCTATTCTCTTTATCGGGTGACCAGTTCGCGCCAGCCAAAACCGGCGTCCTGTTCCGCGACACCTATCCAGTTTTCTTCACACTGCAGGGCTTTGGCCAGTAACGGGACGGCTATCGACGGACAGTTATTCTTTTCCGAGATATGCATCGCCATGATGTGCTGCAATTTAGAGGTGTCAATTTTCTCAAGTAATGTCGCAGATTGCACGTTATTTAAGTGCCCGAGTCTACCACCGACCCGGCGTTTCAGATGATCGGGATACTCGCCCTGCTCCAGCATGGTGACGTCATGATTGGCTTCCAGCAGCAGGCCGTCACAGGCATTCAGGGTGTCTTCAATCAACGGCGTAATAGAACCAACATCAGTCAGTAAGCCCAGTCGATGCTGTCCGCTGCCGAAAACAAACTGACTGGGTTCACGGGCATCATGCGGTACCGGGAACGGTTCCACTTCAATGTCGTTTATCGTAAAGCGTTCGTGGCAGTTGAACTCACGGATATGGGCGCGAATATCTGCTGGCAGGCAACCCGCCGTACCCGGCGTTGCATAGACCGGTAAACGATGTTTACGTGCCATCACCCTGACACCGGCCATGTGATCGGCATGTTCGTGGGTGATCAGAATCGCCGCCAGTGAACGGGGATCAATATCAAGCTGCTGCAGTCTTTTCTCGGCCTCACGAGCAGAAAAACCACAATCAATCATGAGTGTGGTTTTTCCGTGCGTGACTATGGTTGCATTGCCTCGACTACCGCTACCGAGGGAAGCAAAACGCATTATGGTGCAAGCTGCTCCTGAATCAGGTTCAGCAGACGTTTGGCGGTATCACTGGAAGTGCGTTTTTGCTCCGCATCCAGTACCACCACGCGGGTATCTGACGCTTCTGAAATCAGCTTGATGTAGTAATACTCTTCCGGCTTTTCTTCGACATCATCACGCCAGAAAGCCAGGCCACTGAAGAAGCCTTCTTCTTCCTGCTCAATTTCCTTGAATGGGTCGATGTAGCGGACAAAGTAATGACCGAGACTGCGGTCACGGTCTTCCACAGAGAAACCTTTGCTGTCCAGCACGCGGCCAACACGACGCCAGGCAGTCTGGAAGTCCTGTTCAATAAATAGGCTTTGCTGCCCACCCTCTTCGTCGATCAACAGAACACGGGCGGTTTCTTCCGGTGGCGGTGCCGGTTGGGCGATACGCATTTCCTTGACATCTTCCTGATACAAGGTGCCAAGGTAATCAGCCAGTTGACGCAGCGTCGCTTCGTTCTTCTGAGAATTGCTGCGGGTTTCATCTACGGCGCTAAGATAGACTTTGGATTGTTTGGAGCTATCTCCACGTTCCATGCGAATTCGGTAGGCATAGCCATCGGCGTCAGGCGTGGTATCCATCAGACCAATACGGCTGTCGATACGTTCAATCGCCAGGCCCTGAGTTTTCCAGAAGTCCTGAATGCGTTGCCAGGTAACGTCTCTTTCACCGGGAACAACCAGATGGCGGGTGGCGCCTTCACCAGCCAGTGAAGGTTTCTTGTCAGCCTGGATGTTGTACTTGGCAGCGAGTGGGTTGTTTGAGGCTTCCTCAAACTCGGAATAAGTGGCGCTTGAATTTTTTTCGCCGGCGATATCATCGTTGATGCGGTTTGTGCTCAACTCTGGTGGCACATCCAGTGGCGGCATGGTCTCAGCACGGCGATATTCCTGCGTATTGTCAGGAACGACTTCGTCCAGGTTAGAAAATGCGCCACAAGCACTCAATACGGACGTCATCATGACGACCAGCGATGTTTGTTTGAAATGTTTCGCGTTCATTTAATACAGTTCACCCATTAATTCTAATTCAGAACACCCGCCGTAATGAGGGCCTCGCGCACAGACTGGTGGTATTTTTCCGACAATACCGTCATGGGTAGACGAATCCCTTTCGGAATCATTCCCATTTCAGCCAGTGCCCATTTAACAGGAATCGGGTTAGCCTCGACAAATAAAAATTGATGAAGGGCAACCAATTTCTGGTTAATTTCTCTTGCTTTTACCTCGTCACCATTGATGGCAGCGATGCACATTTCATGCATGAGACCCGGCGCTACATTCGCTGTGACAGAGATGACACCGCGGCCGCCGGCCAGGATAAAGTCAACGGTATTCGCGTCTTCGCCGGTGTAGAGTTCAAAGTCCTCAGTCGACAACTGACGAATCTGCTGAACCCGTGAGACATCACCGGAAGCTTCTTTTATACCGATAATATTACGAATTTCAGATAAGCGCCCGACTGTTTCCGGCAACAGATCAGAAGCGGTTCGGCCCGGCACGTTATAGAGAATTTGCGGAATATCAACTGCTTCGGCGATAGCCTTGAAGTGGAGGTACATGCCTTCCTGGGTGGGCTTGTTGTAGTAAGGCGCTACCAGCAAAGCAGCGTCTGCCCCCAGATCCTTGGCATATTCGGTGAGTTCGATGGCTTCCGAAGTCGAGTTGGCACCAGTACCGGCAATCACTGGAATACGGCCATTTACCTGCTCGACCACTTTGCGGATCACCGCACAGTGTTCATCGACGCTCAAAGTGGCAGACTCACCGGTCGTGCCGACAGCGACGATGGCATCAGTTCCTTCGCTGATATGAAATTCAATCAGCTTTCGCAGGCTGTCATCATCCAGTGCACCGTCTTCATGCATGGGTGTGACAAGCGCTACCATACTGCCGCTATACATAATTTATGAGACTCCGGAAAAATAACAGGCATGGTACTTTGCCTGCCTGTTGATGACAAGATCAGCGGTGATTGTGTAAGGTACGTTTCTCCTTAAATCGTTTCAAAACAGGATGATCAGATGAGTCAAGTTGCAGTGGGACAAAAGGTCCCTGACTTTGAAGTACCCAGCACCGGCGATAAAACCTTTCGTCTCTCCAATTATAAAGGTCAAAACGTACTGATTTATTTTTATCCCAAGGATAGTACCCCTGGCTGTACTACCGAAGGTCAGAACTTTCGCGACAATATTGAGTTTTTTAACCAGCATGACACGGTGATTGTTGGTGTTTCCAGAGACAGCCTGAGAAAGCATGAAAACTTCAAAGAAAAACAATGCTTCCCGTTCGATCTGTTGTCTGATGAAGATGAAGCCCTATGCACCCTGTTTGACGTCATCAAACTCAAGAAAATGTATGGCAAAGAACACCTGGGCATCGAGCGCAGTACCTTTCTAATAGATAAAGACGGTGTGCTTCGTCACGAGTGGCGAAAGGTGAAAG
Organism: uncultured Methylophaga sp.; assembly: GCA_964389455.1. Lineage (GTDB taxonomy): Bacteria > Pseudomonadota > Gammaproteobacteria > Nitrosococcales > Methylophagaceae > Methylophaga. The sequence continues at coordinate 7,994 of CAYMEE010000048.1, read as the reverse complement.
TCAAAGAACACGTCGATGAGGTGAAGGAAGTTATATTGGCACTTTAAATACCTATTTAAAATCAACGGCTTGAATGTAGTTTCAAGCACTGTTTTGGACCGCTGATTTATTGCCAATCCACACATGCGCACAATTCTGGTGCACCGCTTTAATGCCGGTGCACCGGAATAATCAGCGAAAACATCTATTTAATTAGCTGGCAAAGGAATTGCTCTGTCTTTACTGCTTACAACAACAGAGAAAGACAATGAGCAATCTAAAAAGCCTCTCCATGAACCTCAGCCGGGCAGAGAAAAAATGGCTGCCCTGGTTTGGCAGCACCGGCAAACTGGCCATGCTACGGTCCTGCTTTCTGAACCGTCACAATTATCAGGCTGTTGAAAAAACATTCGAAGGGATTGCCGCCACCCGGGTCAAGCTGCTGCAGCAATGGGCTGCCAGCCAGTGGGATCAAATGGAATTGCTCGCAGAACAACTGTCCGGCAGCTACCCGGATATTAACCCCACTGCGCTTAATGAGCGACTCAACGCCGCGCCCGACTTTTCCGAACTGTTTGTTATTTCCAATAGCGGCGCAGTAACTCATTCCACCTACAGCGCTCATATTGGCCAGAATGACCTGAATAAAAAAGCCGTGGAAAAAGGCTTGAATGAAGCCTTCCTGCATGGCCCTTACGTCGATGAACTCACCCTGAAGGTTGGCTCATCCAGTTCCAAGTTCCATGATGAAGTGACGCTGATGTTCTATCAGCCACTGGTTGTCGACGGTAATGTCGTCGGCGCAGTCTGTGGCCGCGTGCCTAATGATGTGCTGGGTGATCTAATTCAGCGTGAAGCCGGACACATCTACCCGGAGTCAGGTGATAACTATATCTTCATGGTCGAGTCACGTTTTGACCCGAGTCTGCAACAGGGTATCGCCCTCTCCCGCTCACGCTTTGAGGACAATACCTTTTCCCATGGCGAAAACCTGAAAAGCGGCATTCATACGAAATTCGGCACGGTTAAAGTTAATCGTCACACCGAGTTTGAAATTCGTTTTACTGACCCGGCAACCGGTCAGTTGCATCCCGGCGTGCGTGAGACGATTAGAAACGGCAGTAATCTGTTTGTGACTTATCCCGGCTATTCAGACTATCGTCATATCCCGGTCATTGGTAAAGGCGTCACATTCCAGCTTAAAGGCTCACCGGATCGCTGGGGCATGATGTGCGAAGGTGATCTGGAAGAGGTCTACCGTCGCCGATCAATCAACGTCAGCCTGATGAAAGGTTTCATCTATTCCATGGCAGCCCTGCTTGGCGTCAATACCGGCCTGCATATCCTCACAGACCTGCCTGATCTGGCTATCGCCGGCACTTCAACGGTCATGCTGGTGATTATTGCCATGCTCTACAAGACTTTCACCACCAATCCCCTCGCCAACCGGCTGGATGAAATGACCGAAGTCATCAGAACCATTGCCGAAGGTGAAGGTAACCTCGCCCAGCGTCTGGATACCGGACAGATGAAAAATGACGAAACCGGTGACATGGGCCGTTGGATCAACAGCTTTATCGATAATCTTGATGGCATTGTCGGTCAGGTCATTAAAACCAGCAGTAACGTCAGCCAGACCAACGAGGCCATGCTGGAAACCAATCGTGAAGCCTTTACTGTCTCCAATGAAGTCGCTGAAGCCATCGATAAGATGCTGCATTTGCTGGAAGCACAGATCAACGATATTGGCAGCGCTTCCAACACAGCTGAATCAATGAAACAGGCGATGGATGAAGTCGTCCGTGACGCCCGGATTCAATTCGAGTCAGTGCGTGATGGCACCCAGGAAATCCGTGATGTGGTTGAAACCTCAGCCAAGGCCGTGCAGAACCTGCACAGCCGAACTGCTGAAATCGGCAATATCATTGGCGTCATATCTGAAATCACCAACCAGACCAACCTGCTCGCACTTAATGCCGCTATCGAAGCCGCGCGTGCCGGTGAACATGGTCGCGGCTTCTCGGTGGTGGCTGAAGAGGTCAGAGGTCTTGCCTCCCGCACCGCCAACTCAGCTGAAGAAATTCAGAAGATGATCGAAACCATTCAGTCAGAAACACTGGAAGCAGTGAAGTTTATGGAATCTGGCGTCGATAATGTTGATCGCAGTCTGAAGAAAACCGAAGAAGCCTCTTCAGAAAACACCCAACTGCATCAACTGGTCGAGCAGATGTTTGCCACCATCAAACAACTCGATCAGAACAGTCAGATCCATGGTGAAACCGCTCGTGATGTCGGCCATTCAGCCGGCCTGATGACACAGGCTATCGACGCACTGCAACAGCGTTCGGTCATGGTCAGAAATACCGCGCAGAAGCTGACCCAATTGGTGGGCGTATTCCAGGTCAGTCATCGTTAAATAAATTTCAAATCGATTTCCCCTGCCGCAGAGAGGGATTTCTGCGGTTTTTTTATTGTCATGCATAGTAAGGGCATATCCCGAATCATTCAGGAGGTATGATGAAAGATATGAAAATGAACTATGAAAAACGCCCACATACTGTCGCAGGGATTTTTGAAACAGAGGACCAGGCAAAACACGCCGAGGAATCTCTGATCGATGAGGGTCACTTCCACTCTGAGGAAGTGCAATTACTCAAACCCGGTGATACGCACTTACAGGATCGCCTGGAACCCGAAACCAGGGCCATCGGCAAGGAACTCATTCTGTCGCACTATATTCTGGGTGCAGGCGGTTTAATTGCCGGTGTCGTTGTGGCAGCCATTGTGACCACGATGGGACCGACCTTTGCCCAATCCAGCCCGCTGCTCACCTATCTCGCACTGGCTATGGTGGGGGCCTTTCTGGGTTTGATTGCCGCAGGGGCCTTTACCATTCGCCCAGACCACGATCCGCTGATCAACGAAACAATGGAGGCCACAAAAGATAATAAGTGGGCTGTTATTGTTCAGGCCAGTGATCGTGATCATCAACAACGGGCGCGACAACTGCTTAGCCCGACAGCAATTTCTGTCATTGACACACTCTGATCACAATTTAACTTCATACTGATGCTGTCGTCGGTGGTTGTTTTCTGCCATCGGCGACAGTATGATTGCCAGCCCCTGACTCCGGGCAGGCAAAAAATGCTTTTTTATCCCCTCTGAAAAATTTATTTTTTCAGCACCAAAATCGCCCAAATCCCGGGAGCGGGCAGCCCTGCTACGCTACGTCGGGATCGCCTGCTACTTATCCACAAAAAGTGCACAATTTATGTGCAACTTTTCCACTTGCCAAGGCTTCAAAAACACACTATCTTGTGGTTCAATCATTTCAAAACCACAATCTCTAGTGGTTTACATGATTTTTGATTTTTCACCAAATATGCAGGGAATTCATTATGGCGAGCGAACCAGCACAATCCATTAACAGCGCCTCTGCCGAAAGCGGCTACAGCGTTATCCGTCGTAACGGCAAAGTCACCGACTTTGACAGCAGCAAGATTGCTGTCGCGATGACCAAGGCCTTTCTGGCCGTCGAGGGCGAATCAGCCAAAGACAGTCGTCGCATTCACGACACAGTTAAAGAACTGACTAAACAAATCACCGATAACCTGCTGCGTCGTCTCGACGAAGGTGGCACGGTCCACATCGAAGACATCCAGGACCAGGTTGAACTGCAACTGATGCGTGCCGGTGAATACAAAGTCGCCCGTTCTTACGTTCTCTACCGTGAGAAACAAGCTGAAAAACGCGCCGAAGAAGAGAAAAAACATCCATCACCAGCGAACGAGACGACCCTGCATGTCACCGCCGCTGACGGCACTCGCCAACCGCTGGATATCGACCGCCTGCACGATCTCATCACCGAAGCCTGTGTCGGTCTGGCAGAAGTCGATCGTGACCGCATTCTGCGTGACACCCAGCGTAACCTGTTCGACGGCGTGAAGTCGTCTGACGTTGAAAAAGCCCTGGTTATGGGTGCCCGTACCTTCATCGAAAAAGATCCCGCCTACAGCACTTTGGCCGCTCGCCTGCTGATGGACGGTATCCGTCGTGAAGCCCTGAGCTTTGTCTACAAAACTCACAGACAAGCCAAGCAAAGTGAAATGGCCGATATCTACCCGGACTATTTCAAAACCTACATCCATGCCGCGATTGAGCATGAACTGGTCGACTCAGAACTGGGCCTGTTTGATCTGGAACGCCTGGGTAAAGCGCTGAAACCGGAACTTGATTTCGAATTCACCTACCTCGGCCTGCAAACCCTGTACGACCGTTACTTCATTCACCATGACGGCACCCGCTTCGAACTGCCTCAGGCGTTTTACATGCGTGTCGCGATGGGTCTGGCCATTAACGAAATCAACCGCGAAGAACGTGCGATTGAGTTCTACAACCTGCTCTCAAGCTTTGACTTCATGAGCTCTACCCCAACCCTGTTCAACTCAGGCACCCTGCGTCCACAGCTGTCTTCATGCTACCTGACGACCGTACCTGACGACCTGAGCGGCATTTACAGCGCGATTCGTGATAACGCCCTGCTGTCCAAATTTGCCGGTGGTCTGGGTAACGACTGGACCCGTGTACGTGGTCTGGGCGCTCATATCAAAGGCACTAACGGTAAATCACAAGGTGTTGTGCCATTCCTGAAAGTTGCCAACGACACCGCTGTTGCCGTGAACCAGGGTGGTAAACGTAAAGGCGCGGTTTGTGCCTACCTCGAAACCTGGCACATCGATATCGAAGAATTCCTCGATATGCGTAAGAACACCGGTGACGATCGTCGTCGTACCCACGACATGAACACCGCCAACTGGATTCCAGATCTCTTCATGAAGCGTGTTGCTGAAGAAGGTCAATGGACCCTGTTCTCACCGGAAGAAGTGGAAGACCTGCACGACCTGACCGGTCTGGCATTTGAAAAGGCCTACACCGAGTACGAAGAGAAAGCCGCTCGCGGTGAAATCCGTAACTTCAAGCAACTGCCCGCCGTCGACCTGTGGCGCAAAATGCTGGGCATGCTGTTCGAAACCGGCCACCCATGGGTTACCTTCAAAGATCCATGTAACATCCGTAGCCCGCAACAACATGTCGGCGTTGTTCACAGCTCTAACCTGTGTACCGAAATCACGCTGAATACCTCTGACAAAGAGATTGCGGTTTGTAACCTGGGCTCGGTCAACATGGTCAAGCATGTCGACGAGAACGGTAATCTCGACAAAGAGAAGCTGCAGAAAACCATTCGTACCGCGATGCGTATGCTCGACAACGTCATCGAGTACAACTACTACAGCGTGCCGCAGGCGCGTCACTCTAACCTGCTGCACCGTCCGGTCGGTCTCGGCATCATGGGCTTCCAGGATGCACTGTACAAACTGCGTATGCCGTATGCCTCTGAAGAAGCGGTCAAGTTTGCTGATGAATCAATGGAAGCTGTCAGCTACTACGCGATTGAAGCCTCTTCAGACCTGGCTGCAGAACGTGGCAAATACCAGTCTTATGAAGGCAGCCTGTGGAGCAAAGGCATTCTGCCCATCGACTCTATCAAGCTGTTGAAAGAGGCTCGCGGCGAATACCTGCAACAGGACGAAAGCAAAACCATGGACTGGGATATGCTGCGTGACAAGATCAAACGTCAGGGCATGCGTAACTCCAACACCATGGCGATTGCACCGACTGCCACCATCTCCAACATCTGTGGTGTCAGCCAGTCAATCGAACCGACGTATCAGAACATCTTCGTTAAATCGAACCTGTCCGGTGAGTTCACCGTCATCAACCCGTACATGGTTGAAGACCTGAAAGCACGCGGCCTCTGGGACGAAGTGATGATCAACGACCTGAAATACTTCGACGGCAGCCTGCAAGCCATCGACCGTATTCCTGATGAACTGAAAGCGCTTTACACCACCGCATTCGAAATGGATGCCCGCTGGTTGATTGAAGCCGCTTCCCGTCGTCAGAAATGGATCGACCAGGCACAGAGCCTCAACCTGTACATGGCAGAACCATCAGGTAAGAAGATGGACAACCTTTACAAACTGGCCTGGGTACGTGGTCTGAAAACCACTTACTACCTGCGCTCGATGGGTGCGACCGGTGCTGAGAAAACCAGCTCTGCCCCGACACCACCACCATCAGCTGAAAAGCCAAGCGGTCCTAAACCGGTTGCTTCTGGTCCGACAGCCGCGCCTGTTGCCAGTGCCGCCACAACTGGCGCCACCCTGACCAGCACCGTTGCCGAAGCTGAAGACTTTTTAGGTGAAGGTATGGAAGCACCGAAAGCGTGCTCAATTTTGGAACCAGATTGCGAGGCATGTCAGTAATGTTGAATTGGGATGATCCATTCTCAGCACCGATAGCCGGTACCGCTGAGGCGAAAAAAGAAGAAGAGAAAGCAGAACAGGCCGAAGCTGCAGCACCTGCAGCCAATGACCTCACCGAAGCACCCGCTTCGGCTGAGGTCAAAGCGATGCCTCTGAGCAATGCCAAGCCGGTCAATGTCGATGACAAACGTGTCGTTAATGGCGACACTGACATTAACCAGCTGGCACCGTTCAAGTATCCCTGGGCCTGGAACTACTTCCTCAACGCCAACAAAAACCACTGGACACCGCTGGATATCAATATGGCGCAGGACGTTCACGACTATCGTCACAAGCTGACGATGGAAGAACGCCATGTCTATGAAAATGTGCTGTCCTACCTGACCACCTCCGATATTCTCGCCATGCGTAATATCGGTCTGGCGGTCATGGAAAAGATGGCCGCGCCCGAGCTGCAAATCTACCAGGCGCGTCAGGTCTATGAAGAAGCCCTGCACACCTGGACCTACCAGCACTGTATCGAAACCATCGGTCTGGACCAGTCGGAAATCTACAACCGTTACCGCGTGGTGCCGGAGATTTACCAGAAGATCAAACTGGCCAATGACCGCCTGAATACCGTGCTGCGTAGTGATATCGACCTGCGTGACCGTGATGAGCTGGAAAACTTCGTGATGTCCTATGCCTTCTTCGGCGGCATCTTCGAAGGTTCATGGTTCTACAACGGCTTCTCGCCAATCTTTGCCCTGCAACGTCGCGGCCTGATGAAAGGCACCGCCGAACAGCTGCAATACATCATGCGTGACGAAGTCATGCACGCCTCGTTTGGTATTCGTGTCTGCAAGCAGATCATTAAAGAAGAGAACGTCAAACTGGATCCGAAGAAAATCCAGCAGATGTTTGAAGAAGCCGATGCGGCCGAAGAAACCTACGCCGGTTACATTCTGCGAGATCCAATCCTGGGTTACTCAAAAGAAATGCACCACGGCCAGTTCCGTTTCACCGCCAACCGTCGTGCCAAACAGCTTGGCTTTGAGGAACCGTTCCCCGGTGCCGAAGCCACCCTGCCCTGGCTTGATGAACAGGCCAATATGCGGAAGGAGAAAAACTTCTTCGAAACCAAAGTCACCGAGTATCAAACTGGTGCGGGTCTTAAGTGGGACTAGGAAGTTAATGATTGAAAAAGCCGACCTTGTGTCGGCTTTTTTATTCATGACACCATTTCTTTTCAATGAATTAAATGGATTAAGTAAATAGTCTGCTACAAACACAGGGAGGTAATGTGAGTATTTCGAAGTTTGCAGAGCGACTTGAATCACTAGGGTGCATGACGGAGGTTGAAAAACGTTCGATCAATGTCGATATCGATGATAAAAAAATAGTTATAGAGTTCAATGACGATTGGATTAAAGCTGTTAATGGCTTCTATCGAGCTAAACAATACAACTTTGATGAGTCAAGAAGGCTCATGACAGCAAATAAAAGCGTCGAGTATCAAGTGCTGAAATTAGACCCAGGCTTTGTCTTTAAGCCCCTTTATAAATTCTCAGACTCAAAAGGCAATTAAGTGATACTCAAGGAGGCATCAATGATGTTTCTGCTCTCTTACTTTGAATCTAGTCGTTATGAAGAGGCCTTTGATTTTATTCGTCGTCGGATAGATAGACGGACTGAAATAAGGGAGCATAG
>CAYMEE010000047.1:0-16937 GCA_964389455.1 uncultured Methylophaga sp. | reverse complement strand
GCAGTCACAAATCACTTCATCCAGTTCGGCTTGATTGGTTTCACTCATAGGTTTTGATCGTACTTTCAATATAACTATTATCGCTTAAATGACCTGTTTTCTCATCAACTGGTTCATCACCTTCAGTGTGTGGAGAGTAAGCGCGCTGTTATCAATCATCATGTAGTGAGCACCACCACGCTCTCCTGTTGGTCCCTTCCCTGAGATGTTAAGCAATGCCATTGTCAGTTCTTGCAGCTGATTGGATGCAATATTTCACCTCAGGTTTACTCATCCTCTTTTGTGACACGAACCACACGCCTATTGGGTAGCGCGTGCTAACTTGAGTTTCACACCTTGATATTCTCCACTGCCCTGATTGCCAGTGCTAGAATCAGATCTCCTCCTGGAGGCACTTATGAATAAGTTTTGCGCCTTGTTCTGTTTTCTCTGTTTCTTATCCCCACCGCTCTATGCTGAAAGGCAATTATTTGTCCCTGATGTCACCCACGAAGTGTTTCGAGACCAAGTTGTTCAATTTGTTCGCGCCACAGCTGAAGAACACTTTCAGCATGCGCCCCTGGCAGAGCTGAACCAGCTGGAACGCCATTGGGATAACCACTACCAGCGAACCAACTGGCAAATTACCGTCAGCGTATATCATCGGGGTGATTTGGTTGGCAAAGCTTATGCTAATGGCAAGGACTTAACTTCAACCCTTCGACAGTCAACGCTGAAAGCTATGCAAAGCAACCCGAATGTGGACAAGACCACGATGGCGAATTACCGCTTTAAAATCAGCTTTGATTATCACCCTTCTCGCCGTTACAGCATTATTGATTTTGAGGGTCATGGTCTTGAAGGTCTGGGGAATCGAGTGGCAGTGCGAAGTGTCGATACCACCGTAATTCAAAATCAGGTTGATGCCAGTCTCGCCTACCTGCTGCGGATGCAGGATCCTGAATTAAAGGGATTTTTTAAATTTTACAATGCGGATAAAGACCAAGCGGAAAGCCTTCTAAGAACGACCTACTCTGCCACCGCGCTCTATACCCTTATCAAGCTTAATAGCTTACAGCCCGATGCCGCACTTGAATCGCGATTTGCTGACATTGCTGATTTTCTGCTCGCCAGGCAATTGAAAACCGGTCCTCATGCCGGAGGCTTCGACTATGGCTATCATCCTGACACCGGCAAAGGTACCTGCCGCATTGTCGTGGGCACCACATCCAAAACAATCTACACCCTCTTGCTGATGAACCAGCTTTATCCGGACAACCCTGCCTATCTGGATGCTGCCAAAGCGGCCGGGAACTGGTTACTGAGCATGATCAAAGAAGACGGTAATGTCATCCCTATAGCCAGATGCAAGGACGATATATGGATACTCAAGGATAAGCAGTCATTTCTCTATACCGGACAGGTACTGTCTGCTTTGTCACGGCTGTATGCCGACACACATCAGACCAGCTACCTTGATGGCGCCCACAGGATTGCAGCTTTGCTGTTGAAAGAAGTCAATGAGCAAGGGCCACTGGTAGCTGATGACTATCGTCCAGCCAATTCGATTTCATCGAGTTGGGTGATGATGTCTTTAATCGATCTGGCTAAAGTCGACGCCAAGCCGGTGTATCGGGAAACCATCATCCAGATTGCAGATACCTTGTTACAACGCCAAATTGTGAGTCAGAGTGATTTATTCAGTGATGGCCGTTATCTTGATGCGATGACGACCAGCGGTAATGGCTGGATTAATGAAGTGATGGGTGACTGGTATGACTTCTGTTCAAAACAAAAGCTAACGGACTGTGAGCCTTATCGTGAGGCGATGCGTCGAACCAGTCGTTGGCTGGTTCAGAATGCCTACACACCACAAATCAGCTATGACATTGCTAATCCGGCCAGGGCTCATGGCGGTATGATTACCAACTTCAATACCTGGACGGTCAGAACTGATGCCGTCTGCCATGCGCTCAATGGCCTCATCAGTCTGCTCCGGATCGAAGCAGGTAATGACGCAGGCTTAATTGAACTACCCGCACAGCCGTTGCGAGAAATCTTGCCTCTACTGCGGGCTGGCAATGAGTAATTTGCATAAAAAAAACGCCCCGGGAAGACGGGGCGTTTTCTGCATATATGAATCTTATGGGGTGATATTGATGTTACCGCCAAACAAACCCACCAGACCGATAACAATCAGGTAAACAGCGACGATGTAGTTGAGCAGACGCGGTACCAACAGAACGAGTATGCCTGCAATAAGGGAAATAAGCGGTGTTAAAGAAATAGTCATGTTTTCCTCCTTGTCATGTTTTGAATGCCCGAGTATGCCTCCAAGCTCTCCGGCGAAGCAAGCGACCAGTTCAAAAGCGAAGGAAAACCAGCAACAACAGCATGACCAGCCCCGCTGTAGCAACCAGCAGATTCAGCCCCAGACTGATACCAACCCGATAACCAGCTGGCCGCTCCAGCTCTGAAAAAGCAGGTAGTAGCCGGGAAAATTGAAACACCGCGATAACAATTGTCAGCACACCTAGCAGCATAAAAACGACACCCAACCAGAATAAAGTCAGGTCATGAAGCGGGTTCACGTGCCCCAGTACTTTTAGCAAGAGACCAGCACGCTCGACAACAAAGCCAAACGCCATCAACACCATGCCTGTTCGTTGCCAGGCCAGCAATGTGCGTTCAGCAGCAAAAAAAACTCTGGGATCTTCCATAAGGTCTGCTCCCCATGATGGCGTGCTCAGTTATCGAGGCTTTGCTGCATTTGAGCTTCCGTCGATGCAATTAAGGCCAGTCGATAATCACGATATTGCTTTTGCAACACTTTCTTAACTGCCCATACGCCACCGACGATGGCGCAAGCAAGACCGACAAACTGAGACCAGAGTAAAGTTTTTTGTTCCAGCCCGGCTAAAGCCATCAAAAATCCGGTCAGGAAGCCGAATACAACTGCCAGCAAAATGGTAATCAGAAAAGTGCGCCAGAAAATACTCCACCAGACTCTGGTCGCCCTGCCCTAGGTAACATCCATGATTTCCATCAGTCTCTCCTTGAACAATTGTTGAGTAAAGTAGCTCGCTGCTCACTTTCATCAGACAAAAAAATGGGCCGCTTAGCGACCCATTTTTCATTAATTATGCTGCTTTTACCAGCGCATCATTCGACGCACAATGCCATCGTTTCTGAACGCGTGGTAAATGGCACCACTGACATGTACAGCAACAAGGCCAAGTAAAAACCATGCAGTCCACATATGCAGCTCACCCCAGAATTCATTTAATTCCTCATCGGCAGGTGCAATTCGTGGAAACTCGATGGTCCACCACCAGACTGTGTCCCAACGGGTATGGGCTGATGACAAGTATCCAGTAATACAAACAGCCAGAACCAGACCGTAAATCAACACATGCGCGAGGATTGCAGACCAGTGCATCCAAGGTCGCATATCCGACTCCGCAGGCGGCGCTGGACGATGCCGTAATCGAACATAAAGCAGCATCAGAATGATAATCACCAGCGTGATACCAATGTTTTTATGAAGTTGGAACGGGAATGCCCGGAACTGCAATTCCGGTGAGGGCAGCGGTAGCCCCATCATCCACCAACTGGAAATGAATAAGAAGAAAATCGAAACAGCCAGCAACCAGTGCAGGATTACCGCCGTTCTGTTAAAACCTTGTCTTTGCATAACAGCTTCCGTTTATTTTCGTTGCAATGATTGAAGAATTAAGCTTCGGCATCTGTGTGTCTGCCGGCCAAAGCACCGACGACCAGCATCAGGTGCAGGATAAACCAGAGCAAGATCCCACCCAGATAAATCTCACGCAGTGTCGGACCGGTATTCACAACCGCAGCAAACTGCAGTAAGTCGACAGCTGCCAGTCCACCGAATACGGTGACGGCGGCTTTGGAAGCCCATGGCGTGTAATTCACCAGTGCACCACCAATGATGATGGAAATAAACGCCAGCACTGCACCAATACCAGACAAGGTCATTTGTGCAGTTGGGAACCAGTCAGGGGCGGCCAGCGCAATACCTTTGACATGTTCAATCAGGTATTCACACTCAGCAACGGTGATTCCTTCTTCTTCAAGCTCCTCTTCCGGGCAGTCTGCTTCCGGCATCACGCCACTTGCGGGCATATTGTTGACGATCACAGACTGTTTCATTGCTTCATTGCCATGAACGGCAGTAAGAAAAACCCCCAGCATGATAGCCACCACACCAAGGATGCTGGCCCACGAAGGGGTATTGTTATTTAATCCTTCAGACACCATACAGCACCTGTCCTCTCGTTGTTATTAATGGATTTATCTCTCTCTTTGGCTGAAAGCTGCCACTGTCAGGCCCCTCACCTCTTGCAGCCATATTTTCAACACAATTAACTAAGCTAACACAGCACAAATAGCTTAATCAAAAGCTTCAGACAGGCTGGAAAAGTTTTCGTTCATCATCGGCTTCAACACTGAGGGAAATATAAAATTAAACCTTAATCCGAGCTAACGTCTCAGGAAGTCAATTGCATGTGACCAACCAACCCCAACAGGAAACCACCGAGCGCAGCCAATGGCGGCGCATAATGCCTGTTTAGTCTGGATTGTGGTGCAATATCCTGGAATATGAGGTAAAGAATCCCCCCCGCCGCAAATAACATGATGCCAGCCACCACTTTGCTGAAATCTGCGAGTAAAAAGTGGCCCGTGAGACCAGCAGCTGGCCCCAGCAGCGCCATGAGCATGAATGCCCCAATGAGATAGCGCGGTTTACTCTCAGTCGATGAAGCCAGTTCTCGATAGGCATTGAAACCCTCTGGCAGATTCTGCAAGGCAATGATCAGGGCCAGCAATAATCCCGCATCAGGAGACACGGTGAAAGTTGCCCCCATGGCCAGTGCTTCAGGCACAAAATCAGTCAGCATCGCAGCCAGTTGACTGGCGGAAGTACCTCTTGCCGATAGTGTCATGTCAAGCAGCATGAACGCGAGGCCGCCGCCGGCAAAACAGACACAGACCAGTCCCACCGATAAGTCTTTGCTGCCCTCCGGGACCAGAACCAGCGCCACAGCTGCCAGCAATGCGCCACCGCCAAAGGCGATGACACCATGTCTGAACTCGGTTTCCAGCCACCGCGGATGGATCCGCTCCACACTCGCCAATGCGGCGCCTATAGGCATCATGACACCGGCCATGAGTGTTAATAACGTCAACTGAATCCAGTCGTTCATAACGATTTAAACCGACATATTCTGATATTCTCAGGCGGCAGCAGGATACTCACCCGCTCGCACCTGACTTGGCAAGTAAATCCCAGATATAAAGTCCGGCGAATCCCAGATAAAACAGCCCGGCAGCAAACATACTGACAGTCTCAAACAGGTTGGGCCGAATCTGCTCCGGTAGACGAGTGCGGTTAACGTAAAGCGCTGTCAGAGCGATAAAGGGAGTATGCAAGGCAGCGATAATGCCTGATAAAGACATCACCTTGACGGGGTCTTTGAATAACAACACGATCCCGATCGGGATAAGCCCGGTGACGGTGGCAACGAAAAGTCTTTTCAGGTGCAAGCGCTTAAACAACAGAAAGCCTGTTTCACTCACCATGGTCTGAATAGCTTTCAACACGATATTCAGCTCACCGGCTGCGCGTTGCTCACGGGTCAGTATCAGCGTGATATCTGCAAAACTTCTTCCCCAACCGTCCTGATTGGCAAGCACGCTCCCGCCAAGTGCAATGATAATTGCCGCCAGCAGCAGGTATTCACCTGCTTTACCCCAGACATCTGAAAAGAGACGGGTTAAATCAACCGCGACATCGGTTCCTTTGGGAACAGTACCATCCGGTGCCAGCAACTCGGTGCCCAGTATCAGAAAGGCGCTGATCACAATCAGGCCGCCCACGACGCCAAGCGTGGCTGCGCCAGACATCACTTTTACCCAGTCTTTGGCTCGGTCGATACGCGCTTGCCGAGTCTGATCCGACTCAGTCTCATTGGCACCGTTTGCCTGCTCATCATCACGGTCCAGGGTTTCCAGGCCACCACCAAAACCGCGGGTGGCAGTCCAATAGCCAAACCAGACTATCCCCATCGAACCGGCCAGAATGGTACCGACCCAGGGCAGGATGATGTAAAGATCAGGGTTATCCGGCCAAGCAGGCTTCAGGCCCTCCATCATCTGACCGGCATCAGGTGATACCACCACCGCGGAAACTATCACCATCGCCATTAACAGGATTGCCATTACACGACTGAGACGTTCGATAATGAGGTATTGGCCTGAAGCCACAAACAAGGTGCTCGCCACGATGAGCAGGCTTGCATATAAACTCCCGCTGCCGGGCAATACACTTTGCAATGCGCTACCGACCACACCGGAGAGCCCGGCAATGCCCACACTTGCCGCCAGTAACTGTGGCAGAAAAATAAACCACACGGCCCAGCCCCTCGGGCCCCCAAGGGTATACATTCCCTCCAACATCGTATTGCCACTGGCAATAGAAAACCGGGCCATCTCGCGGATCATGATCCACATAAAAAAGACAACCAGGATGAGAAGCCAGAAAAGCTGGTACTCGTAGACAGCTGCAACTCTTGGTGTGAAAAGAATCGAGCCGGTACCCACTGCAGAGAGCATCCACAGCAAACCTGGGCCATACCATTTCAATCTGGCCCAGGCTTTGGGGGCTTCAGGTGATTTCTGTCTGAATAACAGATTTCTCATATACGAAAGGATGTTATATGAAATAAGTCCACCATACATCCCCCCTATTCTTTCCCGATCTTGGGCTGGCACCAAACCATTGGTCAGCGTTTTAAGTCCCTAGAGACTGTCTTATCTCCGCTGAAATAATGACGGAACAAAAGATGTGATGGCCAATAGATCAGCAGCACCAGCGCCAGGAAAAACAGGAACAAATACACTAAAGGCGGCAAGATAGTCTGTGGCTCCCCCGGACCATATACCCAGTTGATGTTATCCGCAGGCCCGGTGATGATAAATGTCACTGACAACACCAACAATGCCAATACGGTTTGCACAGAAAAAGCGCCGGTCATAGCCAAGCCGCAGTAGCAAAAACAGCAGTAATACCGGAAGCACCAGATGAATAGCGCCTGATAACAACCTGATTAGCCAGTGTTCATCTTCAGCAAACATATAGGCTGCAATCAACTGACCGCCGCTGAAAAAGTCGATTACCCAGCCCAGTTCCAGAAACAACACACTGACTGCCATGGTGCTGGATATCAAACGGTTTTCCAGCCAGACAGCGGCCACGAGTGAAATCAAGGCAATATCTGAAAACCAGGGAAATTGCTGAGTCCCAATTCACGCCAGTAGACTGGCACGATAATAACCACCAGCAAGGAGTAGCTCAGTTTTAGCCAGACTGGAATGACCTTCTTCTGCATAACTGCTCTCTTACCGCTGCTTCATTGTTCAGGTGGCTTATGGCCGAACTGAGAGAAAGTTTGTTAATTTTTCCTGTAAATCAGCTCAGCAATGGCAATCCCCATTAATAACCAGAAACTGCCAACCAGAAACCCTGCAGCGATATCACTGGCATAGTGCACGCTCAATACCATACGACTGAAGCCAATCAGAAGGATTAGTACAGCAGCCCAAAAAACAAGCTCGAATCGCTGACGGGCCGTGTTCAACTCTCTGCTGATAACGTAAGCCATAAATCCATAGACAGCGAGTGCACTGGTGGCATGACCACTGGGGAATGAAGGTGTGATTTCGATAATTTCAGTGACCGATTCCGGTCGCTGTCGTTGCAGCAGGAATTTACCACTGTAAGTCATCAACTGTGAGCCCATTACCGTCAGCCAGAGTGGCGCAATATAACTGATTTGCCGATGTGCCCATAAAACGCCGGTGGAAACCACTGCGACAGCCAACAGCGCCGGTGAACCGGCCAGATCCGTTATCCAGGCGAACACTAACAGTGTTTCATCCGTTCTTATCTGCGCCAATTGCTGATTAATCCACTGATCCACCCGGATCAGCTCTTCAGCTTCCAGCAACTCCTCCACCAGACCGCCAAACAACAACAGGAGATAGAGCATCGCCAGCACCATAAGCGTTAACAACAGGCCGGAGAAATGCCGCGTTGTCAGTCTTGCCTCAAGCCAGTGACTTGTTTTCGGATAACGCCTGCTGAACCAGGACCAGAGACTGGCTACCTCCTGTCTTTGTTTGACCAATCCCATCCAGACAAGCGAGCGTCGATACAAAGCAGCGGCTATATTTACCCCTCACCAGCTGCAGAGCCACATCAAGATGATGAATAAAACCAGCACTATCAGAGGCGTATATGATGAGAGCATAAGAATCTCCATATGGTGGTCTCGCTCCATTTATTGAGTCTGTCCATCATGACTTCAATTAACAGTGGCAAGCAAAGTAACACAGTCAGAGATGTTGTCACCTCTCATAACAGCGCAATGAAAACCATTCTGAGACAAAGAGGGGTTTTATCTTTTTCCATGAAACGCAACAGGTAAAGGCCAAGTTGAGCGTCACTTCAGCTTGTCCCCCTGAAAGAGAGGTCATTTATGCATGTCACTTCAAAAACAGCAGAAAAAGCCATCAATGGCGCACTGGACAAAGCCGAATCAACCGAGACCCGAATGTGTATTGCTATTGTCGACTCCGGCGGCGCCCTGAAAGCCTTTTACCGGATGGATGATGCCTGGGTAGGCAGTATCGATATTGCGATAAAAAAAGCACAAACAGCGCTCTATTTCGGCATGCCCAGTGGCGAAATTGGTCAGTTATCACAACCCGGCCAGCCTTTGTATGGCATAGAACATTCTAATAACGGTCTAATCACTTTCCCAGGCGGTGTGCCCATTGTCGATAAGGAGGGTTACATGTCCGGTGCGATTGGCGTCAGCGGCAGCTCAGTTGAAAATGACAATCTGGTTGCCCGTGCCGGTGTCGAGACTATCGGTGTGTGTGATCTACCGGATCATCCCTGGAGAACCTGAGAGCATTAATTCTCTGGTTTGTTCGTTAATATAGTTTTACTGGCCGTTCTGTAGGATATTGGCAGAACGGCCAGCTTCATTGCTCTAGGGACTCTCCCTTCCATAAGCAAATTGATCGTAATTGCTTCGCTTTATTGCACAGCCTTTCTAATCTTGGGAAGCATGTCCTCGGTGACTTCAGCCGAACGAGGTGGCAATGCTTTATCTCGCCGCTCACCATTTTCTGAGATGTCATTAATTAGTCGCTTCATGATTTCTATCTCTCTGACCTGAGCCTCAATAATTTCATTGGCTAACTCGCGCACTCTGGGATCACTGATAGTCGCTTTACGAGCATTATTAATCGCAATCGAATGATGAGGGATCATCGATTTCATGAAATGCACATCTTCTATGACTACCTGTGCTCTATTCCCCATGAGAATCGCTGCACCGGCTACGGCTGCGACAAGAAGAATAAATATTTTAGTGAACAGCCCCTGATACATTGACCACATGAAGCTGAGCATAACAATAGTCATCACACAGCCCATGACTAAAGAGGCAATCAAGCGGTTTAAGCTGAGGAATGCATGCTCAGGGGAGAAAACAAGCTGATACATCAGTAAGAACATGATGACTACCGAAGTCAGAATCATCCCAGTGAAACGACCCCAGCCCATATGCATTTGTGATTGTTCCATGAAACTCTCCTTTTGAGTGGTTGATGTGTCAATGTGTCTGAAAGCTGATCAGTTAATCCTTGGTTCAGATAGGTGAAAGAATGTGCCGGCCTGCAAAAAACCGCAGTAAACATACAGATTTACTGTGTTTATGAGTCCGCGGTTTGATGCAAGGTGGAAGCTTAAAAGCGCATTGTCGAGGGTGAGTCACGCCTTCGACTATTTGAATGTCAGGTCAGTGATATTGAACCTTTCAAGTTCAGAATATATCACTCAGGAGATGATGATGAATCCCGACTAATGACCGGGATCGCTGCCTGCTCTTCCGCTGGCTTGTTCAAATCCAGCGCTGAGGAGACGCGGTTACGGCCATTACGTTTGGATAGATACAAGGCAGCATCGGCCGTGCTGATGATGCCCTCCCAGCTTTCACCATGAACGGGAAAAGTGGCAACCCCCCATGATGCAGTAATCGTCGGCAAACTGGTGCCACTGACATTGACTTCCAGATTGGTTGTCAGTTGACGCAGGGTTTCCGCTCGCTGCAGCGCCTCTTCATGTGTTGCGCCCACAAGCAGAATCAAAAACTCTTCACCACCATAACGACAAATGACATCCTCGCCTCTGATATGCGTCTTAAGATGGGTCGCGAAGGCTTTGATGACAGCATCCCCCGCCTGGTGACCATAGGTATCATTAAATGATTTGAAATGATCGATATCGGCCATCACCACGGTGAACTGACTCTCCATTCGACGGGCACGAACTTGCTCTCTGGCAATACTTTCTTCCAGATACCTCCGATTAAACAGCTGCGTCATCGGGTCGCGAATACTGTGTTCGCGCAGCGCTTCCCGGAGGAATATGCCTGAGAGTGCCGCGCTGACATGATGAATCATGGCGTCTGAACGTTCACTTACCACAGACAACTCTCGTTTGTCTTCAAGCCGCAGGTGAAGCATACCGATCGTTTCGCTCTGAGATATCAGCGGCACACAGAGACTCGCTCGCTCATCCTGATTCAGGTGACTGCAGCTTAGCTCATGCTCCATATCTGTAATTTGATGGGTTTTCCCGCGACGCAGTGCCCAGCAGTCGCGAGGTTCCATGGACTCCTCAAATTTAGCTTCGCCCTCATTCCAGCTTGTTGCGATATGCAATAAATTGCGAGAGCTGCGCATGATATAGAGTGCCCCGCTACACTCGGGGAAAAGACGCTGCATGTAATGACGAAACAATTCATGCGCTTCAGTCACCGTCGAGCAGGACTGCAGGTTACTGCTGAACTCATTAATACTGGCGACCTCAGCCGTTTTGTTTTGAACCTCACTGAGCAACTGTGCATTGCGTCCAGTCGCTTTATGAACCACCCGATATGCCATGATTAACAGCAATAAATTAATAATGGCCGCACCCAGCAATAATTGGATGCGTTGGCGGGCATTCTGCTCCGCCATCGCGGCACGCTCGGAAATAAAACGTCGCTCCTCTTCATTAATCTGCTTGGTGATATCACGTAAATCGTCCATCACCTGTTTGCCATCCTGATTCAGGATTGATTGATTAACGGCTCGCAGCCCCTCTTCATAGGGCATTGCCAGTTTTGACTCCAGCTGTCCGACTCGTTTATTGATCAGAATGAATAATCTGGATGTATGGTTGGACTGGCTTGAGGGCATTGACGCATCCAGGCGCTCAAGTTTTGCCATCTCATCACCCAGATTAATGACCGTGTCCTGAACTTCGCGCTTGTAGATCTCCTCACCACTGAGGAAATACGCACGTTGACTAGCCTCAGCCTGTACAACAGAACGGACTAAACTTTGCACCAGCACGATCTGTTCATTACCCAGCGAGGCCATCTCGCGATTCTCTTTTTCAGTACGGTCCTGGAGGTATGCCAGCAGGGTCAGGGTGAGAATACTGAGGATAGTAATTCCGAAGATAGCGATTAGAGAGCGCTGCAGATTATTGGTATTTTTAAGGGGCATCTCCCTAATTTACCTTTGCAGCGCTTTGTTTCCAACCAACACTAAAGATAATTTTGTGAACTACTTCAAAATTCATAAGGTAAGAGCAAGGCTGACTCTGACATTCAGTTAAATCCGATCAATCTGTTGTGTTTAGTCGTCAATACATAGCGTGATACAAAAATACAAAAACCACAGCTTGTAAGCACCAGCATCACCAGAGAGAACTGATATAAGACCGACATGTCCTGCAATGGTGAATACAGGCGGGTGGTGACCATGACAGCTGCTTGGAGGAAAAACATATGAACCAGGTATATGCCGAAAGACATCTCCCCCAGCTTTTTAAGTATGGCTGACTGAATCCAGTTCTGATTCTTGAAAAGCAACAGGATCATAAAAAATGAATACAGAAATGATGAGGCTTTGACCGCAGTAACCGCATTGCCGGCCTGATCAAATGTGTAAAACAGCAGATAGGACTCGACACAGGATAAACCGTAAAAAACCATTGTGAGAGCAAGCAGAATTGGGTTGGATATTTTTATTCTCGATACCTTGCCCAGATACATTCCCAATACAAAAAACATCATCCAGGTCATGAAATTACCTGCGTAAACGATAAACGGCATGGACACATTCATGAAATATCTCAGGTAGTAGATCAGACCTGTAAGCAAAATACTGACAATCACACTGAGAATCAGTCCACGAGGATTGGCCAATCGTCCCATCACCGGTAGCAGGATGTAAAACTGAATGATCAAAGCAATGAAATAATACGGCCCGCTGGACTGAAAAGTAAGCAATTTAATGACTTCATCAGAGACAGCCTGTTTATATATGACAACCGAGATGGCAAGCCAGACCAACGACCAGATAAAGACCGGAATATAAACACGTGGAACCTGCTTTTTCAGAAATGAAGTGTAATCACTCAGGCCTGAAAACTGTTTCTTAACAAGAAAAAAACCGGATATGGCCAGAAACAAAGGCACTGAAAAGTTCAGTAGATTGCGCCACAAAAAGGTGAAGTGAAAGTTCATACTCTCGGCATCAAACTGAAGTCCAGTCCCCGATGCATGAATAGCCACGACACCGATAATGGCGATAGCTCGAAGAATATCGAAATAGCTGACTCTCTCTGACACACAGAACCCTGAAATTTTAATTACGGCATCAACGGTCAGCATTCAAATGGCTGACACGATGAAATTGGAGCTGTGAGTATAGGGTGTGAAAAAGATGAATACTGTGACTTAACCGAGAGTCACAGCCTTGTGACAGAGAAGCTGAAATACAAAACACAGACTGCCACAAATCCATGACGCGTTCGGCGGCATGCATATCAAGTGCAGATCAGAGTTTGTCAGCTATGCGTTGTGCAGTAATGCTTTCATCATTGAGCTTGTATCGCATGAGTAGAGTCAGGATAGACAGGAATGCTGCGTTTAACCCTTTTTTGTTGGTTTTTTGTGGATTTTCACTGAACGGATGATGACGAAGGAAATCAATCCAATCCCAACTAAGGCACAGCCTGACAACTGCATAAACGTGGCTCTGTCAGCCTTTGCCTGATACGCCTGCTGAAGCTCTATCTCCATCTGTAATTGTTGAATCAAAGACATCGCTTCAGGAGCGCTGAACCAGCCATAAGCGAACATAGCCGCTCCAATGAAAGCCAGAAACAGCGACGCATTCATCATCCTATCCATTCAATCTCTCCAGAGTTTTCCTTTTTCGAAGACAGACTCATAGCGTTAACTGACTGAATTTAGCTTTTCAAAGCGCTTTCGATTCTACTCGCTGCTGTCACTAAACGATCTTCGACGGTTGTGTAAGCAAAACGGCAGTGCTTATCTGCCTGGAACGCGCCGAAGTCCAGGCCCGGTGTCATGGCTACCCCCGCTTCTTTCAGCAGGAACCGAGACAGTGCCATGCTATCCGGAAGCTTATCACTCAACAGCGCAGAACAATCAGCGTATAGGTAAAACGCACCCTGTGGTTTCACGGCAAATCTAAAGCCAACCTGCTCCAGAGCTGGCATTAATGCGTCCCGACGATGCTGCAGCGTTTGACGACGCGCTTCGAGTATATCAAGCGTGTTGGTGTCGAACGCTGCGAGAGCAGCATACTGCGACATGGTCGGTGCAGCGAGATAGAGATTTTGTGCCAGACGATCCATGACCTCGGTATAACCTTCGGGCACGACCAACCAGCCCAACCGCCAGCCTGTCATGCCGAAAAATTTAGAGAAACTGTTGATCACAAAGGCTTCATCATCGACGGCCAGCGCTGTTGGCGCCTCAAAGCCGTCATAGGTCAGGCCATGATAAATTTCATCAACAAGTAAAGTACCCTGCTGCTTTTTAACCGCCTTAGATAAAGCTGCTAATTCTTCTTGGTTTAACACGGTGCCGGTTGGGTTGGATGGGGATGCCACCAGTGCGAGGCTGGTCTGTGCATCCCAGTAGTCTTCGACATGTTGTGCTGTGAGTTGATAGTGGCTCTCAGCAGTGACTGGGACAGCGTTGACCTCTGCTTCAACAAAGCGGGCGAAATGACGGTTACAGGGATACCCGGGGTCAGCCAGCATGACTTTCCGACCGTTATCCAGCAAAGCCCCCATGGCCAGTAACAAAGCACCGGAAGCGCCAGGCGTGACGATGATGCGATCTGCCGAGACCCTCACCTTGTAATGCGTTAGATACCAATCCGCAATGGCTTGTCTGAGTTCGGGCAAACCCAGTGCCGGCGTGTAATGGGTTCGGGCCTGATCTAAGGCTTTGATGCCTGCCTCTATAATGGGTCTCGGCGTCTCAAAGTCGGGTTCCCCCACCTGCATATGAATGATGTCATGCCCGCGTGCCTGCAGTGTTTTAGCCTGAGCCAGAATATCCATCACATGAAATGGTGAAATAGCCTGTGCTCGTTTGCTGATCGGCGTGCTCATGAATCTCCCTTCAAAATTAAACGCTTATTGCTGCCTGATGTCGGCAAGGTTAATGTGAATTGTACATAACGCTGAGTTTTTGCCGACCGGGGCTTGATCTTACGCTTTTTATCAGGCGTATGATGGGATTGTTGAAGGTAATAAAAAGGCTCTATTTACCACTTGTCATGGATAACAGCGCTTTATACTTTCGATTAGTCCAGGCTCAACTTGATTTGGCTGGTTGTCGTGCGCGGCTGACCGCGCCAAAGCCGCTCATGAGGGCGATTGACGGCATTTTGCGAAGTTAATTAAAAATTACCGATTTTAATTGCTTCATTAACGATTTTTGCCGGATGAAATGGGCTAAAATTAAATTTTAGTTTTGCACATGCGGGGGCGTTCTGGTATAGATTCGCCCTTGGTTTTAAAAGTATGAGGTTTCAACATGGAAAACACTCAAGTCGACGCTAAGTTCACTCCTTATCAGGAGCAGGCAGGCGAAGAATATATGAACGACGCTCAGGTTGAGCATTTCCGTCACATTCTGATGACATGGCGTGCTCAATTGCGTGAAGAAGTTGACCGTACTGTTCACCACATGCAGGACGAAGCAGCCAACTTCCCTGACCCCAATGATCGTGCGACCCAGGAAGAGGAATTTACTCTGGAACTGCGTACTCGCGATCGTGAACGCAAACTGATTAAGAAAATCGACGAATCACTGATCGACCTGGAAAAAGGCGATTACGGATTTTGCGAATCCTGCGGTACTGAAATCGGTATCCGTCGCCTGGAAGCGCGTCCAACCGCGACTCTTTGTATCGACTGTAAAACGCTGGACGAAATCAGAGAGAAAAACCGCGTTTGATGCCAGGCAGGCTCAAGTTTCTTGGCAGCCTGCTGCTACAGAACCTCATACGCTTATCAAAGCCCTGCACTGCAGGGCTTTTTTGTATCTGTCAGTCTTGCGGGCCACCACGTTCAAAGGTGTAAAGTAAATCGACGCCACTTTCGGTGCCAGACTCAGCTTTCAGCGCCCATATCTTACTGAGCTGATAACGCAGCTCCACCGTGCTGACCGACTCAAATACCCCAATGCCATAACTTAGATAGAGTTTTGGCGACAGATACTTACCGACTTGTACCGCCGCGTTCTCGGCACTGTCGCCCTCAATTGAGAACTCATCAAGCCCAAAGGTGCTGGCGATCTGGTCGCCAATCATGGCCCCATTCTGCAGCCCCATGCCGGTTGCTGCCGAGGCCAGCAGCGCCGCATCGGTGGCACTGGCCTGGTTCAGCGGTTTACCCAGCAGCAGGTAGGAGAGAATATTGTCCTGGCTCATACTGGGATCTGAGAACAGATCCGCCTGCGGTGAGGCCGCGGTACCCTGAATATGCAGTCCAGCCTGGTATTCCTTGCCTTTACGCACCGCTTTGATGTCCAGTTCAGGATTATCAATAGGTCCCCCGGCAAATCGGATACTGCCATCATCGACATGTAAGTTCTGGCCATAAGCGATATAACTGCCGTCTTTAACTTTGATTTCACCATTGGCCAGCAGCACATCACTGGTCTTGCCAAATACCCTCAGAGAGCCTGTCAGGCGGCCCTGGAAGCCCATCGCTTTAAGTTTGACTTTGTCGCCCAGACTGACGGTGATATCAATTTCGGTCACCGCAGCAGCAGCGTCTGTTTTTTCTTCATCACTCACAACAACCACATCACGGCTCGGACTGATCGTTGAGTTGAACTGAGTCGGTTCTATTTGAGCACGTGGGATATGAACCTTACCTTTGACCAGGGTCTTCTCCGGCGTGACCGATACGGTCAGATCGGGCTCGGCTATCACCAAAGCTTCCGGTGTGTTCATGGCTTCAAATTCCCGGCCCTTGATATTGATGCTCAAAGCCCAACTGGACTCGGTCAGCTCAAACGCGCCGTCACCGGTCATCGTGCCCTCTCCGGATCGGGCCTGAAAGTCGAAATTGACCTCGTCAAGATTGCCGTCAACATCGAGCTGAACCTGCTTCAGAACGATACCAGCATCCACAATGGCGACTTCCCCGCCCTGCAGAGTGGCTTGTCCTTCAATCGCCGGTTGAGCAACCGTACCACCGATATCAAGGTTGATATCTAGCTGACCTTTCAATTCACCAAATGCCGGATGCGATAATTCCAACTGGGACAGATCGCGAACTGCCGTGGTGATATTACCGTTCAGTGCTGCTTGTTCTGGATTGCTTAGCAGCGTCGACAGGCCCGCGGTTTCTAGTTCAGCATTGACTGCTGACACCCCGTCCAGTTGCGGTTCAAGATGAAAACTGGCACTGCTTTTCTTCGCATCAATCTGGTAACGCAGGCTGACATTATTCAGCGGCACTGGCTTTTGCT
>CAYMEE010000046.1:3623-17131 GCA_964389455.1 uncultured Methylophaga sp. | reverse complement strand
TCTGGCTCTGGCTCTGGCTCTGGCTCTGGCTCTGGCTCTGGCTCTGGCTCTGCAATATTTTGTGGTTCAGCTGCTGGTTGTAAAGTCTCTGATTCCTGCTGCTGTTGCGGCGCCAAGATCGACTCAATATCCTCTGCTGAGAAGGTATCTGAGTTTTCCCAGTCCCGCTCAGTAGCCACCTCCATAAGCGGCTCGTCGATATCCTGCTCAAGTTCCGGCTCAGAAGCATGGTCTGAAGCTAATAAAGGTTCATTGAGACCTTCTGCCTCATCAGGCAAACCCTCACTCGCAGGCGACGTGGTTTCTGGAGTCTCTTCGTCAGTGAGTAACAGATCGGACTCGGCCACGGAATCCAGCAATGCATCAATATCATCATTGGAATCTGAGGTTCCTACCGCTTCCATATCTTCTGACTGAGGCTCCTCTTCATCTGCTTTTTCTGTCTCAGCCGTTAACGACTCATCTTCCACTACTGTTTCAGTGTGAGACTCTGTTTCTGACCATTCTTCATCTGAGGGATGTGGATCTTGGGCAGACTCTGATTCAATAATGCTATTCAGACTTTCGTTTTGTTCCAGCGCTTCAGTGACGTCCTGCTGCTCGACTGATGTTGAGTCAGCAGCAATGTCAGAAAGTGGTTTTTCAGTCTCTGAGTCATTCTCCTGCGTAATGGTAACGTCTTCACCACCAGCGCTAACTGCACCAGTCTCAGGCTCTGGCGAGGTCTGAGGCTTGAAGTTGAAACTGTCTGCCTTCAGGTATTGTTTGAGGCTGTTTATTTTTGATCTTTGGGGTTCAGGGTCTACAGGTTCAGGTTGCTGAGATGGCTCAGGTGTTGCCCCGGATTCAAAGGTAGCCTCAGCGTGATCCACATCCGCGCTGATAGCCGAATGCAAATTCTCAGGGTCACCCGGAATTTCAACTTCTTCACTACTGTCAGCAAAGCGATCGATATCTTCGTCGCGCAAGCCAGCATTGGCATATTCCTCATCGAGCGCGATGTTGCCGTCAATTTCCGTGATATCAAAGTTATCTTCAGCCTCTTCTGCCCCTTTATCCGCTAAATTAGCGCTCGAGCTCTCAGAATCTTGAGGTCTATCCAGGTTATTTGACCCGACCTTTTCCTCATCGCCCTCCTGCTCAGTAACTGCCTCGGTTTCAGTTGTGAAATCGCCCTCCAGATCAAAAGACTCGCCCTCCAATAAGGCATCTATTTCATCTGTTCGCAGTGACTCTTCTTCATCAGCTTGAACGGCCGTCTGGCTCTGCTCCTCAGGTTTTTCATTCGCGGCTTGTTCCGATGACAGTTCTTCGTCGTTTATCTGCTCGCTACTTTGTTCTTCAGCCTCATCATTTGATTCAAGCGCTTCTGTGGACTCAATTTCATTTTCAGTCTCGTACTGAGTGTCCATAAAACTGCTATCACTGAATAACTTTTCCTCGTCTTCTGTGCTTTCATCAGCTTCTGGCGAAACAGCAGCTTGTTCGGCTTCACCAGGCAGAGACTGTTCTGTTTCGTCTGCTTCGGGTTCAATGACCGTTTCAAAATCTGCTTCGCTCTCGGCTTCTTCTCGCTGCTCAATAGTTTGTGGAAGAATAGTAAGTGCAGAATCAATGGCCTGTTCGACCTGTTCAGGCAAGTTCGCAAAGGCCTTGCCATCCTGTTCGACAAAAGATTTCAGCAGATTTTTATATATCAGTTTTTCCCTGTCGAGAAACTCTGCGGCACGGGTGTCCAGTGCTTCGCCCTCAAGGCCGTATTGTTCAGACAGCAGGGATTTAATGTGAAGCGCGCGCTGCTCCTGATTGTTTTTGATTTGCTTAACCGTTTTGCCAGTCTCTGCATTGACGCGGCGATGTCTTTTCAGGTTCTTGAAAATCAGCACACCGGCTATCACTGCAAAGATGAAAGCCACTTCATAAGCGAGTAGTTCGAGAATAGGATCAGTGAAGCTCATTAAATCAATTCTCCTGCCGGAACAGCTGAAGCTGTTTGTCTACGCCACCAGATAACACCAGCCAGTAACAAGATAAGAATGACGCCATTACCAATGAGTAATTTCATCGTATCGGACATCGGCTCTGAGAGGTTTTCCTCTACCTCAGGCGCTTGCGTCTTGGCTTGCGACTCTTCGACTACGGCTTTTTCAGGGGTGTCTTGCGGTGTTTCTGGCATTGCCGGTTCTTGCCCCTGCGCAGGTGTGACTGTCTCTGTAGTTTCAGCCTCTACCACGCTGTTATCCGTCAGCGTAATGGTTTCGGGTTGCAGGAAAACCTGTCTGCCTTCAGGCGTCGAACCACGCAGTTGCAAAGACAAATTGTAATCCTGTGACGGCTCTAAATCGGTGAGTGTCAGCCGCCAGCGGTTATCCTCGGTTTTGAGCATTTCATAAGGCCATTCCTCACCACCTTGCGCTCTTAATAGGGCGCTTATCGACAGCGACTCGGGATTGATGAGTTCATTGTCGGCTTCGACCTCAATCCGGTGACTGCGTGCAGCTTGCTCAAGTTGAGTAGTCTCAACAGAAATAGGCGCGGCAATCACATTAATGCTCTGGCGACGCTGGCGCTCAAAAGTATCACTTTTCATCGTGACAATAACATCATTACGCCCCGCCTCGAAACCGGTCCCGAGAGTTGCGCGATACACTGCTTCATCCGTGTTTCTGTTCAATGACAACTCGGTCTGTCCGGACGCTTTCTGACGAACCAACTGGCCATCAACCAGTTTCAGAAACGCTGGCCGGGTGATGACTTCACCTTGCTCGGTCAGTCTTGCTTCAAAATCAAACTGTTCGCCGACCAGCACGTTGTTAGGTAAATCACTGGTTTGAAGTTGCATATCGGTCACCACCATCACCCGATTATCTGGATCAAGTTCTGCATTGATTTGCCATTGTCCCGGCACGGGTTTGTCAATCGTGATCAAGTCAAAACTGTTTTCATGCAACCAGCGTATGCGGTCGGTCTGCTGAGTCTGGCCGATAGTAGAACCATCCGGCAACTGCAATTTAGTGGCGGCTGAACCAGGTTTGCGAAAGGCCAGTACGGTCATTTCTTCCACGCTTTCATCAATTGAAAACTGGTTATCTGCGAGTGGCACCGTGTCCCGGTTAGTGGATTGTTCAAACAGATGCAGGAAGATGCGCTGCAAGTCTTCTGCTGTATCAGCCTGCCGATACCAGCCGTCAGTGGCCATGGAGAGCGCTTTCAGCAATTCGTGATCAGCATTATCAGACAGCGCGATGGTATGAACCGTCATCTGCAGGGCTTTTAACCTGGGTACCAGCTTATCCAGAATGCGCTGACGTGAGACTTGTGTGGCTGTTTTTCCCGGCTCAAGGTCAACAAAACCATCTGATAACAGAATCATGCTGCGGCGGTAATCGGGATCTGCCTGTTTCTGGTTGGCAGTGGCTTTCTGCAGAGCCAGCTCGATATTGGTAAACAAGCCGTGAGAGTGAATTTGGCTGGACTTTTCAATCGCAATCTGGCGCCAGTCATCATTGACTTCGCGCCATGGCACCAGCATGTTGACCATTTTGGCAAAAGTCCAGATACCGGCACGGGCTTCATTTTCCGGCATCAGTCCGACCAGCATACGCATCGCCGGTGCCCTGAGGTTGTTGGGATCGTTCTGTTTCATGCTGCCGGAGACATCGATAACGACCCGAACATCACTGACTGGTTCCTGGGCCGCCGATGCCAGGCTTATAGGCAACAGCATCAATATCAACGGTAAAACGTATTTATTGATTAATGGCATAGCATAATCACTCATCTTGTTGTGTCAGTCTGCCCCGCCCTTACGGACGGGACAAATTTCTGACGTTTAACGCGCTTTCAGTGATGTATGCAGATTTTATGCCGCAGTTTTAGAGCGCGGCAAAGCCCCGGCTCAGATCCGCTTTTATGTCATCGACTGTTTCCAGTCCGACAGAAATACGCAACATGCCGTCGGTAATGCCAGCAAGCGCTTTGGCTTCATCACTGAGGCGACCATGCGTGGTGGTCGCAGGATGGGTAATTGTGGTTTTGCTGTCACCCAGGTTAGCGGTAATTGACAGCCACTCCAGCGAATTGATTAGCTTCCAGGCATCAGCTTTGCCGCCTTTGATTTCAAAAGCAATAATACCGCCGAAGGCTGACTGCTGTTTTTTTGCCAGTTCATGCTGCGGGTGGCTGGGCAGACCGGCATAAAATACCTTGCTGACTGGCGCTTGCTGTTCGAGCCATGTCGCCAGCTCCAATGCTGATGCAGAATGTGCCTTCATTCTTAAGTCCAGCGTTTCCAGCCCTTTAATAAAGGTCCAGGCATTAAACGGACTCATGGTCGGCCCGGCAGTGCGCAGGAAACCGTAAACCTGCTCGCCCACTAATTCAGCATCGCCTACTACCGCGCCACCAATGCAGCGGCCCTGACCATCAATGTATTTTGTGGCCGAGTGGATAACGATATCCGCGCCCAGTGCCAGTGGCTGTTGCAAAGCCGGGGTACAGAAACAGTTGTCGACAACCAAAAGGCAATCATTTTCATGTGCCAGTTGGGAGAGCGCTGCCAGATCGGCAATTTCATTTAACGGATTGGATGGTGTTTCCAGAAACAGGATTTTGGTCTCTGGCTTAATCGCCTGTTTCCACTGTTCCAGGTTCGACAACTGCACATAGTCCGTGCTGATAGCAAATTTGCTCAGATACTTATCGAATAAAACACGCGTGGTGCCGAAAATGCTCAGGGAAGAGACCACGTGGTCGCCAGCTTCCAGCAAGCCCATCATGGTGGACAGAATGGCAGACATACCTGACGAAGTCGCCACGCAGGACTCACCGCCTTCCAGTGCCGCCAGGCGTTCTTCAAATGTACGCACGGTCGGGTTGGTAAAGCGGGAATAAATATTGCCCGGCTCATCACCGGCAAAACGGGCCGCAGCCTGCTCTGCACTCTCAAAAGTGAAACTGGAAGTCGGGAAAATCGGTTCCGACTGCTCACCTTCCGGCGTCCGGCGATGGCCGACGCGCACTGCGCGGGTCGCGAAACCTTTGTCTTTGAATTCTTCTGTCATCTGGAAACAAATATCCGAGTAAATTGTTCAATTTTAATAGCTAAGACAGCCCGTGACCAGTTTCCTGTGTCTTGACACAAAATTGACATAAAACAGCTTCGGGATTAGAGTCTGCGGCTCTGATACGGGTGCCTGCAGCAGATAATGCAGGATAATCGGGAAATTGGTGCGCCTCTGGCAACTCCAATACTGCCCCCGCAACGGTATTCAAGTTTCAGACAATCACAATGCCACTGTGCCTGCATGGGAAGGCGATTGTTTTTTTAGCTTGTAAGTCCGGAGACCGGCCTGTGTCAGCGGGATTGTTATCCCAACTCTCGCGTCGCGGTGGGCGATGTGGCGAATCTTCATCGGCTCTGCCGAGCTTTCGTCACGCCTGCAGCGGATAGGACTTACCAGCAGTATCGGGTGGATACTGTCAATCACAGGCGTACACGATGTTATCCAAAAAAACTACTCTCTCCCAAGTCATCGGCACTGCTCTTCTAGCAGGCCTATCAATCAACACTTATGCTGCAGGTACCGACCTCAATAAAATCGTTGTGACGGCTACGCGCACGCCAACAGAAGTGAAAAATACGGCAAGCAGTGTTTCTGTTATTACCAGAGAAGAAATTGAACTTAAACAATTTCACAGCCTCGCAGATGCCTTGAAAGGCGTGTCTGGAATCCGTGTTGCTGAAACGGGTGGCCGTGGCTCACAGACATCGGTTTTTGCCAGAGGTACCAACTCCAATCACACCCTAATCATGGTTGATGGCATCGAGATGAATGACCCCAGTTCACCAACTGGCGCATTTGATTTCGGTAATTTCCTACTGGATGACGTGGATTCGATTGAAATCGTCAGAGGTGCGCAAAGTGTCCTCTATGGAGCTGACGCCATTGGTGCAGTAATTCATATCCGTACTAAGGCTGGCGATGGGCCACTAAAAGCCCGGGCCAAGCTGGCTGCTGGGAATAAATCCACCCACCATGAAACATTGTCCGTATCTGGCTCAAAGGATAGTTTCAATTACGCTCTGACTGGCGGTCTTTATGAGTCTGATAATGACAGCGCGCCCAACAGAGATCGCATGCCTCCAGGGATAGCAAGAGATGATGATGGCTATCAGAATAAAATGGTATCTGGACGATTTGGCTGGCAAGGTCAGAACATACAAGCGTCTGTTTTCGGCCGCCACATAGAATCAAAAACCGATATAGATGGATTTCTATCAGAAGACTTTGATGCCTACAACAGCAGTCGACAGACCTACCTGGGTGCTGAAGTTAAAGGTCAGTTTTTTGATGGCAGTTGGCAACCCACACTGTCTTTAACCCACTCAGATATTGAACGTAAAAATCGTAATGATCGACAAGATCCTTTGGGAAACATTGATCGAAGCAATTATGATGGCGAAAAGCAAAAGCTCAGTTTACAAAATGATTTACACCTCATAGAAGACCATCTGATTACAATCGGCTACGAATTCGAAGAAGAGGATATGGAAGCTGATGGGTTCAGCACTTTTGGCAGTCTTTTTGGTGATTTCACACAGTCACAAATGACTGACGAAAAAAGAAATAACCGTGCTTTTTACCTTCAAGATCAAATCTCGGTCACCAAAAAACTATCTGCAACACTGGGAGTTCGTCATGACAACACAGATGATTTCGACTCTGAAACCACATACCGTGTGGCAACCCGCTATGAGTTAACTCCACAGACACAAATCCGTGCCGCATACAGTGAAGGCTTCAGGGCACCATCACTCTACGAAATGTATGGATTTACACCAAACAACTTTTTTAGTGCTTATTTCGGTAACCCGGATTTAGACCCAGAGACAAGTGAAAACTGGGAGTTAGGTCTGGATCAGGTATGGTTAGACGGTAGGGTTCAAACCAGTGCAACATTGTTCAAGAATGATATTGATGACCTTATCACCACCATTTTCTTGCCCAGTTTTGACAGTACCAGTGTCAATGTTAACGAAGCGGAAATCCGTGGTTTTGAGGCTGATATGAGTGTCGAAGTTAACAAACAACTGGACATTCACCTCAACTACACCTACACCCGTAGTCAAAACGAAGATGATCAGCAATTACTGCGTCGACCTGTTCATCAGGCAAATATTGACCTAGTCTACCAACCCACGGCTCAGTGGCGTTTTGCAGGAAGCCTTCATCACATTGGTAGTCGCAAGGATGTCGATGCCGATGGTGTTCGAGTGAGAATGGGCAGTTATGCTGTTATCAACCTCAGCGCTGACTATAGAGTCACTGACAATACACGCCTGTTTGCACGAGTTGAAAACCTGACAGATCGTGATTACGAACCTGTGTGGGGTTACCAGGGAACTGGGATTACTGGTATCGTTGGAGTCGATTTAAAATTGCGATAAATCTTCACAGGGCGGCTCTGCCGCCCTTTTTATTGGAAGCTCAGATGGAAAAAGCCGAACGTCACAACAAACGCATGCAGAAACAAAAGTCGATTGTCGATCAGCAGATCCAACAGGCTGATAAAGATAAAGGGCTTTTGCTTGTCATTACCGGTAATGGCAAAGGTAAGAGTTCATCAGGGTTCGGCATGGTCGCGAGAGCACTGGGGCACAATATGAAGGTGGGCGTGGTGCAATTTATCAAAGGTGCATTCAGCACCGGCGAGGAAGCTTTTTTCCGTCGTTTCCCCGATGATGTTGAATACCATGTGGTCGGTGATGGTTTTACCTGGGATACGCAGAACATGGAACAGGATATTGCTTCTGCAGAGAAAGGCTGGGAGATCTGTAAACGCTTGCTACAGGATCCGGATATCGATTTGGTGTTGCTGGATGAACTCAATATCGTGCTCAAGATGAAGTACCTCAATACCAATCAAGTTCTGGCAGATATTGCTGAGCGCCCGGCGATGCAGCACGTTGTTATTACCGGACGCGGTGCGCCGGAATCAGTGATCGAAGCAGCCGATACCGTGAGTCGTATCGAGGATGTGAAACATGCTTTTCGAGCTGGTATAAAAGCACAGAAAGGCATTGAACTTTAAACCCAGCTATGGCCCGCTTTTTGCTGTGTCATATTACTGTAAAGTTACTCACATTTTCTGTGGATAAGTCTGTGATTAACTTTGGGGTTAGTCGCTAAGTGCCTCTTGCAACAAGCCCCCCCTCAAAATGGTTAAAAAATAACCAAGAAATTATTTTCATTATTTTCAATTACTTACATAGCCTCAATGCAAAATCAATCACTTGCAGACGCTAGTTAAAATAGACTTTAGGAAAAAGTTCCCGAGGTGAATAACTTTTTAACAATCAGCTAAATCTAATATCTATACCCATAAACAGCTGAGCCCGATAGTGTTCACTATCGGGCTCAGTTATTGCTATGGAAACAAACGTTGAAATGCGGTCAGGAATCAACTGATTCTGCCGCATCTTCCATCTCAAGATGAATTTCATCATCCTGTAATGTGACACGGACATGGCCGCCGCGCTGACTGAGCTTGCCGAACAGCAGTTCATCAGCCAATGGGCGTTTGATTTTCTCCTGAACCAGACGTGCCATCGGTCTTGCCCCCATCAGCACATCGTAGCCATGGTCGGCCAGCCACTGACGGGCTTTGTCATCGATCTCGATGGTGACATTTTTATCCTGAAGCAGCATTTCCAGTTCAAGTACCGCTTTGTCCGCCACACGCAGAATGGCATCTTTCTGCAGCGGTTTGAAGTGAATGATGCCATCCAGACGGTTACGGAATTCAGGTGTGAAGGTCCGTTTAACCGCTTCAGTACCGTCAGTCTGATGCTCCTGCTTGGTGAAGCCGATTGAAGTTTTGCTCATTTCAGCAGCACCGGCATTACTGGTCATCACCAGTACCACATGACGGAAGTCAGCTTTGCGTCCGTTATTGTCAGTCAGCGTACCGTGGTCCATGACCTGCAGCAGCAGGTTGAACACATCCGGATGCGCTTTTTCAATCTCATCCAGCAGCAGGACCGCATGCGGTTGTTTGATGATGGCATCGGTCAACAGACCGCCCTGATCAAAACCGACATAGCCCGGCGGTGCACCAATCAGTCTCGATACGGTGTGGCTTTCCATGTATTCGGACATGTCGAAACGAATCAGGTCGACACCCAGGTTATGAGCGAGCTGACGTGTGACTTCGGTTTTACCGACACCCGTCGGACCGGCAAACAGGAAGGCGCCGATGGGTTTTTCAGGATGACCCAGACCTGAGCGGCCCATTTTAATCGCAGAGCTCAAGGCAGAAATGGCCTCATCCTGGCCGAAGATCACGTGCTTCAGGTTATCTTCCAGCTTACGCAGATTGTCTTTATCGGCGTTGCTGACCGTCTTGGCCGGAATGCGCGCGATCTTGGCGACAATCGCCTGCACGTCATTCACGCCGATCAGTTTTTTGCGTTTGGATTTGGGGGCAATGCGTTGAGCCGCACCGACCTCATCCAGCACATCAATGGCCTTGTCAGGCAGAAAGCGATCGTTGATATGACGATGTGCCAGCTCTGCCGCCTGCTCAATGGCTGCCTGCGAGTAACGCACGTTGTGGTGTTCTTCCAGGCCTGGTTTCAAGCCTTTCAGAATTTCTATAGTTTCTGCGACCGTTGGCTCCGGCACATCGATTTTCTGGAAACGACGCGCCAGGGCACGGTCATGTTCAAATATACCGCGATATTCCTGATAGGTCGTTGAACCGATGCATTTGAGCTCGCCACTGGCCAGCAAAGGCTTCAGTAGGTTTGCCGCATCCATGGTGCTGTTACCGGCGCTGCCGGCCCCAATCATGGTGTGGATTTCATCAATAAAGAGAATCGCACCAGGTTGTTTTTTGAGTTCACGCAGCAAGGCTTTCAGGCGTTTTTCAAAATCACCTCGATATTTGGTACCAGCCACCAGTGCGCCCATATCCAATGAATAGATGACGGTGTCTTCCAGTACCTCAGGTACATCACCCTGCACAATACGACGGGCCAGACCTTCTGCCAGTGCGGTTTTACCAACACCGGCCTCACCGACAAACAGCGGATTGTTTTTGCGACGACGGCACAGCACCTGCAGTGTGCGCTCGAGTTCCATCGCCCGGCCAATCAAAGGATCGATACGACCTTTCTTGGCGGAGGCATTGAGGTTTTCAGCGTAAAGTGACAGCGGGTTTTTGCCATCCTCACCGCCCTCTTCTGCGTCGATTTTGGTTTCTTCGTCAGTTTCTTCAACGACTTCATCAATACCGCCATGGCTGATGGCATTGACGACATCGAGGCGAGTCACGTCCTGTTTCTGCAACAGATAGACGGCCTGAGATTGCTGTTCAGAAAAGATAGATACCAACACATTGGCACCAGTGACTTCGGTTCCGCCGGAGGACTGCACATGCATCACCGCACGTTGCAGAATACGCTGAAATGCCAGCGTCGGCTGGGTTTCGCGTTCACTGTCCTCGGGCAGGGTCGGCAGGTTGTCTGCCAGAAAATCACTCAGTTCCTGGCGCAGTGCCGGAATATCGACATTACAGGCCTTAAGGACGGCCAGCGCCTGACCATTTTCCAGCAGGGCCAACAGCAGATGTTCAACTGTGAGAAACTCATGCGAGCGCTGACGCGCGTAGTTGAATGCCTGACTGAGAGTCTGTTCGAGTTCTTTGCTTAACATCTTGCGTTCCACCTAATTGCTTGCATCGCTGAACAAATAAAAACTGAGTTCAGTTTCAGCTATCGAACGGGTCATTCCTCTTCCATCGTACACTGCAATGGATGACCGTGGCGCTGAGAATAGCTGTTGACCTGTTCGACTTTCGCTTCAGCTATCTCATAAGTGAAAATACCACACAAGGCACTGCCTTCGGTGTGAACTTGCAGCATGGTGCGTGTGGCACGTTCACGCCCCATACCAAATAGGGTTTCCAGAACCTCAACCACAAAATCCATGGGCGTATAGTCGTCATTGAGCATAATCACCCGATACTTGGGTGGTCGCTTCAAATCGGGCTTGGCCGGGGCGACTGCGTAGTCGTTTTCGTGCCAGTCGTGATCGTGTTCGTCAGTCATGCGTTCTCTTAGCTCGCAGTGGCTTCTTCAACCATTTTTTTCAATTCGCCGTTTTCATACAGCTCCATGATGATGTCGCAACCGCCCACCAGTTCACCGTTGATGTACAGTTGTGGGAAAGTCGGCCAGTCTGCATAACGGTGCAGATTTTCACGGACTTCCGGCTCCGCCAGTACATTGACATATGCAAACTCTGAACCACAAGCAGCGACTGCCTGTGATGCACGGCTTGAAAAGCCGCATTGTGGGAATTCGGGCGTGCCTTTCATAAACAGGATGACATCGTTACCTTCGATCGCCTGTTTAATCCGCTCCATAACATCCATTAGTTGATCCTCGTAATTGCTAAAAAATTCTGTAGTAGAAATGGGGTCGCTTGTCTTAATTTCAAGCTTAGGCTAGTTATATTCAAGCTGCAACAACCCCAGAATGGCTTCCAGACCATTGTGATTGACGGCTGTATCCGCCTGCGCCTGGACCTTGGGTTTGGCGTGGTATGCCACACTCAAACCGGCCGGTTCCATCATTAATAAGTCATTGGCACCGTCACCGACGGCAATCGCCTGCTTTGGGTTCAGACCAAGTCGTTCACAGCATTGCTGCAGAAAGTCAGCCTTTGCCTGTGCACCACAAATGGGTCCATCGACTTCGCCGGTGAGTTTGCCGTCTTTTTCTCCCAGCACATTCGCCTGGGTGAAATCCAGACCCAAGCGCTGCTTGAGCCGGTCGGTAAAAAAGGTAAATCCACCTGACACCAATGCCAGCTTGATACCCTGTGCTTTCAGTGTCTCCACCATGATTTCGGCCCCCGGATTGAGTTGCAGGCGCTCGTCATAAACCCGTTCCAGAACCGATACATCAAGGCCTTTTAACAAAGACACACGTTTTCTGAGCGAAGTTTCGAAATCAATTTCACCCTGCATCGCCGCCTCGGTAATCTCGGCGACCTGCGGTTTGATGTTCATAAAATCGGCGATTTCATCAATACATTCGATGCTGATCAGCGTCGAATCCATATCCGTCACCAGCAGGCCTGGCTGAATATCAGCAAACGCTTCCGGCAAGGCATTGATATCGAAATCAAACTGTTGACGCAGGCTGTGCAGATTTTCCTGGCTGATATTGACCGAGTCGATAAGGGCAAACTGTTGCCGCCAGTTCAACTCGCCATTGAAGTCATGAGCAATTGCCTCGGCCTGTTGCCGGTTCAGGGCGGTACCCTGCAGGATGAGTTGTGTCATGTTTATTCACTTTATAAAAAAACGGCGAGACTGAACGCTCAGCTCGCCGGTTAACTTGAATACTGAATGAAAATTTAGAATTGTGGTTTGACGGGTGCCGCTTTGAAGCGCTCAACACTGGCCACAA
The DNA here is from genome assembly GCA_964389455.1 of uncultured Methylophaga sp. Lineage (GTDB taxonomy): Bacteria > Pseudomonadota > Gammaproteobacteria > Nitrosococcales > Methylophagaceae > Methylophaga. The sequence goes on along the minus strand of CAYMEE010000046.1, from coordinate 4,650 downwards.
TTTCCTGCTCGGCTTCAGTTTTACCTACCCAGCCTTCGATTTTGACCCATTTGTTTTTTTCCAGATCTTTGTAGTGTTCAAAGAAGTGAGCCAGTTGATCCAGCAGCAGTTGTGAAACATCACCAATATCATTGATGTGGTCATACATTTTATCGTGGGGCACGGCGATCACTTTGGCATCGACACCTGATTCATCGGTCATTTTCAGCATGCCAACCGGACGGCAAGCAACCACCGAGCCGCTGATCAGTGCATACGGGCTCATCACCAGCACATCGACCGGATCGCCATCGTCAGACAATGTGTGCGGAATATAACCATAGTTTGTGGGGTAGAACATCGCCGTATTCATGAAGCGGTCAACAAACAAGGCACCGGTTTCTTTGTCGACTTCATACTTCACCGGATCGGAGTGTGAAGGAATTTCGATGATGACGTTAACGTCCTGTGGCAGATTCTTGCCCGATCCAACACGGTCGAGATTCATAGCTGTAATGCTCCAGTTTATTGAGTTTGAATAAATCCGCTGATTATAAAAGAAAAAGCAGTCGGGTTAAACTCAACCGGAGTGAAATCTGCGCTTATTCCTCGAGTGGAATCATTTCAAAGTCTTCCTTGGGTGCACCGCAATCAGGACAAACCCAGTCTTCAGGGACATCCTCCCAGGATGTACCCGGCATGATGCCCTCTTCAGGCATGCCTTCAGCTTCATCATAGACAAAGCCGCATATTGTGCAGATCCACTTCCTCATGATGACACCTCCGCTTAAAATCAACTGCGGCTGAGCAGCATCAGCCCCACCGCCAGCAACAACAGAGAGAATAACCGACTCAGTTTTCTATGCGATAAATGCCTGGCCAGTCGGGCTCCCTGCGGCGCCATAAACACGCTGGTCAGAATAATGCCGATAAAGGCCTGCCAATGAACAAAACCGGTCAGCCATTCACCTTCTATTTTATGCACCTGTGTGCCCATCCAGATAAAGCCTATCACGCCACTGACTGCTATGGGGAACCCACAGGCAGC
>CAYMEE010000046.1:0-3523 GCA_964389455.1 uncultured Methylophaga sp. | reverse complement strand
CCATCCAGATAAAGCCTATCACGCCACTGACTGCTATGGGGAACCCACAGGCAGCCGCGGTGCCCACAGCCTTCTGCATCGACTGCCCCGCCATCACCAAATAAGGCACAACCAGTGTGCCACCACCAATGCCTACCATGGCGGAAATAACACCGGTGAGCGTGCCGAAAAGATTCATAAACAGCTTTGAGAGCAGGTTTGATGATAGAACCTGTGGTGGAGGCAGCCACATTCTGCCCGCCATTAAAATCGCAAACAGGCCAAAAATCACCTGCAACAGGCTGCTGGACAGGCTGGCAGCAATCACGGCACCGCCCAGACTGCCGATAATCAGCCCCGGCGCCAAACGCAATACCAGCGGCCACTCAGTCATACCGTATCGATGATGGGCCCGCATCGAGGATAAGGAAGTCACACTAATCGTCATCAGTGAAGTACCTATCGCCACATGAATAGCAATATCGGCTGACATCCCCTGCCAACTAAAGACCGTGACCAGTATCGGGACGATAATCAGGCCCCCGCCAATCCCGAATAGACCCGCGGCAAAACCGGCTACTACCCCTGCCAGGGCAAAACTAAGCCACTCAAGCATCAAAACCTATTCTCCATTGCGTCTAAGCCCCTGACTTTACTTGCCGATACGATACAGGTATAAAAAACCGAGCACCAAAATTCATAGCAAGGAGTTCCACCCCGCAAGACTTTTCTAACGATAATAACGAGGTAAGACTTATGACGTCACTCAGCACCGTCCCGGCCATATTGGGAATTTTTGGACTACTCTGTGCCTTTCTTGTTTATAAAAAGGTGAAATCACACTCGCCGGGCAGCGGTAATGTGGTGGATATCGGCGATCAGATACATCTGGGTGCCATGGTCTTTATGCGAGCTGAATACTCGCGTCTCGCTATTTTCTGTTTGATCTGCATCATCGGCCTCGGGCTTTCGGATTTAGGCTGGCACACTGCGCTGGCCTTTTTTGTGGGTGCTATCAGTTCGGCATCGGCCGGTTTTATCGGTATGTACTCCGCGACCCAGGCCAATGTCCGCACCGCAATAGCCGCAAGAGACAAAGGGGCGTCTGAAGCACTGACGGTGGCTTTTTTCGGTGGCTCGATCATGGGGCTCACTGTTGCGGCTATGGGCCTGTTAGGCCTTGGGATTCTCTACCTGCTTTACGGCAGTGATCCACATACGGCGCATACCATTCACGGCTTTGGTATGGGCGCTTCATCGGTTGCGCTGTTTTCCCGTGTCGGTGGCGGTATCTACACCAAATCAGCTGATGTTGGCGCCGATCTAGTGGGTAAAGTCGAAGCCGGTATACCCGAGGATGATCCGCGGAACCCAGGCGTCATCGCCGACAACGTCGGTGATAATGTCGGCGACGTCGCCGGTATGGGCTCGGATATATTCGAATCTTACTGCGGTGCCATGATCGCCAGTATCGCGATTGCCTCCACCATGAGCGCGGTGGCAGTCAGCCAGCTGGCCGATTCACAGGCTACTCTGATGTTCATGCCGCTGGCGCTGGCCTCTGTGGGCCTGCTTTGCTCGGTAGCCGGTATTCTTGCCGTCAAACTGTTCTCAGCAAAAAGCCCGGAAGTCGCGCTTCGCATTGGCACCATGGGCGCGTCATTGCTGTTTATCATCGTGTCCTGGCTACTCATTACCAGTCTGGGTGGTTTGACCAACCTCTGGATTGCCGTGCTGTCAGGCGCGATTGGCGGCATCGTAATCGGCCTCAGCACCGAGTACTACACCGGTGGTGCACCGGTTCGTAAACTTGCCGCCAGTGGCGAAACGGGTCCTGCCACCGTCATGATTGGCGGGCTTGCCCTTGGCATGCAGTCTGTTGCCGTGCCGGTGCTGACCATTGCAGCCATTATTTTCACCGCCAGCTATTTTGCTGATCTTTACGGTGTTGGTATTGCGGCTGTGGGTATGCTCGCCACCGTCGGTATCACCATGGCAATTGATGCCTACGGTCCGGTTGCGGATAACGCCGGCGGCATTGCTGAAATGGCGGAAATGGGTAAAGAGACCCGTGATATCACCGACTCATTGGATGAACTCGGTAACACCACCGCCGCCATCGGTAAGGGTTTTGCCATTGGCGCGGCAGCGTTGGCAGCACTGGCGATTATCAGTGCTTATATCGAAACCATCACACTGGGCGATCCGAGCTTTGCGTTGCTGATTAATAATCCACTGGTGCTGATGGGCATGTTCCTGGGTGGTATTTTCCCCTTCCTGGTGAGTGCACTGACGATGACGGCGGTGGGCGATGCTGCTTTCGATATGATTCATGAAATCCGCCGGCAGTTTAAGGAAATTCCGGGACTTTTGGAGGGTACTGCCAAACCGGATACCGCACGCTGTGTGGATATCGCCACAAAAGCTGCTCTCAATAAAATGATCTTGCCCGGTACGCTGGCCGTGGTCGCCCCTATTGTGGTCGGTTTCGGGCTGGGGGCAGAAGCACTTGGCGGCATGCTCGGTGGCGCCCTTATCTGCTGCGTCATGATGGCACTGATGATGGCTAATGCCGGCGGCGCCTGGGATAACGCCAAAAAGCATGTCGAAAAAGGCCATCATGGCGGCAAAGGCTCAGAAGTGCATAAAGCCGCCGTAGTCGGTGACACCGTCGGTGATCCACTCAAGGACACCTCCGGCCCGTCGATGAACATCCTCATCAACGTCATGGCAATTGTCAGCCTGGTAATTGCCCCGTTATTGATTTAACAAACGAGACGGCCCTCTCCCCGTCATTATGCGGGGGGAGGACCATCAAAGAAGGCTGAGTCGATCGATTTGTCTTAATGCCCAATCCAATCTGATTTCATAATGTGTGATTGAGTATTCAGACTGGCTCTTTCCGACTAGGGAAAATCGTCACAATGAATCAACCGCATTGTCATCGTAAAGAGCGTAAACAACGCTTAACCTTAATGACACCAGGTTGAAGACCTTGCATTGATCCTTGAGTATGAAGAAGCAGTTAATTGTTCACTAAATAAGGAGAGCACTATGCTGAGTTGGGCTTTAACATTTCTAATTATCGGTATTATCGCAGGGGTACTGGGATTAAGCGGCATTGCTGGCACCGCCACTAACATTGCCTGGATTTTATTCGTCATTGGCCTGGTCCTGGCCCTCATCTTTTTTATCACCGGTCGCCGTCCACCACTTTAGATGGTTGCCGACATAATCAAAGGGGTCAAAGTCGTTCGATTTTACCCCCTTAATTTTTTTGGTGACTTTATATTCCTTTACTAATCTGTTTTAGCTCTTTCCGACTAAACACATCTACTCTCTCAGATAATAACGCTTCAACCAACTGACGCATCAGCGGTCGGCTGCAGTCACTGGTTAGAAGAAAATCTTCAGTCTTCATAAGATAATCAGACGCATGCAGCGATGCTTTTTGCCAAAACTCAAAGAGACGGGATTAGGTGCAAATGCCAGCTAAGCATTGAGCATATTCAGGTATAAAATTGCTTGCACCTACAGCAGCAAT
>CAYMEE010000045.1:0-17512 GCA_964389455.1 uncultured Methylophaga sp. | reverse complement strand
AGACCGACCCGGCACCGTGAGCAGGGTAAACGATCGCCTGATCACCCAGTGTCAGTATTTTTGTCAGAGAGTCATAAAGCAGACCGGCCACTTCTTCAGCTCGATCGGGATAAAAATCAGTACGGCCGACATCGCCGATGAAGAGAGCATCGCCGGTGAATACCCCAACCGCTTTCTCAGGATACTGATCGTCGAACACAGCATAGGCTAAGTGATCATCGGTGTGACCCGGTGTTTCCAGGACCTTGATGTGCAACTGACCGATGTTGAAAGTGTCACCCTCTCGCGTGGCCTCCGCGTAAGCCACAGGCTCTGGTGGTTGTGGGCCATGCATGACTTTAGCGCCGGTCAACTCGGCCAGAATCGAGGCGCCAGAAACCAGATCCTCATTACGATGAGTTTCAAAAATATGAGTGATTTCCAGCCCCTCTCTTCGAGCCGTTTCAAGATAGATATCACAATCCCGACGAGGGTCGATGACCGCGGCCTGAGTCTTTGAGCCGAGAATATATGAGAGATGTGCGAGGCCTGGCGTTTTGATCTTTTCCAATATCATCAGCTTCCTCCTCTATATGTGAAATAGGGTCCGCCTGAATGTTGTTACAACTTCGCAGAATGGAGAGAAGTCTTCAAGTCAGCTATACGGCAGAAGTTTGCACTTCTTTCCTCGCAAGAGACTGCAGAGAATCATTGAGACTGTTGCAGCGACCTGGAGGGAAACATATTTTTAATATTTCTTTTTGCCCATGATATGTTCTGGGTTAGCTTTTCGATTACTTTTGTCGCAGACAAATCAGAACAGTTGAATGGAAATACAGCGTTATACATTGCTAATCAGTGGCCGGGTTCAAGGGGTCAACTACCGCTACTCAGCGTTTCAAATGGCTCAGCAACTGGGACTGAAGGGTTGGGTGAGGAACCTTCACGACGGCCGGGTGGAATTGGTCATCGAGGGCGAGGTAGACAGCTTGGATGAGATGGCTGGTTGGGCGGCGCAGGGTCCCCGTTTTGCCAATGTCAGCCATGTTGATCTTCGCAAAGACCCCGCTAATGGCGAATTGACAGGCTTTGAAATACGCTAGCCTCAAGCTTGGGATGGTGACTTGGCTGGCTTGGCTTTGCGAACAGCCTGACAAAAGCTATGATGAGCCGACATGGCAAAAACGACTAAAGGATAGCTCATGGCACAGCGGTTTGATTCACGAGGATTTATGTGGCGCTTTATCTTTGCGCTGGTGTTGGTTTATGCAACCTACAATCCGTCGGGTATTAGCTATTACCACTGGCTCAAAAGCGGCCTTGGCGAAGGGGAATTACTGACCCCACCTTTTGCACTCATATCCATCGTGCTGCTGATTGGATGGACCGTGTACCTTCGTGCGACCTTCCGGTCACTGGGTGGTTTTGGTCTGCTACTGGCGATTGCTTTCTTTGCCATCATTATCTGGTGGCTGGTCGATCTGGGCCTGCTGGGCATCAATAATGTCTCCGTGCTCAGCTATATTGTGATGTTGCTACTCTCAGCAGTGCTGGCAGTCGGCATGAGCTGGTCGCATATTCGCCGCCGCCTCTCGGGTCAGGCGGATATGGACGATGTCGACGAATAGCATGGCAGCCATTGCATGAGCAAAAAACACTCGGCTGATACCCTGACCGGTGGTACAGCCCAGGCTGCCTATGATCTGTTAACGGCTGAGGATGATGGCCGCGTCTGTCGTGATATCCCGGAAGTGCTTTGTGATGAACAGCCGCGCAATTTCAGCACCCATGTCCTCTCACTCTCCCTGACTAAAACCGCCGATGCGCTACTCAACCCCAAACTGATTCTGAGTTGGATCCTCACCACACTGGGCGCCTCGCAATTTGTTGGGCTGCTGGTGCCGATAAGAGAAGCCGGCGCGCTGCTGCCACAACTGTTTATTGCTGGCCGGGTGCGTAATATGCCACGGCGAAAATATGCCTGGGCGCTTGGTAGCGGACTGCAGGGCCTGTGCGCTGCCGGTATGGCAATGGCGGCCCTGTTTCTGGAAGGCGCAGCACTGGGCTGGACTATCATCAGCCTGTTAACTCTGCTCGCTCTGTCCAGAAGCACCTGCTCGGTCTCCTACAAGGATGTGCTGGGTAAAACAGTGGGCAAAACCCGGCGTGGCACGGCGACCGGCTCCGCGGCCACCGTGGCAGCGGCAATGACTATCGCTTATGCCGTGCTGATTGCCTCGGGCCTGTTCGACAAAATCAACATTGTGATTATTGGTCTGTTTGTCGCTGCCTTGTTCTGGCTGGGGGCAGGCTTTTTGTTTTCGACCTTAAAAGAGACTGCAGGCGCCACTGAGGGCGGTGCCAACCCGGTCAGCGTAGCCAGAGAAAACCTGCGTTATCTTGTCGATGACCGCGAATTGAGACTCTTCATCATCACCCGTTCCCTACTGGTTTCAACGGCGCTGGCACCACCTTTTATGCTGGCGCTGAAAGCGGAATCGATGCAGGACAATATCAGTGGTCTGGGCTGGCTGTTACTCGCTTCATCGCTGGCCAGTCTGCTCAGCAGTTATGTCTGGGGACGTCTGTCGGATCGCTCCAGTCGTAAAGTGTTATTGCTTGCCGGACTGGGCGGTGGACTTTCCCTGACCCTCACGGTGATAGCCTCACAGATTGATTGGCTGGATGTGCCCTGGCTTTTACCTTTCTTATTATTTAGTCTGATGATTGCCTATGGTGGTGTGCGACTGGGGCGCTCGGTACACCTGGTCGATATTGCCGATCAGGATAAAAGAGCGATATACACTGCCCTTTCCAACACCATCATCGGCATTATTCTTTTGCTGACCAGCCTGTTCAGCATTGTTGCCAGCCTTTATGGTGAAGCGGTTGTGCTGGCAATGTTCGCGTTAATGAGCTTTGCGTCAATGACGTCGGCTTATCTCATGCGTGAAGCACAGGCCTAAAATCAATACCAATAAAACCCAACACACGTAGAAGGAGACAACAATGGATAACTTCCTTACCGCCTGGAGACCACGCGTTCTTAGCCTCGTCCGCATTATTTCGGCGTTTTTATTTATGGCCCACGGCACCCAAAAGCTGTTCGGCTTTCCGGCTGAACAGCGCTACCCGTTTGAGCTGTTCTCACTCTCCGGCGCAGCCGGCGTGCTGGAGGTCGTTGGCGGCTTGCTGCTGTTGATTGGTCTGTTTACCCGTCCAGTGGCCTTTATTCTGTCCGGACAGATGGCGGTCGCCTATTTTCTGGTACACGCACCTCAAGGTTTCTGGCCACTGAACAACGGTGGTGAGTTAGCGACGATGTTCAGCTTTGTGTTCCTGTACTTTGTGTTTGCCGGCGGCGGTTCCTGGAGTGTGGATTGCCTGTGCAAACATAAACGCAATCAATCTCTGTAAGCATCTATGGCTGCGGTTAGCTCCTGATTGGAATGGCCGCAGCCAGCTTAAGCTGATACCTGGCCAACGCTCAATGGAAATAGTCCGTGTTTTCAGCCTGTTTATTCTGACCGCGCTGGCAGAAATCATTGGTTGTTATCTGCCCTACCTTTGGCTGAAACAGGGCTATTCTGCCTGGCTGTTAATCCCGGCGGCCATCAGCCTTGCCCTGTTTGCCTGGCTGTTGACTCTGCACCCGCATGCCGCCGGTCGTGTCTATGCCGCCTACGGCGGTGTCTATGTTAGCGTGGCGCTGGTTTGGTTATGGGCTGTTGACGGCATGCGTCCCAGCATCACTGACTGGCTGGGTGTGGCTGTAGTGCTCGCCGGCATGTTGATTATCATGCTGGGCCCGAGACAGTTATAGCCGGAAAAATAAATGCTGTCCGCCTAGCGCAATATTTATCTGTTTGAGATAGCATCATCAGAAATCATCTCAGGAGCACTACATGTTCAGTTCAAGCATGCCGTTATTTTCCCGCAGGCTGTTAGTTTTAATCGGCCTGATTCTGTCATGTAGTCTCACCACGGGTTGTGCGACCCGGGTCTTGATGTCTTCTGACCGCTATGAGAAGCCGGAAGAGAAAACCAGCCAATGGCGATCCAGTGATAAAGAAGTCCACCACTGGCATCCGCATCAAAACCTTGAGCAGCATTATCTGACCGCACTTGGCAATGCCCCGTGGGTCTAGCATTCAATTTAATCGATTGCTTCATAGTCCTTCACATGAATTTGCCGATTGAAAATGTTACTGTCATTAATGAACTTAAAGAAGGAGCTACAAATGAGTAAGAAGTTGATGACGCTGCCGGTTCTCCTGCTTCTGTTTTCAATAGCAGGCTGTCATGGCCACCTGCATCACAAACATCCACCCGGCCACGATCCAGATGGCCCAGGCAACAGTGAAAACGCACCAGGGCATCAGTAGCATGAGCTCAGTCTAGATGAAATCCAGCAAGCCGGCTCTCTTGGTTCTGTTCAGGCACAGTGCCCTGCTGGGCTTGCTGCTGATTTTGCCGGGCTGTGCCACTCATGCGCTGTATTCATCAGATCGCTATGACGATGATGGTTATCATGTGCCTGAAGGCCACATGCCACCGCCGGGGCTATGCCGCATCTGGTATCCCGATAAGCCACCAGGCCAGCAACAGCCTCCCGGAGACTGCCGGGATTTACACCACCAGGTACCCCCTGATGCTATTCTGATTAGAGGGTGAGCAAATGATAAGGATTTTGTTATGACATTCACACGTATTCTCGGCGTTTTATTGATTCTGGCCGGCACCGCGGGCCTGATTTACGGTGACTTCAGCTTCACTAAAGAAACCCATCAGGCAGAACTGGGACCATTGGAACTGGAACTGCAGGAAAAAGAAACCGTACAAGTGCCGACCTGGGCAGGTGCCGGCGCGATTGGCGTCGGCGTTATCTTGTTACTGGTTGGTGGCCGACGCCGTTAAGGGAGAATGATGATGGAAATCGCAAGCTTGACTGCCCTGTTTGGCTGGATGACCGTGATCAATTTCGCGCTGTTAATTTTCAGCACCCTGATACTCACCGTGTTCAGAACATCTGTAATCAGCATTCATAGCCGTGTCACTGGGCTTGATGAAACGGCGCTTAAGCCGATTTATCTCTGTTTTCTGGGCTTTTACAAAGTTCTGATTATTGTTTTTAACCTGGTTCCCTACCTGGCCCTGAAACTCCTATGATCGGCTGTTAACCCCCTACTCTGACCAAAGTTCAGAACCGCCAAGCTGCGCTTTCTTGCCCCCCTGCTCCTGTGGATCAAAATAATATTGGCAAATAAAACGCGCGATTTACCTGTTTGGCCTGTCTGGCTCATTCGTAACAGCGTCTGCGGCTGATAAGCGTCTGACACTGTATAAAACCTATTGCATTTGCAGCTAAACCCTTGTCTCCACTCGCTTTATCTTGAAATAAACCATTTGCTCCTGAGTCCACAACATGGATTTTTTAGGACTTCAGGACAAATCCTTGTCTATTTTTGCTGTTAGTATCGCCAATCCACAAACGGATCTCTGCTTCTTAAACAACTCCATGAGCATGTTTAAAAAACAGTTGTTCCCTGTGGGTGTGTTAATAAGATGAGGTAACACCTATGGAGCACCAAGTAAAAAAATCGGTGAGCCGTTCGCTTGCCCTGGCGCAGGATTTCGGCCTCATTGTGGTAGCACTGGCAACGTTGGTAGCCATTGGTATCGAAATTAAAATCATGGTCGATAACAGCTTTGTGTCTTTAACCGACCTGTTGTTGCTGTTTATCTATCTTGAAGTCATCACTATGGTGGCAGTGTATTACGAGTCCGGCGAGCTGCCGATCAAGATTCCGCTTTATATCGCTATCGTCGCTTTGGCGCGGTATCTGATTCTGGATATGAAAAATATTGATACCTGGCGGATTCTGGGCATCGCCTCAGCCATTCTGCTGATTGGCGGTGCCATCATCGTCATTCATTACTGCAAGACGCTGATGCCGGACAAGGTTAAAGGCTAATCATTACGCGATGAGAGGCTTTTATGGCGGCGGTAGCAATACCGCCGTTTTTTTATCTTTTGCGTTATGCATGCCTGTGCATTACGATTAGAGTCATTCGAAACCGGAACAGACTATGGCATCACAATTTACTGTTCATGGCCGCCTGTGGATTGAAGGACCTGACGGCACCGTCCTGGGACATGGTCGTGTTGAACTATTGGAAAAAATCGATGCGCTGGGCTCGCTGAGCGCGGCGGCGACTGCCCTGGGCATGTCCTATCGCTATGCCTGGAAACTGGTGAAGTTAATGAACGAACATAGCGACAGTCCAATGATTACCCTCAATGCCGGCGGCCGGGGTGGTGGCCACGCCAGCCTGACCCAAGCCGGTAGAGAGGCTGTCGCTACTTACCGGCAGACCGATCGTGAATTCGAACAGTTCCTGTCCCAACAGTCTGAAAAACTGCCCGGATAAAATTTTTTGGCCCCCGTTATGCGTCAAAGTGCATATCGACAACAAGGAAAGGCATGACTTTCATCCGAATACTGGCTGCGCTGTCTTTGCTACTGTTACCGGTTCAACTATTCGCTGAACCGGTCCGTATCGCCGTAGCCAGTAATTTCACCCATGCGATGCAGGACCTCAAAAAGGCTTTCGAACAGCAAAGCGAGCACGAAATAGAATTAATTTTCGGCTCCACTGGCAAGATTTACGCTCAAATCATTAACGCTGCCCCATTCGATGCCTTTTTTGCTGCCGATTCAGATCGTCCCGTGCGACTGGAACAGGATGGCAGAATCCAGCCGGAGTCTCGCTTCACTTATGCTATCGGCCGTATTGTGCTGTGGAGCCCAAACAACAAGTTTGATCTTGCTGAAGGGCAGGTGCTGGACAGCGCTGAATTTCGTCATCTCGCTATTGCCAACCCCAAGCTCGCTCCCTACGGCAGAGCTGCACAGCAGGTACTGCAAGCCCGAGGTGCCTGGGATTCATTGCAGGACAAAATCGTGCGCGGTGAAAATATCGGCCAGACTTTCCAGTTTGTAATCAGTGGCAATGCTGAACTCGGTTTTGTCGCACTGTCTCAGCTCACATCACCGGCAGTTAATCCTCAGGGCAAAATCTGGCAGGTCCCTGACGAGCTCTACGATCCGATTGAACAACAGGCGGTTCAGCTAAGTGACAAAGCAGCGGTCACGGCATTTATGCACTTTGTCAGAAGTCAGGCGGCCAGACACATTATTCAACGCTACGGTTATCGTACGCCCTGATGATGCATCCGGATCTGACTGCCCTACTGATTACCCTCAAGCTCGCCGCGATTACAACGTTGATCCTGCTGCTTATAGGGACGCCGCTGGCCTGGTGGTTGGCGCGCAGTCAGTGGCGTTTCAAGTTTCTGATTGAAACGGTCATTGCGTTACCGCTGGTGTTGCCCCCCACCGTGCTCGGTTTTTATTTATTAATCATGCTGGGGCCTAATGGTCCTATCGGTGGACTATCTGAAGCGATGGGCGGTCGGCCACTGGCATTCACCTTTACCGGGCTGGTTATCGGCTCTGTGTTTTATTCCCTGCCCTTTGTAGTCCAGCCTTTGCAGAATGTCTTTACCGCGATTGGCGATAATGTGATGGAACAGGCCGCGACGCTGAGAGCCAGCCCGCTGGACCGTTTTTTTAATGTGATGGTACCAATTGCCCGGCCTGGCTTTCTGACTGCTGCGGTATTGGGCTTTGCCCATACTATCGGTGAGTTCGGCGTGGTATTGATGATTGGCGGTAATATTCCCGGTAAAACCAAAGTGGTCTCTATCGCGATTTATGATCATGTCGAGTCGCTGGAATATGCTCAGGCCCATATCCTGTCGGGTGGTCTGCTGCTTTTGTCTTTCCTGATGTTGATGGCTGTCTATGGCCTCAACCGTCGTTTCAGTGTGCTGCGCTCATGAGTCTGCAGGTTCGACTGAATATTCCCCGTAAAGATTTTGCGATCAATGTATCGCTGACCGTGACATCTGGTCAGATCACCTCGGTTTTTGGTCCTTCAGGTTGCGGTAAAACCAGTGTGATGCGCGCTATCGCCGGACTGGAAAACAGTGCGACCGGTCATATCCAGATGGCGGATGAAGTCTGGCAAAATGCGGACTATTTCCGACCGCCCCACCAGCGGGATATCGGCTATGTATTTCAGGATGCGAGCCTGTTTCCTCACCTGAATGTCTATGACAATCTGCAGTTCGGGCTCCGTCGTCAGGCTAGAGATAAACGGCGCGTCTCACTGGAACAGGCCATTGAGTTACTGGCGCTGTCACCACTGCTGAATCGCAGCGTGGACAAACTCTCGGGTGGTGAAAAGCAGCGCGTCGCGATTGCCCGCGCCGTAGCCACTTCCCCCAGCGTTTTACTGTTTGATGAACCGCTGGCTGCGGTCGATATTCAACATAAGCAGGAGATCCTCCGCTATATCCAATCGCTGCATCAGGAACTGGATATTCCCATGCTCTATGTGAGTCATGCGATCGAGGAAGTCGCCCGTCTCAGTGATAACCTGGTGTTACTGGAAAAAGGTCAGCAGCTCGCCAGTGGTCAAACGGTGGATCTGCTATCACAGTTGAACCTGCCTTTTGCACGCTATGAAGAGGCGGCGGCGGTGATTGATACGCAAGTCACCGGTCATGAGGATGATTATGGTCTCAGTTTGTTGCGCTTTGCCGATGGACATATCCGTGTCACCCGGGGTCAACTGCCGCTGGGGCATAAAGTCAGGCTGCGTATTCTGGCGCGGGATGTCAGCCTGACGCTGGCAAAGCCTCAAGACAGCAGTATCCTCAATATTTTTCCGGCTGTGATTGAGTCGATGGTCTCCGATGGGACCGCGCTGAAACTGGTGCGTCTCAATGCCGGTGGTCAGATCATTTTAAGCCGTGTCACCGCTAAATCTGCTGATAAGCTGGCTTTGAGACCGGGTATGCATTTATATGCCCAGGTGAAAGCAGTGTCGCCATTAATTTAATCCATCAAGCATAAAAAAAGGCGGCCCAGTGACCGCCTTTTTCTATGACATCATGCTCTAATCAGACATCGTAAGTCGACGCGGAAACATTACCGCCACGACCGGTCCAGTTGGTATGGAAAAACTCACCGCGTGGCTTATCCAGTCGCTCATAGGTATGCGCGCCAAAGTAGTCACGCTGAGCCTGCAACAGATTCGCCGGCAGACGTTCGCTGCGATAGCCGTCAAAGAACGACAGCGCACTGCTGAAGGTCGGTACCGCTACACCCAGTGCCACTGCGGTGCCGACCGCTTTACGCCAGCCTGGCAGCGCTTCGGTAATCGCTTCAATGAAGAAGTCATCCAGCAGCAGGTTTTCCAGCTGCGGGTTCAAATCAAAGGCATCGCGGATTTTGCTTAAGAACTGGCTGCGGATAATACAGCCACCGCGCCACATCAGCGCAATGCCACCATAATTCAGCTCCCAGCCGTAAATTTCAGCCGCTTCCCGCATCAGCATATAGCCCTGCGCGTAAGAGATAATCTTTGAGGCATAGAGCGCATCGCGGATGGCATTGACCATCTCCGCCTTGTCGCCTTCAAACTTGCCGGCCACTGCCGGTAATACCTTGGAGGCACGAACCCGCTCGTCTTTCCGTGCTGACAGGCAGCGTGAAAAGACCGCTTCACCGATGAGGGTCAGTGGAATCCCCAGGTCAAGGGCATTCATACCAGTCCATTTACCGGTGCCTTTCTGACCGGCAGTATCCAGAATCTTGTCAATCAGCAGTTCGCCGTCATCATCTTTTACCGCCAGAATGTCACGGGTGATTTCGATGAGGTAGGAGTCGAGAACACCTTCATTCCACTCAGCAAAGACCTGCTGAATTTCATCACCGCTCATGCCCAGGCCTTCACGCATCATCTGATAAGCTTCGCAAATCAGCTGCATATCACCGTATTCAATGCCGTTGTGCACCATTTTGACATAGTGACCGGCACCGTCATTACCCACCCAGTCACAGCAAGCTTCGCCGTCAACCTGGGCAGCGATGGCCTGGAAGATGGGTTTGATATGCGGCCAGGCAGCGTTGTTGCCACCGGGCATCAGAGACGGTCCGTGACGAGCGCCTTCTTCACCACCGGAGACCCCGCTGCCGATAAACAAAATGCCTTTTTTATGCAGCTCATGAGTGCGGCGGTCACTGTCGTTAAACAGTGAGTTACCACCGTCGATAATGATGTCGCCCTTATCAAGGTAGGTCACCAGTTGCTCGATAAATGCATCAACGACCGGACCGGCTTTGACCATTAGCATGACCCGACGTGGTGCCTTGAGGCTCTCTACGAAGGCTTTCAACTCATGGAAGCCCATAATGTTGGTGCCTTTAGCCGGCCCCTCGATAAACTCATCCACTTTACTGGTCGTACGGTTATAGACCGAGACCCGAAAGCCCTTGTCGTTCATATTGAGGACCAGGTTCTGACCCATGACGGCCAGACCAACCAGACCGATATCCGCTTTTGCAGGATTCTCTACTTCACTCATAATTCTCTACACACCTTTATGTATTCACCAATAGCTTCTCGCGTCGATCCCACAACCAGTCGCCTTTGACCGGAGGCAGAATCACATTCAACAGCACCTGTGACCTCAATGGTTTCGCCCACCTGAGCCTGACCGACATAGGTATGAGTAAACGACACCACTTCGGGCGTCATTTCGTTATCAATCAGATAATGGGCAGGAAAATCGAAAGCGCGGTGATCGTCGATCACGGTGGCTTTGACTGTTGAGATTCCCTGTTTGATGTAGTGATGATGATCGTGTTCAAGCTCTTGTGGGAGCGAGACCATACCGATATCAAACTTGGTGCCATCAATTGCTGCTTTATTGAATTTGCGAGATTCGTGCCAGGCAAATTCTTCGAAATTCAGTTCACCGCCGCGACGCTGAAAATTGTCCCGCATCAATGACAGATCCAACTCCTCGATCAGCCCTGAGGCTATGGCCTGCCTCACTGCGTGGCGTGTCTGATGAAATGCTTCGCGGCCGTAAACCACCAGATCAATATCCGAACCGGTTTTCTGGTTGCCAATCAGCATCGAGCCGGTCAGCCCCAAAAAGTCACAATTCACACCATACTGCACCAAAATAGTGAGCAGGCGCGAGAGTTTCTCTTCAATCTCATCGCTTGGTTCAGGCTGATTTTTAAGTGCTTTGAGGCGTGCTTCAGGCCGATGATGAGCCGCGATGTCAGCGACATCGACTGCATGAAATTCAGCATCAAACTGTTTGGACTTATAAAGATAATTGGGGTGGTGCCGGGAAAGCAGGCGGTTGGCCTGCAGGGTATCGACTTTCTGCCAGCTGTCACCGTTATCAACATAACGCAGAAAACAGCCGACTTTACCCTGATGAGGATGGTAACTGACCACAGCAAAGATGAGACCATCATCAGTCTGGACAAAGTCCTTGGGTAAATAAGGGAACTCTGTCTGTCTCATGCGCTGTGAAGCACTCCTCTGATTAAAATAAGATGATTAAAGTCTTCTTCCCCACATCCACAGACCAGTGAAAGACAGAACCACCAGCAGGATACCAAGGATATCAATTAACCAGACACCAACCGTGCCCAGAATTCGACCGTTATGAATATCAATTAACAACTGCTCGACTGTAACACCTTTGCCATAGAAGAAGGTTTTCAGATCTTCGGCAACACTTTCAGGCATCGGATGGGACTTACTCCATGAGACGCCCTGTAAAGACATCGGTTCCCAGACATCCAGCATAAAGTTACTGCGCCACATGCCGCTGCGGGCTTGTAACACCGGCTCTCCATGGTAAGTTCCGATATTCTGAATTGGTGCAGGCACGCCGGCCTCAGCTCCCATTCTTTCAACAAACTCACCTTCGTGGGTCAGTAGCACCAGCGCCTGATCGGTGGCCAGCACCAGCAAATCCTCCAGAACGATGGCACCTATCAGAGGGCGATCCACATGCGTGATGGGCTCGGCATCGATAAACAGCTGGCTATCGAACTGAGAAATGATTTTATTGTTAACCAGGAAAGAAATATCGGCTTCCGCATCGCCAATACCGTAGTGACTCATCAGCCAGTCTGAGCTGATATAACGTTGATCCAGTTTGAACTGGGCGGAATGATTAAGAATGACCCCTGTTGCGGAGAACAACAGTAAAAACACTGCTACCGCCACGCCCATGCTGCGATGCAGGCTTCGCATTCTGCGATTCATAGCTTAACTCTGTGTGCTGACAAAATCATCCAGATATAATGCCAGTGTCACAACAGCAGTCATAGCCCTAACCGATAAGGTGGCACCGGTAATACCATCAATATGGCGATCCAACTCATTGTTCTCGAGTTGGGCATTGTTGAATTGCTGCGTAAAAGCGGGATGTTTCACTTCCCAGCCTCGGCTCTCACGGTAGGCAAGCACTTTTACCTTCTCAACCTTATCTTTATTTATGACGATACCGAAAGTGATGGGCTCTTCCTTGCCAATTTCCTCCAGGATCCAAGCACTGCGGTCATTCTCCATCCAATAACGAATTCGCAGACCGGCATAATTATGGCCAAGGATATTTTTGATTTGCTCCTTGACCTCTCCTTTCAGCCAGACCACATCACTTTTCGGGACCTGTTGGCTGAAAACTTCATCCAGAAATGCTTCATTCGTCTGGTAGACACCGCGGGCACTGACACTGGTGGCAATGACAAATAACGCCAAAGCCACCAGCATCATTGCCAGAGAATGTTTCATTGCGCTATTCATCATCACCACACCTGTATCAGTTGAGATTAGAACTGATAGCCAACGCCCACGTTGAAGCCATCAAACTCATCATCTTCATTTTCAGCATCTTGATCCTGGTAATCGGCTTTGATGACAACCTGTGGATCCAACCACCAGTTCACACCAAAGGCCCATTCTTCGATTTCAGAATCACTTGAACTACCAGCCTGGTTGTCCCATTCACTGTAACGGCTGAAGATACCTACGCTGTCAGTGAATTTGTAAGAAGGCTCGATATACCAACCGGTTTGTTCATCAGCACCAATTGCTTTTGGTCCGTCACCGTCCAGATCCCAGGTAGCATACAGGGCACGGAGGCCGAAGTTACCTTTTTGAATGGCGGTATGCGCTTCCCACAGAACTGCACTGCCTGCATCTGGATCAGTGCTCTGGGTAATATCTTCCTGATACTGCAAAGATGTACCCACTTCCACACCTGGGATACCAGTCCATTTCAGACGCGCAGTGTAGGCGAAATCATCGGCTAGGGCTTCTGAAACTTTCTGACGTCCACTACGGATAGCATAATCACTACTTGCCTTGGTTTTCAGACCACCAGTGGCAGCAACATCATAAGAAAAGCCCTGTGCCAGTTCACCACTGAACATCAGACCACCTTCCCACCAAGTAGTTGGGATGATGTTTTTCTCAACGCTGTTACGCTCGACACCATAGAAAGTATTCGGTTCGTGCGTTTCGTTCAGCAGACCGACTGGTGTTAAGAACAGACCCGCATTAACACGGTGTTTTTCATTCAAATCGTACTGGATGTAGGCTTGTTCCAGTTCAACTTCACCTTCTTTGCCCTCACCGGCCAACGCATGTTCAAGCTCCAGTTCAGTGAACAGACGCAGACGATCATTGAACTCATGATTAAAGAACAAAACGAAACGGTGGAAGTCAATTTCGTCTTTATCTTCACCCGCACCTTGGTTTTCTAGGTTGTTGTAGTGCAACTCACCATAACCACCAATACTGGTTTTACTGTCCTTCTCGGCAGCTGTTTTAATCGCTTCTTCACTGGCGACAGCAACAGCTTCGGCGGCATCACTGGCTTCCTGAGCTTTAGCTTCAGTCGCTTCAACCTGATCTTTCAGGTTTTCGTTCTGTGCTTTCAGTGCTTCGTTTTGTTGTTTAACTGAATTCAGTTCCTGCTTCATTTCCTGAAGCAGTTGCCAAATTTCCTCGTTACTCGGCGTTGCCGCCTGAGTGGTGGACATGGCCGCCATGAGCGTGGTGGCCAGTAAAGTGCGCTTAAATCTCACTCTGTATTACTCCTATCTGCTAACTAAAATATAAAAAACAGGGAAATTATACACAGAGTGCGAATCGTTCGCATTTGTTTTCGTTACTTTTGTGACAAATGTTAATTCTTTGTTGCAGAAATACTACATCATCATTCGTATCGCGGGTTGTGCGAGGCTGTCGCTATTAAACTCAAATAAACCGCGACTGATGTCTTTGGCAAATTCAGAGAAATGATGTTCTGTCATGCGGATGGTAATCGAGCCCATGGTCAGATGTATCATCTGGCAGTCAGGGCAATGCTGAATATCGACCGTTGAGGACTCAAACACGGTCTGGGGTCTGCAGCTTGAGCTTGAAGCCATAAGTACTCCTCAATTAATTGCTAGTGAAATATCATGCTGGGAATGCAGCGGTAGCTGTTTATGACGGCAATATAATGCCCACCAGCGCTGCGACAAGTGCTGCCACAGCTGTTTGATGTCAGGCTGATCGTAGTGAGTCAGTAACAGCCGGTAGTTACGGCTGATCTGGAGTGCGACACAGGCACTGGGGCTGGACTGGTAGGCTTTTTCCAGTTGTCGATTGGCGGCGACCAGACATTCACGACGCCAATCCGGCCTGCGATGAAGGCGGGCCGTCATGACATTTTCCTTGCGGCGGCTGCCAGCAGCATGCTCCAGACCGTACGTTTGGAAGGTTTGTCCAGGCAGTTGAAATCTGCCGCGTGTAATTTACCCTCGGCGATCAGGGTTTGCAGACGATCCTCGCGGAATGCGAGATGAATCCTGTGACTGCGTTGTTGATTAAATTGTGCTGCTTTCATATCTCACCCCTACTGAAAAACAGTAGGAGTGAGTATAGGTACACTTTAATCTAAATGCAAATCATTATCGTTTAAATATGTAAATTTTGCCGAGTCCAGACTTCTATGGCGAATAAGAGCCGGTCGCATAATAACCAAAGCCGACGAAGGGCCAGTCATGCTTGGGATTGTAGGGTCTGCCTGAGGCACTGTTCACCGGCCAGCGCTGACTGTCAATAATATCGATCACCGGCAGAGTGAGGTTCTTCTGATCCACTTTGAGCGTGGCTTTGTCGCTGATCTTGCCGTAAACCGTCAGCATGCTGCCCTTGGTGAAGATTTCCGGGTCGAGAAAATCATCGCTTCTGACCAGGAAGCGGCCCTGGCTTTCATTGGACTCTACCGGTCGGCCATAGCGGTTCAGTGGAAACTGCACCAGTTGAATCTGAGAGAAATTCTGCTCGTTTTTGACCTCAATGATTTTTCCGCCCCAGCGAACCGCTTCGCCGATATGCGCCTCGACATTTGGACTGACTGTTTTAAGCTGAATATCAGAGCGCGGGGCGTGCTGAATGGTGGTTGGGGCAGAACTACAGGCTGTCATGAAGATAGCCAGACTGGCAATAAGGAACGCTCGCATGCTTTCTCCCGTCCGGTAATACACCGGTAATTATTATGTATGCTGATCGACATACATGCCGGTGATTAGTTTCAGTGGAAAAAGCTTAGCGACGTTTTCTTTTTTGTTTACGGGCGGCTTTTTTGGCGGCTTTCTGTTCGCGCATGATCAGCACCTCAGCCCACTCTTTTTCTGTCATCGCCGGGGTTTCCCAAGTGATGGGGCCAAGCATACCGGCGCGAATCTCCGTGAGGATAATTTTTGCCACCCGTTCCAGATCCACGTGGCCACCGCCTCGCAGACAACCACGGCGGCTACCGATTATTTCCATTGCTTCAAGCCCGGTCTCCGGCAACCCGGCCAGCTCAAAGCGCTGCTGCAGTTGTTCAGGGTAGGCATGCATCAAATACT
Source organism: uncultured Methylophaga sp. (assembly GCA_964389455.1). Lineage (GTDB taxonomy): Bacteria > Pseudomonadota > Gammaproteobacteria > Nitrosococcales > Methylophagaceae > Methylophaga. The sequence continues at coordinate 1,682 of CAYMEE010000045.1, read as the reverse complement.
CTACGGCATAGAGCGCAATATCATCATTGTCGATCGCGGTTTCCTTGATAGCGCCGGTAATCGCCAGCCGGTAACCACTGTGCGGGTTTTCGAGATTGGGCCACAACACACCCGGCGTGTCGTGCAGCACGATGCCCTGCTCCAGCTTAATGCGTTGCTGCATTTTGGTAATGGCGGGTTCATTGCCGGTTTTGGCAATCAGACGCCCCGCCAGCGCATTGATCAGGGTAGATTTGCCTACATTGGGTATGCCCATGATCATGGTCTGAATCTGCTTCACGCTGCTGGCTTTGGCCGGCACCATTTTATGGCAGAGGCTGAGTAAATCTTTAACCCGATCCTGTTGCTGAGCAACCATGGTCAGTGTTTTTACCGACTGCTCCTGTTCCAGATAAGCCTGCCAGCTTTCGGTATCGCCAGGATCGGCCAGATCCATTTTATTGAGCACCTTGATACAGGGCTTATTACCACGCAGCTCGGCCAGCATCGGATTCTGGCTGCTGAATGGAATACGGGCATCCAGCACTTCAATAATCAGATCCACCTGCGGCAGAATCTGCTTCATCTCCTTGCTGGCCTTGTGCATATGGCCGGGGTACCACTGAATAGCCATCAATTTACCCCTTGCAGCCGCCGGGGCTGGAACACTGTTTGAATTTTCATGGCGGCTATTTTAGCCCAATGGCTCACTGATATCAGTTGTCACGCAGATACTTGCTGATATCCACCTCATCGATCTGCTTGGCTGGCAGGAACCGCTGAGCGTAATGGATATAAACACCACTGCGCAGGAACAGCTCAAACACCTCGACATCAATGTGGTCGTTCTGCACCATACTGTAGAGAATATCCAGTGCCACACTAACCGGTTTGGCTTTCTTGTATGGGCGGTCGGCTGCAGTCAACGCCTCATAGATATCGGCCAGCACCATGATCCGCTCCGGCATCGACAGTTGATCCCCGGTTAATTTGCGTGGATAGCCAGTACCTTTCATGGTCTCATGGTGAGTCGATGCATATCGCGGCACCCGTTTGAGTTCTTCGGGGAATGGCAGGCTTTCCAGCATCTTAATCGTGCTGATCATGTGCTCATTGATTTTGAAGCGATCCTCGGCGCTCAATGTGCCACGCGAGATCGCGAGGTTATGTAGTTCACCCAGGTTGTAGAGATACTTAGGCACTTCCATTTTGATACCGAACTTCGGATCATAATCGGTACTGTGCTGACGCTCTATCAGATGCTCAGGTCTATCAACCAACAGCTTCTCAGTCGCCGGTAAAGGCCGTGACTCTGTCTGCAGACGAGACATCTCACCGGAAGACAGACCCAACTGATCATCGAAATAACGCAACCAGGTCGTTTCCGCCAGTTCATGAAGCTTCGCGACATCCTCTTCACTGATGAATTCACCGCCGACATTGGCATTGGCAATAAAGGCAAAATCATCACGCAGTTGCTGCTGCTTCTCGTTCTTACGTTGCTCCAGTTCGGCCTGGTTGGCACCGGGTTGCGCCAATTGAATCAGGTAATCAATTTCGGCATCACGCCACAACACCTCAAAACGCATTCTGACTTCATGAATACGGTTATAAATGGTTTCCAGCTTGGTCCCCTTATCGATGATATGTTCAGGGGTCGTGATCTTGCCGCAGTCATGCAGCCAGGCGGCAACCTGGAACTC
>CAYMEE010000044.1:0-18634 GCA_964389455.1 uncultured Methylophaga sp. | reverse complement strand
CTCTCACATGTTGCTGTTTCGATAGAAGACAATGAAATTGTTGTGTCTGGCAATACTTTTCTCGGGTACGTGAATGAGCCGGTGAGCTGGTATCAGCAACAGGTGAAAACCGGCGATCTCGGCTTTATTGATGATAGCGGTTTTCTACATATCCTTGGTCGTCGAAAAAATCTGCTCATCAACAGTTTCGGACGCAATATCAATCCGGAGTGGGTTGAGAGCGAAATTCTGGCCAATCCTGTCATTGCTCAGTGCGTGGTTACAGGAGATGCACGGCCATTTTGTATCGCCCTTATTTATGCCCGATCAGCGGTAAGCGATGCGCTTATCGACAACTGGTTACAGCAGCTTAATCAGGCACTGCCGGTTTACGCCCGTATCAAGCAGTGGTTACGGCTGCCTCAGCCTCTGAACCAGGGGAACGGGACGTTGACTGCCAACGGCAAACCGGTTCGCGAGCAGATAGAGCAAATCTATCAAGCAGAAATTAACCATCTTTTTAAGGAGCAGGCGTGAATGGCTTTTTTTGATGTTTTACAGGCTGAAACCGCCCAATCAAGAGCACAGCTTTTTTCAGCCCCGATTTTTCAGCGGGCTTTTGCCGGTGATATTGATAGTGGGCTTTATATCGATTTTCTGACACAGGCTTACCATCATGTGAAACACACGGTACCGCTGTTGATGACCGTGGGTGGCCGCTTACCTGAGAGCAAGGAATGGCTGCGCACCGCGGTGGCAGAATATATTGAAGAAGAAGTCGGGCATCAGGAGTGGATATTGAATGATATTGCCGCCTGCGGTGGTGACCGAGATATTGTCAGACACAGTCAGCCCAATCTGCATACCGAGCTGATGATAGCTTATGCCTACGATATGGCTCAGCGTGTGAATCCATTGGGGTTCTTCGGCATGGTGCATGTTCTGGAAGGGACCAGTATTACTGCTGCAGACCGGGCTGCAGAATCAATTCAACAGACATTGAAGCTGCCCAATCAGGCATTTAGCTACCTGCGTTCTCATGGGGCGCTGGATCAGGACCACGTGAAGTTTTTTGAAGGCTTAATGAACCAGATAACTGATCCTGAGGAGCAGGATGTGATTATCCGTTCGGCCCAGTGTTTTTATTATCTCTACGGCAATATTTTTCGTAGTCTGACTGGAGATGCTATGCCATGCACGGTCTGAAAGATAAAACGATTGTCCTGACCGGGGCAGCAGGCGGTATTGGTCAGTCTGTGGCTGAGTTACTCAACTCCATGGGTGCCACGCTGGTATTGACTGATATCAACTGCGACAAACTGGAACATCTGAATCACGGTTTTAATGACAAACATTACACCGTGGCAGCTGATTTAGCCTCAGCTGAAGGCCGCAGTAAACTGGTCGAGTGCTGCAACGATATGCTCTCACCGCCGCAAATGCTGATCAATATCGCCGGTATCAACCAGTTTGCCCGCTTGACTGACTACAGTGATAAGCAACTCGACAAGCTGGTGTCCGTGAACCTCATTAGCCAGATTGCTCTCTGTCGTGACTTTTTACCCGTATTCAGCCGTTTGCCGTCAGCGACGATCATTAATGTCGGCTCCATTCTCGGTAGTATCGGGATGCCGGGTTACAGCGTGTATTGCGCGACCAAGTTTGGCTTGCGGGGATTCAGTGAAGCATTAAGCCGTGAACTGATGGACAGCCCGGTCGAGGTGCGTTATTTCGCGCCCAGAGCCACTCAAACCGCACTCAATGATAAGCGGGTCAATGAGATGAATAAGGCATTAGGCAATGCGATGGATACGCCTGAGCAAGTCGCTGGTGAACTGGTCAGTTTCCTGCAAAACCACGACAAGCGCGGCTATCTGGGATGGCCGGAGAAATTATTTGTGCGTATCAACAGCCTGTTTCCCTCCCTGGTCGATAGATCTTTCCAGAAACAGCTGGCTGTGATTAAACGTTATTTGTGAGGAAGTGATCATGAAAAAATTTTTATTTCTGCTGGCAGTGATGCTCAGCTTTTCAGCCTCCGCCGAAGTGATGCAAGCGGTGTCTGAGCTTCAACATCACTGGGCAGAAGCCAACTATCAGCTCAGTGGGAAAGCGCAGCAAGCGCGTTTTGAGGCTTTGCTCAAAGAGGCTGATGCGGTGGTGCAAGCAAATCCCGCCTCTGCCGAGGCCCTCATCTGGCGGGGAATTGTGCAGTCAAGCTATGCCGGGGTTAAAGGTGGACTGGGCGCGCTGAGCCTGGCCAAAGCAGCCAGATCCGACTTTGAACAGGCGCTGAAGATGAATGACAAGGCGCTGGCGGGCTCGGCCTATACCAGTCTGGGAACGCTTTATTTCAAAGTTCCCGGCTGGCCATTGGGATTTGGCGATAACGACAAAGCCGAGCAATTACTCAAACAAGCGCTGGCGATTAATCCTGAGGGTATCGATAGTAATTATTTTTATGGGGTTTTTATGCTGGATCAGAGACAATACAAAAAAGCCGAACAGTATTTGTTAAAAGCCCGGCAGGCACCGGCGCGTCCGGATCGGCCCGTTGCCGATCAGGGCCGGCAGCAGGAAATTACTGACGCATTACAGCAAGTTCGTTATCAACTGAGAACACATCAACATGCAGGTATTGCTGATTGAAGATGATGCCTCTCTGGCTGAGGGGCTCAAACGTTCACTTAAACATGAAGGTTTTATTGTTAATCACCTGACGCAGGGAAAGCAGGCTGTCAGTGCTGTCGCTTCTTCAGCACCCGACATGGTGGTGCTGGATCTCGGCTTACCCGATATGGATGGCCAGGATGTACTGAAAGCGATCCGTAAACTGGATGCAGCGTTGCCTGTGCTGATTCTGACTGCCCGTGCCTCACTGGAGGATAAAGTGGCCGGGCTTGATAACGGTGCCGATGATTACCTCCCAAAACCCTTTGAAACGGATGAATTACTCGCCCGTCTCAGAGTATTCGAGCGAAGACTGAGCAGTTTTAAACATGCCGGATTAACTATCGGTGAAGTCATGATGGACACTAAAGCCCAGTCTGTCACCGTTTCAGGTAAAGAGATTGAACTCTCCCGGCGTGAATTCATGCTGCTCAAAATGCTGATGGAAAATACCGGTCGGGTGCAGACCCGTGACAGTCTGGAAAGCAAGCTTTACAGCTGGGGTGAAGAGATCGCCAGCAATGCGATTGAAGTGCATATCCATCATCTCAGAAAGAAGCTGCCTGAGCACTTCATCAAAACCGTTCGCGGTGTCGGTTACACCATTAAGGTGGCATGAAGTCGATACGTCTGTTTCTGCTTTTATCCTTACTGGCGACCATCACGCTGGTGAATTTTGTTGCCTTGCTGCACGGCTATCAGTCCAGTATGGAAAAGGCACAGAGCCTGTTTGACTCGAGACTGGAGAGTACGGCGAGACTGATTGCCTCTGCCAATTCCGAACAGGGTATTCAGCAGGGGATTGCCGAACAGCAGACGCCATATACTTATTTTCAGATTTGGGACAGTGGCGGCAAGCAACTGCTGACCCGTTCCCGAAATGCGCCTGAGTTTGTCACCGGCGAACTCAGTGAAGGTTTTCATGAGGTCAACTTCGACAGTTATCGCTGGCGTAACTTCGTCTACCGTGATCAGCATCTCAATCGCTGGATTGTCGTCGCAGAGCGTATCGACATCCGCTACAGCCTGGCTGAAGAGGTGGTGCTGGAATCCCTGTTACCCATTGTGATTGCGATACCCGTTGCCGCACTGATTATCTGGCTGGCAGTCGGTATTGGTCTCAAGCCGCTGAGGCAGTTTGCCGATCAGGTCCGCGCTAAACGGGCTGATGATCTGAGCCCGATTCAGCTCGAGAGAGTGCCATATGAACTGATGACGGTGGTTTCCAATACCAATGCCCTTCTGGGCAGGCTGGATGATGCTTTCGACCGCGAGCAGCGTTTCGCGTCTGATGCCGCGCATGAGCTGAGAACCCCCATCAGTGTGCTTAAAGTGCATTTGCATAATCTGAAACAAAGACTGGGGGAGGGGGATGAGGATATCGCCCTGCTCAGAGCCGGTATTGAGCGCATGGGCCATTTGATTGAGCAGATTCTGGCACTTTACCGAACCTCGCCGGATCAGGCCTCAGCCCGCTTTGAAAGACTAAACCTGTATAAACTGGCGCAGAACGTTATTGCCGGTGACTTCGTGATTTTTGAAAACAAGCAGCAGACGATATCACTGGAAGGCAAGAGTGCCTTTATTGCGGGAAACCGTTTCGCGCTGGAAACAATGCTGCAGAACTTGTTGAGTAATGCCAACAAATACACACCTGATGGTGGCGAAATCCGGGTCACAGTGCAGGCACTTGAGAAGACTGTAGAGCTCAAAGTCGAAGACTCCGGCCCCGGTATTCCGGCTGATGAGTATCCACGGGTATTCGAGCGCTTTTATCGAGTTCATGGCGACAGGCATGACAGCGGTGAGCTCGGCTGCGGTCTGGGCCTGACTATCGTCAGTCATATCGTTGAGTTGCATCATGGTCAGATACAGCTCGGACCCTCATCACTGGGTCAGGGGCTGGCGGTGACTATCGAGCTACCGGGAGAAAATTAATTTGAAACAATGGCTTATTCCAATTTGTTTATGTTTTCTGTCGCCCCTGGTGATGGCCGGACCGCCAATCATTGAAATCGAGATCAAAGATCATTTGTTCTTCCCGGATGAGGTCAGAATTCCGGCAGACACCAAGGTCAAGTTGCTGGTGAAAAATCTGGACCCGACGGCAGAGGAATTCGAAAGTTATGAGCTTAACCGGGAAAAAGTGATTGCCGGTCATAGTGAAGCCATCATTTTCATTGGGCCCTTATCTGCTGGTGAATATCCCTTCTTTGGCGAGTTTTTTCCCAAAACCGCCCAGGGAAAAGTCATCGCGGAGTGATGTCATGTTATTGAATGCTGTCATTATCATTCTGCGCGAAGTACTGGAAGCAGCATTAATCATCAGTGTGTTTCTGGCATTGAGTCAGCTTTTGAACCGAAAGTTAGGGTGGATGTTGCTGGCTTTGTTAATCGGGTTCAGCGGCGCCTATGTCTATGCGGTGAATCTGAGCAAGATATCCATGGCGATGGCCGGTACCGGGCAGGAGATGCTCAACGCGGTTTTACACAGCGTGATTTTCCTGTGTTTGTTGATATTTATGATTAGCGTGCCACATCAGGCACATATCAACTGGCGACGCATCAATCTGCTGGCAATCATGCTGGCCGTAATTACCGCTATTATTCGTGAAGGCTCAGAAATCATTCTCTATATCAAAGGCTTTATCGGTATTCCGGACCTGTTAAGTCCGGTTTTAATGGGTAGCACAGTGGGGGCAGGTATCGGGCTCAGCGTTGGCGTGTTTTTCTATTATTTGCTGGTGAATATGCGTAGCAACCAAGGTGTCTGGCTCGGCTATCTGATCCTGCTTCTCATTGGCGGCAGCATGGTGGCTCAGGCCGTCGAGTTCATGATTCAGGCCGATTATATTGCTGCAACCACACCGGTCTGGGACAGCTCGCATCTCATCAGCGAGCGCTCAGCGGCAGGCCAGTTACTCTATGCTCTGGTGGGGTATGAGGCGACACCGGCACCGCAGCAGGCAGCGGCTTATTTCAGCAGCATCGTGCTGCTGGTTGTGGCTGCCGGCATCAGTTTTATGTTCAGAGGGAAATCATCATGAAAGTCATCCATTATGCTTTAGTGGTTATGTTGTTGATTCCGGGTGTGACGCTGGCAGATGATCTGGCGGTGGATAAAGTCTATCACCCCTATGTTCAGCCAATGGAGCGGGAAGTGGAATGGCGTATGGTAGCGGCAGATGGCGATCACCTGCAGCGTCTGGGTATCGGACAATCCCTGAATGATCGGGTATTTGTCGAGGGTTATCTTTTAGCGGCCGACGAGGACGATACATTCAGGCTTGAAGGCTATGAACTTGAAACCCGCATACAACTGACTGAGCAGGGTGAATACGCAATTGACTGGGGCGTCATGGTCGAGCTGGAAAAAGCCCACCAGGAAGATGAATGGGAACTGGCGACCGCGCTGTTAATGGAAAAGCAGTGGGGGCACTGGGTCGGCGCAGCCAATCTGTGGCTGGAATATGAGTGGGGGGATGAAGTTCAGGATGAGTTTGAGACCGCTGTGGCGCTGCAAACACGCTATCGGCTGTCACCTGAGTTTGAACCTGCAATTGAATTTTATGGCGGTGAGGATACACGCGCCCTGGGGCCGGTAGCGATGGGAGATATGCGTTTTGGTGCTGGTAAAAAATTGCATTGGGAGACCGGCGTATTATTCGGTCTCAGTAAAAAGACACCGGACACCATACTCAGATTACTGGCTGAGTATGAATTCTGAATTATTGCAGCGCCTGCTCTTTCATACGCTTTTCCAGGTCGTTCCATAAAGACAGTTTAGAAGCTTCACCGACCCGCTGGCCTTCACCCCGCGATTTGGCGAGCCACAGCCCGGTACCGTTAAAGCTGTAGACCGGCACCAGATCATTTCGACGGTTAGCAGGTTTGATGTCGACAATGAGGTTGTCCAGCACCAGCGGCACCGAGCGCTTGGTCTCAAAGTAGGTGAGCACCATGTGTGCCTGATCAATTTCGATAGCTTTAACGTAAGTGATTCTGAGCTTGTCTTCGTCAACACCGAGTTCTTTCAGCGTGAAGTATTTAGCGATGGAGTAGTCTTCACAGTCACCGGCACCAATGGAGAGCATTTCCAGTGGCGTCGCCCAGTAATCCTTTTTCTGCCACAGGTCGATATCGTTAATAAACTGCACATTGGCATTGAAGAATGTATTAACGAGTTCCAGCTTTTCCTTTTCCGATAAATCATGATTGGCCGGGTTTTCCACCAGTTCACGCCAGCCTTCAACGCGCTTGCGCGCGAATTTATTGTACTGACTCTCGATTCGGGCCAGCACTTCATCGCTGATGTTGAGCTTCGCGATACCCGGCAGGGCAAACAGCAACGAAGCCAGCAGCAGCGTTATCAGACTGTGACGGTAAAGACGCATTTAATCCCCGGCAATCAGACTCAGCGGCTGATACCAAACAGGCCGGCCTGTTTGACGATTTCAAAGTCCTCATCGGCTTCTACCGACTCGGCCAGCACTTTGATTTCAATTAGGCTGGAAACTTCCTGAATCAGCTCCAGGAAGTCCGGTTTACTGGCATTGCCTTTGATGTTGTGAGTGAGATCCCGTGCCAGACGGATGTAATCGATATGCAGCTCGCGCAGCATATCAACCGGAATAATGTCGGAAGAGTAGCGTTTCAACAGCACTGTTGCGCCTAGTGACTCGGCAAAGCTGCTGAAGCTGTCAAAGGCAGCAATGTCTTTGGCTGCAGCATAGGCAGTGACCGAGAAAGCCAGCAGCTGATTAGGCAGACTGCTCTGTTCCAGACGCGCTTTGAGCCAACGCTGGAATCCCAGTGAAGACACTGACGGCATGGACAGGTTGATGGTGACCGGTGTGGTGATGTTTTCGGCTTCCATCTTCAAAATGATCTTATTGATAATGAGTTTGTCGAGATCTTCTGCCAGATCAAATTCCTGAGCTACCGAGAAGAAGGTACCTATCGACAGCGGCTGGCCACTGGCATCTTTAACAACGGTGAAGGCTTCCTGCATGACTTTGATGGGAATATCCGTGTTGTAGTTATAGGCTTCGGCAGTGAAGGTAATTTCCGGTGTGTTGTTGTCGATGGCATTGACAATGGCTTCACGCCAGGCCTGTTCATCCATTGAGCTGATACTGTCCTGCTTAATGAAAAAGGCATTCTGGCCGATATTTCTGGCCAGTTCATAGGCTTCGATCAAAGCCGGCATCAGGCGATCAAATTCGCTGGTCTTATCGAAATACACAATACCGGTATGCATCATGTCTTCCAGCTCATACTGTTGGCCTAATTCATTGATATCGTGCTTGAGTTGCTCCGCTAAAGCTGTGACCGAATTCACATCCGCCTGTGGGCTGATGAGTGCAAATTCCGAACCGTAAAGACGATAGACATCAGCTTCATGGGGGGCATTTTTACGCAGCAGTTCGCCAAAGGATTGCAGCAATTTGTCGACCTTATGATTACCCAGTTCTTTACTGATGGCGGCCAGGTCATCGAATTTGAAATAAAGTACGTAACCGCTGGTACCGGCGGACAGGGCGCGTTTCACATCGACGCTGAACGTCGCCTGATTGAGCAGGCGGGTTAATGGATCGCGTTTCAGGCTATCGCTCAGTGAGTCCAGACGGTTGTTGAGGCGGGCAATCGTGTCACCGATTTTACGTGACATGCCGTTCATTGAATTAGCAACATGTCGAACTTCAGTGGTCCATGGCAGTTTACTGATGGTGGTGAAGTTGCCGCTGGAGATCTCATTGGCCTGCTTCTGAATATCTCTCAACGGCTGCAAGGTGAGTCTCAGTACCAGCATTAGCAGCAGAAACGCGGCGATAAAGATCAGCAGGGAATATAGCAGTGTTTCTTTGGCCTGCTCATAGAGCTTGAGATAGGCATAGGAAGGATTGCTGCTTACATAGAGGGTGCCGGAAATATTCCAGCCGGAACTGATTTCAGACTGAGCAACGGCCGTTTTCATTGGTAACAGTTTGATCAGCCAGGCTGGAACGCCTTCCATCTGGACCGGATTGCTCAAAGTCACCAGATTTTCACCATCAATATTTTCCAGCCGCATTTCCTTGTAATAGCCCATATCGAAGATGGCATTCATCATCGTCTGTAGAATCGGATCCTGCTCATCACTCATATGCGGGCTAAGAGACAGACCCAGTGAGGTGGCAGTGTCCTGAACGTGAATCTCCGATTCCACCTCCAGATAATTGCGAATATTATTCATGCTCAGATAGAAGCTGACCGAGAAAACAATCAGGAAAATCAGACTGATCAGGATCAGGAGTTGCTTGGACAGAGACATAATGCTTTCCTCGAAACAGGCCAACGCACAATTAATTCATCATCTGATAAACCCCGGCTATCCTTCTGGTCTATCTCAAATTAATGACGAAATTCATCTAAAGATACGCTGCCGACCGGCTTCGGGCAAGGTGATTCGGGCGATCCCGACACTTTTGTTTTACTGCGGTGGTTGCTAGGATCAGTTTTTCTTCCTGCAAGGCGAATCGCATGTTGTCGACCATGATGCAGATGGGCTTGTTAATCGCCTTTGGCACACTCTGGCGATTACTGGCTCCCAGGCATATTCCTGCACTGGCTCATCGCCGGGCGCTGACCGATCTGGTGTTTTATATCCTGCTGCCAGCACTGGTGCTGGATGTCATCTGGGGAGCGCCGATAGATTTCACCTCTATGAAAATCTCACTGGTTGCTTTATCAACGCTGGCAATCTCTGCTTCACTAATGATTCTGGTACTGCGCTTTTTCGAGACCAGCCGACCGACTAAAGGGGCCTTGTTATTGGCCGCCGTGTTCCCCAATGCCACTTACCTGGGCTTGCCGGTCACTGACCAGGTACTGGGTAAATGGAGTAACTCGGTTGTTTTGCAGTTTGATTTATTTGCCTGCACACCGGTGCTGATGACTCTGGGCATCTTAATGGCCAATCATTTTGGTGCTGATGGTCGGGAAGTGCATCCCTGGCGAGAGTTGAGAAAAGTGCCACCGCTGTGGGCTGTGGCGGTGGCGATGCTGCTTAATATCCTGGAAGTCCCCAGACCTGAAATTGTTCACAACACCTTATCGACGCTGTCGGGCGGCGTGGTTCCGCTGATGCTGATTGCGCTGGGAATGAGCATTCGCTGGGATACGATGCGGCTGAAATTCCTGCCAATGCTATTGCCGGTCAGCGTGATTTCATTGCTGATAGCGCCCATTGTGGCTTTCGGCGTCAGTCATGGCCTGTCTTTGCCACAGGATGTTTCCACCACTGTGGTGTTATTGGCAGCGATGCCGACCATGATCTTTGGCATTGTGATATGTGAGCGTTATGGGCTAGACAGTGGCATCTATGCCGCTGCCGTCTTTCTGACCACGGTCATCAGCGTGCTCTCGCTGACCTTATGGTTTTACTTTCTGCCGCCTGCATGATCGTCCCAGACAAAGCCGGACTTTTCGATTTCGGCAATCATTACAGCCATCGCCTGTTCAACCTGTTGTTCATCACCACGCAGACTGAACAGGATGTAGGGCTCGTCACCGAGATGCGGCAGGCTGGATAAAAGCAAGTCGGGGTAATCGTCGACAATCTGATTCATGGTGTCGAGCAGGTCCGATTCGCGGCCCTTGGTAATACGAATAATGCGTTCATTGCGTGGGCGCAGATCACGCAAATGCGCATATTCATTGTCGAGCAGCCATTCCACCATCGGCCAGGCCATCTCCGGGAAGCCCGGCATAAAATGATGATTATCGACGCTGAATCCCGCCACACGATTGACCGGGTTGGGAATCAGCCTGCAGCCTTCGGGCAGGTGACCCATCAGGATACGATTGGGGTAAGCGGCTTCGCCGAACTTGTCTTCGATTTCCTTGACCGCCTGTGGATGTGGTACCAGGGGCACACCTTTCACCAGAGCGGCGGTCTGTCGGGTTCTGTCATCCGGGGTCGCACCGATGCCGCCAAAGCTGAACACCAGATCATCACTGGCCATGGAAAAGCGCATGGCCCGCTCGAGATCAGCGGCATCATCACCGACAATCAGACTCCAGCTCAGCTCGAGCCCTCGTGCAGACAGCACTTCCTGTAAATGTGAAAAATGACGATCCTGTCTTTTACCGGAGAGAATCTCGTCGCCGATAATCAATGCCCCGATTTTCATCCCGTGGTTTGCTCCTGTCTGTTACGCATGAAGTCAGCGGTTTGTACAAATGAGGACATTAATTGTTCTGCAAATAGCCGGTCAAGATCCATCGTTTTCAGTGCCTGTGCCATGCAGTAAAGCCACTGGTCGCGCTCTTCGATACCGATAGAAAAGGGCAGGTGCCGAGCACGGAGTCGGGGATGACCGTACTTGCCTGTGAATAGGGGCGGACCGCCGAGCCAGCCGCTCAGAAACATAAACAGTTTTTCTTCACTGCTACTGATGTCTTCGGGGTGCAGGTCACGGATCAGCTGTGTCTGCTTTGTGTCGCACATGATCTGGTAGAAAGTCTGACACAGCTTTCTGACACCGGCTTCGCCACCAATGCGCTCGTAGGGTGTTGCAATATCTGCCATGGTTAAAAGTTTACTGAAAAGAGGCTAGTTTAACTCGCCTTGTCTGACTGATAAAGCAAGCTTTTAGTGCCTGCCGGGACAAAATTTGTCAATAATCAATAGTATGTATTGCCTTGTTCACGCCACACAGTGTTAGCTGTCTAACTGCGCAGGGCATCGCTTTTTGCTCTGCTTATTCCGTCAGACTCACATTATTTAAGCTAACAGGCTTTGTTTTTCAGCCGCCTGCATGCCTTTGTTTATGGTTAATTGCTGCATTAAGGCCAGCCAAACAAGACAGGGCGCGGGTTGCGACGAGTCACTCAGAGCGGGATAATGGTGAAATTTTTACGTCCAATATTAAGGAGAAACTTAATGAGCGATAAAATCGTAATGCGTACCGGTGAAGCACTGGTCGGTGGTGGTCCTGCTTTCACAGCGGCTGAACCGGAAGTGGTTATCGGTGAAATGGATGGTCCATTCGGTACCGCGTTTGCCAACCTGATGGGTGACCAGGTTCAGGGCCATTCACGTGTTCTGGCACTGATGAACACAGATATGCAAGTTCGACCAGCCACTATCATGGTTAGCAAGGTCACCGTTAAGAAAACGGCTTACACTAACATCCTGATGGGTACTGTTCAGGGCGCGATCGCCAATGGTGTTCTGGATGCAGTCCGTAACGGCACTATCCCTAAAGAGAAAGTTAACGATCTGGGTATTATCGTCTCTGTTTGGCTGAACCCAAGCATCACCACAGTTGAAGATCTGGATCATGAAGCCCTGTTCAACATTCACCGTGAAGCGACCCGTCGCGCACTGGAAAAAGCGATGAATAATGAGCCAAGCATTGATTATCTTCTGGAAAACCAGGAAAAACTGGTCCATAAGTATTACCAGAAGGAACTCGATGCAAAGAAATAAAACAAACTGAAACTCAGTAACTTAGCTGTGGTCTATCATAAAGAGGATTGATTCACAGCCTCATATTTTTGACGGTCTGTCCGCTATAGTGGATGGACCGTTTTTTTTGCCATGTATAATGAATCTAATGACACAAACCGCCCAGGCAGATATGGAACTCTACTCCATAGATAAATTAATGCATGAGACCCGGCAACTGGCGGCAAAATATCGCCAGACGACCGGGAGTACCTTACCTGTTACCGGCGAGATTGCCCGTTTTGACGCGGCCAAGGCACTCAATCTGTCTTTGATTGATGATCCGGGCAGTGCAATTGATGCGTTGGGCCTGGACGGTGAGCGCAAAGATAAAAAATTCATCATCAAAGGCCGCGCTATTTTCGAGAATACCCGCTCCAGTCCCAGAATCGGCCAGCTTAATCCTGACCAGGACTGGGACTTTGCCGTGCTCGTTTTGTTTGATGAACAGTATGAAGCTGAGGAAATCTTTGAAGCCAGCCGTGAAGCTATTGCAGCGGCAATGCAAACCAAAGCTGACAGCGCCCGCAAAAAACGTGGTGCGATGTCGATAGCGCAGTTTAAAATCATCGGTAACCGGGTCTGGACCCGTGAAAACGGGCTGGAACAGGAAGTCTGGAATAACCAGGAAACATAACAAGGAGCGACTATGAGCGTGGGTGGGTTTATTTTCTGGGGGCTGCTTGCGGTTCTGCTGGTTTATATCGTCATTATCTATAACAACCTGGTCAGTCTGAAACACAATGTCAGCAAAGCCTGGTCCAATATTGATGTCTTGTTGAAACAGCGTCACGACGAGTTGCCAAAACTGGTCGAAACTTGTCGCCAGTATATGCAATACGAACAGGAAACCCTGGAAAAAGTGATGTTGGCACGTTCTTCTGTGGCCAGTGCCCAGCAGCAGGGGGATGTGGCACAACTGGGTCAGGCTGAGGGGGCTTTAAGGCTGGGATTGGGTGACCTGTTTGCCCTGGCAGAAGCCTATCCTGAGCTGAAAGCGGACGAAACTTTCCAGCATCTGCAGGCACGGATTACCGGTCTCGAAAATGCCATTGCCGACCGCCGCGAATTCTATAACGAAAGCGTCAATATCAATAATGTCCGAATTGAACAGTTCCCGGACGTGATTGTCGCGCGCCTGTTTAATTTCAAGGCTTTTACACTACTGGAATTCAGTGCTGAAGAAACTGCCGATGTGAACCTGCGCAGCCTGTTTGAACAGTAAATGCAGGATTTTCTGGCTGCCATATCGCTTGAAATCCAGCAACTTGAAAACTGGGAGTTCTGGCTGGGCGCCGCAGTCTCCATAACCATTGCGCTGTTTTTATTCTGGCGAATGGCCTGCTGGTACCAGCACGCCAGACTGATACAGAATATTCCCACCGCTCGTATCCGATCGGCTCCTCAAGGATATATTGAGCTGATTGGTCAGGCTGGCATGATGGAAGGGCCAGTCATTTTCTCGCCTTTGTCGCAAACGCGCTGCGTTTGGTACAGCTACAAAATTGAAGAAAAGACGCGCGAATACAGCAGCAAAGGCCGAAGCCGTACTCGCTGGCGAGTGGTCAAGCAGGCTACCAGCGAAGAAGTGTTCCTGTTGGATGATGGCACAGGTGAGTGCGCTATCGATCCTGACGATGCGCAGGTCATTACCCGTAATAAACGGGTCTGGTACAAGCATGATGTGGTGCCACCACGGCGATATACGGAATGGACCATTCTCGAGGGGGAGCCGCTCTATGCTATGGGACTGTTCAAGAGCGTCGCCAGCGTTGAAGACCAGACTATTCGCCACCAGGTCAGCCATAAACTGCGGGAGTGGAAACAGGTTCCGAACCTGTTACTGCATCGCTATGATACAGATAATGATGGTGAGATCAGTGAGCGGGAATGGCTGCAGGCTCGACAAGACGCCACAACCGCAATTAAAAGGCAGATTGGACAGCGTGCTAAAGTAAAACAGCTCAGTATGATGCGCAGCAGTCCGCACAAGAGTCAGCCTTATATCCTCTCGACCATACCCGAAGAAAAACTCATCGCCCGCTATCAGCGACATGCCCTAGCCGCGATGAGCGGTTTTCTCGTACTGGGCACGATCATTATCTGGGCTATCAATCAACGTTGAAATAAAGCATGCAAGACGATATTGAACACTTATTCGCTGATGGCGGACTGCTATCCCAACATGTTGAGCATTACAGTGCCCGCAGCCAGCAGATTGAAATGGCAGAAAAAGTCAGCGAGGCACTGGCAAACCGGGAAACGCTGATAGCCGAAGCCGGCACAGGCACCGGTAAAACCTATGCCTATCTCGCGCCAGCCATATTGTCCGGGCAAAAAGTCTTTATCTCAACAGGTACTAAAAACCTGCAGGATCAGTTATTTAAAAAGGATTTGCCGAAACTACGTGAAGTTTTGTCCATACCATTAAAAGCGGCTTTACTCAAAGGTCGCAGTAATTATTTGTGCCATTACCGGCTGTCATTGGCGGAAACTGAACCCAGCTCTGCAATGAATCAGCATGTGTTGCAGGACCTTCGCCAGTGGTCAGGCAAAACTGATTCCGGTGATCTGAGTGAGACAGATTTGCTGGAGGAGCAGTCATCCTTATGGCCTAAAGTGACTTCTACCGTCGATAATTGCCTGGGACAGCAGTGTCCTGATTATGACCAGTGTTTTATTGTCGAAGCTCGTCGCAAGGCGCAGGAAGCCGATATTGTGATCGTTAATCATCACCTGTTGATGTCGGATATGGCGCTCAAAGCCGCGGGTCAGGGTGAGGTGTTACCGGATGCGGATGCCTTTATTATCGACGAAGCCCATCAGCTACCGGCTATTGCCAGTCAATTTCTTGGCCATCGGGTCAGCAGCCATCAGTTGCAGGAGCTGAGCCGTGACAGCATCCGTGAAATGGAGCTGGAAGCCAATGACATGGACAGTATCCGCCGCACGGCTGAGAAACTGGAGAACCGTTTACACCAGTTTAAACTGAGCCTCGGTGATAACGAGCAACGCTTGCCCTGGCATCAGTGTTTGCAACGTTTTCCCCAGGTTAAAGATCAGCTGGAGACATTGATAAGCAGTCTTGAAGACCTCATGGAAACGCTGGAAGCGGCCAGTGAGCGGAGCAGGGGGCTGGAACAATGCTATGAGCGCAGTCAGGACTTAATCGATCGCTTATCGATCTTCAGTGATAACGCTGAAGATGACAATCTGGTGCTATGGCTGGATATTCGTGGCAGCAGTTTTGTTTTGCATGCCACACCGCAGGAAGTCAGTCAGCATTTTCAGCAGTGGATCGCCGAGAAACCCAGCGCCTGGGTGTTTACTTCCGCGACATTGACTGTGGCTGGTAAATTCAATAACTTCATTCAGCAGTTAGGCTTGGAAGATCCGGTTACAGCCAGTTGGCAAAGCCCATTTGATTATGCGAGCCAGAGTCTTTTATATATGCCTTCGGTACCCGTCGAGCCCTCACATCAGGGCTATAACCAACATATTGCCGAGATTGCACGCTCAGTCATTGAACATAGTCGTGGCCGGACTTTTCTGCTTTTCACCAGCTACCGGGCACTGAATGAAGTCGCCGAGGCCTTGCAGGAGATGGATTATCCTATTCTGGTGCAGGGCAGCCGCGCCAAAAACCAGTTGTTGGCAGAATTCAGAGACCACGGTAATGCAGTGTTACTGGGTACCAACAGTTTCTGGGAGGGTGTGGATGTGAGAGGGGAAGCCTTATCCTGCGTGTTAATCGACAAAATTCCTTTTGCCTCACCGGGGGATCCGGTATTGGAAGCCAGAATCAATCATCTGCGAGAGCGGGGCGGCAATCCATTTCGTTCGATTCAAATTCCCTCAGCCGTGATTCAGCTGAAACAAGGCATCGGCCGACTGATTCGAGACAAGCAGGACTCGGGCGTGTTGGTACTGTGTGATCCAAGGTTCTTGAGCAAACCTTATGGCAAAGTCTTTATGCGCAGCCTACCATCAATGCCCATAACGCAGAATATTGATGATGTCGCGTCGTTTTTCAGCGAAGAAGCGCTGAGTCCGGCTAGTTAAGATCTGCCGCAAACGCTTTCAATAAATCCAGTGGAATAATCTCGGTTGCTCGCTGATGAGTACCGGCCAGGTATACGCGGGGTGCCATATTGTGTTCATAAGCTTCCAGCCAGCGCACAGCACACAGGCACCAGCGATCGCCTTCCTTGAGGCCGGGGAAACCGAATTCTTCCATCGGCGTCGTCAGGTCATTGCCGCGAAAACGTGAATACTCAAGAAAAGCCTGATTGACCTGAACACAGACCGTGTGCTGGCCATAATCGGCATCGCTTGTGTTACAACAGCCATCGCGATAAAAGCCGGTTAATGGTTCTTCACTGCAAGTCTGTAGCGGTTCACCAAAGACATTCAAGGACTCATCAATATCCATTAATCACCTGGTTTCCTTAACATTTTCCTGACTTCACCGACATGCATTTCTTCTTCGGTGATTTTCTGGCGAGCATATTCTTCCAGCATCACACTTTTACCCTCGACCAGTTTCAGCAAGGCATGATATTTCTCAATAGACAACTGCTCGTGAACGAGCGATTCATGCAGAATGGCACCGATATCATGCTGTTGAGATTCCAGCAGCGTGCCAATGCCCAGTGATGGATGGTAACCAAGATGGGTAATGAGTTCACCCGCCTCCTGGGCATGCGTCAGGGATTCATCCGCCTGGCTTCGCATCCAGGACACAATGGGAATACGGCCGTAACCATAAACCATAAAAGAGTAGTGAGTGTAGCGCACGACACCCGCCAGTTCAGTTTCAAGAATTTGATTCAGTAAATTGACTACTTTGTCAGTGTCTAAAGCTTGGTCAGTCATAATAGACCTCCCGTGATTTAGCTCAGATGAATGGTGCCATCCACTTTATGCTTGATAGATAGCGCGGGAACGTCCAGCGTCATTTTGACTTCAATGGTTTCCATACCATTGAGTTCATCATTATCCAGTGCCCGGATAATCGCATGTTCGATTTCACGCTGTGAGGTAACACCGACCTCCTTGAGGAATTTACGTATGTCCATGTTGAGCATTTCTTGGTTCATGGTATCCCTCCAGAATGATTTAATCGTATTTGATGTATTTGAAGCGTGGGTCATCGGGTGTACCGGTCAATGCACCTTCATCCAGCCCCGGTTGCCACATGACGACTTCTTCAATTTTCTTAGCCAGTTCAAAGTCTTTATCGGTAATGCCTTTGGCCGCGTGATTGACCAGTTTGACGATAACAAAAGCATACGACACGGTCAGATCCGGATGGTGGAATGCTGCCTCCGCCAAATGACCGACTGTGTTGACCACCATTAAGGTGCTTTTCCAGCTACTTGTTTTGTACTTGCGTCGGATCCAACCGTTTTCCAGATACCAGTGAGGTAACTCCTCTTTGAGTTTTGCCTCGACCTCCTCATCAGAGTAGGTTTTTTCTTTGCCGTCCTCTCTCCAGCTCATGTTTATCACCTCCTTATAAGTTAATTGTACGCCCAGTTAGACATATTTAAATAACACTGTCAAAACACTGTAGAAATGCGGGAAACGGTTTGTCTTAAAGCGTTTAAAGAGTAAGATGAAGTTAATGATTTTGAAGAAGGGGAGACACTATGAATGATGCCGCCAGCTTCAGAGAAGTCGGTTTTTTATCAGAACAATGTTGCAGTGGTGATTTCGCCACTGAGATTAAGCAAAGCAACTATTACACAGTCTGCAAAGACCTCAACAAGCTGGGGCAATCGATCCTCAATCATTGTCACATCCATCCGGATGATGAAAAAGAGGTGTATTTGACGCTGCATTTCCAGCGCATGCTGTCGCATTTCCAATCCATTATTCTGATGTCAGAACGCGGCATGACGCATCAGGTTGAAATCATGACCCGCTGCATGCTGGAGCTTTTATTTAACCTGGTGGCACTTCATCAACATGATGAGTTGCTTGCAGCGATGACCGTCGGCAATGATGACCAGAGAAGGGAAGTGCTCATCAAGCTCTATAACGAGCAACTCGAGACATCCACCTTCACCGAAGATGAAATGACACATCTGAAAAAAGTCATTAACAGTGCCGATGAGGACGATCGCGATGACATTCATGTCTTTATGAAAGCCGAGATGGCGGGATTATTGAATGAATACCGCACAACCTATCAATTACTCAGTGAGAGTGTTCACAGCAACCTACATTCATTAAAAGCTGATCTGGACATTGATGAACGGAGTGATGCCATCGTTGGGATTAACACGCGAGCCGATCATCAGGACAGGATTTCAACGCTGATGTTAACCGCAGGTGATTACCTGATTGCAGGCATAGAAATCATGCTCAAGATTCATCGACAACCTGAAGAACAATCTTCCAGTCTGGAAACCATCAAACACAAAGCGCAGGATGTTTGGAAACATATCGTGGTAAAAGTCTCACATCGATAACGTTTTTTAATCCTTA
>CAYMEE010000043.1:0-18648 GCA_964389455.1 uncultured Methylophaga sp. | reverse complement strand
ACGTCCAGGTTTTCAACCTGGGGCAGGTTGCCGCAGCTGCCACAGATAACGACATAACATTCGTTTTCTATCGCCCGCGCCTGAGCACAGCTTCGAACCCGCAGGTAACCATTCTTAGTGTCAGTCCAATAGGGCACAAACAGAATATCCATGTCTTGCGCTGCAAGCAGACGGCCCAGCTCCGGAAACTCGACGTCGTAGCAGATCAAAATGCCAATTCGGCCTGCATCAGTGTCAAATACCTGCAGTTCATTGCCGCCTTCGATAACCCAGTCGCGGCGTTCGTGGGGCGTAATATGCAATTTTCGTTGGATATCAATAGTGCCATCACGACGGCAGAGATAGGTGACGTTATAAAGCACATCATCTTCCATCAGTGGCATTGAACCGGTGATGACATTAATGTTGTAACTCACCGCCATTTGCGACATTTCATTTTTGAACTTTTCGGTGAAGCCGGCCAGAAAGCGAATCGCTTCTGTCTGATTACGCTGATCCGGGCTTAGGCCCATCAGCGCGGCATTAAAAAACTCCGGAAACAGGGCGAAGTCGCTTTTGTAGTTAGACAGCGCATCGATAAAGTATTCGACCTGATTCAGGCACTCCTCGACTGAGTGAACTTCACGCATCTGCCACTGTATGGCACCGATACGAACCTGTGTTTTACGGGTTTCAATGACGGTGGTTTCCGGTTCATAAAAAATATTGCGCCATTCCAGCAAGGTCGCATAACCCTGAGATTTCTCATCCTCTGGCAGATACTGCTTGAGCAGACGGGTTACCTGAAAATCATTGGAAAGCTGAAAGGTCAGGATCGGGTCATAGATACGTTTGTTTTTTACTGCCTCAAAATATTCCGCCGGTGACATTTCATCCGCATGTTCGTGGTAATTGGGAATCCGGCCACCGGCGAGGATGGCGCGAAGATTATGCTGGCGGCAAAGTTCTTTGCGGGCTTCGTAAAGGCGACGGCCCAGTCGATATCCGCGGTAATCCGGATGAATTAACACATCCAGCCCATAAAGGGCATCGCCATTGGGGTTATTCAGAATTGTTTCCCGCTTGGAAATCAGATCATCGTAGGTATGCGGGTTACTGAACTGTTGATAATTGACCTGCACGGATAAGGCCACGCCGATGATCCGGTCGTGGTCGACCACACAGATCTGGCCTTCGGGCAGATCATCAATCAGTTTGAAGATGGTGTGCTCCGGCCAGGAACCGCCAATATCCTGATAAATTTGATCCATCAATGCCTTGAGTTGGGGATAGTCCTGCTTTTCCAGGTTACGGATTTTAATATGCAGATCTTCTGGCATGCATGCTCCACTCGGTCGATTGGCTTCCAACTCAAAAATACGCTGTTTAATACGACCTTGTGAAGTCTGTGAAGTTGACTGTGTATTTTCAATTTTCCCAACTAGGTCTATAGTTAAGTTTGGAGCACTGCCATTTTATAGCTCCATCACAACTCACTGTTTCACACCAGAAACAATGAGATCTCCCGCTGTTGAGGCTGTTGTTACAGCACCCCCAAACAACGGAGTTAAAGGGCTTCCTGCCCTTGGCATTAGGGAGAAATCATCATGACCTTATTTCAGAAAAAACAAGCAGTATTGAAACTGTTGGCTTTAAGCCTGGCATTCATACCATCAGTTCAGGCTGAGGAGGCCTCGCTCTATGACAGGTTGGGCGGTCTTGCACCGATCAGCGTGGTTGTCAGCGACTTTCTTGATGAACTGGTGCCCGATCCTTTACTTAATCAGAACCCGGCTATCGATGCTGCCAGACAAGCGGTTCCCAAACCCTATTTGAAATATCAGGTGACAGCGATGGTCTGTCAGGCCACGGGTGGTCCCTGTCAGTATCAGGGCAGAACGATGAAAGACGCTCATGCACATCTAAATATCAGCGAGAGAGAGTGGGCGAGAATGGAGGTGGTTTTCAGAGATTTGCTGAACAGACATCAGGTGCCTGAACAGGAAGCGAATGAACTGCTGGCCATCATCGGTTCCACAAAAGCCGACATCGTGGTGGCCACATCCCCAGAGTGAGGTGAAATCAGGGCAAAAAAAAGGCAAGCTCATGGCTTGCCTTTTTCCTGGAATTCGTTCGCTTTACAGCGCGACGATGTTCTCAGCTTGTGGGCCTTTAGGACCAGTAGTCACTGAGAATTCGACTTTCTGGCCTTCAGCCAGCGTCTTGAAGCCTGAGCCAGTGATCGCACTGTAATGAGCGAAAACATCAGGGCCTGAAGCTTGTTCGATAAAACCGAAACCTTTTGTTTCGTTAAACCACTTTACGGTACCAGTAGTAGTAGACATATTGTTTATCCTGTAGATAATTAAAAATAGCCCAATTGGGCTGGTGTAGCGTGAAACAGACCGGGATTTAAAAACTGCAGGACGAAGAACAACAAGATGCAACGTAGTGGAGAATTAAACGAAGGGCTAAATTTCTAGCTAGGGATATAATCTGCGTAATATTCGCGAAAGTCAATATATTTCTGATGACAGCCGTTTAGCGACACTCCTGGTCGCAAAAAAGGTTTCAGCTCACTCGAAGGTTTCATTCTCTTCATTAGTCTCTTCCTCCAGAACTTTATATACCTCATCCCCTTTCTGCGTTGGTCGGATATCAACGGTTGATTTATCAATCAGGTGAACGCCGGAAAACACAATCGCGTCACCGAGTCTTGGTACATAGGCAAGCGTGGAGTCGGTCTCATACAGCTTGTAGCCGACGGTCTGCATCTTGTAGCGGACATACGGGTAAAAGCCCTGGACAGTGACCGATTCGCTGGCAAGGCGCGGGTAGGGTGTGGCAACATCCGTCAACATCAGCTTGATGGCTTTTTGCAGGTTTTCAGAAATATTATCTTCAAAGGCCTGGCCGTCATTGGCTGTCCAGCCGTTTTCACCCGAGAAGGGTCTGGCCGGACCGGAAGAGGAAATATAACGGCTCCACCAGATATCAGTGTTGGCCCTGGCATCTTTCAGTGCAGCCTGTAGCAGCACGTAAGGTTTCACGTCAGTCTCATTCTGAAAGGTGAGAATAACGGCGCTTTTCACTTTGAGTACCGGCGTGCGGGCTGTGGCGAAGTTGGTATAAGCGCCCGCAAACTCAGGCTGCACAATCAATTCATCAGTAATGGCATCAGCGGCTTCGGTGAGCTTGAATTGCAGTAATGCCTCGGTATCCTGAATGGCGGTTTCAGAACTGTCCGAATCGATGGCACTTTGCAGGGTAATGCCTATCGGCCCCAGTATCGAACTGACCCAGCCACCGGATTGATGACCTGACACAATAACCTGACTATTGGGGACCCGATGAATACCACCGGGTAAATCAAACAAGCCAGACAGGCTCTCATCGGTGAATTGAACAGCGATCTCTTCTGATTGCGAAGGGGCAGACACGATGGTGGTGGAAGTGCATGCCAGCAGTTGTGTTAAAGAAAAAGCCAGTAAGAGCGTTTTAGCCGTTGAGATTAAATTCATTGGGTTCGTCTTTGTGGTTTTTGTTGAGTTGAGTAGCGGTAATGGCGTCCATTAACCACGTAATGATTCAAAAAGGGCAAACTTTCAAGCAGCAATATTCGTCCATGAGTATATGTTGAATCACATCATAACCCATGTATATATGAGTGAGTTTGCGAATGCGTGACCCAAACAAGGCAACTGACAGACTAGAGCAAACCAGCGCTGATAAGCCACGATCAGACTCGCAGACAAGTGTGCAAGCTTCTCACAATATATCAGGCAAATCCTGGCTGCGTTTCTGCTTGCTGCTGGGCGTGCTGACACTATTAGTAGTGTTACTAATCAATCGGGATGAACTGCGGCAGGACGCGGCAAAAACGACTGAAGCTGCCGCCCGTTACCTGGCCTTTGATGTCATGGGCTGGTCACCACGTGAATTGTTTATCTTACGTTTACGTTTTACCGGCTTGCTGGATAGCCCGCTGGGCCAGCAATGGGTTGGGGCGGTTGAAGAGGCAAATAAGAGTGCGGTTCAGACAGGGGCAGCCTATCGCTCAGTCAATGATTTTTCCCGTGATGAGATTGAAGCAGATGTCTATCAGCTGACGCTGGAGCAAGGTCAGAAGCTGATGTGGCACTTCTCTCGACTGGATGCGGTTGAGAATGAGCTATTCGCCAGTTTGGAACGGCGAGCAGAAGACAATCAGAACTGGACAACCGTAACCGATCTGGATGCAGGTGAAGCAATTCAAAGCCATTTTGTCGCCGAGTCCGGCGATTACCGGTTTGTGCTGCAACCCGAGCTGTTTGCCAGCGCCGAATATTCGCTGGCAGTCGCCCATGGTGGTTCACTCCCATTCCCGGTTGAGTCGGCATCGCAGCGTGATATTGGTAGTGTATTTGGCGACCCTCGTGATGGTGGTGCCAGGCAACATCACGGCGTCGATATCTTTGCCGAAAAGCGCACCCCGGTAACTGCAGTCATCGATGGTCAGGCTCGAACCGGAACAGGCGGCATTGGTGGTAAACACATCTGGCTCACTGGCGGTCTGCTGGGCCTGGGCAGTGCCCGTTACTATTACGCGCACCTTGATGATTTCGCGGTGGCATCCGGCGATGAGGTCCAAAAAGGTGAAATTATCGGTTATGTGGGCAATACCGGGAATGCCAGAACCACACCACCGCACCTGCACTTTGGTATTTACGCCGGCGGACCTGTCGATCCTGCACCTTATCTAAGACCGGAACCTGAATTACCGTCCCGTTAATATTTTAGTCACTGTCATGGTGTTAATGGTGCTGGTCATGCATGAAGGTGAAACACCTTATTCATTATTTTCCATTCACCGTCGACTTTCAGCAATGTGAAGAAATCAGTGAATTTAAGGCCGGTCCAGTTATCCGACTCCAGTCTCACGCTGGCAATGCTGCCCTCGACATCAAGACTGGCAATCTCGCTCTCGATATCTGTGGCAGGGCCATTCTCGTCATTCCAGTCAAATAATTTCTGGATCGGGCCGGCAAATAAATCCTCGCCGATATAGCCAAAGATGGTGGCGTCTGGATGAAAGGCTGGTTTCATGACATCACCTATCCCGGTTCTTGCGCCATCAATGTAGTGTTGAACGACGGTTTTAATCGACTCAATATCTTTGCTGCTCATCAGTCGTTTACCCCTTAATGCTCAAACAAAAATCCGATTCATTTCTACTCGAAATCAATGCTCAGTGCAATTTGATGAGCATGAATAACGCTAATCAAAAGCAGTATCAGATAGGACGCGTTTTCAAGCAAAAAGTTTGATAAAAACACTGGCATAAGCCCATATGATGGAGCCTGAAATCACACTGATATGGGAGGCCCATTTCAGTAATTTTCGATGCAGAGCAAACGAAAAGATGACAACGTCACCATCGCCGGCTGAATAAAGAATGGACTTGTTGATGGCGATTTTCTCGTAGGAGTTGTGGCGGTATTCGACGATGGCGCCGACAATCACAAGGATGGCCCCTGAGGGGCCGATGAGATTAATGTCGGGATAGTTCGGGTTGCTGTAATAAGAAACCACCACGACCAGCAATCCTAGTGCTAATAGCAAGCCATCCATAAAAGAATGATGCCAGCGGTTGCCGGGTAACCAGTGTGGGATGCTGAGATGCTTGGCTTGAGTCATGACAGCTAACGCTCCTTGGACTGGGTCTGGTCTCCACAGTTTGGGTTGTGTCAGAACGAATTGATTAAAGAATTTTTAACTAATCTGGTAAAACGCGCTGATAATTTCAAGCCACGATTATGAGGGGGATTCGCATTTTACAGTCGAAAATGATTGTGAAGAGCCGCTGAATTAGCTATTCAGCGGGTTGCTGATGGGCCTCACGAATCGGTCCCTGCGCCATAATCCAGGTGATAACCAGGAATGCCAGCATGCCGAGCAAAATCGACTGGAATTGCACACCGGCATCAATCATAAAACCCAGGAAGGCTGGCGCCAGACCGGTTGAAAACACCAGAAATGCTGATTTCAGAGAACGCACCTGTCCCAGGTGCTCTCGGCCCCAGAGTCTGACCAGCAGGCTGTCGCCGATGGGTGAGGACATGCCCAGCGCCGTGCCGGCACCCAGCATGATGATCCAGATAGCGATGTTGCCGCCAATTAAAGACGCCGCCAGCAAGGCAACCGCAAAAGGAACCAGGTAAAGCTTGGCGAGCGTGGTGACACCGAGTTCATCTATCCAGCGACCGCCCAGTAAAGCA
Source organism: uncultured Methylophaga sp. (assembly GCA_964389455.1). Taxonomy (GTDB): domain Bacteria; phylum Pseudomonadota; class Gammaproteobacteria; order Nitrosococcales; family Methylophagaceae; genus Methylophaga. Next base: position 12,412 of record CAYMEE010000043.1, on the reverse strand, counting down.
CCGGGGAAGCGCGAGATACCGAGGGCGGTCAAGGCAAAGGCATAAGTGGTGGCAGTGGCACCTAAATCTTCCGTCAACTGTGCCTGATAGATAAAGATGCCGGTGAGCGTGATCGGCAGCACCATCAGCATCGGTATTAGCATCCAGAAACGACGCTCTCGCATCGGCGAAGGCCCTTTCTCATGCGTTTCGTTTTTGCTTTTTTTCTTCCTGGGCGCTTCGGGCCAGTCAATTAACAGCAGCAACAATACCCACATCACCACTAATACGGCGACGATGCTCCACCAGATTTGCTGCCAGGTCAGCCAGGTGACCAGCAGGGCTATGACAGGCGGCAGAATGATTTCACCGGAGGGCATGCCGAGGCTGACCAGGCCCAGAGCCCGGCCGCGGTTCAGCGTGAATTCACGACCCGCTAGCGTGCTGCCGAAATGGGTCATCAGGCCCTGGCCACAAAGACGTTGCAGGCCAAGACCGAAGACAGCCAGGCCCCACCAGGGCGAAAGTGTCAGCATCAAGACGCCAATAAAAAGCGCTGAAAGCACCACCAGCACATAACGTCTTGGGGCAATCCAGTCGATTTTGGGACCGAAATGCATGACCAGAAAACCGCTGGTCATGGTAATGGCGGCGTAGATGCTGCCAAATTCACCAGCGCTGATATTGAGGTGCTGACTGATATCGGATTGAAACAGGCCGATAAAAAAGCTCTGGCCGAGGTTGCCGGTAAATACCGCCAACCAGGCAGCAGCCAGCAAACCAAAATGCCGGCGAAGCAGGCCGGCATAACCAAGACGAATGTCTGAATCCATTAAACCTTCCAGTCAGAAACGCTGTTTCAGTGGTGTTTAAACAGGCGCGGGTTGTTTTGAATGAACTTACGAATGAGTCGAAGCAGGAAAGAAGGGCGCTTGGGTTTTTTGAGGTATCGATAACCCAACAAACTGATAACCAGGGCGCCAAGTGCATCGACGATTAAGTCCCATATTGTATCAGGCAGGTTGCCATCGTTCGCAAATGTGGCTCTTTCCATGGTGTGGTCGAGTACGATGTCTGCGACATATTCAAAAATTTCCCACAGTGCGCCCACGCCAATGGCGAACATGAAAGCGAAAAAAGCCACGAAACCGGGCTTCATATAGTAGCCGGGTTCCTGGCTCATACTGATTTGATCAGTCTCGTTCAGAATATAAACCAATAGAAAACCGACGATGCCCAAGAGAAAACCTGAGCTGGTGTGCAGTATAACATCCCACCACCAGTATTTATTGTAGTAGTCATGGACTTCGCCCAGAAACAGTGAGGCGAAGACAAAAATAATGATGGTGAGCTGAAATTCTGCCGGTATTTTTACATCGAATTGCTTGGCCAATACCGTGGGTAACAACGTGAGCAGCAAAATGCCGCTGATAATAAAGCCTGTAAACCATTGCTGCTGCCAGAACGCGCCAACGCTACCGGCAACCAGAATAATCTGCAGCAAGGTGGCAAGTCGGGTTTGAATAGCATTTTCGTCCATGTCTAAAGCTCTGAAGTGAACTCAACACCATCTTAAACAGTCAGCTTTCTAAAATCGAGTTCTGAACCCGTGGTTTGAGTTCAAACGCTCGTATTGTTATGGTTGTGAGCAATTTTGTCTCACGCAATTGTTAACCAAACCAGACAGGGAGTTTATTTTGCGCTATTCATTTTCATCCTTCCTCAGTACCTTCAGCTTGCTGCTAATGACTTGGCTGATGTTGGCTACCGGGCCGGTTCATGCCGGAGCGGCACAGCTCGCAGCTGAACAATCTGCATCTGAGGGTTCAGTTGATAAATATCAGGCTTTAGCTGATGTGTTGTCGGATCCTGCGAGTAGGGACAAGCTGATAGAGGAACTCAGGTCATTGTCTGACACTGATGAAGGACAGTCAGAACAAAGTCAGACCGAACAAGCTGCCCAGGAAGGGGAAGCCGATAAAAAAGACAGTGCAGCCACCGATGTGGCTAAGCAGACACAGTCCGCAGTGCAGGTCATAGTTGGAACGCTGACCGGCAGTTGGGCGGCACTGAGTGAACTGGTCAGTGGTGAGAGCAAAAGCATTAATGACTTCTTTACCTTACTGATGAAACTGAGTCTGGTGATTGCCGCGACGATTGTGGCTTACTGGCTGCTCAGACCCATTGCCAGATTGTTATTCCGCCGTGCTGATAACATGGCAGCAAACAGAGATGGCATTCATCCTATCGTAGTCAAAGCGACTGCCGTGCTGGTCAGCGTGGTCACCGATGTGGTGGTTGTCATTCTGGCCTGGCTGGCAGGTTATGCTGTCGCCTTGCTGTTTGTCGGTGAAATGGGCGAAGTCAGCGTCAGTCAGAGCCTGTTTCTGAACGTATTCCTCGCGGTTGAGTTGTTTAAAGTCATCATCAGAGCTGTATTCGCAGGGCGTGATGATGCGCTGCGACTGTTGCCGATGAGAGCGGAAACGGCCCGTTACTGGGGGCTGTTTTTGTCCAGTCTGGTGAGTCTGGTCGGTTACGGGGTGCTGTTCGTGGTACCACTGGTGAACAATCAACTGTCAGAGAACCTGGGTAGCCTGACCAACCTGCTTATTGTGCTGGTGGCGGTCAGCTATGCCTTTGCCGTGGTCGCACGCAACCGTCAAAACGTAAAAGACGGTCTCAATGCGCTGGCTCATAAAGCTAACTTTTCGATGACCCGCGTTACGCTGGGCGTGTTGGCGAAATGCTGGCACTGGCTGGCCTATGCGTATTTCCTGGTGATGGGCGCCTCGCTGCTGATTGAACCGGACACCGCCTTGCCGGAATTGTTGATGTCGACGCTGCAGACTGCGCTGGCCATCTTTATCGGCATGGCCGTGATTGGTCTGATTCAGATGCTGCTGGACAATGGCGTGAAAGTGCCGGCGATCATCAACCAGCGGCTGTCGACTTTTGAAACACGGCTGAACCAGTTTGTACCGACCTTCAGCAAAGTGCTCAAGAGCATTGTGCTGGTCATGGTGATCAGCGCGATTCTCGATGCCTGGGGGGCTGTTAATCTTCCAGTCTGGCTGGCTTCCTCTGCAGGTACCCAGTTCCTGTCTACAGTGATTTCGGTGTTGTTTATTCTGGCGATTGCCTCGTTGTTCTGGATGACCTTGGCAAGCTGGATTGAACACCGCCTGGATCCCGAGAAGGGGGGCGGTGAGCCCAGTGCCCGTGAGAAAACATTGCTGACGATCTTCCGTAATGCCACGGCTATCGTCATTATCGTGATGACACTGATGATCGTGCTATCGGAAATCGGTATTGATATTGGTCCACTACTGGCCGGTGCCGGTGTGCTGGGTCTGGCGATTGGTTTCGGTGCTCAGAAACTGGTGACGGATGTCATTACCGGTGTCTTCATTCAGATGGAGAATGCAATTAACGCCGGGGATATCGTGACCGTCGGCGGCCTGACCGGGACTGCGGAAAAACTCACTATCCGCTCACTGGGTTTGCGTGATTTGTCTGGCACTTATCACATCATTCCGTTCTCCGCAGTGGATACCGTGTCCAACTACATGCGCGAGTTTGCCTACCACGTCGGTGAATATGGTGTGGCTTATCGTGAAGATACCGATGAAGTCGTTATTAAGCTGCGTGAAGCCTTTGAAGAACTGCTGTCAGATGACGAGCAGCGCGCCAAGATCCTGTCTGATGAACTGGAGGTTCACGGGGTGACTGCGCTGGCTGACAGCTCGGTCAATATCCGTATCCGCATCAAGACATTGCCTGGCAATCAGTGGGCCGTCGGACGTGAGTATAACCGACTGGTTAAACGTCATCTGGATGCGGCAGGTATTGAGATTCCGTTCCCGCATCTTACCTTGTACTTCGGCGAGGACAAGCAGGGTCATGCACCGGCTATGCCGCTGAAAATGCTCAACGATGTGAAAATGATTAATGACACATCCAATGCAGCGCCTGCCGATGCTGAGATTCAGTCCGCCAAGAAACAGCCGGGCGAACGCTCGAGCAAATCCGCCGAGTACAATCCGACTGAGAAAGGTGACTATGATGACGGCGAATAAACGCTGTTATCAGACCTTTTAGAGTGACCTGTTGAGGCACGGGCTTTGTTATTAATGAAGCCCGTGCTTTTATTCTTCCTCAAGCCAGCGATATAAGGTCTTACGGCCGATACCCAGAATAGCCGCTGCCCGGCGTTTATTACCCTCCACCGTCTCCAGCACCATTTTTACGTAACGTTTCTGCAGTTCCGGCAAAGTCGGTAATACCGGCCCGTCTAATAGAGCCTGTTCCTCTTTGCTGTGAGCGGTGTCGGTTTTAGCGTTATTGGCAGATGGCGCGATACCAGTCAGCATGCGCTTGGGCAGGTGATGTGGTGCTATCCATTCTTCATTACAGAATGCCACCGCTCTTTCCACCACATTGTGAAGCTCTCTGACATTACCCGGAAATTCATAGTCCCGGATCAGCTTAAGCGCCTTCTCATCGAAGCCTTTAATACTGGCACCTCGCTGAGTGACTAATTGTCGCAGGAATAACTGCGCCAATAATTCCTGATCCTCTCCACGCTCTCTGAGTGCCGGTACAGACAGACTGAAAGCCTCGAGACGGTAATAAAGATCTTCACGAAAGCTGCCATCCTGAACTTTCTGTTCCAGATCCCGGTGAGTAGCGGCGAGAATCCGCACATCGACTTTTTCTTCGGTATCCTGACCCACAGGGCGAATGGAGCCATCTTCTAGCGCCCGCAGTAATTTAACCTGCAGCGAGAGTGGCATTTCACCGATCTCATCCAGCAGCAGGCTGCCGCCATTGGCTTGCTGCATCAGGCCTTTGCGTTTTTTTCCCGCACCGGTAAAAGCCCCCGCGGCATGGCCAAAAAACTCACTTTCCAGTAACTCTGAAGGGATGCCGGCACAGTTAACAGCGAGGAAAGGCCCCTCAGCACGTTCACTCTCTTTATGCAGCGCTTTGGCGACCAGTTCCTTGCCGGCACCACTCTCACCATGAATCAGCACGGGGCCCTGGGATTTAGCGATAACCTTGATTTGTTCAAACAGCTTACGCATGGCTGAACTTTGTCCGAACATGCCATAAAAATCCTGCTGTTTGCCCAGTTGGCGAAAGTGTTGTAGTTCAACCTTGATCTGTCTTGCCTCTGACACACGTGATACCGCGAGCAGGAAATGCTCCATATCCAGCGGTTTGGTCAGAAAGTCATCGGCACCGGCATGGAGTGCGGTCACGGCCTGTTTAACGCTGCCAAACGCAGTAATAACGATAAGACCGGGGCTCTCTTGGCCCTCAGTGGTATGCCGGACATGCTCGACCAACTGCAGACCATCACCATCAGGAAGCCGCATATCAGTCACGATCATCGCCGGTTGTGCTGTCTGCATTTGCTCAAGTGCGCTGCTCAATTCATGCGTGAGAATGACGTTCCAGCCTTCGGTTTCCAGTTCTTCACGGATAAGTTCGGCAAGGGCATGGTCATCTTCTACAACCAGCAGCGTGCTGTCCTGGTTTGTCATCATGCCTTGCCTCCCGGCGTGTTCAAACTAAACCTGAGTGTAAAGCGTGCACCACCGAGCGGGCTGTCACTGAGGGAGACGTCACCGTCATGTTCACGCATCACACGTTTAACGATGGCAAGGCCGAGGCCACTACCTTCCCCCGGCTGCTTGCTGCTGACAAAGGGCTTGAATACTTCCTGCTGCCGCGCTTGTTCAATGCCTTCACCGGCATCATCGATGTGAATTAATAATTTGTCAGCTGTTGTCTCCCAGCTGACCCTGACTTCTTTATTGGGACAGGCCTGGCAGGCATTACGCATCAGATTGACCAGCGCCTGCTCGACACTCAGCGCATCAGCATGAAATGCAACATCGCTGCTGGCGGCTTTGTTGATATGATGACCTTCCTCAGCCATTGCCCCAACAGCCTTGTTCACAATACTGGATACCTGAAGATGCTGTTTATTGTTGCGAGAGCTGCGACCAAAACTCAGCAGCTGCTGAACAATCGAGGTCATGCGTTGCACCTGATCACGAATGGTGTTGAGCTCCCTTGCCATTCCCGGCTCCAGCTCCCGCTCTCGCCTGAGCAAACGGTTCGCTCGCCCATCCACCACTGTCAAAGGGGCGCCTAACTCATGGGCAACACCCGCCGATAGTTGACCGAGTGCCGCCATGGTTTCTGAATGCCGTAGGCGCTCAGCCATGACTTCACGCGCTCGCCGCTGTGTGCTTTCTCTTTTTTCTGCTGCTTCGATGGCGTCCAGCATGCCATTAAGACCCGTTGCGAGCTGTTTAAGCTCTTTCGGCCCCTGCGGAGAAGCGCGGTGAAGGTGGTCACCGGCACTGACCTGTCTCATCGAACCCAGAATTTGGTTTAAGGGTTGGCCGATGGCCCGCTGGTGAGCAAAGCTGATAATGCCCATCATCAGTATCGCGACAGAGGCGAACGCCCCCCAGCCCCACATCCTCAGTGAGGCAAGCTCATTATCAATGTCGCTGCGTCGTCGCGTGACCTGTAATAAACCATTGGGTCGACCAAACTCATCGAAAATGGGCATAAAAAAAGAATACACACGCCGGCCACTGATCTGTTCATATTGAGCAAATTCCCCTTCAAGTACCTTTTTCAGGGCTTCCGTTGCCTGCCTACGGGTGGGATTGACTAAGCCGAAGCTACTCAAGCGCTCACCCTGAGCGTTGAAGAGATACGCCCCATAAACTTCAGCCTGCGAAAATACAGAAGCCATGCTGTTTTGTAACTGCGCCAGATCCCGTCGTTGTATTGCCTGCGATACCGGAAGATGAATGGTTCTGGCGACCAGACGCAGGTCACGTTGCATACGCTGCTCTACAAACTCACCAATGGCAGAAAAACTGATGCCCAGCACGAGTCCCAGTACTAATAACACGGGCAGGGCCACCTGCAGGATCAGAACCAGGCGGAGATTATTAAGGCTGAAGGGTAATTTCATAATAAGCCAATAAGTGTGTTCAGTTATGACCCATGTATCAGGGTGACACATGATTCTTGCCATGCAGCATCTCATTTTGTGAATCGACTTAGAGTGCGTTGTTTCAAGTTATTGATAAATAATAAAAACTTTTTCCTGTGCCTGGCTGGCACGCTTCTGGCAACAAGTTGATTCCTCTAATCGTTAGGAGAAAAGTATGAAACGCATTAACGCAAGCTTGTTGTCATTATTGCTTTCACTGGGCCTGAGCAGTGCTGCAATCGCTGAAGAGGCCCCCGCTGCACAGCCCGGTGCCACGGGCGCACCTGCAGAAGCAGCTAATTATCAGTTTGATGATCAGGAGCTGGAAAAATTCGCAGCGGTACAGCAAGAGCTTGAAGTTATTCGTGAGGAATATGGTGCCAAACTGGAAAATGTGGAGGACCCGAAAAAGGCACAGTCCTTACAGCAGGAAGCCAGTGAAACAATGACTGAAGCCGTTACAGATGAAGGCCTGGATGTTGAAACCTACAGCACCATCGCCAAAGCTGTTCGTAATGACGATGCTTTACGTCAGCGTGTGATTCAAATGATGAATTAAAGAAAACGATTCGTCAGATAGATTAAAAGCCGGATTCTCCTCTGAGAGTCCGGCTTTTTTATTGTCTTAATGCCTACCGTTGTTGTTGAATGAGCCGTTCAAGATTATCAACGGCAAGACAGGACTGACAGTGGTTTGCAGCGACCTGCAGGGCACGCTTGGCAGCACGATAATCCCGGCTCAGATAATGCAGGGAGGCGGTCATTAAGGGCTGACCCTGATAATCCAGCAGCAGTTCTTCAATCACCAACAGCAAAGACTCATTAGCTTGAAAGTAACTGAGATCCGAAGTGTCGGACCGCAGGGCATCTTCCATCGCAAACACCCCAGCATTCAGATCACCGGCAAGTGCGGTACTCAATGCCAGGCCAACACGTGGCAGCGAATTGTGTGGTGAGTTCTGAACCTGTGCCTCAAAGGCGTATCTGGCGGTATCAATCTGATAATCAGCAAGCGCGGACCAGGGATCGACAGAGCCATCATAGTTGTTGTCATTGCGCTGTTGTGGAGAGCGATAGCTGGTTATAGCCGGTGAGCGATTCAGAGTATTTTTCTCCTGGTATGAGCCCGGCGCATAAATAACCCTGGTGTCCTGATGAGCGCGGTAACGATAGCCCGTGTAGGGAATGAGGTCATTCCGGAGGTGATAGCGTGTGTGAGAGTCACTGTAGCCGAAGGAAATATGACCTCTGATACCACCATAATCAGGACGCTCATGATGGTGTGGCTTATGGTGATAATTATCCGCTTTGGGACTCAAATTCTTATCCGGTCGGCCGCTGATACCGTAGGATTGATGGTCACCGAGACTGATACCGTGAGAATGATGACGGTCGCCGCGCCATTGTTGTCTGGACCCAGATGAGTCAGAGGAATCCGATGTGCCCAGCCGGCTGGTCTGTTGACTACTATCGCCGGTGCCCAGCCTGATCGCATCGTCCTGTGCCTGAAGCGGGGCTGCAGACAATGCCAGAGCCAGCAGTGCTGGCACCACAGCGGAGTAATAAGCGGTGTGGGTGAGAGACATAACGACCACCTCAAACAGGCAGGAGTATAGTTCAGACTGGTTGTGGTGATCGTTAGTTCAGAGGCTATCAGGCTTTTACGAACTGGCCTTGAGCCACATCGCTCATGACCTTTTTCAGGTCGGCGGCCTTCAGACCCAGCGCATAACCGAGCACGCCGCTACCGATAACAACATTGTCGAAGTTATCGACACTGTTATCGAGCAGAACTTTGATATCCTCCGGTAAGGCGACAGGTGGCACCGCACCCACCACGTAACCGGTTGCTTCGGGCACTTCATCAAACTCGGCCATCCGCAGTTTTTTTTCATCCAGATGCTTACGCAGCGTGCCCCAGTCCGCCCGGCCACCGCCAGCTACAGCCAGCAGAACATAAGCGTCAGAGCCGGTTTTGAACAGCAGGCTGCGGACCACAGAGTTGGGGTCATGACCTTTGTTACGCAGCAGTTCTTCCAGGTTACGGATAGGTTTTTTGTCTTCAGTTAAGGGAATTTCAATGACTTCATAGTCAATACCCTGATCGGAAAAAAGGGCGGTCACCGGTGAGGAAATGCTGTCGCTCATAAGGTCTCCTGAAAGGCTTATTTAACTTGGAATATGCTGGCTAGCATACTGGATTTCGGTGCTCGCTTCATCCCGGTTAGACTGAGCGTAGCTGCCAGGTCGGTTCAAGCGAAGAATTAATAATGCCACATCGAATCAGCCACTCGCGGGCATCGTCGGCATCCCTTTCAAACCAGGCTTTGGCACTGCCCAGTCGGAAAGTATAACCCCAGCGATCCATGTCGCGAAGCATACGGGCACGGCCCAGTCTGTCGATAAAACCGGCTAACACAATCTGCAGGAAACAGACACCGTTTTCTTCATCGTAATCGCCCTCGGCGTCGGTATCGAGTGCTGCGCGCCGCTCAGGATCCATGCAGATATAGTGACCGGCTTCATGTAGGGCTGAGTGTACTGGCGTATCGTCTCGCAAATACAGTTTATGACCGATTAGACCGGCTTCACGCTCACCGAAAAAACTGCCGGGAATCGCCTCATTCCCGGAGACAGGCACTATCTGTATTCCATAGCAGCTCAGCAGATGATGCAGACGCTGGCGCATGGCCGGATCACAGTTGATGACATCAGTGGGATCAGACACGCCGTGCATCACCGACGATATGGTTAATCACCATACCGGCCAGGGTCAGGCCGAAAATAGATGGCATATAACTGACCGTGCCATTGACTGCACGGGCACGGCCGCGGCTCACTGGTTCCGGAGGCAGCGGCGGTAGCGGAGACTCGGTAGAGTAAACGGTCTGAATACCCCGGCCCACACCACGTTTACGCAGTTGGGCGCGCAGATGCTTGGCCAGCTTACACATACTGGTATCCATCAGATCTGCAGTGCGTACCTGGGTTGGATCCAGCTTGCCACCGGCGCCCATACTGGCGAACACCGTCATCTCATTGCGCCAGGCGGTCTCCAGCAAGGCACTTTTACTGCTGAGACTGTCGATGGCATCAATCACGACATCACAGCCGCGGCTTAAGATGTCAGGAATCGTATCAGGCGTCAGAAACTCGGTGATAAGTTCGACTTCACAGTCGGGATTGATGTCTTTAATTCGGTTCGCCATGACCTCGGCTTTGAGCAAACCGACGGTGGATTTCAGCGCTACCAGTTGCCGGTTCATATTGGAACCGGAGACCACATCGTGATCGACCAGGGTCATTTTGCCGACGCCCATCCGCGCCAGTGCCTCTGCAGTAAAGGAGCCGACGCCACCCATACCGGCGAGAAAAATGTGTGATTGCTGCAGTCTGTCGATGCCCTCATCTCCTATCAGGATATGAGTGCGTTCAAACAGCGGATTGGAATGTGCCATCAAAAAACCTCAAAGCATCTGAATCGCTGCATATTTTCCTGCTAATCACCGGATTTAGCAAAGCAGAGGTATCGCCGTTATTTACGAGGCTGGAACTGTTTGATTTGCATTTCCAGCTCAGATAGCAAGTCATCACTGGCATGGCGATAACGTAGCTGGGCATAGAGCCGGGTGATGGATTCAATCTGCTGCTGATATTGCGGCAGTTGATTTTGCGCACGGGCGGCAAAGTCGAGCGGACCCTCATGCTCGCTTTTGTGAAGCCCGAAGCGTGCTAGCTTTTGACAGAAAAGTGAATACAGCCGCACTACCGGATCGGGATGCGCCCGGCGGTAATAGGACAGCAGCAACATCACAATACCGGTCAGTGCCAGTAACAGAGTGAGAATAACCGCCATTTTGCGCCAGTCCGGGTTGTCCATGCCGAGCCGAGACAGGAAGGTTTTCTGGATCTGCGGTCCGTAACCGACAATCCAGATATCCCAGGCAGTGTTCAGCGCATTCCAGTTATTCTGCAGATCGCGCCAGACCTTTACCAGAGCGTCATTCTTGGCGATCAGTCGGGGTGAAGTGCGTTCAGAAGGCAGGATATTCGACATTCCCTCTTCTACACGCTGGCTCGATACTGCAGAGGTGGGATCGATACGCACCCAGCCTTGCTCCGGAAGCCAGACTTCACTCCAGGCATGCGCATCACGCTGCCTGACTGTCAGCACATTATCCACCGGATTGACCTCACCGCCCTGATAGCCAGTGACGATACGGGCCGGAATCTCTGCTGCCCGCATCAAAATGGTGAAACTGGCAGCATAGTGCTCGCAGAAGCCTTCCCGGCTCTCGAAGAGAAACTGATCCACAGTGTCACCCTGCAATATCGGCGGCGACAGTGAGTAAACGAAGCCTTGCTGATTAAAGAATTTCAGTACCCGGTCAATGTATTGTTCCGGCCCTTCACTGGTTTTAATCCATTCATTGGCCAGTTGGCGGGTGCGAGGATGTTTGCCATCCGGTAGTTGCAAGGCCGCCCATAAATTGGGATCGCCGCCGGGATTGAGCTGGTAGTCGGTATGCGACTCCAGCGAATACTGAGCACGGTTTTTAATGCGTTTCTGGCTGTGCAGCTCGGCATCGCTGGTCAAATAAGATGGGAGAGAGCCCGGTTTTTCAGTTGGCATATCCAGCGCAAACAACCAGCGTTTGTTGTGCGGTTCCAGTGTCATCTTGTACTGATAGGCTTCACCGCGCACGCTTATCTGCGGGGTGGCCTGACTGCGCTCGGATTTGGGGAGTGGTGACCAGACAGTGCCATTTGTTTGCCACAACACCGGGCCACGCCAGTATCGGGTAGCAGCGATGGGCAGGAAATCGTTTTCAAACTCGACCCGAAAAGCAATTTCATCAGACTGGATCAACTGACTGATTTTGCCCATTTGAATTTCATCGCTCATACCGGTTGTGCCGGTCTGGGAAGGCATCTCGCCCAGCGTGATTTGTTCTGGCATCGTGGTGGTGGTCGCAGTGCCGGCATCCTGCGGCAACCCCCAGATAGGTCCTGAAATGCGGGGAAACAGCACAAACAAAATCAGCATGACCGGAATCGCCTGTAACACCATCTGTGATGACAGTTTCAGTCGCCGTTTTATCGGCATCGCCGATGACTCACTGTTGACGCTGATCAGACAACTGGTCAAAAGCACGACAACCAGCATCATCAGCAAAACCATCAGCATGCTCTGGCTGTAGAAAAAATTGGTGATTACCAGAAAGAAGCCAAGAAAACAGCTGAGGTAATAATCCCGCAGTGAGCGGATCTCAACCACCTTGAAAGCCAGCATGATAGTGAGCAGGGCAGCGCCGGCATCACGGCCGATGGTGAGACCAAACTGACCGAATATCAGCACAATCATCAAAGCCGCCGTGCCATTGTGCAGCACTTTCAGCCAGCGAC
>CAYMEE010000042.1:0-18695 GCA_964389455.1 uncultured Methylophaga sp. | reverse complement strand
TGGCTACGTTCACTATGATGATCGCAGGCGCGGTCAAGACCGTCGTGGTGAAAGCCTTGTCATGCGTGATGCCTACAACAAAAAAGAAAGACGGGACGACGAGCACCACGGCCGGCGTAAAACGGATCCGGGCAACTCATAATACCTATGGGCTTGTCTTAAAGTCCTGCTCTGGAGCCAATTCTATTCACGCTGGCCGGTGCCAGTGCTATCCTCGACGTCAGAGACCTGTTTTGGGGAGGATTAACTGATGCTCAGGGTCATTTTTACACACCTCTATGTCATCCTGATGGCGATCATTGTCATTACAACCAGCAACATTCTGGCGAACCGCTACGGTGATGATATCGTCAACAGTATCAAGAACATGGTCAGTACAGCGGATAGCGGCGTGAATGAGATGCAGGAAAACGTAAAAGACTGGAATAAAAAAATGTTGGACTGAGTCGTGAATAACAGTAAGCAAACACAACAACTTGTGACTGTGGGTTGGCGCGAGTGGCTCTCGCTGCCGCAACTGGGCATTGAGAGAATCAAGGCCAAGGTCGATACCGGGGCCCGAACTTCCGCGATCCATGCCTTTGAGGTTGATCCTTATCAAAAAGACGGCAAAACCTGGGTCAAATTCGGTCTTCACCCCAATCAGGGTGAAAACGAGACGGTGGTCTGGTGCGAAGCTGAAGTCATTGATGAAAGAAACGTTACCGACTCCGGTGGTCATACGGAAAAACGTTATGTCATCCTGACTGACATCAGTCTTGGTAACAGGATATGGCCTATAGAAGTCACGTTGACAAACCGCGATAATATGCTGTTTCGCATGCTGCTCGGGCGCACAGCGATGACAGCTGGCAATATCGTAGTTAATCCTGCTTTGTCTTTTCTGGCCGGACAAAGCAGCAGTGAAGCCAAAGAAGAGCCTCGCAAAGAAATCCTTGACGGAGAAAGTGAATGAAGATTGCCATCCTGTCGCGCAACGCTAAACTGTATTCAACCCGCAGACTGGTTGAAGCAGCCGAAGCTCGCGGCCATGAAGTCCATGTGCTGGATGTCTTGCGCTGTTACATGAACATCACCTCGCTCAAACCGGAGGTGCATTACAAAGGTGAGATTTTGACCGGTTATGATGCCGTGATACCCCGGATAGGTGCCTCGGTAACCTTCTATGGTACAGCCGTGCTCAGACAGTTCGAAATGATGAGCGTGTATCCCTTGAACGAATCGGTTGCTATTAGTCGTTCTCGGGATAAACTGCGTGCATTACAGCTCCTCTCGCGCAAAGGCATTGGTTTGCCAGTCACCGGCTTCGCACATCGTCCTGACGATGTCGACGACTTGATCAAAATGGTTGGCGGTGCACCACTGGTCATTAAATTGCTGGAAGGTACCCAGGGTATCGGTGTGGTGCTGGCGGAAACTGAAAAAGCGGCTGAGAGCGTTATTGAAGCGTTTCTGGGGATGAATGCCAATATTCTGGTACAGGAATTTATCAAGGAAGCCGGCGGTTCAGATATCCGTTGTTTCGTCGTCGGCGACAAAGTCGTCGCCGCCATGAAACGCCAGGGCAAGGAGGGCGAGTTCCGCTCCAACCTGCACCGCGGCGGTAGTGCGAACCTGATCCGCATCTCGCCGGCAGAGCGTGCAACGGCAGTTAGAGCGGCAAAAACCATGGGCCTGAATGTCTGCGGTGTCGACTTACTGCGTTCCAATCACGGCCCGGTCGTCATGGAAGTGAATTCTTCGCCGGGACTGGAAGGCATTGAGAAGGCAACGGGTAAAGATATTGCCAATCAAATCATTGAGTTCATAGAGAAAAATGCCAAGCTGGGCAAGACCCAGACACGCGGAAGAGGTTAATTGTGGCTGAACCGCTGATTATTGCCGGTGAGGAAATCAAGCCGGGCCAGAATCGAATCATTGAAGTCCCGTTACCAGATCTCTACATGCATACTGCACTGAGCATGCCGGTGCAGGTCATCAGTGGTCGTCGCTCCGGTCCGGTGATGTTTGTCTCTGCTGCAGTGCACGGCGATGAAATCAATGGCGTCGAGATTATCCGCCGGCTGGTAAAAAGCAAGAGTCTGAAAGGCCTGCGTGGAACGCTGATTGCTATTCCGGTGGTGAATGTTTATGGCTTTTTGAACCAGTCTCGATATCTGCCAGATCGCCGGGATCTGAACCGCTGCTTCCCCGGCTCGAATGAAGGTTCTCTGGCTGCGCGTCTGGCACATTGTTTTATGTCTGAAGTGGTGCAGCATTGCAGTCATGGCATTGATCTGCACACGGCAGCCATCCATCGTGACAATCTGCCACAGATGCGGGCGGATCTCTCTAACCCTGATGTAGAAGCTATGGCGAGAGCCTTTGATGCACCGGTCATGGTCAACTCCGGTTTAATAGAGGGCTCTCTGCGCTATGCGGCGCAACAGGCTAATGTGCCGGTTGTGGTCTATGAAGCCGGTGAAGCGTTGCGTTTCAACGAGCTTGCGATTCGTGCCGGCGTAAAAGGTGTCATCGAAGTCATGCGTAAGATCGGCATGTTGGCAGCCTCACGCCAAAAAGCTAAAAAACGGGATCCGTTTGTTGCCCGTTCAAGTGTTTGGGTCAGGGCGCCTCAGAGCGGTATTTTCCGGATGCTGGTGCCCATGGGTGCGAGTGTGAATAAAGGCGATTTACTGGGCATGGTGGCCGCCCCTTATGGTAAGGACAACTCGGAAACAGAAGTCTTTGCGAGCAGTGCCGGCGTGATCATTGGCAGAACCAATATCCCGCTAGTCAATGAAGGTGAAGCCCTGTTCCATATCGCCCGCTTTAGTAAACCGGATGAAGTGGCAGAGGGGGTTGAGGCTTTTCACTCAGGTCTAAACCCGGCTACCGACAGTACAATGCCTGAGGAAATGCCGATTATCTGATTTGTTGTTTATCAGAGCCAAACTCAGCATGAACAAGGATGGAGGGTTGGGACTTGAATGTTAATGTTCTATAGCCTGCGCCATGCAATGGAAGTGGATGCCAAAACTGCTCAAAACGGTTATTCATTTTTTGTTTCTAACTCAACAGTCTTGCCAAATTCTTAAACTCTGCAAGCGCTTACGACAATTTACTAACCATTAGCATCATGATGGCAGATGAAATCAGTGCCCTCATCTTAATTCTCATTTGCTTTGTAATTGCTCGCATCAGGCAGACAAATACAGGCTGAGAATTGATTCCTCGTCTCACAGGAACCGTCTTTAGGCATCCGCGGTCATGCTAGTGTAAAGTTTGGCTTTTATCTGATGTAATTATTCTTTGCATTTTCCTGCCAAAGTAGTGAAAATCGCGCATTTTAACCAACACCATTAGGGATCGCTGCCGATGCAAAACCACCTCTCCTCAATGCTGGACAAAGACCTGGACTTGAGCGCTGAGTGGAGTTCCGAACATAGTGCCCGTTTATACGGTGTTCGTGACTGGGGCAGTGACTATTTTGATGTGTCAGAAGATGGCAATGCAGTGGTCTCACTGCAATTTGGCGAAAAGACGACACAGGTGCCAATCATTGACATCGTCAACGGCATGCGTGAGCGCGGTCTGGATATGCCGGCCGTATTGCGTATTGAAAATCTGCTGGACCAACGCATCACGCAGATCAATGAAGCTTTCGGCAAAGCCATCAAAGACGCCAACTATCAGAATGATTACCGCGGCGTGTTTCCCATCAAGGTCAATCAGCAGTGCCATGTTATCGAGGAAATCGCTGATTATGGCAGCCGTTACCATCATGGCCTCGAAGCCGGCAGCAAAGCGGAACTCATTATCGCGCTGTCACAACTGCGTGACCATGACAGCCTGATCATCTGCAATGGTTACAAAGACGAAGAGTTCATCGAACTCGGCCTTTATGCTCGCCAGATGGGCATTAAATGTTTCTTTGTGCTGGAAACAGCAATGGAGCTCGATACCATTCTTGAGCGCAGCCGCGCACTCGGTATCGACCCTTTAATCGGTGTTCGCATTCGCCTCGCGTCAATGGTCGAAGGTCACTGGAATGAAGATAGTGGCGACCGTTCCATCTTCGGTCTGTCGACCAATGCCTTGCTCAATGTGGTGGAAAAACTCAAGCAGGCGGATATGTTGCATTGTCTGCAACTGCTGCACAGCCATCTCGGCTCGCAAATCCCCAACATCCGTAATATCCGTAGTGGGGTGATGGAGGCCTGTCGCTTTTATGCCGGCCTGATTGAAGAGGGCGCGCCAATGGGGTATATCGACCTCGGTGGCGGCTTGGCTGTCGACTACGAGGGCGCCCGCAGCAACAGCACGCACAGCATGAACTATGGCCTCGATGAATACTGCTACAACATTGTCGAGACCCTGCAGGAATGCCTGGATCCGCTGGATATTAAACACCCTGTGATTATTTCCGAGTCGGGCCGGGCACTGGTGGCTTATTCCTCCATGCTACTGTTCAACATTCTTGAGGTCCGTGAACACAAACCCGATTTCATTCCGGCCGAGCCACCGGAAGACAGCCACGATCTCATCGTCAACCTGTATGGGGTGATGGATTATGTGAATGTCGATCACCTGCAGGAATGCTATAACGACGCGCTTTATTACCGTGATGAGCTTCGTGAACTGTTCCATCACGGCCAGGCCACCCTACGCGACCGCGCTCTGGCGGAAAATGTCACGCTGGCCATTCTGGAGAAAATTTCCAACCTGCTGCCGCAGGCCAGAAGGGTCTCGCAGGAACTGGAAGCACTGCCCGAACTGATGTCTGATATTTACTACGGCAACTTCAGCTTGTTCCAATCGCTGCCCGATATCTGGGCGATTGATCAACTGTTCCCGATCATGCCTATTCACCGCCTCAATGAGGCACCGGTACGGGATGGTGTGCTGGCGGATATGACCTGTGACTGCGACGGTAAAATCGACAATTTCATCTCACCGGAAGGGGTACGGAAAACACTGCCGTTGCACCCTTTGAGAGAGGGGGAGGAATACTACGTCAGTGTGTTCCTGGTCGGTGCCTATCAGGAAACCCTGGGCGATTTGCATAACCTGTTTGGTGACACCAATGTGGTCAGTGTGCATATCAACGAGGACGGCAGCTTTGATTTCCGCCGAGAATTCCACGGTGACAGCATTGCTGATGTGCTGAGCTATGTGGAATATGATCCGAAATTGATTCAGGAGCAGTTCCGTCGTATCGCCGAGCAGGCGGTCCGTGACGGTCGGATTTCAGTCCCGATGCGCCAGCAAATGTTGCGCGCTTTCCGAGAGAGCATGCACGGTTATACATTCTTCGAACGTTAAGATTCTTGTTTTCCCGAACATTTAGCAGATAAGGAAAGGTTCTTGTTATGTCAAAAGTCGTGATTATCGGCGCCGGTGGCGTCGGCGGTGTGGTGACACACAAATGCGCACAACTGCCGGAAGTGTTTTCCGAAATCGTCTTGGCCAGTCGCACAGAAGAGAAGTGCAAAGCCATCGCGGCGCAATTAGACCGTCCGATTAAAACCGCCAAAATCGACGCTGACAATGTGGCCGAACTGACTGCCTTTCTGGAGCAGGAGAAGCCGGATCTGGTTATCAATGTGGCCTTGCCATACCAGGACCTGAGCATCATGGATGCCTGTCTGGCAGCCGGTATCGACTATCTCGATACCGCCAACTACGAGCCATTGGACACGGCAAAATTCGAATACAAATGGCAGTGGGCTTATCAGGACAAGTTCAAGAATGCCGGCCTGACTGCTCTGCTGGGTAGTGGTTTTGACCCGGGTGCCACCAACGTGTTCACCACCTGGATTGCCAAGCATTATTTCGATGAAATACATGAGCTCGATATCATCGACGTTAACGGCGGTGATCACGGCTATCCGTTTGCCACCAACTTCAATCCGGAAATTAATATCCGTGAAGTCACGGCCGAATGCCGTCACTGGGAAAACGGTGAGTTTGTCGAAACCCCGGCGATGTCGAAAAAAGCCAGCTTTACCTGCCCGGATGAAGTCGGGACCTATAACATTTATCGGATGTACCACGAAGAACTGGAGTCGCTGGTCAAGCATTTCCCAACCCTGAAACGCGCCCAGTTCTGGATGAGCTTCGGTGATAACTATCTCAAACACCTCGAAGTACTGGGTAACGTCGGCATGACTGGTATCGAGCCGGTCGAATTCCAGGGCCAGCAGATTGTTCCGATTCAGTTCCTGAAAGCCCTTTTGCCG
This sequence comes from uncultured Methylophaga sp., assembly GCA_964389455.1. GTDB lineage: Bacteria > Pseudomonadota > Gammaproteobacteria > Nitrosococcales > Methylophagaceae > Methylophaga. The sequence goes on along the minus strand of CAYMEE010000042.1, from coordinate 12,474 downwards.
GATCCATCTACGCTGGGACCACGTACCAAGGGTAAAACCTGCATCGGTTGCGTGGTGAAAGGGGTTAAAGACGGTAAGGAAAAAATTGTTTACGTCTACAACATTAAGGACCACCAGGACTGTTATCAGGAAGTGCAATCTCAGGCGATTTCCTACACCACTGGTGTACCGGCCATGATCGGCGCCAAAATGATTCTGGAAGGCAAGTGGAAAAAGCCGGGCGTCTGGAATATGGAGCAGTTCGATCCGGATCCGTTTATGGAAGACATGAACAAATATGGCCTGCCATGGCAGGTGGTCGAACTGGATAATTTCGATCTGGATTAAAGCTATACATCCGCTGACCATGCAGATGGACGCAGATGCTTATACATGCGTTTCATCTGTGTCGTCAGCGTCACTTGCGGATAACTATTAATTAATGCAATTCACCGATTTCTCCAAACTCGATCTCTCCCGTCTGCCTTCGCCTTGTTTTGTCGTGGACGAAGTCGCGGTCGAGCGTAACCTGCGTATTCTGAGCGAAGTCGCAGAGGCTAGTGGTGCCAAGGTGCTGGGCGCGCTGAAAGCTTTCTCCATGTGGTCTTTCGGTGAGTTGACAGGAAAATATCTGAGCGGAACCTGCGCCAGTGGTCTGCATGAAGCCAGATTGGGTTATGAAGAATACGGCGGTGAAGTGCATGCTTTTGCCGCGGCCTTCAGTCAGGCAGATATCGATGAACTGCTGACTTTTGCCCACCACATTGTGTTCAACTCCTGCGGCCAATGGCTGAGGTTTCGTGAACAATGCCTGGCTGCCAAAAAGAAGCGGCCTGAACTGCACTTTGGCTTGAGAATCAATCCAGAGCACTCCGAGGGCACCGTGCCTATTTATGACCCGTGTTCACCGGGCTCACGTCTTGGCATTACGCTGTCTCAGCTGGATGAGGAGGCGCTGGAGGGGATCAGCGGCCTGCATTTCCATACCCTCTGCGAGCAGGGCTTTGAACCGCTGGCCAGAACCGTGGCAGCGGTTGAGGGTAAATTTGGTCATCTGCTGCCGCAAGTGCAGTGGGTTAACTTTGGCGGCGGTCATCACATCACAGCCGAAGGTTACGACATCAATGGGCTGGTGGAACTGGTCCAGGCATTTAAACAGCGTCATGATGTCGAGGTCTATATGGAGCCGGGCGAAGCAATGGCGATTGGCACCGGCATCCTCAGCTGTGAAGTGCTGGATATCACCTGGAACCAATTGAACCAGGCGATTCTGGATACCTCGGCCACCTGCCATATGCCCGATACGCTGGAAATGCCATATCGACCGGATATCACTGGTGCCGGCGAGCCTGATGAGTTTGAACATACTTATCGACTCGGTGGTCTGACCTGTCTCGCCGGTGATGTGATTGGTGATTACAGCTTTCCCGAACCGTTGCAGATCGGTCAGCGACTGATATTTGAAGATATGAGCCATTACACCATGGTTAAAACCACGACTTTTAACGGCACCAAATTACCGGCGATCGCGATCTGGAATTCGGAAACCGATGCGCTGCGTGTGGTCAAAGAGTTTGGCTACCAAGACTTTAAACACAGGCTCTCCTGATATGAAACAACTCGAATATCCCATTTTTCTTGGATCGGAAATCGACCAGCCAGCACCCGAACAGGCCATGTTTCATGTTTTGCCGGTTCCGTTTGAGAAAACCGTCTCATACGGTGGCGGCACGGGGCTCGGTCCATCATCGATTCTGGAGGCGTCATGGCAACTGGAAGAGTGGGATGGATACAGCAAACCCTGTGATGCCGGTATTTACACCTGTGAGCCGGTTGACTGCAGCCTTGATGCCAAGCAGGTTATCGACAATATCGCTACTGCTACTGCCAATATCGTTCGTCAGGGCGCGATGCCTGTGGTGCTGGGCGGCGAACACACCGTCACTTATGGAGTGATTAAAGGACTGGTGGATGCCGGTATGACTGATTTCGGCGTGGTTCAAATTGATGCTCACGCCGATTTACGTCAGGCCTATGAAGGTGATTTGCTCAGTCATGCCTCGGTGATGAAGCGGGTGGTGGATATGGGGGTTCCACTGTATCAATTAGGGATCCGCGCATTCTGCGAAGAGGAGATGGGCTTTCGCGATGAGTTCGGTGTGCATTACAAAGATGCCGATGAACTTGTCCAAAACAATATTCAGAGCATCACATTGCCTGATAATTTTCCGCAGAAAGTTTTTTTCACTGTTGATATCGATGGACTGGATCCCTCCGTGTTTCCATCCACGGGTACGCCGGTGCCGGGCGGATTGGGCTGGTACCAGACCCTGAACCTGTTTGAATCCGTCGCGAAACAACGTCAAATCATCGGTTTTGATGTAATGGAATTTGCGCCGATTGAAGGTTTTCATGCTTATGATTTCGCCGCGTCAATGCTGACCTACAAACTGATGGGTATCGTCCAGCGCAATCAGAGCTGATTTTGATAAAAGTAACCACAGAGTCACAAAGGACACAGAGGAATTTATTAAGCCATTCATCGCGAGGCCCAAGTCGAAGCAATCCAGTCCCGGATTGGTTTAACCTTCCTTGCGTTTTATCCTCAAAAGCACTTCCGAGTGTCCGCTGCCTGATTATCTCTGTGACCTCTGTGCCTCTGTGGTTAAACAAATGTGTTTAATCAAAATTTATGCTTTTCATTGAAGCGTTTACGGGCTAAAATCCGCCGTTTTTTCTGTGCGGAATTTTGACCATGAACCAAGCCACTGTAAAACTGCTGCAAGACTACTACGATGCCTTTAACCGTCAGGATATGGATGCTTTTCTGGCGATGCTGACTGACGATGTCATTCATGACGTGAATCAGAGCGGCCGTGAAGTCGGTAAAGAAGCTTTCTCCAAGTTCATGGATCGCATGAACGCGCATTACAAAGAACAAATCGTTGATATCTCCATCACCACCAACGATGAAGGTGATCGCGCTGCGGTTGAATTCACCGTATTGGGTGAATACCTGTCAACTGACGAGGGCTTGCCGGAAGCCGCTGGCCAGACCTACCGTCTGCCTGCCGGTGCCTTCTTTGTGATTCGTGACGGCAAAGTCGCCCGTATCACTAACTACTACAACCTGGAAGATTGGATCGCCCAAGTCGCAGGTTAAACTGCGGCGTCCTTTTCCGGCATGGCGGCGTTAGATTCAGACTGAAAGTGCTGATTGACTTCCGGTCAACTCCGCTTTTTAGTTTGAATCGGCCTTGCCCTGACGGAAAAATCTTCACAGCATTAAACGATGACTGGAAAGACTATGCTGAAACTGGAACGACTCTCCGGCGATAAGCTGAACCAATATATTCCGGAACTTGCCCGGCTCCGGATTCAGGTGTTTCGTGACTGGCCTTATCTCTATGACGGTGATCTGGCTTATGAAGAAAAGTACCTGCAAACCTATATCGAAGCCCCCGACAGTGTGATTGTGCTTGCCTTCGATGGTGACAAGGTAGTGGGTGCGTCGACCGGTATTCCGCTGAAACATGAAACCGAAGAAGTTAAAGCGCCTTTTATCACTGCCGGCTATGACGTCGACAAGATTTTCTACTGCGGTGAGTCGGTCTTGTTGCCGGAATATCGCGGTCAGGGTGCCGGTGTGGCTTTCTTCGAACATCGTGAGGAGCACGCGCAGCAAATCGGTGGCTTCGATTACAGCTGTTTCTGCGGCGTGCAGCGACCTGATAATCATCCACGGCGTCCGGCCGATTATGTGCCATTGGATAGTTTCTGGCGTAAGCGTGGCTATGAGAAATATGACGACCTCAACACGACCTTTAGTTGGAAAGAACTGGATGAAACGGTTGAATCGCCCAAGCCGATGACTTTCTGGATGAAGAAAATTTAATGAGCAAAGTAAAAGCAGCCGTCGCGCAATACGACATCGGCTTTTTCAAGGAGTGGGGCGAGTTTGAAACCAAGCTCACCCACTGGGTCAGACAAGCAGCGAATCATGATGCCAAACTGTTGGTGTTCCCGGAATACGGCAGTATGGAACTGGCTTCATTATTCGGTGAAGAAGTCTATAAAGATCTGACTAAACAGCTGCATTCAATGCAGGAAGTCTATCCGAACTTTGAGGCCCTCCATATCGAACTGGCGCGCCAGTATGATGTGATGCTGCTGGCCAGCAGTTTTCCGGTGTTGCAGGCAGACGGCACATTCCGTAACCGCGCCAACCTCTATGGTGTGGATGGCCTGATTGACTATCAGGATAAGCTCATCATGACTCGTTTTGAGAATGAGCAATGGCTGATCCATGCCGGAAATGACATCAAGGTCATCGATACCGATATTGGCCGTGTTGGGATCAATATCTGTTACGACACCGAGTTTCCAATGATTGCCCACAAACAGGTGGAAGCAGGCGCCGATGTGATTCTGGCGCCCAGCTGCACCGATACCCAGGCCGGTTTTTACCGGGTCCGTATCGGCTGCCAGGCCCGGGCGCTGGAGAACCAGTGTTACGTGCTGCAATCACCGACTTTCGGTAACGCCGAATGGTCAGAAGCGGTGGATTTCAACACCGGCCGTGCCAGTGTTTACACGCCGGTCGATTATGGCTTCCCGGATAATGGCATTCTGGCTGAGGGAAGCGCTGAAACCGCCCAATGGGTCTATGCGGATCTGGACCTGACCGAAATCGCTCGCGTGCGGCAGGCGGGTCAGGTGTTTAATTATCGTGACTGGCCCTTGCAAAATAAACTCCGGGGCCCCAACTAGCTAATAAGAGCCGAAACGCCATCATTGATGGCGTTTTTTTTGCCCGCTGCAAAAGCCACAGTCCTTGTATGGATGAAGCAGTTGTTGCCAGTCGTTAAAATAAGCGTATCCAAAGACACAGTGTGCGCGCTGAACAGACAGGAGTATTGAATGTTAGATAAAAGCCAAGTTCAGGAAATCATCAATGATTTCGTGGACCCCGCTACCGAAATCAAGCTCGGTGATACCAAACCTGGCATCAAAGTGGAGCAGGAAGGGGACAAGCAGGATATCAAAGTCACGCTCGGGTATCCGGTCAAAGGCTATGCTGCCGAATTGCAACAGCAACTTACCGACAAGCTCAAAGCCGCCGGCGCCGACAATGCCAGCGTGACAGTTGACTCCAAAGTCATCAAACACAAAGTCCAGCAGGGCGTACCCGCACTGGAAAATGTCAAAAATATTATCGCGGTTGCCTCTGGTAAAGGCGGTGTTGGTAAGTCTACCACCGCGGTGAATCTGGCACTGGCACTGGCAGCGGAAGGTGCGACAGTCGGTGTGCTGGATGCCGATATTTACGGTCCCAGCCAGCCGCGCATGCTGGGCACCACCCAGCGCCCCGAGTCGACCGATGGCAAATCCATCGAGCCGATTGAAAGCTATGGCGTGCAGAGCATGTCGATTGGTTTTCTGATTGATGAAGAAGAGCCGATGATCTGGCGTGGCCCGATGGTGACCCAGGCGCTGCAACAGATGCTGGGCGACACTAACTGGAAGCAGCTGGATTATCTGGTGATCGACCTGCCACCGGGCACCGGTGATATCCAATTGACGCTGTCGCAGAAAGTCCCGGTCAGCGGGGCGTTGATTGTCACTACGCCGCAGGATATTTCACTGCTGGACGCGCGCAAAGCCTACAAGATGTTTGAAAAGGTCAAAGTGCCGGTGTTGGGTGTGGTGGAAAATATGAGCACCCATATCTGCAGCCAGTGTGGTCATGAAGAGCACATCTTCGGCAGCGGCGGCGGTCAGAACATGGCCGACCAGTATGGCATCAACCTGCTGGGCAGTCTGCCTCTTAATATCCGTATCCGGGAAGATGCCGATGGTGGCCAGCCAAGTGTTGTGACTGACCCTGAAGGTGATATTGCTATGGCCTATCGCAATATTGCCCGTCGCCTCGCCGCACGACTGGCGATGCAAGGTAAGGACTATGCCGCAGCCTTCCCTAATATCGTAGTGAAAAACGACTAACAGGCAGTCTCTTATGGGGCACTGTTTACCCGTCGAATCGAGCATGACAAAAGGTAAACAGTGCCGCATGATTCAGGTATCATGAGGCTTTTGTTTTAAGGCTAAGCGGCTCAACTATGATCAAATCGGACAAGTGGATTCGCCGGATGGCGGAACAGGGTATGATCTCACCCTTCGAACCGGGTCAGATCCGTTATCACGATGATAACCGTATCATTTCCTATGGCACTTCCAGCTATGGTTACGATGTGCGTTGCTCCAACGAGTTCAAGATCTTCACCAATATCAACTCGGCGATCGTTGATCCGAAAAACTTCGATGAGAGCAGCTTTGTTGATGTCACTTCCGATGTCTGCATTATTCCGCCCAACTCCTTTGCTCTGGCACGCACCGTGGAAACCTTCAGAATTCCACGTAATGTATTGACTGTGTGCCTCGGCAAATCGACTTATGCCCGCTGCGGCATTATTGTTAACGTCACGCCGCTGGAGCCGGAGTGGGAAGGTCAGGTGACGCTGGAATTTTCCAATACGACGCCCTTGCCGGCCAAGATCTACGCCAATGAAGGTGTGGCACAGATGCTGTTCTTCGAGTCCGATGAAGTCTGCGAAACTTCTTATGCTGACCGGGGTGGCAAATACCAGGGGCAGTCCGGTGTGACTCTGCCACGGTCCTGAGCAGGGGCATGGAACACGGCAGATCCATTTCAAGATCATTCAGGCTGGCCCTGGCCAGCATGCTGCTGGTAGCCTGCAGCAGTGAAAAAGCACCGCTGCAATCCTGGCAACACAGCCAGTATGGCAACTACGCCGCCGCTTTCTCTCCGGACAAACGCTATGCCCTGGTGGGGGATATCGATTTACCCGCCAAACTCTGGGATATCCAAGCCGGCAAAATACGTTATGCCTGGCAGAACCAGCCTGGTGAAGCCAGTACGGCAACCGATGTGGCATTTTCTCCGGATGGCAGCGTCGCAGCCACCTGTGAATCCAATACCATCGTGCTGTGGAGCATGGCTGACGGCAAACCGATCAGCCGACTGCAGTTCCCGGTGACAGTGAAGGATATGGCGCTGTCCGCCAATGGCAGTCACTTGCTGCTGGCCCTGCAGGATCGCACCGCTGTCTACTTTGACGTCCGGGCTAATCAGGTGCGTCAGCTGTTTGAACACGATGGTGCTCCAGTCAACTCACCGATTAATCAGCTAATCAATACCGTGGCTTTATCAGCCAATGGGAAGCTGGCTTTGACCGGAGGTGATGATCAGACCGCGCGCCTGTGGGATTTGCAGACGGGAGAGCAAATCCGCCAGTGGAAACACGGTAATGCTGTCCTGCTGGTCAGTTTCAGCCCACAGGATGATTATGTGGTGACCAGTGCCGGTAATGATCAAACCCGTGTGCGTTCCGTCGCCAATGGTGAAGAAATTGCCGTGCTCAATACTTCTCCTGTTTCGGTGGATGGCGCCTGGGGGGATTTCCCGGTATTCAAAACCACCACCACAGCTGTGGGCTATTCCAGCGACAATCGCTTTATTGTGACCGGGCACCCGAATCAGGAAATCTGCACCTGGCGCGCACAAAATGGTGAGAACCTCAGCTGCTGGCAAGTGCCCAGACGGGACGCATTAAAACCGGGTGTTGTGTTACAAGCCCTGACATTCGGTCCGGACGGACAGTCTATCTATAGTGAGACCGGTAACGGTCTGGCACAGAAGTGGAGTTTTCAACATGACTGAGCCATTACTGAAGTTGGTTTTTTTCGTACCTGAGTCACACAAAGAAACGGTGAAACAGGCTATTTTCGCTGCAGGCGCAGGGCGTTATGATGGCTATGACTGCTGCAGTTGGGAAAGTCAGGGTACGGGTCAGTTCCGGCCTCTGGATGGCAGTGATCCATTTATCGGTAAGCAGGGTGAAATTGAACAGGTGGATGAGTTCCGTGTTGAAACCGTTTGCCCGCAATCTGCTATCAAAACGATCCTACAGGCACTGATATCGGCACACCCATACGAAACCCCAGCCTACGAAGTCTGGTCTGTAAAGACGATAGACGATTTCTGAATCAAGAGTTTAAACCATGGATACATCCGCTACTGAAACCTCACCGAAAGTGACCTTGCTGGCTGATTACCAGCCGCCTGCTTATCTGGTCGAAGAAGTGCTGCTGCAATTCGATCTGGACAGTGCCAAAACCCGTGTCGTCAGCACACTGACGATGCGTCGGAATCCTCAAGGTCCCGGTGGCGACTGTATTCTTGATGGGGAAGAGTTGGAGCTGGTCTCAGTCAAAATGAACGGCTCCACACTGTCTGCCAGCCAGTATCAGCGCTCGGACAGTCAATTGCTGATCCCCAATACACCGGAAAAATTCGAACTGGAAATCACCACCGATATTCACCCGGACCAGAACACGGCGCTGGAAGGCCTGTATCATTCCGGTCGTATTCTCTGCACGCAATGTGAGGCAGAGGGTTTCCGTCGCATTACCTATTACCCGGATCGCCCCGATGTCATGTCGGTATTCACGGTCACTATCGTGGCCGAACGTGAAAAATGGCCGGTATTACTGTCTAACGGCAACCTGGAAGATCAGGGGCGCTTTGATGATGGGCGTCACTGGGTGCGCTGGCATGATCCGCATCCCAAACCCAGTTACCTGTTCGCGCTGGTTGCTGGTGATCTTTATGTTCAGCAGGACAAATATACGACCTTGAGCGGCCGCGAAGTTGCGCTCAGAATTTATGTGGATCCGGAAAACAAGCACAAATGTGACCACGCACTGAACTCGCTGAAGCAGGCGATGGAGTGGGACGAAGACACCTACGGCCGTGAATATGATCTTGATGTCTTCATGATTGTCGCCGTCAATGACTTCAACATGGGCGCGATGGAAAACAAAGGCCTCAACATCTTCAATGCGGCCTGTGTGCTGGCCAGTCCTGAGACTGCTACCGACCAGGATTTCTATACCATCCAGAGCATTGTCGGCCACGAATATTTCCATAACTGGTCCGGTAACCGTGTCACCTGTCGTGACTGGTTCCAACTGAGCCTCAAGGAAGGTTTCACCGTGATGCGGGATCAGAGTTTCAGCGCCGATTTAAACTCGGCTGCCGTGGCCCGTATTGATGACGTCGACAAGCTCCGCAGCATGCAGTTCGCCGAAGACGCCGGTCCGATGGCACATCCGGTCAGACCAGATTCCTATATTGAAATCAGCAACTTTTACACCGTCACTATCTACGAAAAAGGTGCTGAAGTTGTACGCATGATCAAAACGCTGGCCGGTGAGGAAGGTTTCCGCAAAGGCACGGATTTGTACTTTGACCGTCATGACGGTCAGGCCGTGACCACCGATGATTTTGTCAAAGCCATAGAGGATGCCAACCATCTGGATTTGTCTCAGTTCAGACGTTGGTATCACCAGGCTGGCACGCCTGAATTGACTGTCGAGACCGACTACAATGCAGTAGAGCAGCGCCTGACCATGACAGTCAGTCAGCACTGTCCGGCTACCCCCGGGCAGGATAAAAAACTGCCATTGCATATTCCGTTTGCGATAGGCCTGCTGGATAAAGATGGCGACAGCCTGCCCTTGCAACTGGAAGGGGAGAGCAAACCTTATCCAGCTGATACCCGTGTCTTATCCGTGACCGAAGCCAGTCAGACATTCGAATTTATCAATGTCAGCAGTGAACCCTTAGCTTCCGTGCTGCGCGGTTTCTCAGCGCCGGTCAAGCTTAAGCACAGCCTTACCAATCACCAGCTGGCCTTCATGATGGCCAATGACAAGGACAGTTTTAATCGCTGGGATGCGGGACAGAAGCTCATCATTAATATTATTTTGACCCTGGTCGCTGACATTCAGCAGCACAGGCCACTCAGCCTCTCGCCACTGCTGGTCAATCAGTTCGAGCGGGTTTTGACTGACAAAAAACTGGACCCGGCACTGATCGCCAAAATGCTGTCCTTGCCGACAGAAAACTACCTTGCTGCGCAGATGGAAACGCCGGATGTCGATGCTATCCATCAGGCACGTGAATTCGTTAAACGCCAGCTGGCAGCGGCGTTAAAAGAACAGTTCGACCAGACATATCAGCGTCTGAGTATTAATAAAGCGTATGAGTTCAGTGCGTCGGAAATGGCGCGTCGCAGCCTCAAAAACCTGTGTTTGTTCTACCTGGTTGCCAGTGGTGACCCGTTCCAGGTTCAACGTTGTTTAAGGCAGATGAAACAAGCCGACAATATGACCGAACTGCTGTCCGGTTTGAGACTGATGGCTGACCAGATTGGGCCCGAGCGTGAACATGCTCTGCGTGCCTTCTACGAGCAGTGGAAACACGACAAGCAGGTGGTCGATAAATGGCTGGCTGTGCAGGCAGCGTCGAAACTGCCGGACACGCTGATCCGAGTGAAAGGCTTGATGCAACATGAGGCCTTTAACATCAAGAACCCGAATAATGTGCGTGCGCTTATTGGTATGTTCTGCCGAAATAACCCGGTTAACTTTCATGCCAAAGACGGCTCCGGTTATCAGTTCCTGGCTGACCAGATTCTGGTACTCGATAAACTCAACCCGCAGGTGGCCGCGCGTATGCTGGGGGCGCTGAATTCATGGCGTCGCTATGATACTCAGCGTCAGGCATTGATGAAGCAGGCACTGGAGCGTATCGCAGCTGAAGAATCCTTATCAGCCGATGTCTACGAAATTGTGACCAAGTATCTCACTGCCTGAAATGTACGAACTGCACCCGAAACTGGCCCAGGACACTTTCAGCATTGGTGAGTATGAGCTCAGCGATGTCAGGCTGATGAATGACACCCGCTATCCCTGGGTGATTCTGGTGCCAAGACGGGGCAATGTGCGTGAGATCCACCAGTTGAGTGAAGCAGAGCAGCAAAGGCTGATTTATGAGTCCAGCTTTACCGCGGAGAAGATGACGCAGCTGTTCTCAGCACAGAAAATGAATGTCGCTGCGATAGGAAATGTTGTAGAACAATTGCACCTGCATCATGTGGCCCGCTTCACTACTGATGTGACCTGGCCGCTGCCGGTCTGGGGCATTGGTGAAGCGCAGGCCTATTCGGAGGTGGCTGCAAAAGCAATGCTGTCACAGCTGAGAAGAGTGCTGGATGATTTGTTGATTTAGACGATGACCGAACTGCGATTTCGCCTGCATCTGCCGCGGCAAGAGGCACTTCGTTATTACCAGGGCCAGGTGAGCACGGTGATTGTTCGTGCTCACAATGGCCAGACCATCAGTTTCCCTGCCTACCATATCCGTCCTTTCGTTGATGCTGCCGGCGTCAATGGCTTATTCCGGATTTGTTTTGACGATAATCATAAGCTGCAGTCTCTGGAGCGGATTGGGAGTTAGACCAGTGGGGCGCTTCTCCTGCACGCGTCTCTAGGAAGCGTAGTGTCAACTCCGCCCTGTAAGCGGACGCTATTTCCTCTCAACCTTATGCACAATCAGCTGTGTTCCCGACATTAAATCGTGCCAGCTCATTTTGTCCTTGCTGAGCCACTGCCAGAGAAAACCGAGCCCGAAACAGAGCAACGACAGAATCGCGACACAAAAGCGTATGGCGGCCTGTTTCCAGGTGATAGCGACCTGGCTTTGACCCACTAAATAGACCTTCCAGGCGCGCATACCCAGCGTCTGACCCCCATGCGTCCAGAACCAGCCATAGAAAAACAGGCTGACCATCAGCAGATAAAGTAGAAATATCGGGTTGCCTGCCTGGATGGCTTCACCCTGATTCAGCGCAACAGGAATCACGGCAGCGAGAAGCAGCGCGGAGAGCAGCAGCAGGAAATCGTAGAGCATGACCATCAGCTGTCGCAGCGGGCCGGGACGGGTGTTTGTATCTGTCATATAAAACCTGGAAAAGAAGCATTTTATTTGGGCGTTAAACCCCACTTAAAGTATCATTATCGCTTTAATTTATCTTGAATTGGGTTCCGCATGCTGCAATTGATTGGCCGTCCGGCTTTTTCTGCTTTCCGACTGGAGAAATTACTCAGCGCTATTCAGGCTGAGGTCGCTGCTGTCAGCGCTATCAGAACTGAATATCGTTATTTCGTGGAAGTTGAAGGTGAGTGTATCTTGCCTTTGCCGGAACTCAAACTGGTCGAAACCATGCTGGAAGCCAAAGTCGGTGATACCCAGCCTGAAGCAGACGAGAGCTTTTTCCTGGTCACACCACGCCCGGGCACGATTTCACCCTGGTCGAGCAAGGCAACCGATATAGCTGAAAATAGTGGTGCCAATGATGTCGAGCGCATTGAGCGCGGCGTTGCTTTTTTTGTCAAAAGCACTGCGCCTTTGTCTGCCAAAGACAGGCAAAAAGTAGCGACTCATCTGCATGACCGCATGATTGAGTCTGTCTTCGAAAGCATCGATGACGCCGATCGCCTGTTTGTTCAAGCTGCTTCCAGACCATTGGTCAGCGTCGATATTCTCAATGGTGGCCGAGAAGCGCTGGT
>CAYMEE010000041.1:6712-20914 GCA_964389455.1 uncultured Methylophaga sp. | reverse complement strand
TGGGGAAGCCGTTAAATGAGGGACGGGCAAAGTAAAATCCCTGGAATTTACTGACACCGGCTTCCAGCAGCCAGTTGACCTCGGCTGCATCCTCAACCCCTTCAGCAATGACCGAAATCCCCAGTGAATAGCAGCATTCAACCACCGCCTTAACGATTGCCTGCTTGGGGCCGTTGGTTTGTATGCCCTGAATCAGCTTGCGATCAATTTTCAGTTTGTCGGGTTGAAACTCTGCCAGCAGCGACAGCCCGGCAAACCCAGCGCCAAAATCATCGATAGCGACTTTAATACCCGCGGCTCTGAGTCGGGTGACAGCACCGTAAAAGGCATCATGATTGGTGATGGCTTCCTCTTCGGTGATTTCAACGATGATCTGTTCACTGGACAGGCCAAGACGCTCAATGTTGTCCAGCAGGAAATCGACGGCATCCGGAATCATGATCAGTGACATCGGTAACAGGTTGACCGAAACGCGGCAGGGCAAGCCCATATCCGCAGCGATTTGCAGGGCGTATTGCTTGGATTCCAGATCAAATCGATACAGGTCGATGCCGCTGTATTGAGACAAAATCGTCGCCGGTGATTCGTTGTTAGGACCGCGAAGCAGGGCTTCAGCAGAGGTCACCAGCTTGCTGATCGGGTTGACGATAGGCTGGAAAGCAAAATTGACTGGATAAAGCCCGAGTGACTCTCCGTTATTGAACTCAGGGACTGCCTCTTCTGGCAGATCTTCATAGAGATCATTTGAGGAAATGGTGTACGGCTCACGCCAGCGACCTTTGGCAAAGGCATCGATAATCATGGAGGCACGGGTTTCATCAACCTGTTTGAGATTATCGAGTCCCAGTTTGTAAAGCTGGTTATCAAAGGTCAGATCGCTGGAGACGATCTGCTTGCCACCATCATCCTTGATAACAATAAAACCGAGGCCCCATTCATCGAAAGTGCGTCTGTATATGGGCTCATCAAGCACAGTCACAACTTCTTCATGCCTGGGGTCTGTCTGAATCAGTTCATACAAGGCAGCGACTTTCTGCCGGGGGCCCTCCAGCACCTGCATGAAGTAGTGTCCGTCGAAGATCAGCATGCCGGTAATGTCACGGTCACGATTTCTGACTGCGAAATGCTTCGACATCGCGACAACTTTATCTTTGATCAATTGGTTGGTTGAACGACTTCGGTAGACCAACAGGCTGAGTGACATAGCCAATTCCACTAGTTTTAGTAAGACATTAACATAGCCTCAAGACTTAGTGTAAACCCGTCATCGTGGGGGTTATACCTCTTTGGGAGTACACACTCATCGGTATTTAACGCCCTGTTAAGCCTCACTAGAATCAAGCTCATGAATGGTTGCTGAGTGGTTAGGGGGTAAACATGCAGCAAGCGATGACAAATCGGCGTGAAAGTATTTACCAGCAGATTGGTGGCGCGGAAGGCGTTGAACAGCTGGTGGAGACTTTTTGCGGGATTCTGGAAACGACAGAGGTCGGCAAGCCAGTTTATCTGTTGCATCTGCGGGGCCATGGTATGGCTCATGCTCGGATGGAACAGTTCAATTTCTTTTCCGGTCTTTTTGGCGGTCCCAAACTTTATGCAGAAAAGTGGGGGCACTCCAATGTGCGTCAGATCCATGCCCATGTTGATATTGATGAAAGCGTCAGTCAGGCCTGGCTCACCAGTATGTCGATGGCACTGAATAAGCTCAATTACTCAACACAACTCAAACAGCAACTGATGCAGAGCTTTACTGATATGGCGGCTTTATTGGTACGCCAATCAGCTCAGCCCCGAGTTTAATTGTGTTGGTCGCCTTCAAAGTCGTCGAGGCTGTCATAGTAAATGATAGCCAGGTAACGGATCGGCATTTCCAGCTTGGCCATCGGGCGGTGCGGCTGCTCGGCATCGAAAGTCAGCGAATCACCGGGTTCAAGGATATAGAGCTTATCGCCTACCGAATATTCCAGCTTGCCTTCCAGCATATAGATGAATTCGGTACCGGCGTGTTCGAAAGGGTCAAACACTTCACTGTCTTCATCAAGCGAAATCAGGAACGGTTCAAACAGCTTTTTCGGGCCCGTGTCGTAGGCCAGCAAATGATAGGTGTGGCCGCTTTTAGTACCACGACGAACCACTTCCATGCCTTCACCGTGAGGGACGTATTGGGCACCGGCCTTGGGCGTGTCGTAATCATGAAACAGGCGGGACAGGGTAACACCCAGCGCGTTGGCCAGATGCTCCAGTTTTTCGAGGCTCGGTGACGTGAGACCGTTTTCGATTTTGCTCAACATGCCGCGGCTGACATTGGCCCGTTTGCTGACTTCGGCAATGGTCAGACCATTCTCCATTCGCAGGTGGCGCAGTGTGTTCCCAAGATGTTTGTCCAGCGAATGGGCAGTCCCTGTGTTAAGCGGTTCTTTGTTATTCACGCCTGAAAATACTCCGTTGTATGCCTCTGTCAGGGCTTTGATTATACATCAGTTTTCAGCATCGGGACGAACCAAAGATTCATTATATGAAAAAAAGTTTACAACAAGTATTGACATCAAAAACCAGTCATGCGTAAATGGAAATCAAGTTTCATATGGTGAAACAATGTTTACTAAAAAGGTGGTAGCCCAAGTCTACTTCTTAAGTAGTAGAAGCAAGCACCACGGCAGTGGAGGTTAAGAATGCCATTAGGACTTTTGAAATACGGTCTTAGCAAAGAACATCCGGCACCACGGTTTTTCCGGGACTGTACTCAGCCCAAAAAAAGCTACGATGCCGTCATTATCGGCGGCGGTGGTCATGGCCTCGCTGCAGCTTACTACCTGGCCAAAGATTACGGCATCACCAATGTCGCCGTGCTGGAAAAAGGCTATATCGGTGGGGGTAACACCGGCCGTAACACCACGATTGTTCGTTCCAACTACCTGACACCGGAAGGCGTTAACTTCTACGACGCCAGCGTCAAGATGTATGAAGACCTGTCAGAAGAGCTGGATCTGAACCTGTTTTACTCCACCCGCGGTCACTTTACGCTGGCACACACCGAATCAGCCATGCGCACCATGCGCTGGCGTGCTGAGGTCAATAAACATGTTGGTGTCGACAGCTATGTGGTCGGCCCGGATGAAATCTCTAAAGCCTGCCCACAGCTCGATATTCAATGCAGTGGTCAGGCCCCGATTATGGGCGCGCTGTATCACGCACCCGGTTCCGTGGCACGTCATGATGCGGTGGCCTGGGGCTATGCCAAAGAAGCCGATCGCATGGGTGTGGAAATTTTCCAGATGACGGAAGTCACCGGCATCGATGTGAAAAGCGGCAAAGTTGTAGGCGTTAATACCAGCAAGGGCTATATCGAGACCAACCGCGTCTTGTCTGCCGTTGCCGGTTTCACACCGCGTATTACCGACATGGTCGACATCGAAACCCCCATTGTGATTCACCCGCTGCAGGCCTGTGTCAGCGAGCCGATGAAACCCTGGCTCGATACTATTCTGGTGTCCGGCAGCCTGCACGTCTATGTCAGCCAGTCTTCCCGTGGTGAGCTGGTCATGGGCTCCTCGCTGGATCCTTATGAAGTGCATTCCACCCGGAGTTCGCTGGACTTCGTGGAGGGGCTCACCTCACACATCGTCGATATGTTCCCGTTCCTCTCCAACGTCAAAGTGGTGCGGCAGTGGGCCGGTATGGCGGATCTAACACCGGACTTCGCGCCGGTCATGGGCAAGACCCCGGTGGAAGGTTTCTACCTCGACGCCGGCTGGGGCACATGGGGCTTCAAGGCGACACCTATCAGCGGTAAGACGATGGCCGAGACCATTGCCCGTGATGTGGCGCCGGATCTGATCCAGCCATTCCGTTTATCCCGTTTTGAAGACTACGAGCTGACCGGTGAAAAAGGTGCAGCCTCGGTCGGACACTAAGTGAGAGTTAAGCGATGAAATTACTTCAATGTCCAATCAATGGCATCCGGCCTCTCAGCGAATTCACCTATGGCGGTGAGTACCGAGATATGCCGAATCCCGACACCTGCAGCGACAAGGAATGGGCTGCCTACGTGCACTACCGTAATGGTGCGCCCGGTGTGAAAAAGGAGTGGTGGTACCACGGCCCCAGCGGCACCTGGTTTATTGCCGAACGCGACACGATGGCTGACAAAGTCATCCGTACCTACATTGCCGGTCAGGAGGAAGCAAAATGACCAGTCGAATTGCAAAGAAAAGAGGCGAGTGGATCAACCGCGACAAGCCCCTGACGTTTGAATACGAAGGTCAGCAGGTACAGGGTTATGAGGGTGACACTATCAGTAGTGCGCTCTGGGCCAACGGTGTCCGCGTGCTGGGACGAAGCTTTAAGTATCACCGTGCCCGCGGTTTACTGAGTTTTGCCAATCATGATGTCAACGCGCTGATGACCGATGGCGAGGATACCAATATCCGTGCTGACGTCTGGCCGGTCACTAACGGCATGACGTTGAATGCGGTTAACACCGACGGCGGTGTTATTAAAGATAAGAACAAGTACATCGATTACTTGTCACCGTTCCTGCCAGTGGGCTTTTACTACAAAACGTTTTACAAGCCAAAACGCATGTTCCCGTTCTGGGAAGACAAAATCCGTAAAGCGGCGGGTTTAGGTGAGGTCAACTTTAACTACCCACGTCACATCCGCCCAAAACGCCATGCACACTGTGATGTGCTGGTAGTCGGTGCCGGTGCGGCCGGTCTGTCGGCAGCATTGACTGCGGCAGCAGAAGGTCTGAGTGTCATCCTGGTGGACGAAAACCGTCAGGCTGGCGGTAGTCTGAGCTATGACTATGCCGGTGATCAGACGTCTGCAGACACACTGAACACACTGTTGAGTGAAGCCGAAGCCAACAGCAATATCCGCCTGATTACCGATGCTTATGCGGGTGGTTATTACACCGACCACCTGGTGCCGATTGTCGAAAAAAGCGGTATCACCAAGGTACGTGCACAATCTGTGATCGTCGCGACCGGCGTATTCGAGCAGCCGCCTGTTTTCCGCTACAACGATTTGCCAGGCGTGATGCTGGGTTCTGCGGCTCAGCGTCTGGTGCACCGTTATGCGGTCAAGCCATTTGAAAAAGGCGTGGTGGTTACTGCCAATGATCATGGCTACCGCACGGCACTGGATCTGGCCTCAGTCGGTGTTGAAGTCGTTGCCGTCATTGATATGCGCAGCAGTGGTGCCGGCCAGGAGTTGACTCAAAAGGTCAAAGACAGTGGCATCAGCGTGCATAAAGGCAGCTGCATTTACGAAGCCGTACCTGCCGGTGACAAGCTGGGCGTGAAAGAGGTTGTGGTTTGTCCTTATAACGAAAACACCGCAGAGGCTGATACCAGCCGCAGTGTTCGCCTGAGCTGCGATGGCGTAGCCATGAGCGCCGGCTGGGCACCAGCTGCCGCGCTGCTCTATCAGGCCGGGACCAAAATGGGCTACGACTACGATGTCGAACAGTTCGTCCCGGCTCAGCTGCCTGAAGGCGTATTTGCTGCCGGTAAGGTCAATGGCGTATTCGATTTGAAATCACGTCAGCAGGATGGCCGCCGGGCTGCGACGGAAGCCGCTAAATACCTGGGTAAAGTGGTTCAGCTGGAAAGCTTTAAAGCCACTCCGGTCAATCGCCCCAGCCATCCATATCCCATCGTTAACCATCCCAAAGGCAAGAACTTTGTTGATTTTGACGAGGATATCCAGGTTAAGGACTTTATCAATGCCGCCAAAGAAGGTTTCGACAATATCGAATTGATGAAACGCTTTACCACCGTCGGCATGGGCCCAAGTCAGGGCAAGCATTCCAATATGAATGCTATCCGGATTCTGGCCCGCATCCGTCAGTTGCCAGTAGAAAAGATCGGTAGCACGACGGCACGTCCGTTCTTCCATCCGACCCCGATTGGTCACCTGGGTGGACGTGGTTTCCATCCTCACCGCTATACCGCAATGCACCAGTGGCATGTGGATCACGGCGGTGAAATGATGGAAGCCGGTGTCTGGATGCGTCCGGCTTATTATGCGCCAGCCGGTTCAGGTCTGACTGGCAGTGAGGCGGTACAGCAGGAAACGCTGGCGGTACGCGAGAGCGTGGGCATGATCGACGGCAGCACCCTGGGCAAAATCGAAGTGTTCGGCAGTGATGCTGGCGCTTTCCTGGAACGTTTCTATACCGGCAAGTTTGCCGATCAAAAAGTCGGTGGCAGCCGCATTGCGATGCTGCTCGATGAAGCCGGTGTCGTCAGTGACGATGGTGTCGCGGTGAGAATGGCAGAAGATCAGTTCTATGTCTCCACCAACTCGTCGAATGCGGCGACCGTTTACCGTGAAATGCAGCGCTACGTTCAGCTGTGGAAGATGCAGGTCACGCTGGTCAACCTGACCGGTGCGATGGCAGCGATGACGGTTGCCGGACCAAAATCGCGTGACGTGGTATCGGCACTGACCGAGATTGACGTATCTGAAGCCGGAATGAGTAAGGGCGCTTTCCGTACCGGACAAGTGGCCGGTGTCGATGCCCGCGTAATGCGTGTCAGCTTTGTTGCCGATCTCGCCTTTGAAATCCATGTGCCATACAAAGCCGGATTACATGTCTGGAAAGCACTGATGGAGGCCGGTAAATCGGCAGGCATTCGTCCATTTGGCACTGATGCCCAGCGTCTGCTTCGTCTGGAGATGGGACATCACCTGGTGAGTCACGATACCGATGGTCTGACCAATCCGTTTGAAGCGCACTCTGAATCTCTGGTGGCGATGGATAAACCGTTCTTTATCGGTCAGCGCAGCCTGAAAATCCTGGAGAAAAAACCGCTTAACAAGAAGCTGACCACCTTCGTGCTGGATCCCGGCTTCAGCGGCGAGATGCCAAATGAGTGCAACCTGGTCATTGATAGTGCAAGCCAGATTGCCGGTCGGGTGACCAGCATTTCCTACAGCGGTTATCTCGATCGTCACATCGGCTTTGCCTTTGTGCCACCTGAACAGAGCCATGACGGCGCCCGTTTCCAGATCCGTACCGACTCCGGTGCGATGGTACCCGCGACCGCCTGTAATGCACCGTTTTTCCACCTTTTAGAGAGTAGAGGAGAGTAATCATGCAAGACGCCGTATTAATGAGTCCGGTCGCCTTTGCTCACGCACTAAGGAAGCCGGTCAGCGGGGAAGTCAATGGCATGGAGACTGCATTGAGCTTTGATGCAGCCGATGTGGAAGCCTCACGCAGCCAGACTTTGAGTATCTGCGATGTCAGCAATCTCAACCGTTTTGGTGTGAAAGGACCACAGGCTGCCAACTGGTTACAGACAGCGGGAATCAAGCTGCCTGAAACCACCAACAGCTGGACGCCGCAGGATAACGGCAGTCTGGTGATGCGTCTGGGTAATACCGAGTTTCTGCTGGAAGACCGGCCGGAAAACGACCTCACCCGGATGCTCAACGACACTGCCGTGAATGAGGGCGGTGTACATAAAGTGATGCGCAATGACGCGGCTTTCATCGTCAGCGGTGAGCTGACCCCAGCCTTGTTTTCTGAAGTGTGTGCCATCGATCTGGACGGCGCGACTCTGGCAGAAAATCGTCTGGTCATGACTGTCATCGCCGGTGTATCGGTAACGCTGCTGAAGCAGACGCTTAACGGCCAATCTGTTTATCGCATCTGGTGTGACGGAACCTTCGGACCTTATTTGTGGAAAACCCTGCTCGGCATCATCGAAGAGCAGGGCGGCGGCCCGGTCGGTTTCAATTTTTATTACTCGCTTACTTAATCACCAACGCTGTTTTTATAAACAGAAGGAAAGAGATCATGAAATACGAACACAACGACACACTTCTGGAGTCAGCCCAAATCGAGCAGGCCAAGAAGTTTCTGAAAGACAATGACGTCAAATACGTCTTGGCTCAGTTTGTCGATATTCACGGTGTCGCCAAGGTTAAATCGGTCCCTGCTTCACACCTGGAAGACATTACCAGCAATGGTGCAGGCTTTGCCGGGGGCGCTATCTGGGGCATGGGCATTGCGCCTAACGGTCCCGATTATATGGCGGTGGGTGACTTAAGTACGCTGAGTCTGCTGCCCTGGCAGCCAGGCTATGCCCGCATCATCTGCGACGGTCATGTGAATGGTAAACCTTACGGTCATGACAGCCGCGTGGTGCTGAAAAATCAGATCAAGCGCCTGGAAGAAAAAGGCTGGATTCTTTATACCGGCCTGGAACCTGAATTCTCTCTGCTCAAGAAAGACCCGGTCACCGGCAAGATTGAACCATGGGAAGAAACAGACACCCTGCAAAAACCCTGCTATGACTACAAAGGTATCAAGCGCCAGGGTGAGTATCTGGAAAAAATGACTGAAGCGCTGATGCAAGTCGGTCTCGATATCTATCAAATCGACCACGAAGACGCGAATGGTCAGTTTGAAATCAACTATACCTACGCTGATGCCCTCAAGAGCGCCGATGACTACATTATGTTCAAGATGGGCGCCAGCGAAATCGCCAATGAGATGGGCATGATCTGCTCATTCATGTCGAAACCGTTCAGCAACCGTCCCGGCAATGGCATGCATATGCATATGTCGATTGGTGATGGTGAGAAGAGTCTGTTCCATGATGACAGTGACCCCAATGGTCTTGGCCTGTCGAAAATGGCCTATCACTTTATGGCTGGCATCCTGGAGCACGCTCCTGCATTGACTGCGATTGCAGCGCCTACCGTTAACTCATACAAACGTCTGGTAGTCGGCCGCTCCCTGTCAGGTGCGACCTGGGCACCAGCCTATATTTCCTACGGTAATAACAACCGTTCGACCATGGTCCGTATTCCTTACGGCCGTATCGAACTGCGGCTGCCGGATGGTACCTGCAACCCTTATCTGACTGCTGCAGCTGCGATTGCTGCCGGTCTGGACGGCGTGGAACGCCAATTGGATCCAGGCAAAGGTCACGACTCAAACCTCTATGACATGACACCCGCTGAGTTGGAAGAAAACGGCATTGGCATCCTGCCGCAAAACCTCCATGAGGCCTTGCTGGCACTGGAGAAGGACGACGTCGTCAAAGGCGCGCTGGGTGAAGGACTGGCCAAGGAGTTCCTTGAGCTGAAACACATGGAATGGGTGGAGTACATGCGTCATGTCTCCGATTGGGAAATCAACCGTTACGTTGAGTTTTATTAATACTCCGCCTGAGAGGCGTTTTTTAGGAGAAATCTTATGTGTGGAATCGTTGGTCTTTATCTGAAAAATGATAAATACGAGAGCGAAATTGGCAAACTTTTCGCCCCGATGCTGATTGCAATGACCGAACGCGGTCCTGACAGTGCTGGTTTTGCGGTCTACGGCGATGCGGTTGAGGATGGCATCAAACTGACCCTGCGTCATGAAGACGAAAACTACGACTGGGCAGCGCTGGCGAAAGACATCGAAACTGCGCTGGATACCAAAGTGAACTGGTTCCAGAATAGCAAAGTTGCCGTATTCAAAGTGGGCGTCGAAGCCGAAAAAGTCGAGGACTACCTGGAACAGAATCATGACGATGTCCTGGTCATGAGTTCAGGTAAATCGATTGAAATCCTGAAAGAAGTCGGCCTGCCCGAACGTATCGTCGATATGTTCAACCTGGGCAACATGAAAGGCAGCCACATCATTGGCCACACTCGTATGGCGACAGAATCTGCTGTGACCATGGCAGGCAGCCATCCTTTCTCAACCGGTCTGGATCTGTGCCTGGTACACAACGGTTCTTTTTCAAACCACAACCGTCTGCGTAAAGAGCTGCAACGCGAAGGTATCGAATTCAATACTGAAAACGATACTGAAGTCGCGGCAGGTTACCTGACCTACCGTCTGCAGCAGGGTGATTCCCTGAACGAAGCACTCGAGAACGCGCTGAAAACACTGGATGGTTTTTACACCTTAACGATTGGCACCAAAGACGGTTTTGCCGTGGTGCGTGACCCGATTGCCTGTAAACCGGCCGTCATCGCTGAAACCGATGACTATGTGGCGATGGCTTCTGAATACCAGGCGCTGACAACGCTGCCGGGTATCGAAGACGCCAAGGTCTGGGAACCGGAACCTTCACGCATCTACGTTTGGGAACGTAATGGCAACTGAGACTCGGTGATTAGGAGAAGATAATGAGCACAAACAACTTAGCAGAACAAACCGCTGCATTCGAAACCATCAATGGCGTCGGTACGGTTGACCTGGCAGTACAGACGGTGCGTGACCTGAATCAGGCGCTGCACGACCAGCACGATGAAATGACCATCGAAAAATGGGACGTACTGAATCCAAAAGGCCATCACAACCTGGCAGTAGGCGTTAATCAGAAACTGAAAATCGATATCCATGGCCCGGCCGGTTATTACTGCGCCGGCATGAACCAGGAGGCCGAGATCACCATTCACGGTCACACCGGTCAGGGCGTCGCTGAAAACATGATGTCAGGTCTGGTTCGTGTTAAAGGCAATGCCTCGTCGGCAGCCGGTGCCACTGCACATGGTGGTCTGTTGGTGATTGAAGGCGATGCCGGTTCCCGCTGCGGTATTTCCATGAAAGGCGTCGACATCCTCGTTAAAGGCAGTGTCGGACACATGAGCTGCTTTATGGGGCAGGCCGGTGTACTGGCTGTCTGTGGCGATGCCGGTGAGGCGCTGGGCGACTCACTCTATGAAGCACACATCTATGTCAAAGGCAGCGTGAAATCTCTGGGTGCGGACTGCACTGAAAAAGAAATGCGTGCGGAACACATCGAAGAACTGACCGAACTGTTTGAACGCGCCGGAGTGACCGATCAGGACCCGAGAGATTTCAAACGCTACGGCTCTGCCAGACAGCTTTACAACTTCAAAGTTGATAACGCTGGTGCTTATTAATTGCTGATATTGCGAGGAAATAGAAATGACTGAAAAGAGAAAATACATGACCGTACCGCGCGAGTCAGCGACATTTGATCAATCGACGATGGCTGAAATCCGCCGCGCTGCCGATACCGGTATTTATGATATCCGCGGCGCCGGTGCCAAGCGCAAACTGCCACATTTTGACGATCTGCTGTTCCTGGGGGCGAGTATGTCTCGTTACCCGCTGGAAGGTTATCGTGAAAAATGCAACACCTCGGTGACGCTGGGTAATCGTTTTGCCAAGAAACCGATCGAACTGGAAATCCCGATTACGATTGCCGGTATGAGCTTTGGTGCCTTGTCTGCCTATGCGAAAGAAGCGCTGGGCCGGGGTGCATCTGCGGTGGGCACTTCAACCACAACCGGTGACGGCGGTATGACCCCGGAAGAGCGTGGTCAGTCAACCAAACTGGTCTATCAGTACCTGCCATCACGCTACGGTATGAACCCCGATGATCTGCGTAAAGCCGATGCCATCGAAGTCGTATTGGGCCAGGGCGCGAAGCCGGGCGGTGGCGGTATGCTGCTGGGTCAGAAAATCACTGATCGTGTGGCCAAGATGCGTACCCTGCCAAAAGGCGTGGATCAGCGTTCTGCCTGCCGCCATCCAGACTGGACCGGTCCGGATGACCTTGAAATCAAAATCAAGGAACTGCGTGAAATCACAGACTGGCAGGTGCCGATTTATATCAAAGTCGGTGCAACCCGGACTTATTACGATGTGAAACTGGCGGTCAAAGCCGGTGCCGACGTTATCGTCGTTGACGGTATGCAGGGTGGTACCGCAGCAACTCAGGACGTGTTTATCGAGCACGTCGGCATTCCGACCATGGCCGCAATCCCGCAAGCCGTACAGGCACTGCAGGAAATGGGCATGCACCGCAAGGTTCAGCTGATTGTTTCCGGTGGTATCCGTAACGGTGCTGATGTGGCCAAGTGTATGGCGCTGGGTGCTGACGCGGTTGCTATTGGTACTGCGGCGATGGTCGCGCTGGGTGATAACGATCCGAAGTGGGAAGACGAGTACCAGAAACTGGGGTCGACAGCCGGTTCCTACGATGACTGGCATGAAGGTCGTGACCCGGCCGGTATTTCTACCCAGGATCCAGAGCTGATGAAACGCTTTGACCCGATTGAAGGTGGCCGTCGTCTGGCTAACTACCTGCGAGTTTTAACCCTGGAAGCGCAAACCCTGGCCCGTGCCTGCGGTAAGAACGACCTGCGTAACCTGGAACCGGAAGATCTGGTTGCTCTCACTGTTGAATCTGCTGCGATGGCCCGTGTTCCACTGGCCGGCACAAGCTGGATTCCCGGTCAGCAACAGACCTTCTAAGCCCGCTTTTTAACGAGCGATCGAAATAAGGGCCGGTACTGCAAAGAATAGATTACTTGTGATCCTTACCCCGTCATCAAGTGCTTTATTTCAGCGTGGTATCGGCCCTTATCTTTTTTGCCTTTTTAACCCTGAGGAGGAATCCGTGTAGTTCAACTAGTTTTAAACAAGAGAGAGGAAAAAACCATGAATAATAACTTAAAAAAACGCATACAAAACATGTATGTACGGGACTGTATCATGGCCTGGTCGGACATTATTCTGATCTGGCTGGCTGTGGGCTTCGTCCTCATTAGTATCTTAAACATCGTCGATGATCCCATTATTCAGTGGGTTCTCATTATTTCCAGTGGTTTTCTGGTGCTTTTTAACACCGCTTCTGTCGGGTCGATGACACGCCATTACGCGGAAGATAAGGCTTTTATCTATGGCCTTGATATCAAGCACCTGGATGAAAACCGGGCAGCCAAAAACGATGCAAAAGTCAATTAATGAGGAAATGCCATGTCCAACTATATACCCAAGATCCAGGCTAAACGGGGTCAGTTGTTTGACAGCCTGTTTATCCTGGTTCTCGTCTACGTCAGTCTTTATATCCCTCTGTTTCTCGAGTCCGATGTCAAATCAGCCGAAGAAACAGCCCAAGTCCAGTCCTATTCCTGGGAGTCCCTGGGCGTCTCCGTCGTTGAACAAGAACAGTGGCAAAAGCTGGGACATGACCCGGCATCGGCTGCTGAGATCATCAACAACAAGTTTGATTACACCATCGATCCGCTGATGCTGGCCATTACGGCCCTGGTCATTATCGGTTACTTCTTTTTTGTACTTCGGGTTTCCAACAAACAATACCGGGAAGTCATAAGAGAAAAGTTTAGTAATCAGCAAAATCAATCCAGCGTGGAGGCAGAGTAATGATTTGGTGGGATATTTTGAGTTATGCCGCCTGGATTGTATCCGGGTTGCTATTAATGTGGATTCTGGTCGATGCCATCAGCGTATCGCGTGAGTTTGATGAAGATCTTCTGGTCAGTTCCCGTGAGGGCGCTGATGAATTGATGGAACAAATCAAGCAAGAGGAGGGCTTACGATGACTGCAGAATCAACAACCGCGGAAAATGTACAACGCATCTCGATGTTTAAGGTGCTTAACCCTTTTCATGTTTGGGCTCTAGGGGTGGGCATCGTTCTGGTCGGTGAGTTCATGGGCTGGAATTTCTCCGTTGCCAAGGGGGGCGCCTATGGAGCCCTGATTGCCTGCTGGGTGATTGGTCTGCTTTACAGTTGTGTCGCCATGATCGACTCGGAAGTGACATCAACCGTTGCGGCAGCAGGGGGGCAGTATACCCAGGCCAAGCATATTATTGGCCCACTGATGGCATTTAACGTGGGCTTATATCTGGTGATGGCCTACACCATGCTGGAGGCGGCAGATGCCTTAATTGTCGGTGACTTGATGACGGCCGTTGCTGCAGCCACCGGTTATGAAGGGCTGAACCCGCAGCCCTTTGTGGTGCTGACTATCGCTTTTCTGGCCTGGCTTAACTATCGCGGCGTGTTCATGACCTTAACAGTCAACTTTGTGATCACACTGTTCGCGTTTTTAGCGATTATTGCCCTGTTTGTCGGCAGTGATCCGCTGAATCCGGGCAGCGTACTTAAGCATAGTGAATTGTTAACCGAGTTACCCTACGGCTGGATTGGTGTGGTGGCGGCCCTGCAGTTTGGCATGTGGTATTACCTTGGAATTGAGGGCACTTGTCAGGCAGCAGAAGAGGTTAGAAGCGCCGGACGCGCGATACCGTTGGGAACGATCGGCGGCATTCTGACCCTGTTGGTTGCGGCAACACTCACTTGGTATGTGTCGACCGGTCTGATGCCATGGCAGTATCTGGGTCAGGCAACAACGCCCTTGTATGATGCGGCGTCGATTATCGGTAACCCTTCTTTGCAGGTGGTAC
>CAYMEE010000041.1:0-6612 GCA_964389455.1 uncultured Methylophaga sp. | reverse complement strand
ACGCCCTTGTATGATGCGGCGTCGATTATCGGTAACCCTTCTTTGCAGGTGGTACTGTTTATCGGCACTATGTTTGCGGCCATTGCCTCTGCCAACGGCTGTATCAATGATGCCGCGCGCGCCTGGTTCTCCATGGGCAGAGACCGCTATATGCCAACCTGGTTTGGTGCCATTCACCCCCATTATCGGACGCCATTCAGAGCAATCATTTTTCTGATTCCAATTGCAGTGTCGTTTGCTTTCACCGGGCTGCTGGATCAGGTCATCACCTTCTCAATCCTCTCGGGGCTGCTGGGCTACACCTTCATGTCAATCAACATGATGAAATTCAGAAAGATGTGGCCGCTGGGGGTGATTAAACGGGGTTACATTCATCCGTTTCATCCTATTCCAGCTCTGGTGCTGCTGGGCTTATGTTCGGTGGTCTATTTCGCAACCTTCCTCGGCTATGGCGCATCACTACTGTCGATCATGGCTTTCTATATCGTCGCCTCGGTCTGGTTTGTCATGCGTCGTTACCAGTTTGTGAAACGCGGTGACCAGTTCACCATGCCATGGCCAAAACCGAAAGGTTATTAAGGAGGAGCGTCGACATGAAAAAAATCTTATGTGCTACTGATGGCTCTCATAGCGCCCAGAAGGCAGTGGATTATGCCATCGAACTGGCCAAGCTGGCTGATGCTGAACTGACATTTATCCATGTCGTCATGCCAACCGGTGAGGATGTGTCTCATACCTACTTCTGGAACTCCAATGTGTTGCAGGCAGCTGATGAACAAATTCAGATGGAACTGCATGAAGCAATGGAAAAGGCGCATCAGCGTGATTTGGAGCCGGTGTTCTGTACTACCGTACCTGGCCATAACATTGCCAAGTCAATCATTGATTATGCCGAAAACAATGATCATGACCATGTTGTTACAGGTTCGGTAGGTCGCACTGGTGTTGCCAAGGTGCTGCTCGGTTCTATCGCCGAGCAGGTTATCAGCAAAGCGCACTGTCCCGTGACCGTCGTGCGCTGATCCTTGCCCCGTAACTTCGGTTACGGGGCTTTTTTTTTGCCGGTCAGATAAGGAGGCAAAAATGACGCTGTTTATCAGTCTGATGGTTGTGACTTTTAGTGTTCTGTTGTGGTTGATGTATCGCCGCCATTACCGCCAGGTAATGCGGGATAGAGCAGCGCTTTTGAGTGAAAGTCACAAAGTGATACGAATCAAGCAGAGCGTGATTGACCAGGCCGGTTTTGGCCATGTTTCGGGTGAGTTTGCCGACAGTAGCGTGGTGCTGAAACTGGAGGTGGATAGCTTGACTGCCCGTAAGCTGCCAGTGATGTGGCTGCATATCACCATGCTCAGACGGCGTGGTAGTGAGGGCAGCCTGGATATTCTGGTCCGGCCTCAAACCAGTGATATTTTTAGCCCGGGCTGGAATTGGCCGAAGCAGGTCATACCGCTTAAGAGCTGGCCTCTGCATGCACGCTATACCAGTAAGGACCAAACACCTGCTCTTGAAAATATTGATAGCGCTGTCAGAAGTATTTTTGCTGATCAGCGGGCCAAGGCATTGCTGATAACGCCCGAAGCGGTACGACTGACCTACCTCATACGTCAGGCCGACAGAGGACATTACCTGCTGCTGCGTACAGCTGATTTCGATATGCAGCCGCTGGATCCTGCAGAAATAGGTGCATTGACCCGTCAGCTCCATAATTTATTGTGCAATCTCGACGGGGGGGACTATGAAAAAGCCGCCTGAAAATAACCATCACAGGCCCTGGCATCCTTATTGGGTGTTGTTGGTCGCTATCCTCCTTCCTGGAGTTGGACAGGTATTGAACCAGACGCCACTGCGTGGTCTCACCATGGTGTTTTTTATGCTGGTGCTGGGCGTCGTCAGTTTTAACCTGGCCGGCCCTGATATCTCAGTTATCGGTCAATTTGCCGGTGGACTGTTTATTTACGCCCTGTCAGTGATGGATGCTTATCTCTGGGCAAGAATCCGTTGGCAGTCTGCGGCATTAGTCTGAAAGCACCTAGCTACTTCTCCTGTGATCTACTTCCTTGGAAGTACTGCCTCAAGAGAATTATCAAAACAGTCACAACACGCTAAGTTCAAGTCAGGCTTTTGCAAGCTCAAAAGTTGAACCTTTTTGACCGGGTTCAAACCTGAAATAAATAGCAAAAAGTCTCGGCAAGAAGACTGTGCATTGCAGCGGAGATGACACAATGAGTGACGCTAACCTCGACAAACCAGGCACCGGTTTTGGTGCCGCTAAGACAAACACAACACAAGATCATGAGTCTCTGGAACGCTCGATAGACTGGAAGCAGGGACTCGCCATAGCATCGGGCGTGCCATTATTAATTTTACCCTCGCTTGGCTATTTCCCCATGTGGGTCGCCGCCGCCGCCATTCTGGTTTGGGGACTGTCGGTGCTGCAGGGATTCATGCAGAACCTGGCCTATGCGGAAATGGCAACAGCCTTTCCCAGGGCATCCGGCTTGCCTGGTTTTGCCCAGCACGTTTTTACCGCCAAGGACTACCAGGGAAAATATGATAAAGGGAAGTTGATTGGTGGTTTCAGTGCCTGGAGTTACTGGTTTGCCTGGAACCCGGTATTGGCCATTTTCGCCATACTGGTTGGCAGTTATCTGCAGGGGTTGTTTCCGGGGCTCGGAGAGATGTTCACCGAATACCAACTGTCGTTGTTGGCCGGTGTAGTGATCTTCAGTGGCCTGATCATTGTGAATTACTTTGGTCTTAAAGACGGTGCGGTGCTCGGATATATTCTGGCAGCCGTTTCCATTATTCCGTTGGTGGTCATGACGGCGGCACCATTTGCGACGGGGGCGGTTGATATGGTCAATATCACCAACTCCTGGCTGCCGGCAGACTGGTCCTGGGATATGCACCATATTCTGATTCTGTTCGGGCTGTTCGCGATAGCCCAGTGGAGTGCCTGTGCCTGGGAGACTGCGGCAATTTATGGGCCGGAATATAAGAAACCGTCTGTAGATGTGCCCAAAGCCCTGTTTGTCTGCGGTGCGATCTGTCTGCTGACTTTCGTTCTGGTTCAGGCGGCCGTTATTGGTGTGCTTGGTGTGGAAGGTGTTCTGGCTGAACCCTTATCACCGATGATTCCTGTCGCTCAGGCGGCGTTTGGTCAGTCAGGTTCGGTTATCACTATCATTATGCTGATTGCGGCGATGATACTGATTATTCAAACCGCCTATCTGGGCTCAGCCCGTGCCATGCACTCCATGGCGCATGAAGGTAACCTGCCTAAAGTGCTGAGTAAAGTGAATGGTCACGGTACGCCGGTACTGGCGATGGTGGTTATCGGTCTGTTCAATCTGGTTCTGATTTCTATGGGCACGCCAGCTGCAATTCTGGCGGCTTCTGCAATCGGTTACACCTGTGCGAACGGCATCAGTCTGTTTGCCTATGTAAAAGCCAAAAAAGATCCTCGCTTTGCCAGTTTGGATAGACCTTTTAAAGCGCCGGGTGGCTGGAAAAATGTAGCCATGCTGTTCGGTCTGTTCAACATCCCGCTGTGCCTTGTCGGTGTGGTGTATTTGAACAGCCTGGAAGTCGGCTGGTTCTCTACCTGGGTGGGTTTCATCGTGCTGGGCATGTATCTGCCAATCTGGCTGTATACACAGCATGAGACCAGAAAATCCACAGCATTTGCTCCTTTAGTAGCCGGTGAATGAGATGAATATCTCATTCCTCTCCCGGACGCTGAAAACGGCTTACCAGTCAATGCTTGGACTCATTGCCGGTGGTTGGATGTCCGGCAGCTACACGGGGGCAGTGCTGACGGAGGAATATCCCTCTGTGCAGGACAAGCAAGGCAATTTGCCGCACGTTATTCACAGCATGCATCTATTTAAATAGTTGATGCTCATGTTGCCGGTATCTTTCTTGATACCGGCATTTTTTTGGAGTTTCGTAACCCATTGGTAGTAATCCTTCTTTGGAATTGTTGCAGTGGGTGGCGAAATAGATAATGAAACTGAAGCTGCTTTGATTTAAGCGATTCAGCTTCTTCATGGTTATCCTCTAACCCGTTCTCTCGTTGGGACGTTGGGGGTGAACTGCCACAGTCAGAAGCATGTTCTCAATGGCATCTGGTGAAGGCAGTGGACAGTTCACCCTCCTTTTTTTAGGAAAACCGTGAATCACAATGACTGAGAAGTCTAGAAGATAAGGATTAGCGTTATGAACCTGCCGCTCAATACTGGTCTGGAAGATGTTCAGAACACACCCGATAAACGCCAACTGGATATAGACCAGGTCGGCATCAAATCCTTACGTTACCCGATTTTTTTCCAAAGCGATGAGCTGGGTCCCACCCGTGTCGTGGCCGACTTCAGTATGTATGTGCGATTGCCACACCATGTGAAAGGCACCCACATGTCACGCTTTATTGAATTGCTGGAACGTCCCGAGCAGGTCTTTGCCGTTGGCAACATGAATACCTTTATGCGTGACATGCTCGACCTGCTGGAAGCTGAAAACGGCCATGTGGAAATGCGTTTCCCTTTCTTCCTGTCCAAGGCGGCGCCGGTGTCCGGTGTCACCAGCATGATGGATTATGACGTCACCCTGAAAGCCGACATCGGCAAACAGTTTGCCTTGACCGTCAAGGCTGAAATTCCGGTGACCAGCCTGTGTCCCTGTTCCAAGAAGATTTCTGAATATGGCGCCCATAACCAGCGTTCCCTGGTTACAGTGGAAGTCGAGGTTGATGACAGCCTGACGCTGGATCAGTTGATTCGCATGGTCGAAGAGCAGGCGTCGAGCCAGCTGTACGGTCTGCTCAAGCGTCCGGATGAAAAATTCGTGACCGAATATGCCTACGATAATCCCAAGTTTGTTGAGGATCTGGTGCGTGATATTGCCGGTGCGCTGGATAAAGCGCCGAGCATCGGCGGCTTCAGAGTAGAGTGCGAAAACTTCGAGTCGATTCACAATCACTCGGCTTACGCGATGATCGATCGCTTGTAAGGAGACAGTCATGAACAGTGCCACCATTGCCTTCACCCCGAGACCGGTACCCGCCACCATTTCGCCGATTGAGGAAATCATCGACGATATGCGTCAAGGAAAAATGGTGGTACTGATGGACGATGAAGATCGCGAGAATGAAGGCGATCTGATCATGGCGGCTGATGCCGTTAATGCTGATGCCATTAATTTCATGGCGATGCATGGCCGCGGTCTGATCTGTCTCACGCTGACAGAGGAGCGTTGCCGCAAGCTGGAGCTACCCTTAATGGTCAGCCGCAACGGCACCAGCCTGGGCACCAACTTTACGGTTTCCATTGAAGCCGCGGAAGGGGTGACGACCGGGATCTCCACAGCGGATCGGGCCCGTACCGTTCAGGCTGCCGTGGCGAAAGATGCCAAACCTGCGGATATTGTCAGACCCGGCCATATTTTCCCGTTGATGGCGCAAAACGGTGGCGTGCTGGCGAGGGCGGGGCATACCGAGGCGGGTTGTGATCTGAGCCGACTGGCCGGACGTGAACCGGCAGCCGTTATCTGCGAAATCATGAATGACGACGGCAGCATGGCAAGACTGCCGGATCTGCTGAAGTTTGCCGAACAGCATGGGCTTAAAGTCGGCACCATTGCGGATTTGATTCAGTATCGCCGTCGGAATGAGCGACTTGTTGCCTTTGAGGACCGTCGTTATATCAGCACGCTCTATGGTAGCTTCGAGATGGTCAGTTACCGTGATCTGACCTCGGGTCAGACCCATGTGGCACTTATCTGTGGTGAGCCCGAGCCTGACAGCGCGACGCTGGTCAGGGTGCATGCGCCTATTAATGACTTCGATTTGCTGGATAACCGTCGACACGGGCATACCTGGAGTGTGGCCGAGGCGATGCGCCATATCCAGGATAACGGCGAAGGGGTACTGCTATTGCTCAGAGGTGATGAGCAGGAATGGCAGAAGCAAGTCGAGGGTGAACGCCATTTCGATGAAGAATATGTCCTCAAGCATTACGGAATCGGTGCACAGATCCTAAAAGAACTGGGCATTGGCCAGATGCGTTTAATGACCTGGCCGCGAAAACTGCCGTCAATGAGTGGATTCGGTCTGTCAGTAGAAACCTACGTGCTGCCGGATGAGTGGAACGAACGCGCTGTAGCCGATTTACCTCGTCGTTAGGCCGCCATGAGCAGCTACACGGGTTATGCCTTGCGGCAGCATTTTACCCGCCATCAGCGCTGGGGTTTCCGCTGGGCAATCTGGACCGCCGTGTTGTGGGGCGCCTGGTATATTCCCGGCACAGCGCTCTGGTACGAGTACCCTTACAACATTATTAGTGCTGACGATCAGAGCCAGCGCCTGGTCGCCACTGCGGTGATGACCTGGATCCACGCGATAGCCGTTTTTATTTTTCTCGCACTGTGGAATGGCAGTCTCGGCAAGCTCAGAGATTATGGCCGTACCCTGGTGCGTTTCAGAAAAATTTCCAAATGGTATGCACTGGCCTCCTTGTTCGGCGGTCCCATGGCAATATTCGGCTCCTACATGGCAATGGGATTCGTCGGGCCAGTGTTTGCCGCCGTGACTTCATTGTTCTACCCGGTGGTAGG
>CAYMEE010000040.1:0-21120 GCA_964389455.1 uncultured Methylophaga sp. | reverse complement strand
GCCGGTCTGGTTGATAAAAGTCGCCATGAACATCCGGTGATTTTGATAAGCGGTGAGACCGGCACGGGTAAGGATGTCCTCGCCAGGCTTTATCATGATCTCGGCAGTTGGCGAAACCGGCCCTATGTCCATGTGGACTGCGCCGCTTTGCCGTCCGAGCTGATCGAGGCCGAATTATTCGGTTATGAACGCGGTGCCTTTACCAACGCACATCAGGCCAAACCGGGCCTTATTGAAGTGGCTGAAGACGGCACCTTGTTTCTGGATGAGGTGGGGGAGCTGCCTCTGGAACTGCAGGCCAAACTGCTCAATGTCTTGGAAAGACGCCAGGTTCGCCGTCTTGGCTCTACCCGCGAGCACAGCGTGAATGCCCATGTTGTCGCAGCCACCAACCGCGATCTGAAAAAAATGGTGGCTGAAGGTCGCTTCCGCTCTGATCTTTATTTCCGTCTCAATGTGCTGGGGATAGATCTCCCACCCTTGCGCGACCGTGGCGAAGATATTGCTATACTCGCACAGCATTTCGTTGAGGCGGTATCCCGTCGCTATGGCCTGTTGCCACCGGTTTTCACGGAACCTGCCAGAGTGATGATGGCTAACTATGACTGGCCGGGTAATGTCAGGGAATTGCAGCATGTTGTGGAGCGCGCTGTCATGCTCTCCCATAACGGCCAGATATCACCTGAGCAACTGATGCTGCAAAGTCAGACATTACCGACTCCGGGACAAGCGGGAGAAGACCTATCCCAACTCAGTCATATGACGTTGGAGCAGGTTGAGAAATTACTGCTTGAGAAAGCGCTGGAGCGGACCAATGGCAATGTCTCTCGAGCCGCCCGTGAGCTGGGACTGACACGGATGGCAATGCGCTACCGAATGGAAAAATATCAGCTTTGAGCTCTATTTGACCACTTTCAGGCTGGGGCGGCCACCCTTAGGGCTCGTTGGCCCCTGGTCATCCGGATCCGGGCTGGGCGGTGGCGTCTCTTCCTCTGGAAAGAACATGCCCTCATTGTTTTCCTTGCCGTAAATCGCCTGCACTGCAGGAATAGGAATGAACACATCCATTGCCTTACCGGCAAACCGGGCCGAGAAGCTTATCCATTCGTTATCGATCAACAGATCCCGTATCGCGTCCGGTGCGATATTCAGCACGATACGTCCGTCTTTGACATAATCCTGGGGGACCTGAACACCCTCATGCCGGGTATTCACCAGCACATAGGGCGTACATTGGTTGTCCAGCAGCCATTCGTGAATAGCACGGATGAGGTAGGGTTTTTGTGAGGTCATGCTCATGGATTAACGCATTGCTCTTTCGATATCACTGAGGCTGGCCTGAAAGCTGTCACGTTCAAATATCCGGCGGGCGTAATCTTCTACCCCCCGTGCGCTGTCTGGCAGCTTGATATTCAGCGCTGGCAGACGCCACAACAGCGGTGCCAAGGTGCAATCAAGCAGAGAAAACTCATCACTCATAAAATATTTTGAGTTTTCAAATAAAGGTGACAGCACCGTCAGATCTTCCTGAATGATTTTCCGTGCCTTGGCACCTTTGCCGCGTTCACGGCCGGAAAGCGCATCCCACAGTGAATACCAGTCTTTATCAATGCGGTGCAGCATCAACCGCGCCTTGGCACGGGCGACCGGGTCAACGGGCATTAATGGTGGATGCGGAAAACGTTCATCAAAGTAGTCAATGATGACGCGACTGTCGAACAGGACCAGATCACGGTCAAACAGGGTAGGACCGAAACCATAAGGATTGGCAGCAGCGACTTCCTCTGGCCATTCTCCTGGCGTCAGTTCTTCAAGCTCGGCATCAATCTCTTTTTCCTGAATGACGATCCGCATTTGATGGCTGAAGGGACAGGCCGGATCAGAGTAGACGGTCATCATTGAGCGGCGGTTATTCAATGGTATTCTCCTGCCAGGAATAAGCCGCCGCGCTGTCGTCGTGCCGCTTTAATGGACATCTTTCCAGAAGGCTTTTTTCAGTGGGTAGGCCACCAGGAAGAAAATAAACAGATACAACAGTACCCATTTAGCCAGTGCCATCCGTTCCAGCTTGGAGGGTTCACTGATGTAGGCCAGGAAATTCACGAGATCATGGATCATGACATTGTATTGATGCTGGCTCATTTGACCTTCACTCGCCTGAACCAGTTCACCATCGTCATTTTTGGCAAGGTAACCCTGCTGTTCCCACAATACATGCGGCATACCAACATCTTTAAATGCGACGTTGTTGGTACCCATTGGACGAGACTCGTCCAGGTAAAAAGTGCGTAAATACGTGTAGAGCCAGTCGGTACCGCGGGCACGGGCAATCACAGACAAATCGGGGGGTGTCACACCAAACCATTTCTCTGCATCTTCGGGACGCATGGCCACGGTCATCGTGTCACCGATTTTGTCCGAGGCGAACATCAGGTTTTCTTTCACCTGGTCATCCGTCAGTCCCAGATCCTTGGCCATGCGGTTATAGCGCATGAATGAGGCTTCGTGGCAGCTCAGGCAGTAATTTACAAAGGTCTTGGCACCACGTTGCAAAGAGGCCTGGTCTGTAATATCGATCTCAACATGATCGAGATGGACCCCGCCCGAGGCGGCGAACGCCTGCAGCGAGAACAACGCGAAAAAACATGCAATAACTAATGATTTCATTGGTTTGTCACCCTTTCTGGCACCGGTTTATCCTTGTCGAGCTTGGTGTAGATCGGCATGAAGATAAAGAACGCAAAATAAATCACTGAGAAGACGCGTGCCGCCATCGTGTAAATCGCGGTGGCAGGTTGAGTACCCAGATAGCCCAGTGCCAGGAAGCTGATAATGAACAGTACCAGTGCGATTTTAAAGTAAGGGCCGCGGTAACGGATTGAGCGAACCGGGCTGCGATCCAACCAGGGCAGCAGGAACAGGAACACGATCGCACCACCCATCGCCAATACACCCATCAGTTTGTCAGGGACCGCGCGCAGAATCGCGTAAAACGGTGTGAAGTACCACAACGGAACAATATGCTCCGGTGTTTTAAGCGGATCAGCGGGGACGAAGTTATCTTTCTCCAGGAACCAGCCGCCACCCTCAGGCGCATAGAACAGCACCAGGGCGAAGATAAACAGGAAAACCACAACACCAACAATGTCTTTGACAGTGTAGTAAGGGTGGAACGGAATTCCATCAACAGGTTTGCCACTGGCATCCTTGTTTTTCTTGATTTCCACGCCGTCCGGGTTATTAGAGCCGACTTCATGCAGGGCGATGATATGCGCCACAACCAGACCCAGCAGAACCAGCGGCAGGGCGATGACATGGAAAGCAAAGAATCGGTTGAGGGTCGCATCGGCAACAACGAAATCCCCCCGAATCCACAATGCCAGCTGTTCACCCACGACCGGAATAGCACCGAATAGGGAAATAATGACCTGGGCACCCCAGTAGGACATCTGACCCCATGGCAGCAGATAGCCCATAAAGGCTTCTGCCATCAGCGTTAGGTAAATCAGCATGCCGAAGATCCAGACCAGTTCACGCGGTTGCTTGTAGGAACCATAGATGAGGCCGCGGAACATATGCAGATAAACCACCACAAAAAACGCCGAGGCGCCGGTGGAGTGCATGTAGCGAATCAGCCAGCCCCACTGAACGTCACGCATGATGTATTCGACCGAGGCAAACGCCAGGTCAGCATCGGGCTTGTAGTTCATTGTCAGGAAAATACCGGTGACAATTTGCAGCACCAGTACCAGTAAAGCGAGTGAGCCGAAGAAATACCAGAAGTTGAAGTTCTTCGGTGCGTAGTATTCAGAAAGGTGTTCTTTCCACATTTTGGATGCCGGGAAGCGGGCATCCAGCCAGTTCATAAAGCTAGACATCAGGCAGCTCCTTGTGCATCTTCACCGACGACGACCAGGTTATCGCCCTGGAAGTGGTATGGGGGGACTTGCAGGTTGATCGGTGCCGGTACGCCCTGAAATACACGACCAGCCAGATCAAAGCGAGAGCCATGGCATGGGCAGAAGAAACCGCCCTTCCATTCTGCGCCCAGATCGGCTGGTGCCAGGTCAGGGCGATAAGTCGGTGAACAGCCCAGGTGAGTACAGATACCAACCATGACCATGAGTTCATCACGGATAGAACGGGTATCGTTCTGGCAGTATTCTGGCTGTTGAGAAGCGACCTGGCTGTTGGGGTCACGCAGAGAATCATCAAGCGTTTCGAGGTTGGCAAGCGCTTCTGGACTGCGGCGGAAAATCCACACCGGCTTGCCACGCCATTCAACGGTCAGCAGTTGACCTGTTTCCAGCTTACTGATGTCGACCTCGACAGGCGCGCCGGCAGCTTCCGCCTTGGCACTGGGCAACATGGATGATACAAAAGGTACGGCAACGGCAGCTGCGCCGGCACCGCCGACAACACTGGCAGCAGCCGTGAGGAAGCGCCGTTTGCCGGTATCGATAGACTGACTCATTGAAGGATTTCCCCCAGCATTCTTAAATTTGATGACCCTGTGATTTTATCTAAGGTAAATAAAGTTTCACAAGGTGAATAATTGATAACCGAGTAAATAAACTCTTAAATTTTAGCATAACGTGGGGGTAATAGGATCAAAAAAGCCCGCCTGAAATCAGGCGGGCTTTTCGATTAAGCCGATTAAAGCCAGAAATTATTTAATGGCTTTTTCTGCTTTTCTGACCAGACGCTTCAGCGCGCCTTTAGGTTCAGTGGCTTTGATATCTTCCAGGTTGCTTGGTTCGCCAACGATGATAGCGCCGCCCATGCCTGCACCCCAGTGCGGGTCACATTTGTAAAGGTATACACCTTCAGCAGTCAAAGGTTGGGTTGAGAAATTTTCACCCATCGCTGAAGTCCAGCCTTCAGCACCTTCAGGGATATATTCGACTTCACCGTCAGCAGTCACGAACTTAGTGTTGGTGATGTGGCCGTTCATGTTGGTCCAGGAAACGGTGTCACCTGGTTGAGCAACAACAACCATTGGTTTGAATGCTGTGACAGAAGCAGTAACAACATGGTCTTCAGCCATAACAGCAGTTGACATCAAAGTCGCTGCGCTCAGAGCGGCAGCAATAAGTGATTTGCCATATTTCATTATTAATCCTCTCGTTTTATAGGTTATTTGCCTCAGTGCGGTGCCAGTGTGGCATAGCCAAACTGAACCGAAACTGAACAAAACTAAATCTGTATATCGTTGTTGTTTATGACTTAGTTAAGTCCGAGACCGCGCGACATACTAACCCGACCCTGACAGCAATGTCCAAAAAAGAATCGGCTTTTGACTGTGGCATTTGCCTCACTGCTTGTCAGCCGCAAAGCGGTTTTCCTGCTGTTGCAGTGTCCATATGGCAGCGTATCGACCACCTTTTTGTAGTAACTGAGCGTGGCTTCCATGTTCACAAATCCGACCTTCATCCATCACAATTATGGTGTCGGCATCGACGATGGTGGATAGCCGGTGTGCAATGACCACAGTGGTTTTATCCCGACTGATTGATAGCATTTCCTGAACGATGGCCTGTTCAGAATGACTGTCGAGCGCGGAAGTGGCTTCATCAAAAATCATGATGGCCGGGTTCTTCAGTAAAGTCCGGGCGATGGCAATACGCTGCTTTTCACCACCGGAAAGCTTAAGACCGCGCTCACCGACCAGTGACTGGTAACCCTCTGGCAGCAGGCTAATAAAGTGATGAATATGAGCCTGTTTTGCTGCACTTATAACGGCCTGCTCACTCGCCTCTGGGTTGCCGTAGGCAATATTGTGATAAATCGTATCATTGAACAGCACGGTATCCTGCGGCACGATGCCGATAGCCTGACGCAGGCTGTGCTGAGTGACGTTCCGAATGTCCTGGCCGTCAATCAGAATCCGCCCCTGCTGCGGGTCGTAAAAGCGATATAGCAAACGCACAATG
Organism: uncultured Methylophaga sp.; assembly: GCA_964389455.1. GTDB lineage: Bacteria > Pseudomonadota > Gammaproteobacteria > Nitrosococcales > Methylophagaceae > Methylophaga. Next base: position 15,187 of record CAYMEE010000040.1, on the reverse strand, counting down.
GTGGACTTACCGGAACCACTGGCACCGACGATAGCGAGCTTACGACCGGTATCTACTTCGAAGTTCACATCATGCAGAATGGGGCGAGTCGGATCATAAGCAAACCCGACATGCTCGAACACAATACGACCCGCCAGGACCTTGAGCTCGCTGGCGTCCTCTGAATCGCTGATATCTTCCTGTTGATGCATCAGACTGAACATGCGTTCCATATCGGCCAGAGAGTGGCGGATTTCACGATAAACAAATCCGAGAAAGCCCAATGGCAGATAGAGCTGTAACAGGTATGCATTGACCAGTACCAGATCGCCCAGTGTCAGATCACCAGCCACCACACCTCGACCTGCCAGCAGCATCAATGCTGTGAGTCCGACTGCGATGATGATGCCTTGGCCGATATTCAGCGCCGATAGGGAAGTCTGGTTACGAATTGCGGCGTGTTCCCAGCCTGCCAGTTTGGTGTCGTACCGTGACAGTTCGAAGTTCTCATTATTAAAGTATTTGACGGTTTCATAATTGAGCAGACTGTCGATAGCCTGGTTATTGGCTTTGGAGTCCATTTCGTTCATCGCACGGCGAAAGCGCATACGCCATTCGGTCACCAGCAGTGTGTATATAATGTAGAGCAGGATGGTGCCGGTGGTGATAAAGGCAAAAATCGCATCATAATTGAGCAGCAGGATAATACTGACGAGGGCAATTTCGACCAGAGTCGGCACGATATTGAAGATCATGAAATTGAGCAGGAAACTGATGCCGCGACTGCCGCGTTCGATATCGCGTGAAATACCGCCGGTTTGTCTCTGCAGGTGGAATCTTAGTGACAGGCGGTGCAGGTGACGGAAAATCGAAGTAGCAATACGTCGCACTGAACGGAAGATAACCTTGGCAAACAGCGCGTCACGCAATTCACTGAAAATGCTGCTTGCCAGTCTCAGCACCCCATAGGCGACCAGCATCATCACTGGCAGATAGATGATGTCCTGTTGCTGCGGGTCGAGCGCATCGACGGCTTGTTTGAGTGCCAGTGGCACACCGACATTAGCCAGTTTGGCCAGTAACAACAGGCCAAGTGCGAACAGAACACGTCCTTTGAATTGCCAGATGAAAGGGAGCAGGCTGCGGATTGCCTGCCAGTCTTGCTGTGTCTTCATAACCGGCAGTGTAGCCGAATCCTTGATCGGCTGGAAAAGCGTTTCGGCGACGCCGGAACTTTTTGGTTATAATTAACAGGTTTAGTACTTGAAAAAAGGCTTCGAGGCCACACTTTGACAGTGACTTGATGGCTAGTGTGAGGATAATAGCATGCCGCTTTATGAATATCGTTGTGATGCCTGTAACCATGAGTTTGAGGCACTGCAGAAAATCAGCGATGAACCACTGGTTCACTGTCCTGCCTGTGAGGCGCCGGATTTACGCAAGCTGGTGTCAGCGGCAGGTTTCCGGCTCAAGGGTCAGGGCTGGTATGAGACCGACTTCAAAACCGGCACTAAACGTAACCTGGCAGAAAGCGGCAACTCGGCAGATAGCGCAAAAAAGCCTGAAGCCGCTGCCTGTCGTTCAGGTTGCGGCTGTCACTAGCAGCGCTGCTCAATGCGTAAATATCTGATAGCCGGCTTACTGGTGTGGATGCCGCTGGGCATCACATTTCTGGTGATTCGTGCTATCGTCGGCTTCCTGGATAACACCTTGTTGTTATTACCAGAAGCCTATCAACCGGATAATCTGCTGGGCTTTCATATCCCGGGGCTGGGGGTGCTGCTGGCGGTGATTCTTGTGCTCGCAACCGGTATGATCGTCGCCAACCTTCTGGGTCGCCGTCTGGTGAGTGCCTGGGAGTCATTATTGTCACGGATTCCGCTGGTGCGAACATTGTATGCCGGCGTGAAGCAGATCATGGAAGCGGTGCTGGCCACAGATGCCAAATCCTTCCGCCGGGTATTACTGGTGGAATATCCACGACGCGGTGTCTGGAGTCTCGCTTTTATGACCACAGACCAACTGGGTGAGGTACAGCAAAAAACCGAGCCCGATGTGATCGGTGTTTTCATTCCGACCACACCCAACCCGACCTCGGGTTATGTGCTGATGGTGCCCGAGCATGAGGTGGTTTACCTGGATATGCCGGTTGAGCAGGGTCTGAAAATGATTATCTCCATGGGCACGGTAGTGCCCGACTGGCAGAAAGAGGCCTTGCTCAGCGAGCATGCCCGGCAACAATAATAGGGTTCCGATTCATACGGAACAAATTCAGAAACAAGATATAACAAGATTGGGAAAGTTTATGCGTAGCCATTATTGCGGCGAAGTTAACGAAACACTGGAGGGGCAATCAGTCACCGTCGTCGGTTGGATGCATCGTCGTCGTGATCATGGTGGCGTTATCTTTATCGACTTGCGTGACCGTGAAGGTCTGGTTCAGGTGGTCTGTAATCCCGAAGACGCTGAAAGCTTTGCTGTGGCGGAGCGCGTTCGCAGCGAATATGTACTGCAAATCGAAGGCCGGGTTAACCTGCGGCCTGCCGGCAGCGACAACCCTGACCTCAGAAGTGGCAAGATTGAAATCATTGCCAAAAAGCTGGAAATTCTGAATACCGCTGAAACCCCGCCGTTTCCGCTGAATGAGCTGCTTGATGTTAACGAAGACATCCGTCTGCGTCACCGCTATATCGATCTGCGTCGTCCGGAAATGCAACAGCGACTGCGCATGCGGGCTCAGATCACCCGGCATTTACGTAACTTCCTCGATGACCATGGCTTCATGGATATCGAAACCCCGATCCTGACCAAGGCGACACCGGAAGGCGCGCGTGACTATTTGGTCCCAAGCCGAACTCATCCGGGTGAGTTCTTCGCCTTGCCACAGTCCCCGCAGCTGTTCAAACAACTGCTGATGATGTCGGGTATGGACCGTTATTATCAGGTGGTTCGTTGCTTCCGTGACGAAGATTTGCGTGCCGATCGCCAGCCGGAATTCACTCAGCTCGATATCGAGACTTCATTTGTCGACGAAGAAGAATTCATGTCGCTGATGGAAGAATTAATCCGCAGCCTGTTTGCCAATGTGCTTGAAGAAGCCCTGCCAAACCCGTTCCCACGTATGACTTATGCTGAAGCCATGGCGCGTTTCGGTAGCGACAAACCGGATTTGCGCATTCCACTGGAACTGGTGGAAGTCAGTGACCTGATGAAAGCCGTGGATTTCAAAGTGTTTTCCGGTCCTGCCAATGATGAACGCGGCCGGGTGGCAGCACTGAAAGTGCCGGGTGGTAATGAGCTGACCCGTAAAGAAATTGATGATTACACCAAGTTTGTGGGCATCTATGGTGCGAAAGGGCTTGCCTATATTAAGGTCAATGATCTGGCCGCCGGACGTGAAGGTCTGCAATCACCGATTCTGAAATTCCTGCCGGATGAAGTCGTTGACGCCATCATGCAACGGGTTGAAGCACAAACCGGTGATCTGGTGTTCTTCGGTGCCGACAAAGCGACTATCGTTAACGAGGCGCTGGGCGCGCTGCGTGTCAAACTCGGTCATGATCTGGACATGGTCGAAAAAGGCTGGCGTCCGCTATGGGTGGTGGCCTTCCCGATGTTTGAATGGGATGACAAAACCAACCGCTGGTATGCCCTGCACCATCCGTTCACTGCACCGAGAGAGTCAGATATTGAACTGCTGGAGAAGGATCCGGAAAACTGCCTGTCACGAGCCTACGATATGGTCTTGAATGGTACCGAACTGGGGGGGGGTTCTATTCGTATTCACCAGACCGAGGTGCAGAAGAAAGTGTTTGAACTGCTCGGCATCGGTGAGGAAGAAGCTAAAGACAAATTCGGCTTCCTGCTGGAAGCACTGAAGTACGGTTGTCCGCCGCATGGTGGTCTGGCTTTCGGTCTGGATCGTCTGGTGATGCTGATGACCGGCTCGGCATCGATTCGTGATGTAATGGCCTTCCCCAAAACCCAGTCTGCGAGCTGTCTGCTGACCGACGCACCGAGTGAAATTGCGGATGAGCAGCTTCGTGAGCTGAACATTCGTCTGCGAAAATTGCCTAACGCAGAGACCCAGTAACAGGGAGACAAACATGATTGTGGCCGAAACAGAAATTCCGTTTGATGACTACTTTTCGCTGGATGATGAAACCTGCGAAGCCCGGATCATCGAGGCCAAAAAGAAACTGGGTGATGACCTGATTATTCTGGGTCATCATTATCAGCGTAATGAAGTGTTCAAGCATGCTGACTTTTCCGGTGACTCGCTGAAACTGTCACGCAATGCAGCCAATTCCGATGCGAAATACATCGTGTTCTGTGGCGTGCATTTCATGGCCGAAGTCGCGGATATTCTGTCACGGCCCGATCAGGTTGCGATTCTCCCCGATATGGCGGCCGGTTGCTCGATGGCGGATATGGCCAACCGCGTCAATGTCGATCGTGCCTGGGAAGAAATGAAGGAAGTGTTCGACCCGGAAGAGCTGGTGACCCCGATTACTTACATCAACTCGGCGGCCGATCTGAAATCGTTCTGCGGTAAACACGGTGGCATAGTTTGTACCTCGACGAACGCACCGCATGTTTTGGACTGGGCCTTTAATCAGCGCGAGAAAGTTTTGTTCTTCCCTGACCAGCATCTGGGACGCAATACCGGCTACAAGATGGGTATTCCACTGGAAGAAATGGTGGTCTGGGATTTTGATAAGCCGATGGGCGGGCTCACCCCGGAAGAATTGCGTAATGCCAAAATGATTCTGTGGAAAGGTTTCTGCTCGGTCCACCAGATGTTCCAGCCGGTACAGATTGATAACTTTCTGGAAAAATATCCGGAAACCAAGGTGATTTCGCATCCGGAATGCAGTTTTGAAGTGTGCCAGAAATCGGATTACGTCGGGTCAACCGAGTATATCGTCAATACCATCGCTAACAGCGAACCGGGTACACGCTGGCTTGTCGGTACCGAACTGAATCTGGTCAACCGCCTCAATGAGCGTTTCCAGCCTGAAGGTAAATCGGTGCACTTCATGTCACCCACCGTCTGTATGTGCTCGACGATGTTCCGCACTGACCCACAGCATCTGTTATGGGTACTGGAAAACCTGGTCGAAGGGCATGTGGTGAACCAGGTCTCGGTTGACAGCCAGACAGCCAAGGAAGCTAAACTGGCGCTAGACAGAATGCTGTCATTACCTATCTAAATTCCGGAGGCGGCATGGCAGAGCAACGACCCGCATGTACCGAGCAGCGTTATGAAGTCACTCATAAGGATTTGCCGCTATCCTGCCCGATGCCTGATATGCCCGCCTGGAACGCTCACCCGAGAGTCTATCTGCCGATAGAGGATTCCGGGGAGGAACGCTGTCCCTACTGCGGCGCCATTTTCGTGTTGCAAGAGCACGCTGGATGAAGCAAATCGAAGTGGCCGTGGCGGTGATGCTCAGTGAAGAACGAAAAGTCCTGACCAGCTGGCGTCAGCCGCATCAACACCAGGGTGGCTTATGGGAGTTTCCCGGCGGCAAGCGTGAGGCGGAAGAAACCATGCTGGAAGCTTTGAAGCGCGAAGTTCATGAAGAACTGGGCGTCAGGGTAGAACAGGCCGAACCTTTTGTCCGCATCGAGCATGACTATGGCGACAAGCAGGTCAGTCTCGATGTTTGGCTGGTGTCGCGTTTCAGCGGTGAGCCCAGTGGTAAGGAAGGCCAGCCTTTACGCTGGCAGGCGGTAAAAGATTTGCAGGCCGAAGAATTTCCTGCGGCCAACCTAGCGATTATTGAAGCGCTGAAACAAGTCGCTTTCTAGTGAAAAGCATCCGGATCCTGATCCGGGTCAATAACCGGATCACCTGCGATACGGTGGCCTTCAGAGGCCCATTCCCCAAGATCAATTAATTTGCAGCGTTCACTGCAGAAGGGTTTCCATTTCTGATCGTCCTGCCAGGGGACGCTTTTTCCGCATTGCGGGCAATTAACTGTTGTGGCCATAGATTACATCGCACAGCAGCTGAGCCCGAAAGTGACTGTCTCACGGGCCTGCTGTGGTCGCTGGTTTATATCAAATTCCATGAAACGGACAGTGAAGCGATGCTTGCCGCCGCTCACTTCCGGGAAATAGCTGACGTTGTCGGGTATCTGCACCCGAATCAGCTGATAGGGCTGGTTACTGTCGAGACTGCGCTGATAAAAGCCATCTTCTGCGGTTTCCTCGCGAAAACCGACACTGCCGCGAATCAAGCGCAGACTCATATTGACGGCATTCCGCACAGAATTAAATTCATTGAGCCAGGATTGGCACTGTTCACTGCGAAGCTCTGGCGCAGTATGCTGCAGCCAGAAGTGATAGGCCGGCAAGTCGAATTCACAGGTGCCGCCGGGGATGCTGGAACGTTGGCGGATGCCATAAAGAAATTCATTTTCGCGTAAGGTCTGACCAATGCCGCTTTTCTGTACATGAAGGGCATCCAGATTCTGATCCAAATCCCCCAGTAAGGCATCCAGCGCTTCACGATCGACGCCCGGTGTATTTTCCAGCGCAGAAAGGTTGGCCGACAGTCGCTCAATCTCTTTCATCAATTCCTGTTTGAGATCACTGCGCTCGAATACGCTGAGCATGTTCAGCATCGCGTCCAGCGCATCACGATGATGCATTTCAGATTGGCCTGTCAGGGCATTGTCGACACGTTTGAACAGGAATTCCAGCCGCAGGAAAGTGCGGATGCGCTCGTTCAGTGGCTGTTCGAAAATAATAGTGTCTGACACGGTTTCCAAATATTACTGACAGGGAATGATGGCCTTATTGTCCATGACTGGGCCCAGCCTAGCAACTCAGTTAATCTTTTTGGCAAATTCGAGATATTGCTGATGTAAGTGTTCGACCTGTGGACGAAGCGAATCCATGCTCTGACTGTTGTCTATAATGTCATCAGCAACAGCAAGCCTCTGAGCTCGCTGACACTGACTTTGCAGCATCCTGATGGCTTCAGCTTCAGTGATCTTGTCACGAGCCATCAGACGAGACAACTGGGTTGCTTCATCGGCATCCACCACGACAATACGGTCAACCAGGTCCTGCATCTGAGCTTCAACCAACAGGGGGATGGATAGCATACAGTAGGGAGCATCACAGGTACTGGCTGCCGCCAGCATCTGTTGTCTGACCTGAGGATGGATGATGTTTTCCAAAGCCTTTTTGGCACTGCTGTCGCTGAAAATTTGAACCCTTAGCCAGGCGCGGTCGATGTCTCGGCTTTCCAGTAAAACATCAGGACCAAAATAATCAATAACCTGTTGATAACAGTCAGTGTCTTTTTCCAGCAGGCCTCTGGCAATCACATCCGCATCAATCACTGTGGCACCCATTTGGTGAAACAAATCAGTGACTGTCGATTTGCCGCAGGCAACACCGCCGGTAAGTCCAACTTTAAAGGTCATCAGCTGAGGCCGACACTGCCCAGGTAGAGTTGATTTAGCTTGTCACCCCAGATGAGTGCAATCCAGCCAGCCGCTGCCAGATAAGGGCCGAATGGAATCGGGATATCACGCTGGTGGTTTTTGAGCAGGACCAGGCAGATACCCACCACAGCACCTACCAGAGAAGATAACAGAACAATCATCGGCAGATATTGCCAGCCCATCCAGGCGCCCAGCGCTGCAAGCAATTTAAAGTCGCCATAGCCCATGCCTTCCTTACCGGTAATTAGCCGGAACAGGTGGTAAATGCTCCACAGCACCAGGTAACCTGCCATGGCGCCGATGACGCTGCTGGTCAGATCGCTGAACTGCCCGAACAGATTGAAAAATAGACCCAGCCAGACCAAGGGCAAGGTAATTTTATCCGGTAATAATTGATGGTCGAGATCGATAAAGGTCAGTGCAATCAGCGACCAGGTTAAAAGAAGGGCACCGAAACAGGCCCAACTGAAGCCGAAATACCAGGCGACAACCACAGACATCAGGCCAGTAAGTGCTTCAATAATAGGGTAACGTTTTGAAATGCCAGCGCCACAACTGCGACAGCGGCCTTTCAGGACGAGAAAACTGATGACGGGAATGTTCTCAATAGCGGTGATGGCATGCTGGCAATGGGGGCAGCGTGAACGCGGGGCCGACAGGTTAAAAACCGGTTGCTCGGTGGCTGTCTGCCCAGACAGTTCAGCACATTGGCTTTCCCATTCGCGCTGCATCATGACCGGCAAACGGTAGATAACAACGTTAAGAAAACTACCAACCATCAGGCCGAGCAACAGCGATAGCGTCAACCACGCCAGTGGTGACGTGGCTAAAAGATTAATTGACTCCATTCGCTAGACAACTGCGCCAAGTTTGAAGATTGGCAGATACATGGCGATAACCAGCGTGCCTATGACCACACCCAGGAATGCCATGATGAGTGGTTCCATCAGAGCGGTCATATTATCGACGGCTTCATCCACTTCACGCTCGAAAAAGTCAGCAACCTTGGCGAGCATCGAATCCAGAGAGCCTGACTCTTCACCGATGGCTGTCATTTGAACTGCCATGTTAGGAAACAGTTCGGTATCGAGCATGGCTTTATTAAGTTGCGTACCTGTGGCCACTTCATCCCGCATGTCCAGTGTCGCTTCACTGAAAACAATATTACCCGTGGCCCCAGCGACAGATGTCATGGCCTCAACCATTGGCACACCAGCCTTGAACATGGTCGAGAATGTTCTGGCAAAGCGAGCGATAGCACCTTTGTGAAGCACATTACCGATGATAGGTAATTTCAGTAATAGACGGTCAAGGAAATGTTGAAGCTTCCTGGAACGCTTTTTCGCTGCCAGAAAACCGACTATCGCACCGATAATGCCACCAAACAGCAGCCACCAGTATTCCTGAAACCATTGCGACAGGGAAATAACCATTTTGGTCAAGCCGGGCAAATCCGCCCCGAAACCTGTAAACAATGCTTCAAACTGAGGAATAACAAATATCATCAAAATCGAGGTGACGATGAAGGCGACCACGATAATGGCTGTTGGGTAGACCAGCGCTTTTCTGATCTTTGATTTGAGCGCTTCAGTCTTTTCCTGATAATCGGCAATTTCATGCAGGAGGGTTTCCAAAGTACCGGACTGCTCACCCGCATTAACCAGGTTGACGTAGAGATCATCAAAGTGAAGCGGAAATTTGCCGAGCGAGTCAGCCAGACTGGTACCAGATTCCACATCGGATTTAATGGCCAGCACCATTTCCTGCATGCTCGCATTTTCGTGACCTTCGCCGATGATCTGCAAAGACTGCATCAAAGGCACACCGGATGACATCATGGTCGCCAGCTGACGACTGAAAATGGCAATGTCGGCGGGTTTGATTTTAGGCTTGCGGGGCGCAAACAGATCTTTGGGTTTTTTCTTGATCTTGAGCGGTGCGATACCCTGTCGTCTGAGTTCTGCACGAACCTGATTGACATTGTCACCACTTAACTGACCTTTGACCCGGCGACCTTGTTTGTTAGTGCCTTGCCATAGGTATATATCAGGGACTTTGACCTTTTTAGCCTTGCTTGCTTGCGCTTGTGCCACCCCGTTACTCCTTGATCACACGGTTGATTTCTTCCAGGCTGGTCAACCCTGCGGCGACTTTTTTCAGACCTGATTTACGCAGATCATCAATGCCTTCTTTTTCTGCCTGATCGGCCAGTTGCATTGAATTACCGCCTTCCATAATGATGCGTCCCATCGCATCAGATACGGGCATAACTTGATAGATACCGACACGGCCCTTGTAGCCTTCCGTGCAACTGTCACAGCCCATCGCCTTGAAAACGGTGACTCCCTCATCAATCTGCTCCTGGGTAAAGCCTTCTTCCAGGAGGACATCTTGGGGCAGGTTTTCTGCTGCCTTACATTTGCTGCACAGTCTCCGGGCCAGACGCTGGGCAATAATTAATGTTACTGCTGAGGCAATATTAAAGGCTGGTACGCCCATATTGGCAAGGCGCGTTAAAGTCTGCGGTGCGTCATTAGTATGCAGGGTGGAAAATACCATGTGACCGGTCTGCGCGGCTTTAATCGCGATCTCAGCCGTTTCCAGGTCACGAATCTCACCGACCATGATGATGTCGGGATCCTGACGCAGGAAGGCGCGCAGACATTCGGAGAAGCCGAGGCCGATAGCCGGGTGCACATTGACCTGGTTCACACCGGGCAAGCTGATTTCAGCGGGGTCTTCGGCTGTAGAGATATTTCTGTCGCCGGTATTGAGAATATTCAGCGCGGTGTAGAGTGAGACGGTTTTACCACTACCGGTCGGACCCGTGACCAGAATCATGCCGTAAGGTTTATGCATGGTCTCGAGGAAGACTGCTTTCTGCTCCTCTTCGTAACCTAAAGCATCAATCCCCATCTGTGCGCTGGTGGGATCCAGAATCCGCAGTACGATTTTCTCGCCGAACAGGGTAGGGCAGGTGTTCACACGGAAATCGATGGCCTTGGTTTTCGACAGTTTCAGTCGCATACGGCCATCCTGAGGAATACGGCGTTCTGCGATATTGAGGCGAGAAAGGACTTTGAGGCGCGCAGAAATACGTCCACCCAGCGCGACCGGCGCGCCTTTCATTTCATGCAGAATACCGTCAATCCGCATCCGAACCCGGTATTTCTTTTCGTAGGGTTCAAAGTGGATATCGGAAGCCCCGGATTTGATCGCTGTGGTCAAAATGCCGTTGATGAAGCGGACCACCGGTGTGTCATCAATATTGGCTTCGGTGATGCTTTCGGCTTTATCTTCATCCGGCCCCAGATCGAGATCATCGAGATCAGCATCTTCGAATTCATCCAGCTTTTGATCGGCCTTGTCGAGTGCTTTTTCGATGATGACCGACAACTTCTGCTCATCCACCAGGACCGGATAGGTATTGAGCGCAGTGTTAAACTGGAATTCATCCAGTGCCTGTAGGTTGGTGGGGTCAGACAACGCAACATAGAGGCGCTTGCCGCGTTTGAATAATGGCAACGCATTGTGCTGGCGAATCAGCTTTTCCTGTATCAGCTCGGTGGCTGACATATCGAGATTCATGGATTCGATATCAAACAGCGGTACGCCGAATTCCTGCGAGGCAATCGCAGCAATATCGGCACTGCCCAGGATCTTGTGATTAACCAGGTAAGTAACGAAAGGCTGTTTGGCTTCTTTGGCGGCCGACTGTGCGGAAAGCGCCTGTTCTTCATTCAACAGACCTTCGTTGACCAGACGCCTGGCCAGACCGCTCAGTCTCATGGGGGTTGCCATATTTGCCATGACTATTTGCGATTCCTTAACATAAGCACTGCTCTTAAACGCTAATAGTATGTAAGTTAAACAAGAAATTCTAGTTTCTGTATCAAGACGTTCAGGTCTTTCCTGTATATACTGCCGTAAATTTTTTTGGGGAATGAATTATGCGAACTTTTCCACGTCAGGGTCTGCTGGCGTTAATGCTCTGCCTGATGCTGGCGCTCAGTGCCTGTGGTCAGAAAGGCGACTTGTATCTGCCGGAAGGTAATTTGAACTCGGTGATGGCAGGTTAGAACTTACGATGGATTACTTTCAGCACCAAGCCGGCAGTCTTTATGCCGAAGCGGTTCCGGTTGCCGATATTGCGCAGCGTTATGGCACGCCGACTTATATTTATTCCCGCAAAACGCTGGAGCAGCATTGGCGTGCCTTCGATGAGGCATTCCAGGAAATGCCGCACCTTGTTTGTTACGCAGTCAAAGCTAATTCCAACCTGGCGGTCCTGAATGTGCTGGCCAGGCTGGGCTCAGGCTTTGATATTGTTTCCGCAGGCGAATTGGCTCGGGTCCTTGCTGCTGGTGGTGAAGCCGGCAAAACCGTCTTCTCCGGTGTCGGCAAAACCGAAGCCGAAATTGAATATGCGCTGGCGCAGAATATCCGCTGTTTCAATGTCGAGTCGATTCCTGAGCTCAGTCGCATAAATGATGTCGCGGCACGCCTGGGCAAGCAGGCACCGGTCTCCATCCGGGTCAATCCGGATGTTGATGCGCAAACGCATCCCTATATCTCTACCGGCCTCAAAGAAAACAAATTCGGAATTGATATCGAACAGGCCAGAGCGGTGTATCAATCCGCTAAAGGTATGGCTAACCTGTCAGTCGTTGGGGTCGATTGTCATATCGGTTCGCAGCTGACCTCGGTGTCGCCTTTTGTCGACGCACTGAAACGGGTACTGGCACTGATTGATGAATTGGCTCAAGACGGCATCGTTATTAAACATCTGGATATTGGTGGCGGCCTGGGCATTCATTACCGTGACGAAACCCCGCCAAGCCCAGCCGAATATGCGGCAGCGCTGAAGCCGCTGCTGGCAGAACGTAAGCTGGAAATTCTGCTGGAACCCGGCCGCGCCATTGCCGGAAATGCCGGTATTCTGCTGACCAGGGTCGAGTTTATTAAACCCACTGAAGCCAAGCAGTTTGCGATTGTCGATGCGGCAATGAATGATTTATTGCGTCCCGCTTTATATCAGTCATGGCAGCAGATTGTACCGGTTCAACTGGAAACCCAAGCCAAACCCGCGGTCTATGATATTGTGGGACCTATCTGTGAAACCGGCGACTTTCTGGGTAAAGACCGGGAGCTGGCCATCCAACAGGGTGACCTGCTCGCTATCCGTTCTGCCGGGGCCTATGGTTTCACCATGAGTTCCAATTACAATTCGCGTCCGCGTGCCGCTGAAATCATGGTTGAGGATAAAGATATCCATGTGGTGCGTGAACGGGAAACGGTTCAGGATTTGTTCGCCGGAGAACACGTATTACCGTCATGAGCACGCTTAAATTCAGCAAAATGCATGGTCTGGGTAATGATTTCATCGTTATCAACGCCATCGATCAGCAGGTGACACTGAGCGACAGCCAGATCCGTTTTCTGGCTGATCGGCACTTTGGTGTGGGCTGTGATCAGGTTTTGCTGGTGGAAGCTTCAGATTCGGATGAGGCCGATTTCCGCTACCGCATTTTCAATGCGGACGGTGGTGAAGTGTCACAATGCGGCAATGGCGCCCGCTGTTTTGCCCGGTTTGTGCGCGAAAAAGGCCTGAGTGATAAAGACACGATTGCTGTTGCTACAGCTTCGGGCCTGATTTATCCGACCATTCAGGCTGATGGGTCTGTGACCGTGGATATGGGAAAACCGCAGTTTGAGCCACGCCGCGTACCATTCCTTGCTGAAGAACAGGCGACAACCTACATGCTGGCTGTGCCGGAACACGGCAAAAAAGAAGTGGCCGTCGTGTCGATGGGCAACCCCCATGCCGTTATGCTGGTGGATAATGTCGATAGCGCGCCGGTACTGGAAATCGGTCCGCTGATGGAAGCGCACGAGCAGTTTCCGGAGCGGGTCAATGTCGGCTTTATGCAGCTACAGGATGCCAATCACATTCGCCTGCGCGTGTTTGAACGGGGCTCAGGTGAAACCTCTGCCTGTGGTACCGGTGCCTGCGCAGCGGTCGTTACGGGTATCCGACGTGGGTTACTATCCAATGAAGTGACCGTCTCATTGCCTGGCGGTGAACTGCAAATAAGCTGGCCGGATGAAGACAGCGCTGTGTGGATGACCGGGCCGGCAGAACATGTATTTGATGGAGAAATAGCGTGGGCGACGCTGGAAAACAAATAACCCTGGCTGAACTGGAAGCCTATCTGCAATCAAACCCGGACATCTTTCTGCAACACCCGGAACTGCTGGAAGCACTGGAACTGCATCAATCGCCTGAAGGCACCATTTCCCTCGCGCAGAAGCAGCAGCAAAGGCTGAAAGACAAAAACAAGCAACTCAACGAGCAGTTGCGGGCGCTGATTGATAATGCACACAGCAATGCCGAGTTGCAGCAGCGGGTTCATGCTCTGTGCCTGAGTCTGCTGGATGCCGCTGATCTCGGCAGTCTGCTTAAAAGTCTGATGGAAGAACTGCAACAGGAATTTGCTGCCGATGATGTTGCTGTCAGGCTGTTTTACGGCGATAAGCCTTTCAAACTGCCGGATACCAAGGCCAATGTCGGCCAGCTTCACGCTGACGATACCAAACTGCGCAGTTTCGATAACCTGCTCAGCAAGCAAAAGCCCATCTGTGGCCGGCTGACCAAAGCTCAGAAAGCCTTGCTGTTTAATGATAAGGCCAACAATATTCAGTCTGTCGCCTGCCTGCCGCTCGGCCATGAACCCTGCGCCGGCCTGCTGGCCATCGGCAGTGAAGATCCCAATCGCTTCCATGCTGATATGGCCACCGATTACCTGAGCTTTCTGGGCGAAGTGTTTATGCGCGTGCTTCGCCATCACACCCACAACCATGGCTAACACGCTGACCAGCGTCGTTGATGAGTTTCTAGACTATCTGGCGCTACAACGGCGTCTATCCGGCCACACTGTCAGTAATTATCGTCGCGACCTGCAACAACTGACTGAATTCTGTGAGCGTGACGGCTTAAAACACTGGTCTGCACTCAAAACCAAAGATCTGCGTCAGTTTTCCGCCTTCTTGCATCGCAAAGGGCTTTCCAGCCGCAGTATTCAACGCATGCTCTCAGCCATACGGTCTTTTTATCAGTATCTGATCAGGCAGGGGCTGGCAGACAATAACCCCGCTCAGGCCGTGCAGGCACCTAAAGCCGAGAAGCGTCTGCCTTCGACCCTCGATGTTGATCAGATGAATGCACTGCTCGATCACACCCAACCCGATACCTTTGTTGCCACGCGTGACCGCGCCATCATGGAGTTGTTTTATTCCTCAGGCCTGCGCCTGGCGGAACTGGCGGAACTCGACCTGCGTGATATCGATTTTGGTGATCAACTGGTGCATGTCACCGGTAAAGGTCAGAAAGATCGCGTCTGTCCAGTTGGATCACAGGCGGTTAAAGCCCTGCAGGACTGGCTGGAAAAACGCGACAAGACCGGCTTTTTTGATCAGCCTGCCGTCTTTATCACCCAGCAGGGCCGCCGCCTTGGCGTGCGCTCGATTCAGAAACGCCTGAGTTTCTGGGGTAAGAAACACGGCATATCCGATCATGTGCATCCGCATCGACTGAGGCATGCGTTTGCTTCGCATATGCTGGAGTCGAGTGGTGATTTACGTGCTGTGCAGGAACTGCTGGGGCATGCGGATATCAGTACTACGCAGATATATACCCATGTGGATTTTCAGCATTTAGCGAAGGTTTATGATTCGGCGCATCCGCG
>CAYMEE010000039.1:0-21709 GCA_964389455.1 uncultured Methylophaga sp. | reverse complement strand
TACCGGAGAAAGTGATTCGCATCGCCACCAAGGCGGCCAAACTGATTGGCAATGGCCTGTATGGCATTGATATCAAGCAGAGCGGCAACCGCATTGTAGTGATAGAAATCAATGACAACCCCAGCATCGACAGCGGTGTGGAAGATGAGTATCTCGGTATGGCGCTGTATGACGATATCATGCGTGAGTTTTTGCGCCGGCTGGAAGAGAGAAAGTCAGCCAGTCGTTGAGCGTGTTTATCTATGAGACATAAAAAAGGGGCCGGTGGCCCCTTTTTTTCGGCGTTTCCTCTAGAAGCGATAACTGGCCCCTACATGGAGGTAGCGTTTCTCACCGACAAAGTAACGGTATCTGGCTTCACGTCCTCTACTTGCAGGAACATTAATGTTGTAATCCGCTCGTTCAGCGTACTCAGTATTGAATACGTTTTTAAGGCGCGCGTACAAAGTGAAGTTTTCAGTCACGTCATGAGATGCACGTAGGTTGAACACATCATGACCTTCGTACTTGGCATTATTGGAATCGTTGAGGTAATACTCACTCATGTGAACCCATTCCAATTCAGTACGAGTCTTTGGCGTGACATTCCAGCCCAGTCGAATATTGGCCATGCGCTTAGGCGCTGTCACAAGATAATTTCCATCCTCAATCACTGCATCAGGGTCCAATGAGGAGTTATTGCGATCAAAATCATACTCATGCTTGGCAAAAGTCACATTAGCAGCAATATCAAACTTCTCGTTGAAGGGATAAAACATACCCAACTCGAGACCTGTGTGCTCTGTTTTACCATCTGGCACATTGATATCCGCGCTGTCAGTGAAGAAATAGTCACGCTTCTTCATATGATAGGCAGCGACTTCATACTGAAGACCTTCACCCACTTTACGAACACCAATTTCAATGCTGTCGATAGTTTCGGAGTCAGCTTGACCGCCAGTAATACCAGTCTGTTGAGCGCGGTATAAGTCAGTTGTCTGGGGCGCTCTGTTACCACGAGCATAATTAATAAATGCGCTTGTATCCTCAGTAAGAGATTGCACAAAACCTAACTTAGGACTTAAGTTGCTGAAAGTCTCATCACCACTGGGCGGCCTGAAATAGAGGTCGTTTCCAGGAATCGTAGTTGAGCCCGCATTATTGGTGTAATCGTACTTGGTGTATTCATACCTCAGGCCAGCCACCATTCTGGTTTTTTGCAGAATTTGCCACTCTGTGTGTATGTATGGCGCAATAACAGTAGCATCGACTTCGTAGTCATAATGGACGCCCGGCACCCTTTCAGGAGCGAAGTTTGGAGCAGCCTTACTTTGAACTTCTGAAAGCTCGCCCTCCGTGTACTCAAAATCTGTACCTACGATAACTTTGTGTCCTGCATCGAAATCTTTCGTGTAGGAGGACAACAGGCCAACACTGCTGTGCTTATTATTTTCCAGAGGATCTCCGGGTAAAAAGTGCATCAGAAATTCCATTTCTGTATGCCGCACATAGGGGGTCAGGCTGAAGCGCGAGCTATCACTCAGTTCACGAATCCACTCGGTAGAAAGCCGGTACGATTTCGCATCACGGAAGGCTTCTGGCTCAGGGTTAGTGCGTGAATAGCTTTCATCCTCGTAAGCCTTGAACCCAGTGATATAGGGTGTGGTTTCCTGGTTCAGATTGGTATAGCTGAACAAAGTTTTGAAACTATCAATATCGCTAAAATAATCGTGGCGTAATGTCACTTTTTGCTGGTCATAGCCAGAGTCATTTGCATAACCGCCATCAGTTGTCCCCAGCACATTAACGCGATAACCATGATTACCAACGGTATCACTGACGGTCGCCTTGGCGGTGTAAAGATCATGGGGGCCAACCGACAAATCGATTTCGCGTTCGAGTTCCAGTGAGGGTGCCCGCGACAGCACATTAACCAGACCGTGTACGGCATTGGAACCGTAGAAGGCGCTGCCGGGGCCACGCACGATTTCAATACCCCCTGCCTGCTCATAGTTGACTTCAAACAGGCCGTTCACATTGGCAAAGCCGGCTGCACGAAGCGGAATACCATCTTCAAGGAACAGGAATGAACCGGCGCCGGCACCGCCGGTCAGGACCGGTGAACGAATCGAGGTCAGATGCTCCTGACCATTACCATGCTGAATATTCACGCCACTAACCCGGTTGGCAATCTCGGTGATGTGATCCGGACGCACCAGGTCGATTTCTTCTTCGGAAATTTTACCGGTATTACCGGCCTGCTCCAGCAACGGCGTTTCAGAACGGGTACCGGTAACGACCAGTTCATCCAGCGCCAGATTGTCTTCAGCCACCACAGCCTGCGCACCTGCGCCCATTGCAAGGGCCACCATTAATGACATATTGCGTCTTTTAAACATCGCTCATCTCTCTTGTTATCAATTTTTTGTGTGGCGCATTTTCTCACACCCACTTGAGACGAGCATCAGTAAAATTCCCGGATATGTTGAAAACAGCAGTTAAAAACCCCACTTACTGATCTAAATCAATTTCAGGTGTATAAGTCCATTTATGGAATACAAAGACTATTACAAGATCCTTGGTGTCAGCCGTGATGCGTCACAGGATGACATCAAAAAGGCCTATCGTCGCTTGGCCAGAAAATATCACCCCGATGTGAGTAAAGAGGCTGATGCCGAAGACAAGTTCAAAGAAGTCGGCGAAGCTTATGAAGTCCTGCGTGATGCGCAAAAGCGCGCGCAATATGACCAGTTCGGTAGTAACTACCGTCATGGCCAGTCCTTCACCCCGCCACCGGGCTGGGAGGAGAATATGGGCGGCTTCGGTGGCGGCAATTTCAGCAGCTTCTTCGAAAATCTGTTCGGTGGCATGGGCGGCATGGGTGGTGCCGGTATGGGCGACAATTTCTTTGCCAAGGGTGAAGACGTTAACGCCAAGATCACCATCTCACTGGAAGATGCCTTCAATGGTGCAACTAAAACCATTCGCCGCCCCGCCGGTGCGAGCCAGGGTGGCACCATCAACGTGAAAATCCCGGCCGGGATTGCCTCTGGTAAAAAAATCCGCCTCAATGGTCAGGGTAAAGCCGGCATGGGCAGCAAGCCCGGTGATCTCTACCTGGAAGTACAAATCGCCCAACACAAACATTACCGTCTGGAAGGCAAAGACATATACCTGGATTTGCCTCTGGCGCCGTGGGAAGCAGCACTGGGTGCCAAAGTCACCGTACCGACGCTGGCGGGAAAAATCAGCCTCACCATTCCTGCCGGTGCCCGCAGTGGACAGAAAATGCGGCTCAAAGGCCGTGGTCTGCCTGGAAAAGAACCAGGCGACGAGTTCGTCGTACTGCAGATCATGACGCCGCCCGCTGACAGCGACAAGGCCAAGAAACTTTACATGCAAATGGCGGAGGAAATGGCATTCAACCCACGTGATGCACTGGAACAAGCCTGATAAGGAGGTTTAAATGAGCAAGAATCTCAAATCCCTTTTAGTCTGGCTAGCTGGCCTGACCCTGATTGCCCAGGTCGCCAGTGCCGCCCTGCCACTGGACTGGTTTGCCGACGAAGGCAAAATGCCGACACTGGCACCGATGCTGGATCGCTCCAAGCCTGCCGTGGTCAATATCGCAACCCGAAGTCAGGTCAGGGTGCAGGACAATCCACTGCTTAACGATCCGTTCTTCCGTCATTTTTTCAATCTGCCGGAACAACCCCGGGTCAGACCCCGCCAGAGCCTGGGCTCCGGCGTGATTATTGATGCCAGAGAGGGGCTGGTGATTACCAATAACCATGTGATTCGTGGCGCTGATGAAATTACTGTGTCGCTCACTGATGGCCGTAATTTCCAGGCTGAGATTGTCGGTACCGATCCGGCGACCGATGTCGCTTTGATTAAAATCCCGTCAGAAAATCTCTCCGCCTTGCCTCTCGCCGATTCAGAATCCCTGCGCGTGGGTGACTTTGTGGTGGCTATCGGCAACCCTTTTGGCCTGGGTCAGACCGTGACATCCGGAATTGTCAGTGCACTGGGCCGTAGTGGTCTTGGCATTGAAGGCTATGAAAACTTCATTCAGACCGACGCTTCGATTAATCCCGGTAATTCCGGTGGTGCCCTGGTTAATCTGCGCGGTGAACTGGTCGGCATCAACACCGCCATCTTCTCACCCGGCCAGAACCCGGGCAATGTCGGTATCGGCTTTGCCATTCCGAGTAATCTGGTGAAGCAAATCAGCGATCAATTAATGGAATTCGGTGAAGTTCGCCGGGCCTATCTTGGCGTACAGATGCAGGACATCACACCGGAACTGGCCAATGCCTTCGATATTGATCAACAGGAAGGGGCCGTTGTGACGCATGTCGTGCCTAACTCGGCCGCTGATGAGGCCGGATTGCGGGTGGGCGACATTATCACTGCCGTTGACGGTGCCCGACTGGCGAATGCCGACAGTTTGCGTAACACCATTGGTCTGATGGTTGTCGGGCAGGAAGTGGAGTTATCCATCATTCGTGATGGGGACAAGAAAAAGTTGAATGCCGAGGTCAAGCAAACCCGGCAAACGGAACCCAATGGGACAGTGCACCCCAAATTGTCCGGTGCTACTTTCGGTGATATTGAAGAAGGCTCGCCATACTATGGCCGTGTTGAGGGCGTGGTGATCTACTCCGTCAAACGTGGCAGCCCGGCCTGGAATGCCGGTCTGCGTGCGGAAGACCTGATTACCTCTGTCAACCGTCAGCCGGTCAAGAGCCTGGCTGCTTTCAAGCCAATGGTGCAGAATGCCGAACAGTTACTGCTGAATATTATTCGTGGCCGCCAGGCCATATTCTTGTTGCTGAAGTAGCTGGCTGAAACACCACACTGCGAGTGATTTGGCAGTGTGGTGTTTTTTATAAATCTCTGTCCAGGGTCAGTCGCTGACTGTAGACAAAAACCCCATTTGAAAACAGCTGCCAGTCGACGGTGATTTGATCCTCGTTCTCAATGGCTATCTGAGAAAACACTTCCACATAACGGTTGCCAGCCTGCCTTCCCTGCAAACTGCGTCTTTCTCTTTCAGTGGCACTGATCAAACTGTCATTGATTTTAAGTGAGTACATACTTCCTTTATTCATCAGGAACACAGACTCACTTTCTACAAAGGTGTCGCGATAGGTCTTACTCATCGAGATCAGAAACAGCGCAGTATTGGAATCTTTCACATCCGCTTCCACTTCCGCTTCCCGGTAAATCAGTTCCGGCTTTTCTTTATTACCTTCACAGATTATCTCGGATAAGTTGCCCTCCCACTCTCCCTGCAGGTTTTCCACAATCTCCAGAGCGGGCTCATCCCCCTGAACGACAATCCGCCTCGAGGTGTCAGTGAAATAGGCATCCCCCATTTGCAGATAGGTGGGAGAAGGCTCAAAACAATAGTAAGCCTGCACAACAGGGGATAAAACCAGCGTTGTCAGCAAGCAAGCACATCGAATCGTGAACATGCGGTCCTCCTGTGAACCATGACTGTAGGACAACTAAAAACACGATTTATCCGCAGGGCTGTTGCGGGTGACCGATGGAGCTTATAAGCTGGAGTTAAAGCTGACATTTGCAGTCAACAAGCCTTGGCAACGTTGCCCAGACATCATCTGACAAAGGAGCGCACATGTCGAACATGCAGAAAGCCATTTCCTCTACCTTTCAGCAGGTGGTTGACCGCAATCCGGGTGAACCTGAATTTCATCAGGCCTTGCTTGAGGTGCTGGAAACACTGTCACCGGTGATGGATAAACATCCGGAATATGCCAAAAACAAGATCATCGAGAGGCTGTGCGAGCCGGAGCGGCAGATTATTTTTCGCGTGCCATGGGAAGATGATAATGGGGATGTGCAAATCAATCGTGGCTTTCGGGTTGGCTTTAACAGTGCGCTTGGCCCCTACAAAGGGGGCCTGCGTTTCCACCCCAGCGTGACACTAGGCACGATAAAATTTCTGGCTTTCGAGCAAACCTTTAAGAACGCCCTCACCGGCCTGCCCATCGGCAGTGGCAAGGGCGGTGCTGATTTCGACCCCAAGGATAAATCCGAAAATGAAATCATGCGTTTCTGCCAAAGTTTTATGACTGGTCTCTATCGACACCTGGGTGAAACCACTGACGTACCGGCCGGTGATATCGGTGTCGGTACCCGTGAAATCGGTTATCTGTTCGGACAGTACAAGCGCATCACCCAACGCTATGAATCCGGCGTCATCACCGGTAAAAGCCCGCAGTGGGGCGGCACCTGGATCCGGCAGAAAGCTACTGGTTACGGCGCCGTGTTTTTCTGTGAAAACATGATCAATGCCGTACATGAGGAAGAAGTCAAAGATAAAGTCGCCGTGGTCTCAGGCTCAGGTAATGTTGCCACCTATGCCATAGAAAAGCTGCGAGTACTGGGCGCCAGAGTGATCGCCTGTTCCGACTCCAGCGGCGTCATCATCGACCATAAAGGCATCGATGTGGATACGGTGATTCATATCAAGGAAGTGGAGCGTGCACGCATCAAAACTTATCTCGATTTTCACCATGATGCCGAATACCTTGATGGCGGCAATATCTGGGACATCCCCTGCGATATTGCGATGCCCTGCGCAACCCAGAATGAATTGCAGGAAAAAGATGCGCAGACACTGGCTAATAACGGCTGCATCGCCGTTTGCGAGGGCGCGAATATGCCCTGCACGCCAGAAGCGATTGAAGTGCTCAAGCAGAACGGCATTGCCTTTGCCCCGGGTAAAGCGGCCAATGCAGGCGGTGTTGCCTCATCAGCGCTGGAAATGCAGCATAATGCCACTCACGGCTCCGGCTTTGAGTACAGTGAAGAGCGTCTGCATGAGATCATGAACCAGATCCATCGCAACTGCTGTGAAACAGCAGATGAGTTCGGCAAGCCACATGACTATGTGCTTGGGTCCAATATCGCTGGCTTCCGGCGGGTGGCCAATGCGATGCTGGCTTTCGGCATTATCTGAGTTTGCTTGGTCGACCTATGAGTTGAGGCGACTCATGTCTATGTCGACCTGAAGCTGCCAGTAAAGAAAAGGCCCCGGAAACGGGGCCTTTGAAAATTTAAAAGTGGTAACGCACATTGGCGCTCACATTCCTGCGTTCACCATAACCGCAGTCGTAGGTCTCGCCTCTACACCAAGAGACATATTCTTCATCGGTCAGGTTTTTAGCATCCAGTATGAAATCCCAGTTCTTATAGCTATAACCAAGCATGGCATCATAAAGGGTCTCGGACGGAACCGTCGGACCGGCACCATCACCGAGATAATCAAAGCCAACATTATCTCCAATATACCGAATACCCGCTCCGACCCGCCAATTGTTGCCTATGTGCAGCTTGTTCCACCACGACAGGACTTTTTCAGCAACAAATGCTAGACGCTCCCCCGTGTCAGCATTGATTGCGTCTATATCTGTGTAACTGAATTGAGTTTCAAATTGGTTCCAGCGTTTATTGACCTGTAGTTCCCAGCCATCAATAGCAGCCCCCATCTGCTCAACGCCACCGGGGGTCGAGCTATCTGATATACGGTTCTGTTGTTTGATATCAAAGTAAGCCGTTGTCACTGCCAAGCTGCGGTCTGGAGAAAGGTATTTGATGCCATACTCACGCTGTGTACCGGTTGTAGGTTTGAGGGTGCTGTTTGCTCCTGTCCCATCATTACCCAAGTTCATGGTGAATGCCTCTGAATAGCTGGCATAAGGAGAAAAGCCATTATCGAACCGATACATTGCACCAATTCGTCCTGTAGTCTCGTTCTCATCACTCACCGTGTTTGGACCACTCACAGCCAGGCCAGTATTTTTTGCCCAGTCACGTCGAAGTGCGCCAGATACAACGACAGGGCCAATTTCAATATGGTCAGCGATATAAATCCCCACCTGACGAATTTGATTATCATCTTCATCTTGGGGGTTCAGTGCTGCTAGATTTAAATTACCATAGGAAGGATTATAAACATCGATCGAGCCTCCCCCTCCTGCCACTCTATCGTAGTTATCCTGCTCCCAGAGAGCATCCTGACGGTCAAAGCCCACTGCTAAGTGATGCTTGGTGACTCCAAGTTCAAATTGACCCTGCAAACGCGCATCAAGGTTGAAAATGCGGGTTTCCGCATCAGCCATAAAAATGGCTCTGGATACATTACCGTCAGCATCAGGGATGGCGCCGATATCGACCCAGTGTTCTCTAGTTACAGTACTGGATTCGGTATATCGAGCTGTTGTGGAAAATGACCAGTCATCATTGATGCTGTGATCAAACATCAACGTCACCTCAGTTTTTTCACGGTCATATTTATCCCAACCAGGTTCACCTACAAAGGTTTCTGAACCAATGTAGCCTTGTGAGCCTCTATCTAAGGTACCGAATCGAGGAAGAAACTGAGCAGACACCTGACCGGTGTTTCTCTGACGGTTAAACAACACTGTAAAGCTGGTGTCGTCGGTCGGGCGCCAAGTCAGCGAGGGAGCAATCAGAAAGCCGTCATCATCGACATAATCAACCTGTGTCTGGCTATCCCGGTTCAACCCCACAACCCGGTAGAGCAATTTACCGTCTTCCGTCGCGGGCCCAGTCACATCAAAAGCCAGTTGCTTACGATGGAAAGAACCATATTGAGCCCATATTTCACCCTGCTGTTTTTCTTTGGGCAGCTTCGAAACAGAATTCACGATACCACCGAGCTCACCCTGACCATACAACACAGAGGAAGGTCCTTTGAGTATTTCGATACTTTCTAAGGCATAAACGTTAGTTCGCACAGAATTGTAAGAACCATACACTTGCCGTAAACCATCTAGATAGAAACTCGGATCAATCCCTCTAACCTTCGCAGAGTCGCCACGGGTGTCGAGTCCGAAAGCACCGGCATAAACCCCCGAACTATAAAGCAATGCATCCTGAATGGTTTTGGCACCGGTATCTTTAATAAAGTCCTTATCAACAATCTCAATGGAATACGGGGTGTCCTGAACCGGCACGTTGAGCTTGCCAACCTCCGGCTCCTTCTCCAGTTCGATATAACCATTCTTGTCGATTTCACCCGAGGTGACTTCCACTTTGGGCAGTTCTACTGATTTGTGCTCAGCATCTGTTTCGGCCTGCACATTGAAACTCCCGAACAGCATCAGCGGCAGCAGTGCCAGACGAAAAACCGGTACCAATTTAGCGGCCGGCTGGATGGATGATGTCATTGTTTTCCCTTTACTATACAACTAAATGATAATGATTTGCGTTCGCGATCTTATGTATGCATGTAACAATTGTCAAGGCGAGTCAATCTGGCAAGTGATGCAGGATAGAGTTAACTGAGGTCTTCAGGCGGTAAACATTCGCTAAATGCTGTTGTCATATAAGGTGAAGAGCTGAGAGCCGCGGGCTGTTAGACGAAAATAAGGCATAACAACACTGGCTTTCACTTCCAAGCTCATCAAGGGAGGAGAAAATGAGTGTACAAAGTCATAGTCACTTCACAATTCCTGCTCAATTTTCCATCAAGCACACAGCTTTTATGCGTCCATTCAGCTGGCTCATCAAAGGCGGACGAGATCTGGCTAAATATCCGAAAGTCAGCTTGGCGCATGGTCTGATCGTCGCTACCGTATTCTGGCTTGCACTGCTGGTCACCAGCATGCATGTATATGCGCTGGCGGCCGTCGTCTCCGGTTTTATGCTGATCGGTCCAATCATGGCTGCAGGACTCTGTGAAATATCGCGCCGGCTCGAGGATAAGCAGCCTGTCAGTTTTGACCAGTCACTAGCGGGGCTTAGCCGGAATCAATCGGCATTATTCCGTTTTGCCGGTTTCCTTCTGGGCTTCAGTCTGATCTGGTTTGTGATTTCCGGCTTGGTGTTGATGGTTGCCGTCGGTGAAGTAGCACCGCCATTAGACAGAACGATGTGGGGAGATTTCTTTGCCTTTGCATCACCACTGCAAACCGCGCTTTATATGATTGTTGGCGGCCTGCTTGCAGCGATTGTTTTTACCCTGTCCGTCGTCGCCGTTCCGGCAATTATTGATAGTGATATCGAAGCGCTTGATGCTGCTTTCATGAGTGTTCGCGTCGTGCTTAACAATATCCTGACCATGGTCCTCTGGGCCGGATTACTGGCATTATTCACTGGTATCGGTATCGCTACCTTTATGATTGGCATGATCGTCATTTTCCCGTTACTGGGTCATGCCACCTGGCATGCTTATCGGGATTTGATCAGTAATAGCGGCTGATAGCTCAATGTCCCCTTGTCTGCTCTAGTTGCGGGCAGGGGGATTTTTGTATCAACTCAGGTGAGATCCATAAAAGGATTAAATGCCACTTCCCAGTAATAACCTTCGGGGTCCTGAAAGTAACCGGAATAACCGCCCCAGAAGACCTGCTGACCCGGTTTGATTAACCTGGCACCGGCATTGACGGCCTGCTCAAGCAAGGCATCAACCGCCTCCGGGCTGCTGACATTATGTGCCAGTGTGAAGCTGACGGGTCCTGTCATTGCCTCCGGATGAATGCCAATATCCTCAGCTAGGGCACGCTTTGGATATAAACCTAGCCAAGTGCCAGCCAGTTCGAAAAAGCTCACCCCTTCGCTGGCAAAATTAAACTGGGGTAGTTCGAGCCCATCTCGATAAAAAGCGGTGGCAGCTTTCAAATCATCGACCCCGAGCGTAATCATGCTGATTTTCGCTTTCATCTGAGCCTATCCCTGTCTTGAGTTATAGAGCATGCCGCCCTGGTTCATGTAAGCCCGCAGAACAGCGGCGGCTTTATCCCGGTGTACACCACTGATAACTTTAATCTGTCTGTCTTCCAGTGCTTTTTGCCAGTCATCCGGTTTCGGCCCCTCATCAAAACCAATAGCTCTTGCATCGGCATCGGTGGCACCGGATACGACCTGACGCACGCCGGACCAGGGTATGGCGCCAAAACACATCGCACAGGGCTCGCAGGTGGTCACCAGAGATAAATCGGGCTTTGCCGCGCCGAGATCATAACTGCCCCGGGTCTGCTGGGCCATCGACAGCGCCACCATTTCAGCATGCAGAATAGACAGCTTTTTTGAAGTCACCAGGTTCACACCCAGCGCCACCAGCTTGCCGGTTTCGATTTCAAATACGGCGGCGGCAAAAGGACCACCACTGTCATATTGAATATTGAGGCGGGACACATCGATCAAAAAATCCATCTGCGCCTCAATGTCTGGGTTCGTCTGATAAGACTGCTGATAACGCTGCAGCCATCGGGGTAGTTCGAATTGAATCAAAGTCTCCATCTCGGCTTCCACTCAAGTCCTCAATTGCTAGGCTCACTCTAGCATGTTCATCGACCTTTGAATTGCCCTATTTCCTGTGCGCTGATCGACACTTTTTTTCATGTTTTACAAACTTTTACATTGCTTAACACAAACTTTCCCGGCGGGCGATTATTGTATAAATCGTGACCTTTTGTGTAGAGCGAGGTAAACGCGATGCGACATCTCAACAAATCAAAAATCCTGGCCATCAGCCTGGTATCAGGTCTGATGCTGGCCTTTGCTGCCAACCCGGCCAAAGCCGGTGATCTCAGCATCGGTATTGGCTTTAACCTGGGTTACCCGGGTTATTACAACAGCTATTATCCCGATAGCTATGCGATTCACTACCGTGACTATGACCGTCACCGCCATCATTACAATGGCCACAAGCACTGGAAGCATCATAAGAAACACTGGAAACATCATGACAGACATTATCGCGGTCATAGCAAACATCATTACCGCAGTCATGACAGGCACTCGTACCGACATCATGACCGCTATGACAGAGACTACCGACATCACCGTTATTACCGGTAGGCAGGCAGGATGACAGGGATGTCATCCTAACTTTGCTGTTCAAGTAACCATTTCGCTATGGAAAGCTGTTCTATCCAGTCGCCTTGGATTTCCCTGTAACCGGATTCACCGGAAAAGGCACTTGAACAAACCACATCCGGAGACACCGTCTCCAGCAAATTCAGACTCTGAATTAATTGCTCCCTGTCACTGAAAGGCAGTAAACCCGGCCTCAGCCCGGTATCACTCCAGTACAAAGTGTCACCACTGAAAAGCACAGTGCGGCCTTCATCTGATTGTGCCAGAAAACAGCAGCTACCCGGCGTATGTCCGGGAGTAGGAATCACTTCCAAATCATCAAACAGCCATTGCCGCTGTTCAAAAATGATATCCGGCTGAGCCACCTCGGCGAAGGCTTCCAGTTCTGCCTGATGACCGCCGAGAAGGGCTGAATAGGCATCGCGGATTTGAATGATTGACCGGCCCACCTCATCACGATGACTGAGTAGCTGATAAGCAACCCCGCCCAAATCGGCCATCTGCTGGATATCCGCCTGCTGACTGGTGTTGTAAAACAACACATTGCCCTCATGCCGCGTCCACAGATAGGCATGCGTGGTGAGGCCGGGGAAAGGGGTTTCCACAGCGGTTTCCCAGAGATCGGACAGAATTTGCCTCATCAAGCCCCTCCGAAGATTGGAGCATGCTCTTAGTTTAGCTGATTTTGACCCGCGCTAAGCAACTTCCGGCAGCCGCCCCTGCCAGGCAGCAGGCAGGCTCTGAACTAACAGGCGGCGCGCCTTGTGCCAGAAGCCCGAAAGCAGCAGTAAAGAGAAACCAATCACCACACCGACATAAGCAAAACTGTCACCGGCCAGACCATAGGTATCAAGCAGTTCAGTCAACGCTGCCAGCACATAAATCAATGATGAGACCATAAAGGCGCGCCGGTCGATAACCAGCGAAGTCACCGTGAGCACGAGATACAACAACAGGACAATGGCCAGATCCAATGTGGTCTGGGTGCCCTCGAAAATCCCGAGATTGCTGAACACCGGATGCACAATCAACGGTGCCGCCGTCAGGTGCAGCCAGAAAGCGACATCGGAGCGGCCGGTGATTCTTTTTAAGTCTTTCGTATCCCAACGCATCGCGAGCAGGAATATGGCCACACCGCCAACAAACATCAGGCTGTTCAGGTGCGCTCGCAGGGACGGCATCATATAAACCATTGTGGCCAATACAAACGCGACCGCTGTGGCGGCACCGGCAGCCACCGTGATAGGCACATGGAAACGGGTCCAATGCAGCCAGGCGGCGAAAGTGGCGCCGAGTCCCGCCAGCATAAACGCTTTTTCATCGGGAAAGCCGAATATGAGCACAATGGCGGCAAACACATTACCCACAAAAGCCACCAATAGCACAATCGCCGGTAGCGCCATTTTGCGTTTGAGTACAAAAAACTCAGCCAGCCCCCAGGATAATGCAGCAACAACGGCGGCGGCTAATGCTGGACTCGTGCCCTGAATCACCCAGCCCGCCGACAACAGTAACAACAGGCAGGCAATCACCACGAAGATATCGTTAAAGCTGGTAATCAGGCGAAAATCTTCTTCATCAACGGCCCGGGTATTATCCCGCTCTGCAATAAATTCACGAAAACGGGTCACCGCAGCACGGCTGAAAATCTCTTTGTCGACCGCTTGTTCCAGATCGTCGTCGCTATACATATCAAGCCTCGTTTTTGATTGGCGTCATAATCGGGGTATGCTGCCTCTGAGTGAGCTGACAGATTGAGACAGGATACAGGTATGAATTCGCTTATCCCAGCCGACCAGACACTGGCGGTCTTCGCCGTCCTGTTTGCCATCGCCTGGTTTGGCTTCTGGGCCGAAAGTAAACCCTGGGGGAAAACCCTGACCGGCGCCATCTGGGCCATTCTGCTCTCTATCCTGCTGTCTAATCTGCGCATCATGCCGCAATCTTCGCCTGCCTATGATGTGGTGTTCAGTTATTTTGTGCCGATGCTGCTGCCGCTGTTTCTGATTCATGCCGATGTGCGTCGCATTCTGGCCGAGAGCGGCCGGGTAGGTATGGGGTTTATTCTCGCTTGCTTCGGCACGGTGATAGGGGTCCTGGCCGGCGCAAGCCTGCTGGATTTGGGTGAATTTGAGTCAATACTGGCCGGAATGTTCACCGCCACTTATACCGGCGGCTCGGCTAATTTTGCTGCCGTGATGCAATCCACCGGTTTTGATAACAGCAGTATCATTGCCGCTGCTACAGCAGTCGATAATCTGCTCGGTATTCTGTTTCTGGTCGTGATTATTTTGATGCCCGCCTCACGCTTCATCATGCAGCGTTATGCTCAACGTGATTATTTTTCAGACCAGGAACAAAGTCTGGAACAGGGTGAAAACCAGGTGGGTGGTCTGTCTCTGGCTGCCGCGCTGACCTTTGCCATGGTAGTAGTAGCGGTCTCGGATTTGACGGTCTATTTACTCAATCTGCTACCGCTTGGCATCGACTTCAGTCTGCTTCGATATTTGTTTATTACTTTGTACTCGATCCTACCGGCAACGCTGCTGCCGGTTCAGATGAAAAAGCTCAATGGCGGCCAAAGCATGGGGTTTGTCCTGGCCCTGGTGTTCTTTGCCACCATCGCCGCCGGAGCCGATGTCGCGACTTTACTGGCTCATGCGCCTATCCTGCTGGTATTTGTATTTATCGTGCTGCTGGTGCACTGGCTGGTGGTGTTTATCGGTGGCTTGCTGTTGAACCGCCTGCTGAAAAATCCAGCACTCAAGCTGTCATTACCGGAACTCATTATTGCTTCTAACGCCGCCGTGCTCGGCGCCACGACGGCACCGGCCCTGGCTGTCGCCCGGGGCTGGGGTACGCTTGTCACCCCCGGTATTCTGGTTGGGGTCGCCGGTTATATTGTGGGTACGCCGCTCGGTTTATTGATTTATTCCTGGTGGTAGTCGTATGTTCAAACGAGCAGCTAAACAGAAAACCGTTTGCTCCAAGATAAGAAAAATGACCACCATAGAGCCCGCCCATGATATCTATTAAACAATTGAGCTATGCACTGACAGTGGAAGAAACGCTGCATTTTAAAAAAGCAGCTGAGAAGTGCAATGTCAGCCAGTCGACGCTCAGTACTGCTCTGAATGAATTAGAAAAACGCCTCGGCTTGCAGATCTTCGAGCGGGATAACAAAAAAGTGCTGGTCACGCCCATTGGCAAAAGGGTGTTGTTACAGGCACGCTCGATTATGCTGCAAGTGGAAGACCTACAGCACTTTGCCGAAATACAGAAAAGTCCCTTCAGCTATCCGCTGTCTATCGGCCTGATTCCGACTATTGCCCCTTACCTGTTACCCAAATTATTGCCAATACTGCAGCGTCATTATCCACTGGCACAACTGAATATTGTCGAAAACCAATCCCATAATCTGGTGGAAATGGTTAAACGGGGTGAGTTGGACACCGCAATCCTGGCTTTGCCCTATCCCTGTGATAGCTTGCTGACATTGCCATTTTGGGAAGAGGATTTTTACTGGGTCGCGCTCGAAGGTCAGCAGCACACGAATCAGAAAGAAATCAGCAGTAAAGAGCTCAGTTATTGTAATCTGCTGCTGCTGGAGGAAGGCCACTGCCTGAAGGACCATATCCTGGATGCCTGCAAAATGACGGATCATAAAAGCCAGCAGAATTTCAGTGCCACCAGCCTCAATACACTCACCCAGATGGTCTTGGGCAATCTCGGCACCACCTTGATCCCTCAAATGGCTATCGACCAACTGACCTCGCAACATCCCAACTTGTCCGTTGTACATCTCAATGAGCCAGGCCCGCATCGTCAGCTGGCTTTCATCATGCGGCCTAATTTCACCCGCTTATCCAGCATTGAGGCACTGACAGCGATGTGTAAGCAGGCCCTGGGCGATAACAATCAAAATAATTGAACATTAACTTCAAAATAATCAATTTTACTAATCATAAACCGCAGGCAGATACTGAAGCTCCCTCCCCCACACTTTCATAATTTTTGGAGAGAGATCATGAAGCTGAAAAAATCCCTGCCACTTGCAGCGGCAATCGCACTGGCCCTGTCTTCGGGCGCTGCATTTGCTGCTGAAGGCCAACCCAAGTCACCCTCTTTCTGGTGGCCCGATCAACTCAACCTGAGCCCGCTGCGCCAGCATGCTGAACAATCCGATCCGATGGATGCGGACTTTAACTATGCCGAGGCCTTTAATTCTCTGGATCTGCAAGCCGTAAAAACGGACATCAAAAAAGTCCTGACCACCTCGCAGGACTGGTGGCCGGCCGATTACGGCAATTACGGTCCTTTCTTTATCCGCATGGCCTGGCACAGTGCCGGTGTTTATCGCATTTATGACGGTCGTGGCGGTGCTTCCGGCGGTCAGCAACGGTTTGAACCGCTGAACAGCTGGCCCGACAACGTCAATCTCGACAAGGCCCGGCGACTGCTCTGGCCTATCAAGCAGAAATACGGCAATAAGATATCCTGGGCAGATCTGATGGTACTGACCGGTAATGTCGCGCTCGAATCCATGGGCTTTAAAACATTCGGTTTTGCCGGCGGCCGTGAAGACGACTGGGAGCCGGAACTGGTCAACTGGGGTGAAGAGAAAGAATGGTTGTCGGATGCCAAGCGCTATCACGGCGACAGAGAACTCGAGAAACCGCTGGCTGCAGTACAAATGGGCCTGATTTATGTTAACCCGGAAGGTCCGGGCGGCAACCATGATCCAGTTTCAGCGGCAGATGATATCCGCACCACCTTCGGGCGCATGGCGATGAATGATGAGGAAACTGTTGCCCTGATTGCCGGTGGCCATACCTTCGGTAAAGCCCACGGCGCTCACAAGCCGGAAGAATGTGTCGGCGCTGAACCTGCCACCGCCAGTGTAGAGGAACAGGGCTTCGGCTGGAAAAACAAATGCGGTACCGGCAAAGGTGCAGACACCGTCACCAGCGGTCTGGAAGGCGCCTGGACCATTACCCCGACTGCCTGGAGCATGAATTACCTGCAGAACCTGCTCAATATGGAATGGGTCAAAACCAAGAGCCCGGCCGGTGCCACCCAGTGGATTCCCAAAAACGCCGAGGAAGTGAAATTTGTGCCGGACGCGCATGATCCGGACAAACGTCATGCGCCTATCATGTTCACCACCGATATCGCGCTCAAGAAAGACCCGAAATACCTTGAAATCTCAGAACGTTTCCTCGCCAATCCGGAAGCGTTTGATCTGGCCTTTGCCAAAGCATGGTTCAAGCTGACGCACCGCGATATGGGTCCGCGTGCCCGTTACCTGGGCCCGGAAGTGCCTGAAGAAAAACTGATTTGGCAGGATCCGCTGCCCGAAGTCGAGCATCCGCTGATTAACGACGCCGATGCCGACATGCTCAAG
Organism: uncultured Methylophaga sp.; assembly: GCA_964389455.1. Taxonomy (GTDB): domain Bacteria; phylum Pseudomonadota; class Gammaproteobacteria; order Nitrosococcales; family Methylophagaceae; genus Methylophaga. The sequence continues at coordinate 4,449 of CAYMEE010000039.1, read as the reverse complement.
GCGCAGATCCTCGAATCCGGTGTCAATGTACCCAAGCTGATCAGAACCGCATGGGCTTCAGCTTCGAGCTTCCGTGGGACAGATATGCGGGGCGGTGCTAATGGTGCCCGTGTTCGCCTGGCTCCGCAAAAAGACTGGCCGGCCAACAGTCCAGAAGAGCTGGCGGATGTGCTGACGGTACTGGAAGGCATTCAGCAGAATTTCAATGCTAACTCGGCTGAAAGAAAAGTCTCTCTAGCTGACGTCATCGTGCTCGGCGGCGCCGCGGGCCTGGAAAAAGCAGCACATGATGCCGGTTATGAAATCAGCGTGCCGTTTGAACCGGGCCGGGTCGATGCCCTGCCGGAACAGACCGATGCCGAGTCCTTCGCGGTACTGGAACCGACAGCAGACGGTTTCCGTAACTATTTCAGTGCCGATAACAGCCAGTCACCAACTGAAATGCTGGTGGAACGGGCTAATTATCTGAACCTGTCGGTACCTGAAATGACGGTGCTGGTCGGCGGCATGCGTGCCCTTGATGCCAATACTGACGGTATCTCACATGGCGTTTTCACAGACCAACCCGGCACGCTCAGCAATGACTTTTTCGTCAACCTGCTGGATATGTCGACTCAGTGGCAGAAAGCGAATGAAGCCGGCCTCTATAAAGGGTTTGATCGTGAGACAGGTGAACAGAAATGGACGGCGACTCCGGTCGACCTCGCATTCGGTTCCAACGCCGAACTCAGGGCGATTGCCGAAGTCTATGCCGCGAACGGCAATGAACAGAAATTCGTGGAGGACTTTGTTGATGCCTGGGTCAAGGTGATGACCCTGGATCGCTTTGATCTCGCCGCACGTTAATTCACTTTCGTTGTATAGCGACAGCCTGGCGGACCACGGGTCCGTCAGGCTTTTTTATGCAGACTCACAAACCGGATAACATTGAAATGCTATCGTCAGACTGAATTTTATAGTCTGAAGCTAAGCTTTTGAGCTGAGCATGAAACCCACGTTGATTCAGTCTTGGTGGTAATTGATTGAGAAACCTGCTCAAGACTGTTTAGCTGCTAATAGAGATCCTGCTCTCTGACACCCTCAGGCTGATCAGGGCTGCTGCCCCCAAGATTAGTCCGACTTCTGGCACTGAACATGGAGCCTCTGGCTTCCACAGAGGGCGCGAAAGCTTTTAGTCCCAGCGGTTTAGTCACGTCATCATATATCGATTCAATGCCCCCATTCATGGTGTAAGTCTCATGCCAGAACCCCGTCCCACCCGAATCTTTAAGAAAATCAATCCACCATTGGCGGTGTTGACCAGAACGGGCCCAGCTCTCCATCGACTCAAAATCACGCCAATACCAGCGCATACCAATGTGTAAAGGAAACAGGCTGAAAATAATATTGTTCTCGTAATGCAGAAGACCATCGGGCCTTTTAGCACCTTCCTTGTCTATTTGCGGGCCCAGACCCAGAAGGGTTTTCATGCCGCGAAAAGCCGACACTTTCATACCAAGATAAATCACAACCAGATTAGGATAATCAGACAAATCAACTGTCTCTCTGCGAACGCCGTTTTTCATCACAACACCTCCATTTTGTGAGCTGGTTCACATAAATAACTACCATCGTTCGCAAAGGCCTGTCCAGAAAAACAACCTTTTTTGCATGGTTTAACGACGTGGGTCATGATCAATGACCATTTTGTCCTTATTCAATTTTGTTGATGTAGCAACAGCAAGGATGCTTGAAAGCCACTGCCGTAAACCCCATTTTTGTAAGCGTTGATCAGACATCAGATTTAAAGAATATGAGTAAACAACCTCTTTATCGCATTGAATTTATCCAGGGTGGTCAGCGCTACGAGCTGTATGCCCGCGAGCTCAGCCAGGGCAGCCTGTTCGGCTTTATCGAAATCGGCGATTTTGTCTGGGATACACACACCAGTGTCGTGGTCGACCCCAGTCATGAAAAGCTCAAGGATGAATTTGCCGATGTAAACCGGACTTATATTCCGATGCATGAGGTGCTGCGGATCGATGCCGTGAACAAAAAAGGTCAGGCAAAGATCAGCGAATTTGATGGCAAGGTCGCGACTTTTCCCGGCCCGATTTATACCCCCACCAACAAAAGCTAGTGAACTGAGCGCGCGGTTTTGACACTGACAGCCAGCCTCAGCGCTATTGCAGCAATCAGCAGTAACACCAGCGGAAGATAATGCCCGTTCTGCAGGGTGCCCTTGCCGTAGGTCTCGAGAAATATCAGCCAGACCAGGTACATGCCGGTGGTATGCAGACGGTGCCAGTGCTTCGGTCCTATCCAGCGTCTGGGTGGATCAAAAGACGTGATCGTCATCGCCAGGATAAACACATAGGTCAGGCTGGCCAGCACTATCTCGAGCTGATTCAGCTTCGCCAGTGAGTCCTGCGGGTAATGGATCATCAGCAGGATCAGAAACAGCAGATGCACAAAATGCGACAGGGCAAAAGACACCCCGATATAACGACGGTTATCCAACAGGTATCTTGCCCAGCTGGATTTAAACAGCCGGTACAGACTGGACGCAGTAAAGGCGAGCACGAACAGGCAAACCGAAGTCCGTGCCGTCCCCCGCACCATGGCGCGAATGGCTTCTTCACTGAAACCCAGCCAGACAAAGCTGCTGACTAACATCATGCTGAGAATGATCAGCACCAGTCCGGTAATGCGCCACTGAGAAATCAAGAACATGTCTGCGTCCTGCTGTTTAGCGTTTGAATCGTATCGGACTTAGCTTAGAGCCCTCTCCAGTCCCTGTAAATACTCCGGAAGTGGCGTTTATATTAGCCAGGTGACAAGTCGAGTGCGATAATGCAAGCTATCCAGACAGTCGATTGAGACGCGTGACTGTCGATATCATCAACGCAATAAACAGGGTATTCCCATGAAAGGTAGTCAGAAAGTTATCGATTTGCTCAACAATCTGCTCGCGGGAGAACTGACTGCAGTGGACCAGTACTTCATTCACTCCAGAATGTATGAAGACTGGGGCCTGACCCGCCTCTATAACCGCATCGCCCACGAAATGCAGGACGAGACCGACCATGCTGACCAGATGATCAAACGTATCCTGTTTCTGGAAGGCATGCCTAACCTGGCGCACCGTGAGCCGCTGAATGTCGGTCATAGCGTAATCGAGATGCTTCAGAACGACCTTGATCTGGAGTATGCCGTCGTCGACAACCTGCGTAACGGCATTGCCCTGTGTGAAGAAGAAGGCGACTATGACACCCGTCAGATGCTGTTAAAGCAGCTGGAAGACACCGAGCTGGATCATACCCACTGGCTGGAACAGCAGCTGGGTCTGATTAAGAAAATGGGGCTGGAGAATTACCTGCAGGCGATGACTCTGGCGGAAGCTTAATTAGGCTATCACCTAACTCTCAGACCTTAACCTTGTAGTTGAGGTCTTTGGCTTCATCCCCGGTCATGCCTCGAAATCCCCATTGATAAGGCTGCTGTTCCTTGATGGTGATTTCGACATCAACGGGTGCCAGAGAAAGCTGGCTTTCCAATTCAGAGAACAATGCCTTGATCAAAGCCTTCTGTGTATCAGCTTTACGGCCCGCCATCATATTAATCTCGATCACGGTGTAGGCATCACTCCTTCCGCCGGGATAATAAAAGTCTTCCCTTTCGAGTGGGATAAAACGATGCGCCCGCTTATCTTCCGGCATGCCCAGTACGCTTTGCATGCAGCCATGAATCACATCCGAAACTCGGGCTTTGATGGGATTAAGTTTTTCTTTTATGCCATAAACAACAATCATGGGCTTCCCTTTTTTTTCTGACCTTGGACCAGGTTTATGTAACTGAGCGAGAGTGCAAAAATGCCCACTGCTATGAAATAAACCCAAACCAAGCTTAGTAAAACCTGCTCAACAACGCTTGCATCAATTCGCCATGCCAAAGAAACAATCTTATTTAGGGCTAATGGAAATATACCAAGAATGAAAAACAGATTAAGGCCATTATTCTTTGTTAAATTCCATGACCATTTCAGGGTTGCTTTTTCTCCTATTGCAGTAGCAGGCAAAACCATGCTCCAGCGACCAAAGAAATAAATCCCGATCAAATAGACTAAATCTTGAATATCCTGAAAATTGCTCTCTAAAACCTTCGTTGAGAATACGTTCGCAATGAAGATAGTGAATATGTTTAACAAAACAAATTCTGTTATGAAATAAAGCAGAAGAAAGAGCAGGCTGAATCTTAATATCAGCTTCCATTCCTCATAGTTTAACCACCGCACTCTTGAGGAGGTAGACAAGATATACCTATGGCATGTCAGAGCAAAAAACATGAAGATCAGAAATGCTGCGAAGAAAACTAGCCATACCGAACCAATGATCTCTCCAACAAATCTTGTCCAGAAAAATGTCACCAGAACCAGAAGTAAAGAAGGCAAGAGCAATGCTCGAGTGAAAC
>CAYMEE010000038.1:0-22330 GCA_964389455.1 uncultured Methylophaga sp. | reverse complement strand
TCCGGCGTCAGTGTGCTGGCGTTTTCTTTGTACAGCGCCACCAAGGCCGCAATCAGGTCATCGGCATTCGCTACCGATGCCGCGTAATCATCGGCCTCATATTCATACTTACGTGACAAAGCCGTCATCAGCGGGTGCAGGAAGAACAGGAACACCGGAATTACTAACATGAACAGGGCCAGTGCCATGGCGTTGGATTCGGTATTGGCGCCCAGTCCTTCAAAGAACCAGGACTCACCCGAAGCCCAGCCCAGTAAAGCCAGACCCAGCAGGCTCAGACCGGCCATCACAAACATGTTTTTGACCACATGCTTACGGCTGAAATGGCCCAGTTCGTGCGCCAGCACCGCTTCAATCTGATCTTCATTGAGGGTATTGAGCAAAGTGTCAAAAAACACGATGCGTTTGTTACTGCCCATACCGGTGAAATAGGCATTACCGTGACCGCTGCGGCGGGAACCATCCATCACAAAAATGCCCTGACTCTTGAAGCCACAGCGACTCAGCAGATTTTCCACCCGCTGTTGCAGTTGCTCATCTTCCAATGGCGTGAACTTGTTAAACAGCGGTGCAATAAAGGCCGGATAAGCCCACATCATAAATACCGCAAAGCCCATCCAGGCAGCCCACAGATAGAACCACCAGAGTTCACCGGCACTGTTCATCATCCATAAAGCGACCCAAATCAACAGGCCGCCGACCACCAGCATCAGAATGGTCTGCTTGATAAAGTCGGAGAAAAACAGGCTCGGTGTCTGGCGGTTAAAACCGAATTTGTCTTCGAGTACAAAAGTTTTGTAATAGGAAAAAGGCAGCTCCAGCAAAGAACCAATCAGCAGGAAGCTTAAGAAGAAAATAACACCACCCAGCATCGGGCCCATTTCAAACGGGGTCCAGGCACCGTAAAGCACGGCCAGTCCACCACCCAGGGTCCAGAGCAGCAGGATCACCATGCTGTAAAACGTTTCAGTGCGTTTGAACTTGCCTTTGGCCACGGTGTAATCAGCCGCTTTTTGATGCGCGGCCAGGCTGATTTGCTCTTTAAATGCAGTCGGGACTTCATCTCGATGGGCAGCGACATAGCGTCCCTGTCTGAATGACAACCAGGTTTCCACCGCTGTCATCAGCAACACCGCAGCCAAAAATATCCAACTGAATTCGTTCATATGCTAAGCCTAAGTTTTTCCATATAAAAATGTCATGCAGAGTAGCCTTTGATACAATCTCTGGCAAGTTAGTTCATCCCACCCCCATCAACGATAAAGACGGAGATCATGGCCAAAAGTAAAAATAACCTGATTTGGATTGACCTGGAGATGACCGGTCTCGATACCAACAACGATTATATAATCGAAATCGCCACCGTCGTCACTGATAGTGAATTGAATGTACTGGGTGAAGGCCCTGTCTTTGCCATTCATCAGCCTGACTCCGTGCTGGATGGGATGGATGAATGGAATACCCGCCAGCATGGTAAGTCCGGTCTTACTGAGCGAGTGCGGGAAAGCACCATCAGCGAAGCCATCGCAGAAGCCAAGACACTGGAATTTTTACGCCAATATGTTCCCGCCGGCGTGTCACCGATGTGTGGCAACAGTATCTGTCAGGATCGTCGTTTCCTGGCGCGTTGCATGCCGGAACTGGAAGCCTTTTTCCATTACCGCAACCTGGATGTGAGCAGTTTCAAGGAACTGGCACGGCGCTGGGCCCCAAAAGTGGAGAAGTCCTTCAAGAAAAACGCTTCGCATCTGGCGATGGATGATATCAAGGACTCCATCCGTGAACTCCAGCATTACCGCGAGCATATGATAAAGCTGCCAGAGACGGTCTAGATTCACATCGTTTTCACGGACTGAAAGCGAGATTATATTCTCCGTTTTTCGTACGTGACATGGTCCACCACAAACCACATCTGCCAAGCAAAATCTGTCCTGTTTGCCAGCGCTCATTTAACTGGCGCAAAAAATGGCAACGGGACTGGGACCAGGTCAAATATTGTTCTGAACGCTGCCGCAGGCAGGCACATTGAGTCCGATGGCTGATTTATCCGCATTCCCATCACGCATGGTGCTACTCGACTGTGAGACTACTGGCGGCCGCGCCAGTCGGGACCGCATGACCGAACTGGCCATGATTCAGGTAGATGATGGCGTGGTGGTGGATCGCTGGCAGACCCTGATTAATCCCGGTGTCGCCATTCCCCCCTGGATTACTCGTCTAACCGGCATCAGCAACCCGATGATCGAGGATGCGCCCCGATTCGAGGATATCGCACCGGCCCTGTTTGAGCGTTTGCAGAACCGGGTCATCGTCGCCCATAACGCGCGTTTTGATTACAGTTTTCTCAAGCAGTCTTTTCAGCGCTGCGGCTACCAGTTCAGCAGTAAAACGCTGTGCTCGGTGAGGCTGAGCCGCAAATTATTTCCCGAACATCGTTATCACGGTCTGGATCGTATTATTGAAAGGCTGGGTATCGAGATCGATGATCGCCACCGGGCGATGGCTGATACCGAAGTCATTCTGGCCTTTTTTCAACACATCAGTGACACATTCCCGCCGGATCAGATTGAGGCCGTCTGCAAACAGTTGCTGAAACGCCCCAGCCTGCCCAGTCATATCAGCCAGGAACAGATTGACGCCCTGCCCGATCTGCCCGGTATTTATCGCTTTCTTGATGCAGAGGGTGTGCCGCTGTATATCGGTAAATCGGTCAATATCCGCGAGCGGGTGCTGAGCCATTTCAGTCAGGATCATCAAAATGCTAAAGAACTCGATATAAGCAAAGCCCTGCACCATATCGAATTTGAACAGACGCCTTCAGATTTTGGGGCCCAGTTGCTGGAAAACACCCAAATCAAACAATATTCACCTCGCTTTAACCGACGCCAGACCAAAAGCAAAACGCTGTATCAGATCTCGCTGGTCGAAAGTGCTGATGGTTTGTTAGTAACCGAGGTGGTGGCGACCGATATGACGGCGATTGAGGACATCACCCGTCGTTATGGCCTGTTTCGTAGCCGGAAACAGGCGCAGAACAACCTACTGGAACTGATACAAACGCATCAGCTGTGCCAGAAACTATGTGGGCTGGAAAAGCGTCAGAGTGGCGCCTGCTTCGGGTTTCAGCTCAAAAAATGCAAAGGTGCCTGTTGTGGCAAAGAAAACGCTGCCAGCTACAACCTCCGGCTCAGACTGGCGCTGGATAGTCTGAAAAATCAACAGTGGCCCTGGCACGGCCCGGTCATCATCGAGGAGCACCCGCTGCATGAAGACTGGGACGCGGTTCATTATCACCTGGTGGATCAATGGCGTTATCTGGGCCAGGTCAAAGACGAAGCCGACTGTCAGCAGTTGCTCAACAAAAACCAGCAGAGTCCGGCCTATTTTGACCGCGACAGCTACAAAATTCTGGTGCGCTTTTTACTCAACCCGGATCGGCAAAAGCACCAGCGTCTGGTCATTAAACCCTTTTCTATGGATCAAACGGAGCTTGTCTGATGAAAACACCCCATCGCTATCTGGGTTACGCCGGCCTGATTCCCTTTGTGATACTGGCCCTTGGCAGCCTGCTCGATAACCGGCATGCCGAGATTTTCCTGCTTGATTATGCCGCACTCATTTTCAGTTTTCTGGGAGGTATGCTGTGGACGCTCAGCATCAGGGAAACATTGCCAGCACATGTCGCCTTGGTCTCAGTCAGTGCTATGCTTTGGGCCTGGCTATGGCTGCTGACCCCGGCTTATAACTGGTTCTGGCTGGCAGCACTGTCGTATGTGGCTTTGTGGTTGTATGAGTGGTTCCTGCTCCGGCGTTTTATTGAACATCAATTTCTGATGCTGCGCGGTCAGCTCAGTCTGATTGCAGCCCTGTCTTTGGTGCTGGCGAACTTTTAATGGCTTATCGTCTCAACCTGATTCTTGGCGATCAGCTCAACCGCGACAGTCTGCTGTTTCGGGATAGCGATAAAGATCAGGATTTGTTCTGGATGGCGGAGGTTTTGGAAGCTTCCAGCAAAACGCCGTCCAGCAAACAACGCAGTGTCTTGTTTCTGTCAGCCATGCGTCATTTCGCCCAGTCGCTTGAGATCGAGGGATTGTCGCTTATTTACAGCACCCTCAGTGATGGCTTTCAAAACTTCAGTGAAGCCCTGTCCGCCACCCTGAAACAGCATCAAGTCAGTCAGGTCCGCTGTGTATTGCCGGGTGATGTTGAGGTGATGCATGAACTGGCTGACTGCTGTCAGCACCACCAGCTTGAGATTGAATGGCTGGCAGACAATCATTTCATCAGCCGCCGCGGCGAGTTCAAACAGTGGATGCAGGACCGTCGCCAGCCCAGAATGGAGCACTGGTACCGGCATCTGCGTCAGGATCGGCAGATCCTGATGGATAACAATAATGAGCCTGAAGGCGGCCAGTGGAATTTTGATAAGGACAACCGCAAAACCTTCGGTAAACATGGCCCCGACGCTGTGCCTGAGCCTGTCGAGTTCAAAGCTGATGCCATGACCCGGGCAGTCATCAGGGATATCGAACAATATTTGCCAGACTTGCCGGGGGAGATTGAGGAGTTCAACTGGCCGGTGACTCGCGAACAGTCGCTAGAACAACTGGAAGACTTCATCGGCAAGCGGCTGTCACATTTCGGTGACTATCAGGATGCGATGTGGACTGAGCAGCCGTTTCTGTTTCATGCCCGGCTCTCAGGCTGTCTTAACCTCAAACTACTGCATCCGCTGGAAGTGATAGAAGCAGCTGAGAAAGCCTATCGGGATAACAAAGCCCCCCTCAATGCCGTCGAGGGCTTCATTCGTCAGATCCTGGGCTGGCGTGAATATGTCCGTGGTCTTTACTGGTACTACCGTGATGACTGGCCAAGCTATAACGCGCTTGATTGTGATCAGGACCTGCCCGGCTTTTACTGGAATGCGAACACCGATATGCACTGTATGCGGGAATCTGTTTCGCAAGTGCTTACTTACGGTTACGGCCATCATATTCAAAGGCTGATGGTGACCGGTCTTTTTTCTTTGTTGTGGGGTGTCAAGCCGGATCAGATTCACCGCTGGTACCTTGGCATGTATATCGATGCCGTGGCCTGGGTGGAGATTCCCAACACTATTGGCATGAGCCAGTATGCAGATGGCGGCATCGTCGGCTCCAAGCCCTACATTGCCAGTGGTGCCTATATCAAACGCATGTCCAATTACTGCGATCTCTGCCAATTCAAGCCTAAGCAGGCGAGTGGAGATAAGGCCTGCCCGTTCACTACCCTGTACTGGTCTTTTATCGATAAACATCGAGGCTTATTGTCCCGCAATCCACGGCTGGGCATGCAGGTACGGAACTGGGACAGCAAGGGCGATGACGAACAACAGGCCATCCGCGATCGAAGCAAATGGCTGTATCAACATCTGGATCAATCCGGCTACAAGGAGCAGGGATGACAACAACACAACTGGTCTGGCTCAGAAATGACTTGAGACTGGATGATAATCCGGCGCTATACCTCGCTCAGCAACAGGGCGAGATTGAAGTCGTATTTGTGGCTTGTCCCGGTCAATGGCAGCAACATGATGAATCTGCCGCCAAGCAGGGGCTCAAAGCTGACAGTGTGAAAGATATTCAGCAACAACTTGCTGCCAAAGGCATCCCGCTACATCTACTGGAAACAGATATGTTCACTGATGTGCCAGCCTTGCTGCGTGACTTCTGCCAGGCACACCCCTTCAGTGCCATCTGGTTCAATCAGGAAACGCCGCTGGACGAACGGCGTCGGGATCAGGCGGTGGTGGAAACATTCGCTGAGGCAGGTATTGCCTGCCATGCACTTGAAACCGATTTGCTGGTCGCCCTGCCGGTAATGACCCAGCAGGATGAGCCATTTAAAGTCTTCACCCCCTACTATCGACGCTGGCTACAGATTCTGCAGGACACACAGCGTGAACCCTACCCCGAGCCGGAAAAACAGGGCAAGAAGCTCAACAGCGACTGGCAACAACCTGACTGGGCCGGCGATTACCGTGATGATCTCTGGCCGGCGGCAGAAGACAGGATTTTGGAGAAACTGGATAAGTTCTGTCAGAAAAGGCTTAAAGCCTATTCGGAGCGGCGTGACTTCCCGGCAGAACCCGCCACCAGTTTATTGTCGCCCTATCTGAGTCTGGGGCGGATCGGTCCGCGTCGACTACTGGCGACAATCCAGTATTACTGCGGTGCCCAAAAGATGCACTGGCAGGACAATGTTTGGTTGCAGGAGCTGGCCTGGCGTGATTTTTACCGACAATTGCTGCTTCACTTCCCCCGGCTCAGTATGGAAAAGCCATTCAAACCGGAAACCGATCAGGTGGTCTGGGCCGATAATGAAGACGGTTTTAAAGCCTGGTGTGAAGGTCAAACCGGTTTTCCGATCGTCGATGCCGCTATGCGGCAACTCTTGCAAACCGGCTGGATGCATAACCGGCTCAGAATGATTACCGCCAGTTTCCTCAGCAAGCTGTTATTAATCGACTGGCGACGTGGCGAGCAGTTTTTTATGCAACATCTGATCGATGGTGAATTTGCGGCCAATAATGGCGGCTGGCAATGGAGTGCATCAACCGGCTGTGATGCGGCGCCCTACTTCAGGGTGTTCAACCCAACGCGCCAGTCGGAGCGTTTTGATCCGGAAGGAGAGTTTATCCGCCGTTTTGTCCCGGAACTGAAAGAACTGAGCAATAAACAGATTCATGATCCAAGCGAAGATCAACGGTCAAAACTCGGTTATCCGTCACCGGTCATTGACTACAAACCTGCGCGTAGACAGGCCATCGACGCCTTCGCTGATCTGAAAAACAACTGATTCTCACCCTACCAGGAGTAATGTGGTATCTTCAGCGCTTATTTTGCCTGATGTATGGCCATGTCAAATCCTCGTTTACACGGTTATCTGGATCCGACTTTACCGACACTGGACGCAGCCAGCATCCACGAGCTGAATCAGCATGCAGCCCGGGATCTGGCTAAACGCTCGATTCCGGGTGGGCTGATTGTTTTATTAGCCCTGCTGATCTCTGCGACTGCCTCGCCGATTATGGACGGTGCCTGCACCCTCATCTGCACCCTGTTCACGCTGATGACCATCGTTGTTTTGCTGCGTTTACTCAGTATTCGTCTGTTATTCAAACAGCAAATCAGCCTCAAAAACTGGCGCCGCCTCAGTTATGTGATGTTCTCTGTCTCAGCTGCCGTCTGGGGCTTTTATGTCGCCGCCAGCTTTTACCTGTACCAGAACATTACCATCAACATGGTCATTATGATGTTCACTATCGGCATCGCCGCCGGCGCAGCCACCAGCCTGTTTATCTGGAAACGTATGACCCAGATTTACCTGCTGATGATTTTCCTGCCGATCATGCTGGTCGTGATTCTGCAGTGGAACACGCTCACCGCCAGCCTGATGTTTGGTTTATCTGCTTATCTGATATTTTTGCTGGTGCAGGCAAGGCGCGCCAATACTGAATACTGGCGCGCGCTATGCGTCAATAAGCTACTACAGAAACAGACCGATGAACTGGTCACCGCGAAAGAGCAGGCAGAAAAAGCCAGTCTGGCCAAAACCGAATTTTTATCCAGCATGAGTCATGAGCTCAGAACCCCGCTTAATGCCATTCTGGGCTTTACCCAGTTACTGGCGACCGACCCGGAATCCCCGCCCACCCGACAACAGAAAGACAGTCTGAATCATATCCTCAAGGCAAGTAATCATTTACTGACGCTGATTAATCAGGTGCTGGATTTGTCCAAAGTCGAATCCGGCAAACTGGAATTGAATCTGACCCAGCTGCAAATCGGCAAACTGGTCGACGACTGCCTGCCGCTAATCAAAACGCTGGCTGACGAGAAAGCGGTCTCACTCAATATCTCAGAGGCACCGGCAACACCGATTCTCGCTGATGCCATGCGCCTGAAACAGGTGCTGCTCAACCTGCTTAATAATGGGGTTAAGTACAATAATAAGGGTGGCTCGCTGACGCTGAGCTATGACAGGCTCGGTGACCATCTGCGGGTCAGAATCAGAGACACTGGTATTGGCATTTCAGAGAAACACAAGGAGTTAATGTTCCGCTCTTTCTCACGTCTGGGTCAGGAAAATTCGACCACAGAAGGCAGTGGTGTGGGACTGGTGATTACCAAGAATCTGCTGGAAGCCATGAACGGGCGACTCGATTTCGACAGTCAGAAAAACCAGGGCTCGACATTCTGGTTTGACCTGCCATTCGCCAGCCAGTAATCAGCCAGCCTGTTTCAACTGTCGGACCAGTTGCTCCAGTGTGTAGCTGATGCGGGTCAACCCTTCACCAGCGACGTTAATCTCTCCCACGTATTGATCCACCTGCTGTGAGTCCAGTTTGATCTGCTCGGTGGTGCGGGCAATCTCATCCACTGTGCTGGTCTGCTCCTGGGTAGCTGAAGCAATAGCCGCATTGATCTCATTGATATTTGTGATTGCCGACACCACCGGCTCCATTGCTGATCGCGCCAGTGCAGTCTGTTTGGCGCAGTCTGACGCCGCCACGCTCTGACGGCTGACAATCACAGTGGCTTCAGTTCCGGATGCAGTGAGTTGCTCAATAATGTTGCGGATCTCTTCCGTCGACTGCGTGGTGCGTGAAGCAAGCTGACGTACTTCATCAGCCACCACCGCAAAGCCGCGGCCATGCTCCCCGGCGCGGGCCGCTTCGATCGCCGCGTTCAGCGCCAGCAGATTGGTCTGCTCGGCCACTCCCTGTATCACTTCCAGCATGGCGCGAATATTGTTGCCATTCTGCTCCAGTTTGCTCATCACCTTTTCCACATCCATCAGATCCGCAGCCAGTTTTTCGCTGGCTTCAGTGGCCTCACTCAGCGTATGACGCGCGTTCTGGGTTGCCTGATTCGCCTCGCTGGCGGATTTGGAAGCCCGGCTGGCATTGTCAGCCACTTCCTTAAATGAATAGGACAGCTCGGTCACCGCCGTGGCTACCTGGTCGGTGGCGCTATGCTGCTGACGCGATAACTCCGATGTCGACGCAGAGACAGTTTGCATCGACTCACTGGCACGGGTCACGCTCTGGGCCTGGGCTTCCAGCTTGGCAATCAGGGTCGCCAGATAACCCTGCAGATGATTGGCGGAATCGGCTACCGAGCGCGTTTCCTCAAACCGGCTGTCGAGCGTCAGCGTCTGCTCGAAATCCCCTGTCTGCATGCCACGGAAAAAAGCCTCGAGTTTCAGCAGTGACGCCAAAGTCAGTTTTTGCAACAGCGCCTGCAGACTGACTGCCATCACAATGAGCACCACAGCTGCGAGCATCGCCCAGCGTACCTGATTGGTAATGCTGGCCTTAATCTCGGTGATCTGCTGCTGGAAACGGTTAAGCGTGCTCTGCAAAGCCAGGATCTGCTGATTCAGTCCTACCCGGCTCTCTTTAACCTGCTGCATAAAATCAATAGTGTTGGTGATTTCCTTGTCATAGCGACGGGTCAGACTCTGTAAAGAAGCGATGCTGACCTCACCGATCTCATCCGGCTCTTGTGGAATCAGCGACATTTCATCGACTTCGGTGTAAATGCCGAAGCGAGGCATTGACTCCAGCCTGGCTGCCAGCTGAGCAAATTTCTGATTCTGATCCAGCAATGCCTGCTGCTGAACGTCATCCTGTTGTTCAAAAAAAGCCTGACGCTGGTGAGCGAGCTGATTCAGACTACGCCCCATTTCCCCCAGGGTAGAGAGAAATACAGTCTGCTCAGCGCTGTACTGATAACCCGCTTGCTCTGCATAATTCACCAGCATGCCGATATCACCGGCACGCTCACGCTCATTATTAATCAACAAAGTCTGCGGATTAGCCGCCAGCTTGCCTGCCGCCCGCACCGCCTGCACATTGGTCTGTAGCCGGTTGATAGCATCATGAATTGCCTGGTTCTCAGCATCACTGAGCCAGCTGAATGACTGTTCGCTGAGGACGGTGAGTTTGTCTTCCGCTGTCTGCAGCAAATCAGCCTGACCGCTGGCCAGGTAGCGCTCCAGCAGAATACGGACGTCGATATCAAAGGTATTGCGGTACTGCTGGAATCCATCTGCAATCTGGTAAGGCTTGTCCAGCTGCCGCCAGCCCCAGATAGCCGTCAAGGCGGACAGAATCAACAAACCAACAATGGAAAAAGTAATAACACGCGAGACAAGAGACAGTTTCATAGGGGCCGATCACATTTGAAATGCAAGCTGCGAGCTTACCGGCGCTCGATGACAGATTTATGACAGCTGGTGCCGCGCCAGCGCCCAGTTCACGTGTTCTCTGACCAGCTCAGACGGGTGGGCCTGTTTTTGTTGTAAGGCTTCAATCACTGCCTCTGAAGTCTCAGCATTGCCCAGCGCAACGGCAATATTACGGAGCCAGCAGTCATAACCGATACGGCGAATCGGGCTGCCTTCCAGCTTCTGCAGAAAGTCCTGCTCGGTCCAGTTGAACAGATCAATCAGTTGCGGTGCATCCAGGCCCTCGCGCGGCAAGTAATCAGACTCTGCCGTATTTTGGGCATATTTATTCCAGGGACAGACCAGCTGGCAATCATCACAGCCATAGATACGATTCCCCATCAGCGGCCTTAATGATTCGGGGATCGACCCGCGCAGTTCTATTGTCAGATAGGAAATACAGCGCCGGGCATCAAGCTGGTAAGGCGCTACAATCGCCTGTGTCGGGCAGATATCAATACAGGCACGGCAACTGCCACAGTGCGCTGTGGTGGCCTCAGTTAAAGGTAGCGGCAAATCGGTGTAGATCTCTCCCAGGAAGAAATAGGAACCGGCATCGCGACTGAGTACATTGGTATGCTTGCCAATCCAGCCCAGCCCGGCCTTTTCGGCAATCGCTTTTTCCATCACCGGAGCGCTGTCAGTAAATACCCGGTACCCCATCGGGCCGATCTCTTTTTCCATTTTCGCTGCCAACCTGGCGAGGCGTTTACGCATCAGCTTGTGATAGTCGCGACCCAGTGCATAACGCGAGATAAAAGCCTTATCGCCATCATTGATCACCTGCCAGGGCTCGGCCGCCTCGCCCGGCCAGTAATCCATCCGCACACTGATCACCCTGACCGTGCCCTCCACCAGCAATTCAGGTCGGGTTCGCTTTTCACCATGCTTGTGCATAAAGCCCATTTCGCCATGAAAGCCTTTTGCGAGCCAGCGTTGCAGTTTGTCCTCAGCATCACGCAGATTGATATCACTGACGCCCAGCGCCTGAAAGCCCAGAGAACGGGCCCAGCGCTGCATTCTGTCGAGCAATGCCTGCGATTCTGTGGCTGTGAATTTTTCACTCATGCACGTTATTATAAATCTTTAAGCAATGGTAATTGGGGCCTGGCTTTATGCTGAATCTGCCGCACGAACTCTATAGTGCTGAACAGACCCGCGAATTGGACCGGCTGGTGATAGAACATCACCATACGCCCGGAGGCCGCTTGATGGCACGTGCCGGTGCCGCTGCATTGAGAGCGCTAAAAGATTTCTGGCCTCAGGCAAAGCAGATCGTCGTGGTCTGTGGTGGCGGCAATAATGGCGGTGACGGCTATGAACTGGCGCGGCAGGCTCTGCTCGATAATTACCAGGTCAGCCTGTTTGAGCTCGGCACAATTGAGAAGATGAGCGAAGAAACGCGTTCAGCACGCGAGGCGTTAATAGCCGTTGCTGACGTTATAGAGCCTTTCGACAACACCCTGCCGAACGCTGATGTGATTGTGGATACCTTATTCGGCACCGGCCTGGACCGAGCTGTTGAGGGCCGTTATGCCGAAGCCATACGGGCGATTAACCACCATCATCCAACGCCGGTTTTATCGCTGGATATTCCCTCCGGCATTCATGCTGACAGCGGTAAGGCACTGGGGCTCGCCGTAATGGCCACGGTCACGCTGAGTTTTATTGGCCTTAACAAAGGCCTGTTTACCGGGGATGCCCCGGATTACTGTGGCCAGATTTGTTTTCATTCTTTAGAAATACCCGCAGAAGTGTACGGGGAGGTCTCACCCGACGCGCTGCGCATCGACTTAGCTCAATACCATAAGCTGCTGTCACCCCGTCCCCGCACCGCACACAAGGGATTATACGGCCACCTGCTGGTGATTGGCGGTGATAATGGTATGCCCGGTGCAGCCCGGGTGGCGGCAGAAGCCGGGGCACGTGTCGGCAGCGGTTTGATTTCCATTGCGACCCACATAGCGCACAGCGCCATCCTGAACCAGGCGCGGCCGGAATTAATGTGTCATGGCATCGAACAGGCTGATGAGCTTGGGCCACTGTTGGAGAAAGCCAGCGTGCTGGCGATAGGTCCCGGTCTGGGCCAGAGCAGTTGGAGCCAGTCGCTGTTTGAATCGGTTTTGGGCTCGAGACAAGCGATGGTGGTCGATGCGGATGCCCTCAACCTCCTCAGCCGACACCCTCAGCAGAATGACAACTGGATCCTGACACCGCATCCGGGGGAAGCGGCTCGTTTGCTGAATTGCAGCAGCAGCGAAATTCAAGCCAATCGCTTTGATGCCGTTAAAGCATTACAACAGCGCTATGGCGGTGTGATTGTTCTGAAAGGTGCCGGCACTTTGATTTATGATGGCAAACTGCCTGTTCGCCTCTGCAGTGCCGGTAATCCCGGTATGGCCAGTGGCGGCATGGGCGACGCGCTTACCGGCGTCATTGCCGGGCTGCTGGCTCAAAAGCTCAGTCTTGCAGATGCGGCCTGTCTTGGCGTGCTATTACATGCCATGGCCGCCGACAAAGCGGCTGAAGAAGCGGGCGAGCGAGGCATGCTGGCAATGGATTTAATGCCGCATCTGCGGCAACTGGTTAACCTGCAATAAAGAGAACATGATTTTGCAAACATTTCTGGCTGATGAACAGGCCACGCTGGCACTGGGTGGGAAACTGGCTGCCGCCTGTCCTGAATCGCTGTGTGTGATTCACCTGGAGGGCGAACTCGGTGCCGGGAAAACCACGCTGACGCGCGGCTTCCTGCAGGCGCTGGGTCATCAGGGCAAAGTCAAAAGCCCGACCTACACTCTGGTTGAGCACTATGAATTGCAGGGTCGGCCTGTGTATCACTTCGATTTATACCGTCTGAGTGATCCGGGTGAACTGGAATTTCTGGGCCTCGATGATTATTTCAGCCAACGGGCTTTATGCCTGATTGAATGGGCTCAGCGCGGTAGTGAGTATTTACCTGAGCCGGATCTGCTGATTGATTTGAAGTACCTGAATGAGGGGCGACAGCTAAACATTTCAGCGCAATCCAAAGCGGGCGAAGAAATCTGTGCAAAACTTCACATTTAGTTCAGCTTTCAATTCTATCTTACTTATTTAAAAAGAAAACTTGATTTTTAAAGTGGTGCTCGACAAAATGTTATTCAAGTTGTTCATAGGGTGATGAGATGCGCCGTCTCCTGCTAAGTTTTTGCTTATTATTTGCTAGCACTTTTGTCTGGGCGGATTCGGTTCAGGGAATCCGAGTGTCACATGATGACCGCAGTGCACGTCTGGTCTTCGATCTCAACGCTAGTGCCGACTACAAGACCTTTACACTGGAAAATCCCAACCGCCTGGTCATTGATATCAAGGATTTCCGTCAGCGCAATAAGCTCATCATTCCCTCGCTGGCTGATACCCCGGTTAAATCTGTCCGTTATGCGGCTTATGACCGGGAAACGCTTCGTATCGTGCTGGATCTGGCGCATGAGGTGCAGTATGAAACCCAGACGCTGGGGCCCAACAAGGGCTATCCACATCGTCTGGTGGTAGATCTGAATTACACAGCCAAGCAGGCCAAGCAGCCGCTGATAGCAGCACAGGAAGAAGCTGAAGAACAGAACCAGCCCGGTCATGCTGCAGCACAGGAAAGCAATGTCAGGGAAAAGATAGTTAAAACCAATAAGGTGTTGCCGCGCCGGGATATCATTATCGCTATCGATCCCGGCCATGGTGGTCAGGACCCCGGTGCTATCGGTCCGAGAGGCACCAAGGAAAAAGATATTGTGCTCTCGGTTGCCAAGCGTCTGGCACGACTGGTCGATCAGGAACCCGGCATGCGTTCTTACCTGACGCGTGATAACGATGTCTTTATCAGCCTGCGTGATCGCATTCGCCGTGCCCATGAGAACGGCGCTGATATGTTTATTTCGATCCACGCGGATGCTTTCCACAAGCGCAGTGCCCGTGGTTCTTCTGTGTATGTTCTGTCGGAACGCGGCGCCAGTAGTGAGGCAGCCCAGATCCTGGCTGACCGTGAAAACGCGGCAGACCTTGCCGGTGGTATCAGTCTGGAAGATAAAGATGATTTGTTGGCTTCGGTACTGCTGGATTTATCTCAAACCGCCAGCCTGGAAGCGAGCTTGGAAGTCGCCGATACCGTGCTATCCGGCCTCAAGCGGGTGGGACATGTACATAAGAAGCAGGTCGAGTCGGCCGCTTTCGTTGTCTTGAAATCTCCGGATATCCCATCAGTGCTGGTTGAAACCGCGTTTATTTCCAACC
Organism: uncultured Methylophaga sp.; assembly: GCA_964389455.1. GTDB lineage: Bacteria > Pseudomonadota > Gammaproteobacteria > Nitrosococcales > Methylophagaceae > Methylophaga. The sequence continues at coordinate 7,789 of CAYMEE010000038.1, read as the reverse complement.
CGGAAGAAGAACGTCGCCTGCTGACCTCAAGTCACCAGGCTAAACTGGCGCATGCCATGATGGTCGGCATTCGCAATTACTTCCAGCGTAATCCACTGCCGGGCACCAGTCTGCCGCAGCAGCATATTGTCAGTGCTGGCGATACGCTCAGCATGATCGCCCAGCGCTATCAGGTCAGCATGGCCGATATCCGTACGATGAACCAACTGTCGGGAACCACGATTCAAATCGGTGATGTACTGAAAATTCCCTAGGCTTAACCCTGATTGATAGAAGCACAGGGACTCAGAGAGTTCATATTACCCCCTGAAAGAGCGTAAAGCTGGATTTGTCTCTTTCAGCTCCTCGGATTTAATCAAATGCCCCATCACTACATCAGCTCTAGCGTTTATTGACCCGCTCTGAAACATCATTTTTCTCTGTGAACTCTGTACCTTCGTGGTTAGTTATTACTCTAGTCTGTACATGATGAACTGCTAAACTGGCCAGATGAACAACCGTATTCATGCACTACCGCTACACCTTGCCAACCAGATAGCCGCCGGCGAGGTGGTCGAACGCCCGGCCTCCGTGCTCAAGGAGCTGGTCGAGAACAGCATCGACGCCGGTGCCACACAGGTTGATATTCAGATTGAAGGCGCTGGCAGGCAACTGATTAAAGTCTCGGATAATGGTGGCGGCATTCATCCGGATGACCTGCCGCTGGCACTCAGCCGGCATGCCACCAGCAAAATCAACAGCAGTGAACAGCTCAGTCATATCGGTAGCCTGGGCTTTCGCGGTGAAGCCCTGCCCAGTATTGCCTCCGTTTCCAGACTGACCCTGGCTTCGAAACAGCCCGATCAGGACTGTGGCTGGCAACTCGTCAGTGACTCAGAGCAGCCAGAACCCGCTGCGCATCCGGACGGGACCAGTGTCAGTGTTGCCGAACTGTTTTTTAATCTGCCGGCCCGGCGCCGCTTTCTGCGCAGTGATAAAACCGAACTGCAACATCTGATCACCACATTCAACCGTCTGGCACTAAGCCGTTTTGATGTCGGTTTCAATGGCCGCTTCAGTGACAGTCATTGGCTCAAACTGCCCGCGCTGACAGATCCCGCTCTGCACTCTCAGCGCATCAGTAAAATCTGCGGCCAGGCTTTCACACGTAATGCCCGTTATCTAGATCAGCAGTTTGAAGATATTCGCCTGCAGGGCTGGGTCGGCAAACGCAGTGCGCATCGTGCTCAGACCGATGTGCAGTACTTTTTTATTAATGGCCGGGTTATCCGTGACCGTATCATCAATCACGCGGTGCGCCAGGCATACGGCGATACATTGCCTGCTGGCAGACAGCCCGCTTATGTGCTGTATCTGACCCTGCCGCTGGATCGCGTCGATGTGAATGTGCACCCCACCAAGCATGAAGTCCGGTTTCGTGATGCCCGACTGATTCACGGACTCATCACCCGAGCAGTGACAGAAGCGCTGGACAACGAAACCGAGGTGCCGAACGTTCAAAATGAACTGCCATTAGCAAAGGCATCTGACCAGGTCCAAGAAAAAGCCAGTCACTATGAAACGCAACCGGTTTCAAAACCGCTCAGCGTGCTACAGCCAGCACCTATTTATCGTCGTCAGAATGAAATTTTGATCCTCCATCAACGTTTTGGTCTGATTTATTCAGAAGAACCGCTGTTAATTGATTTACAGGCCGCTGATCGGGCCCTGCGACAGGCACAGTTTCACCAGGCTGTTGAACGAGGAGATTTGACTTCAAGGCCGATTCTGGTGCCGATGCGGCTGAGTTTGCCCTGCCCTGCGCTGGCATTACTGGATCAGCATCAGACATGGCTGGCGCAGATGGCGGTCATTCTCGAAATAAACGCAGACACGGTCGCCATTAAACGCATTCCCTACCTGCTGTCTCAGGTTGATTTGCAGCAGCTGGTTGAGACCGTGGTGAATTCACTTGATAAAAACGGTAGCGACCGGTCAGCGATGGTCGCGACTCTCAGTGAGCTTATCCCCCTGTCTCCGCTGACCTCGCAGGAGCAGGCCCGGCAGATTCTCAATGAATTGCAACAGGCGCCCGAGACGATGGCACGCTGGCAACAGAAACTTGATCCGGCGACATTGACTGGCTTATTCTCGAACTGACTATTAAGCCGCAAAGCAGGAAGTTATGGCCAAATCAGCCCGTCCCTCACCATCGCTTATCCCCGCGATTCTGGCCCTCATCATTCTGGTTGTGCTGGGGTATGTGTTGTTTGCCGATCTGCAGCCATCACGTACTGAGCATACCGTGACGCCACCGATAGAAATCGAGGAACCGGAATTAGAGGTCATCACTGAAGGAACGCTGCCCGAGATTGATCAGGCGCAGATAGCGCAGGAAGAAGCCGAAACCTTCGTTGAAAATCTCGCCCCCTCTCCTGCAGAAAATGAAACGGTGACTATCACTGAACAACAGGGTGAATTCGTTCGCCATGATGGCATAATCGCTATCCCGAAACAGGAGCATCGCGATACGACCGTCGGCGACCTGTTACAAGATAAGAGCATTACTGCCGATACGCCCCTGACGCTTAACTATATTGAAACCGAAGAGTCAGAGACAACGCTGCGTGAGCTCGACCAAAGCATTGGAGATAAAACCCAGCGCATTATCCTCAAGCAAGCGGATGGCAGCCGTCGTGAAGCCCCGCTGGGCGATCTTTTGACTGACAAAAGTCTGGATCAAGATGCGCCTGTCACGGTGATCACTGAGAAAAAACAAACACGTCAGATGACCGCGGGTGAACTCGCAGAATCTCAGCTTGAACCTTCTCAGGAAGTGACGGCCACCATAGACCGGGGCGTGGAAGAGTTATCGGTTAAGGATATCGTGCAATCCGGAGAGTTGCCTGACAATGCGCTGTTTTACCTTCACCGCGTGACTGAAGAAGACCGACAAGGCTTATGGGGGATTATCCAAAGCGGTCTGATTCATCGTTTCCGCCAGGGCCTGTCACTGGAAGGCATCGCACCCAACAAGGATATTGTGAGAGTTACTATCCCTGCCGATGCGGATGAACCGTTGCCGACAGGACTCAGCTCTTTCCTGGGCAAGATTCTGAATCAGAAAGTCGAGTCCAGTTATATTTATAACTTCAGCACTCAAACCATGGGCCATGATCCGAACCTGATCCATCCCGGCCAGCAGCTGATTCTGATTCACTTCAGCCCGGATGAACTCAAACGCATTTACCTGTTTTTTGCTGAACAGCGTAACGAGCAGGCACAAAGTTTCGCCATTCAACCCTGATGCTTGATTTACTGTTTTTACTCATTGTCGTTGGCATAATTGCCATTGCCTTCCTGATACCGCTGGATTGAGCAGCACTTGACTGCTCAATCAAACTGTCCATGAATTAACGTGGTAGCTCCTCGGAGCGGTCTTATGCGCGCGACTGTTTGATTTCCAGGGTCTCATCCTCGAGTCGGTTAAACTTACCGTAGCGCAGCATCACACTGGGTAGAACCAAAAGGTTCAGAATTGTCGATGACACCAGTCCACCAATAATAATGGCCGCCATGGGGCCCATAATCTCACGCCCAGGGTTATCGGAATTAACCGCGATCGGCAGCATCGCCAGCGCGGTCACCAGTGCAGTAATCAGAATAGAAGGTAAGCGTTCCTGTGCCCCGCGGATCGCCGTATCCAGATTCCACTCAGCGCCCTCCTCGACAACCAGGTACTGGTAGTGAGAGACCAGCATGATCGAGTTACGCAGGGTAATACCGAACAGGGTGACAAAACCCACCATCGAACCAATCGACAACACGCCATTGGTGAACAGTACCGCAATCACCCCGCCCACCAGCGAAAACGGCAGATTGATAAGAACCAGAGAAACATTCCTGACGCTGCGTAAAGCGAGGAAAAGTAATAGCAATACGGCAATACCGGCCAGGCTGGAATGCACGATCAGATCTTCACGTGACTGGGCCTGCGCTATTGCTGCACCGGTGAATTCAGGATAAATGTCAGCGCTGAATTCAACCTCGTCATGCACCCGCTCACGCAGTTCATCAAAAAAGGAAGTCAGATCCCGACCACTGACATTACTGGTCACCGTCTGATGGCGCTGCGCGTCACGGTGCAGAATCGCGTGACGACCAGAGACCTGCTGTATCGTCGCTACATCCTGTAGGCTCAGCATAAAGCCATCGGCCGCACGGATCGGCAGTTCTCGCACGTGACGGGGTTGCTGCCGAAATTCTTCCGGCATAATAACCACCACATCAAACACCTGGTTGCCTTCGTAGACCTGGCCGACTGCGACACCGTCATAAGCGGTTTTGAGGGTATCCATCACCTCTCTCGGGGTCAGCCCCCAGAACGCCAGACTGTCGAGATCCAGTCTGACTTCAAGCTGTGGTTCACTGGGGGGGGCCCGCAGTTGCACATCTGCAGCGCCTTCGATGTCCTGCATCACGGCCGCGACTTCTCTGGCTTTGCGGTCCAGTGCCTCCAGATCCTTACCATATATATTGACCACTACCGGTGAGGTGTAACCGGAAATGGTCTCATCGATCCGTTCCGTCAGGAATGAGTTAACCTCCGAGTTGATACCGGGGAAGGCTTCCAGAATCTCACGAATTTCATCCAGCACCCGTTGCTGACCGGCACCGTCCAGAGGCTCCAGATCCACTTCGTATTCACTGTAATAGGTGCCGAAGGTATCCGCGCCCCGCTCAGCACGGCCAGCCCATTGAGAGGTCGAACGAACGCCCGGTATTTCGGCCACCCGTTTTTCAATTTCGCCACCGATACGCAGCGACTCACCGATAGAGGTGCCGGGCAGACTCGCCGTGTGAATAATATAGTGACCTTCACGCAGCTCCGGCAGGAAACTGCCTCCCAGTAGCGGCAGAATACCAACACCAGCCGCACAGAAAATTAGCACACCGGCAATCGTCATTCGTGGTGCCTGACTGACGCTTCTGAGCATCTTGCCATAAAGCGGTTTTAGCCACTGGATAACAGGCGGTTCACGGTCGCTGATATCGCCTTTGTTGGCCAGCAGAATATGACAAAGCGCGGGGGTCACGGTCAGCGCCACCAGCAGGGAGGCGAAGATAGCCAGAATATAGGCTTCCCCCAGCGGTTCGAACATGCGACCGGCGACACCGCTCAAAGTCAGTAGTGGCACGAAGACCAGCATTACAATAAAGCTGGCATACACAACCGAACTCCGCACTTCCATGGAGGCGTCATAGACCACATCCAATGTTGAGCGCGGCGATGCCAACGCGGCATTTTCACGCAGCCGACGGAAAATATTCTCGGTATCGATAATGGCATCATCGACCACTTCACCCAGCGCAATCGCCAGGCCGCCCAGCACCATAATATTGATATTGATACCGAGATGCAGAAGTACAATCAGCGCCGCCATAATCGACAGCGGAATCGCGGTCAAAGAGATCAAGGCGGTGCGCAGGTTGAATAAAAACAGCACCAGTACCAGCATCACCAGGCCACCACCGACATAGAGATGTTCCTGGATGTTATGCAGAGAGCTTTGTATGTAGTTGGCTGGTCGGAACAAGTCATCGTGCAAAGTAATGCCTTCTGCCTCGAAACCATCCTTGAACTCGGCCAGTGCCGCTTCCACGCCTTCGGTAATGGCCAGGGTTTCGGCGTCATATTGACCGATCACCATCAGCACGACACCCGGTACGGTGCCCACCGCAGCACCACCGATAGTCGGGGCTGGCGCGGTCTTGACAGTGGCGACATCGCCCAGGTGGAGTATATCGACCCCGTTTTTGCGAATCACCACTTTAGCCAGTTGCTCGGCGGTCAGTGGCTGCCCAATCACCTGCAGCGCCAGACGCTGGTTTGGGTTTTCAATGTAGCCGGCGCCCATAATGCCGGTGGCCTGGCGTGCCGCCTGGGTGACCTCTTCGACAGATAGATCAAACTGCGCCAGCTTGTTGGGATCGATTTGAATCTGCAGTTGCCGCTCATGACCACCGAAGACATTAATATCCGCCACACCCTCGACACTGAGAAGGCGAGGCCCCAGTGTCCAGTCCACCAGCGATCGTAATTCCATCAGGTTATGGCGCTCGGAGGTCAGGCCAATGGTCATCACCGTTCCGGATGACGACTCCAGCGGCACCATGACCGGTGTTTCTACTCCGGCAGGCAGTTTGTCCTGCAAGCCTAACAGCCGTTCTGAGACTAACTGCCGGTCGAGATAGATATCTGTGCTGTCATAGAACGTGAGGATCAGTACAGACAGGCTGGGAATCGACTGAGATCGAATTGATTGCAGGCCGACCAGTCCTCGCAGCGAATTTTCCAATGGTTGCGTGACCAGAATCTCGACCTGCTCGGCCGTGAGCCCCTGCGCCTCGGTTTGAATAATGACCTGTTTGGGCGCGAATTCCGGGAAAATATCCAGACTGACGTTAGAAAGCTTATAAGCACCATAAATCAGCATCAATGAGGCAAGTGCCACCACCACGCCACGGAAACGAACGGAGAAAGCAACCAGCTTAGACAGCATCTGATTTCTCCTTAATAGTCATGCCTGTCGCTGTTAAACACTTTTTTTGCCGCGCCATCAGACGCTTTTCCTCAGCAATGCCGTAACAAGGGTCAATCATCGTCTTCATCCAGAATCTGCCAGCTGAACTCCTCTGATAGCAGCATCTGAGAGCCGGCAACCACCAGTGATTCGCCTTCCTCAAACTCAGACTGGATAAAGATACCGCCGGCCACTGCTTCTCCATCTGCCAGAGGACGGCGACGGTAGACTAATTCATCCTGCTGAACATAAGTCCAGGGTTTACCGGAATACCAGACAATGGCTCGCTCAGGAATAAAGAAGCCCTGAAGCCCCTCGGCATTACGTGGAATCCAGGCATGCAGACGCATACCCAGTCGCAATTTGCCGGTGGCCATTTTGAAATAATAGGTTTCGCCCTGAGCTGCATAGTTAGCAACAAAAGCCGGCGATACGAAGTAGGCTTTTCTTGCATTGTCCCGCTGGCCCTGACGTGAGACACGAATCACATTCACATCCGCAGGCAGGCTCAACGCCACCGGCAGGGTAATCTGAATCAGCGTATCCTGGCGAGTCACCAGACGTTCAAATTCCTTCGAGTCTTGTTCAGACACCCAAGCTGCGATCACGGCGCCCCAGCCCTGGGTGAGCTCCGTTCTGGCTGCCTCCAGTGCAAGCTCCGCGGCCTGACGTTTGGCCCTGGCCTGTTGCCAGTTGGACTCCGCATAGTTGATGTTCTTGCTGGCGATGCTGCCGGTAGCCTCAGCCAGTTTACGCAAGCGGTTCAACTCCTGAAGCTGGGCCCGTTCTTCCATTTGCGCCAGTTCCAGTTCAACTTTCAGCTGCTTAAGTCGGGTCCGCCACTGAATGAGATCACGCACATCCACCACGCTGGCATAGGCACGGGACTCGGGGTAGTACAAATCCTGTTGCAGATTCATCAACTCAATACCCGCTGCGTTTTTTACTTCGTCGTCGATTTCGACCCGCATCGGCTCTCCGCCTTCACGCTCGTCGTCATCGTCTTCTTCCTCACCGATTTGTGAGGCACGCTCTGCGGCATCTAAATAACGATCTACGCCAGCCTCGAAAATAGACGACCAGGACCTATCCGTGACCAGCGGTACACCAAAGGCCACAACAAGCAGCACAGAGAGTGTCAGCCAGAGAGAAAATTTGTTGCGTGATGCCATCTTTTTCCCAACTTATTCATGACAAAATCAGCAGCCATTAGAGCACGCTGTCAT
>CAYMEE010000037.1:20516-22447 GCA_964389455.1 uncultured Methylophaga sp. | reverse complement strand
TGTAATTCAATATACGCCCCGGCTTCGTTCATGACTACATTCATATCGGTTTCGGCAGAAGAGTCTTCGGCGTAGTCCAGATCCAGCACTGGCGTGCCCTGGAAGATACCGACGGAAATGGACGCCACCTGACCGTAAAGTGGGCTGGTCTTGATTTTGCGGGATTTAAGCAGGAAGTTGACGGCATCCTGAAGCGCGACATAAGCGCCGGTGATGGAGGCAGTGCGGGTGCCGCCATCAGCCTGAATCACGTCACAGTCGATCGTAATGGTGCGTTCGCCCAGGGATTTCAGGTCAATGGCGGCGCGCAGGGAACGGCCGATCAGACGCTGAATTTCCATAGTACGGCCACCCTGTTTGCCGCGAGCGGCCTCACGCTGCATACGTGAGCCGGTGGAGCGGGGCAACATGCCATATTCTGCAGTGACCCAGCCTTCGCCGGTGCCGCGGAGGAATGGAGGAATACGTTCTTCAACAGAAGCAGTACACAGCACCTTGGTGTCACCGAATTCAACCAGTACCGAACCCTCGGCATGTTTGGTGTAGTTGCGGGTAATGTTGATTTGTCTTAACTCATTCGTTTGACGACCACTTGGACGCATAACCGGTATTTCTCCCAATCAAATTTGGCTCATTATACTGATCGTGACTGTCAGCCGCAGGGGGATTTGGGTAGAATCTGGGTTTTCTCTGACGCTGGAATTTATTTGTGACTCGAAGCATGACCGCGTTTGCCCGCCATGAGGAGCAAACAGATCTGGGTACCCTGAGCTGGGAAATTCGTTCGGTAAATCACCGTTACCTTGAGGTGGGCTTCCGTCTTGATGAGAGCTTCCGGCCCCTGGAAATGGCGATGCGCAAATTTATCAGCGATACCCTGGGCCGCGGTAAAGTCGAGGTGACGCTCCGTTACAAGTCACCGGAACAGCAACAGGAGAGCCTGGACATCAATGAGGCGCTGGCCGAACGGGTTATCGGTCGTTATCAGCAACTGGCCTTGCTGAGTGACAATGCCGCGCCGCTGGATATGATGAAAGTGATGCAATGGCCCGGTGTGATTGAGACCCCGACACTGGATCAGGATGCGCTCAGCGAACGCGTGATGGCCTCATTGCAAACAGCACTGATTGACCTGGTTGATACCCGTGAGCGTGAAGGGGCTGCTCTGCAGGTCATGATTGAACAGCGTTGTCAGCAGATCCACCAGATTGCGGAAGCGGTGCGCGAACGCATGCCGGAAATTCTGCAAACTCATCGTCAGAAGTTACAGGAAAGAGTGCAGGACCTGGTGATGAGTCTGGAACCGGAAAGACTGGAACAGGAAATGGTCATGCTGGCACAGAAGAGCGATGTCGCCGAAGAACTGGACCGTTTGCAGAATCATGTTCGTGAAGTCGAGTCGGTGTTGCAGCGTGATGAACCGATTGGTCGCAGACTGGACTTTCTGATGCAGGAACTGAACCGCGAAGCCAATACACTGGGCTCCAAATCAATCGACACCGATACCACCCGCTACTCAGTCGATCTGAAAGTATTGATCGAACAGATGCGCGAACAGATTCAGAATATCGAATAAGTCAGCGTGCTTTTTTGAATGCCCGCTTGCGGGCGTACATCTGTTGATCCGCTTTTTCCAGCAGGGTTTCAAGATCCCGGCCATCATGGGGGTAGACCGCGCCACCGATGCTGGCGCTAAGAGGAAGCACATCCTCATTGTGTAGAAACTTCTGTTCGAGCTGAGTTTCCAGCCGTCGGGCCTTTAAATCTATGTCTTCTCGCAGAGATATAGGGGCCAGGATCATGCCGAACTCATCGCCACCGAAGCGGGCGACGGTGTCACTGGACCGACTTTTCTGCTTCAGTCTTCTGGCAAACTCAGCAATCGCCGCGTCGCCGCTAAGGTGGCCAAAATTATCATTGATCTGTTTTAG
>CAYMEE010000037.1:14955-20416 GCA_964389455.1 uncultured Methylophaga sp. | reverse complement strand
ACCACGAGCATTGCCCCGAGTTTAAGCCGTTCGCAGGCGGCGCGATCGACACGCGGATCGGTACTGACATCATCACAACGCAAAGTATTGCCGGTCTCGTTGCACAGTCCGGACAAGCTGCCCTGAACGGGTACCCGAAGGCCGAGTTGGCTGCTGGCGATACCGGTGGCGGCACGATAAACCATGTGCTGATTGTCATTCAGTTCAATCACACTGCCATCGGCACCTGTCATCGCCATACTGCGTTCTGTGACCATGTCCAAAATATGGCTGATATTCAGGCCCAGTTTCGCGATATCTGTTTGCAGCCGGAACATGGCCAGCAATTGATCGCGGCTGAGCTGTGAAGTATCGGGGTTCATTGACTTCTCCATTGTCATGGAACGCCAAATTAGCAAACCGTAAAGAAGAAGTATTCCAAGTAAATCAAGCTTTACGATAATCCGTACTTCAAAAGACAATCTTGTGACTAATTCGCCGCATAATGAGTTCTCATCGGTATAATGACCTTTTGGGTTGCACCGGCTCGGGTCGGTTTTGGAATTAAGACCAAGGTTTGCTTGCATGATAGGAAGTTTATTTATCGTCGCCGCCCCGTCTGGCGCAGGAAAAACCAGTCTGGTGAATGCGCTGGTCGCGCGCCACGAAGATATACGTTTGTCCGTCTCTCATACGACGCGACCACCGCGTGAGGGTGAAATTGATGGCCGTGATTATCATTTCGTCAGCCAGCAAACCTTTGCCGATATGCGCGACAAGGGCGATTTTCTTGAGTCTGCCACGGTGTTTGATAACAGTTACGGCACCTCTTCAGTGGCCGTGCAGGAAATGCTGGCTCAGGGGTTGGATGTCATCCTGGAAATCGACTGGCAGGGCGCGCAGCAAGTACGTAATAATCTGACAGATGCTACCGGTATTTTTATTCTGCCGCCGTCGAAAACCACGCTGGAACAACGTTTACGCAACCGCGGTCAGGATAATGAAGAGATTATCGCTCGGCGGATGCGGGATGCCGAAAATGAAATCTCCCACTACGTGGAATTTGATTACCTCATCGTCAATGATGATTTCGACCTGGCACTGGAGAACCTGACAGCCATTATCATGGCAAAACGGCATACACTGGCTTTGCAAAAGCAGAAGCAGGCCGCTCTTATCACCGAACTGCTGGGTTGACCCCCCCCTTTTATCGCCAGCAGCGGCCTAGTTTACCTAGCTTAAAACGCTGATATTACGTAGAATTACTTCTTTTAACTCACGGGAAATTAAAATGGCTCGCACCACTGTAGAAGATTGTTTAGAAAACGTTGAAAACCGTTTCCAGCTGGTTCTGGTTGCCGCAAAACGTGCGCGTGAAATCGCCTTGGGCGATGACCCTATGGTCGATCTCGATAATGACAAACCCACCGTACTGGCACTGCGTGAAATTGCAGAAGGTCTGGTCGGTCCGGATATCCTGACTAAAACCAGCGCCCGCGAACATGCTGAAGAAAGCATCGTCGCCGATGAAGAGCTGCAAAGCCAAGAATAAGCTGTGAGCGCCAAGCCTTCAGTCGCTTCCGAACTGGATTTCATCCAGGAGTCTGAACCGAAACTCACGATCGATGATCTGTGTTTCGCGACGTCCAATTATCTGGATGCCAAACATGTGGATGCAATTCGTCGTGCTTATCACTTTGCTGATAACGCACACGAAGGGCAGACTCGTCGCAGCGGCGAGCGCTATATAACCCACCCGCTGGCGGTAGCCCATGTGCTGGCGATGATGCATATGGACTACGAATGCATCATGGCGGGTTTGCTGCACGACGTGATTGAAGATACGGCGCTGAGCCGCGATGACCTCACGGCTGAATTCGGTGAAGAAGTGGCCGAACTGGTGGAGGGCGTCACCAAACTCGCCAAGGCCGCTTTCGAAACCACCAAACATGCGCAGGCGGAAAACCTGCGCAAAATGCTGCTGGCGATGTCACGCGATATTCGCGTTATTATCGTCAAACTGGCCGACCGCCTGCATAACATGCGCACACTGGGCCATTTGCGTCCGGAAAAGCGTCGCCGCATTGCCCACGAAACCCTCGATATCTATGCGCCGATTGCCCAGCGCCTGGGTATGAACCTGATGCGTTGCGAGCTGGAAGACCTGGGCTTCCACGTGCTGTATCCGATTCGCTACCGGGTATTGCAGGATGCGGTACGCAAGGCGCGCGGTAACCGCAAGGAAATCGTCAGTCAGATCACGGCCTCTATTCTCAACCGGATGGAGCAGGAAGGCCTTAGCGCCGATATTCAGGGGCGGGAGAAGAATCTCTACAGCCTGTATAAGAAAATGGTCAGCAAGCAGTTGTCGTTTTCTGAAGTCATGGACGTTTATGCCTTTCGCATCATTGTCGATGATGTCGATGCCTGCTACCGGATGCTGGGTGTGGTGCATAACCTCTACAAGCCGGTGCAGGGCAAGTTCAAGGACTACATTGCCATTCCCAAGGCCAATGGTTACCAGTCATTGCATACCGTCTTATTCGGTCCTTACGGGGTGCCGATAGAAGTTCAGATTCGCTCTCGCGATATGGACCATATGGCGGAAGCCGGGGTAGCGGCACACTGGTTGTATAAAACCGGCGAATCCGGTGGTGATAACCTGGCACATCGTAAGGCGCGGCAGTGGCTGCAGGGCATTCTGGAAATGCAGAAAGGCTCTGGTGACTCGATGGAGTTCCTGGAAAACCTGCGCATTGACCTGTTCCCGGATGAAATTTATGTCTCGACCCCGAAAGGAGAGATCCTGACGCTGCCCCGTGGCGCCACCGCGGTCGATTTCGCTTACGCGGTGCATACCGATGTCGGTAACAACTGTGTTGCCGCCCGAGTCGGTCGCCATCTGGTGCCACTGAGCACCCAACTGGAAACCGGGGAGTCGGTCGAGATCATTACCTCGCCTAACTCGCATCCGAATCCGGCCTGGCTGAATTTTGTCGTCACCGCCAAAGCCCGCACCAGCATCCGCCATTACCTGCGTCATTTGCAGACCGAAGAGGCGATTTTGCTGGGCCGGCGACTGCTGAATAAACATCTGACCGCGTTTTCAACCCACCTGGATGAGATTCCAGTGGAACGATTTAACGAACTGGTTCATGAATTTGAGCTCAAGCAGTTTGATGATCTGCTGGAAGATATCGGCCTGGGCAATCATTCAGCGCTGTTGATTGCACAGAAGCTGGTCAATGAATCGACCCCGAATAAAGAACCTCAGGCGTTGATGATCGCCGGTACCGAGGGCATGGTAGTGAGCTTTGCCCGCTGCTGTCATCCGATTCCGGGTGATCCGATTCACGGCTATGTCAGCACCGGCCGCGGCATTATTATTCACCAGCGCAGCTGTAAAAATACCTCACACCTACGCGTGCAGAACGAGAAGTGGCTGGATGTAACCTGGGCACCGGATGTTGATCGCGAATTCCCGGTCGATATCATGGTGCACGTCAAAAACCAGCGCGGTGTGCTGGCCACAGTCGCGGCCGTGGTGTCTGAGGCGGATTCCAATATCGACAACGTGGTTGTGGATGAGCGTGACGGTGGTTACTCCGATCTCAGACTGACCATCGAAGTACAGAGCCGCCAGCATCTGGCGCGCGTGATCCGCCGTCTGCGCCTGCTCGATATGGTGGAAAGAATTTCCCGTATTAATCAATGACGCCGCTTCAGCGGCCTTCAATGGAGAACTCAATGACACGCGAAATCATTCATACCGCCGATGCCCCTGAAGCTATCGGTCCGTATTCTCAGGCAGTCAAAGTCGGCGATATCGTCTATCTGTCCGGCCAGATCCCGCTGGTACCGGAAACCATGACGGTACTGGATGGTGATTTTTCTGCCCAGGTACGTCGCGTGTTCGACAATCTCTCTGCCGTCGCTGAAGCCGCCGGTGGCAGCCTGCAGGATGTTGTCAAACTGAATATTTTCCTGACCGACCTCAGTCATTTCGGTACGGTCAACGAGATCATGACCGAGTATTTCGAACAGCCCTATCCGGCGCGTGCAGCGATTGGTGTGGCCTCCCTGCCCAAGGATGTGCCGGTTGAAATGGACGCGGTGCTGCACCTGGGCGCTTAACTCAATCAGCTATGGAGTCAGCGGCTGTGGTGGCGGGTGAGTTGTTATCACAGCCGGTAACTTCGCTTAAAGGTGTCGGCGCAAAAGTCGCCGAGCGTCTTGAAAAAATTGGCATACAGCAGGTCCAGGATCTGCTGTTTCATTTACCCCTGCGTTACCAGGATCGCACCCGGCTGATGCCATTGGGCGCACTCAGGCCCGGCCAGGAAGTCCTGGTGGAGGGGACGATTCAGCTGTCTCAGGTCAAATTCGGTCGCCGCCGATCTCTCTTGTGTCACATCTCTGATGGCACTGGCGCCATGGTGCTGCGGTTCTTTCATTTTTCCAAAGCCCAGCAGGAGCAATTAGCCAAAGGCCGCCGCATCCGTTGTTTTGCCGAAGTGCGAAACGGACCGTCCTCGCTGGAAATGGTCCATCCCGAATATCAGCTTATCGCCTCAGAGGGCATTGTTCCGGTTGATAATGAGCTGACGCCGATTTATCCCACCACAGAAGGCCTGCACCAACTGTCATTGCGTAAATTGATGAAGCAGGCATTGGCGATACTGGATCAGGATTCCATGCCCGAGCTGTTGACCGCTTCATCCAGGCTACATCAGGCTGCTGAATATTCTCTGGTGAATGCGCTGAAATATGTTCATCAGCCACCGCCTGATGCGGCGGTCGAAAAATTGCTGGAACGCAGGCATCCGGCTCAGAAACGACTGGCATACGAGGAGTTGCTGGCGCAGCAGCTGACAATGAAAAAATTGCGCGCCCAGACTCAGCATCACACCGCGCCGATACTCAGGGGCGACAGCCAGCACCGTGCGCAATTATTGCGTGCTTTACCGTTTCCGCTGACAGGCGCTCAGCAACGGGTGATTAACGAGATTCTGCAGGATATGGCCGAGCCGCATCCGATGCAGCGGCTGGTGCAGGGGGATGTCGGCTCCGGTAAAACAGTCGTCGCGGCGCTGGCGGCGATTGAAGCCGTATCTGCCGGTTGTCAGGCAGTGATGATGGCACCGACGGAACTACTGGCCGAGCAGCATTACCGCACCTTTGCCAACTGGCTGACACCGCTGGGGATTCAAGTGGGCTGGTGCGCCGGTAAGCAAACTGCCTCTCAGCGTAAACAGGTGCTGGCGGATCTGCAGTCAGGCGAAACGAAGGTCGCGGTCGGGACGCATGCCCTGTTTCAGGATGAGGTGGTCTTCAATAACCTCGGGCTGGTGATTATCGATGAGCAGCACCGCTTTGGTGTGCATCAGCGTCTGGCTTTAAGAGACAAGGGGCGTGATGTCGATTCGATGCCGCATCAACTGGTGATGACGGCGACACCCATTCCCCGTACGCTGGCGATGAC
>CAYMEE010000037.1:0-14855 GCA_964389455.1 uncultured Methylophaga sp. | reverse complement strand
TGCCGCATCAACTGGTGATGACGGCGACACCCATTCCCCGTACGCTGGCGATGACGGCCTATGCGGACTTGAATGTCTCAATCATCGATGAGATGCCTCCGGGCCGGACCCCGGTCACTACCGTAGTGGTTCCAGATAACCGGCGCCAGGATGTAATAGACCGGGTGCATGCCGCCTGTCAGCAACAGCGACAGGTTTATTGGGTCTGTACGTTGATTGAAGAGTCCGAGCATCTGCAATGTCAGGCTGCCGAAGATACTGCCACGATACTGCAGGACAGTCTGCCGGACCTGAAAATTGGTCTGGTGCATGGCCGCATGAAAACTGCCGATAAAGACACGGTGATGAATGCCTTTAAAGCCGGTGATTTGGATATGCTGGTGGCGACCACGGTGATTGAAGTGGGTGTCGATGTGCCCAATGCCAGTCTGATGGTGATTGAAAATGCCGAGCGACTGGGACTCGCCCAGTTGCATCAGTTACGGGGCCGGGTGGGACGTGGCCAGATCGAGAGTCATTGTGTATTGATGTACCATCCGCCTTTATCCGAAAATGGACAGGCCAGACTCAAATGTCTGCGTGAGACTAATGACGGGTTTGTGATAGCTCAGCGGGATCTTGAAATCCGCGGTCCCGGCGAAGTATTGGGCACTCGCCAGACCGGCTTGCCGCAATTTCGGGTCGCGGATCTGATAGAGGACCAGGAGCTTATGGCAGTGATGGACCGCGCGGCCAGGGCGATCCTTAAAGAAGCGCCGCAACAGGCCGATGCGTTGGTCAACCGCTGGTTTGCCCATAAACTCGATTTCGGCAATGTGTGATGAATGGACCGTTAATGAATTTCCGTAGCCACTGGCAGTCGCCGCTTGTCCAATCCCTGCCGCCCGCCTTGCGCGAATGGCTGACAGACAGCGGTTCGCTGACCCAGCAGTTAACAAATGTATGCAAACAGGCTTTTTCAGTCAGGCTGCTGCAAAGCGGCTGGCAACGACCACTGCCAGATGAGTCCCTGCTGCTGGACCAGCCCCTGGGGCAACTGATGTTCAGCCGCGAAGTGCATCTGCTGGATGGCGATAAAGCCGAAGTCTATGCCCGCACGCTGGTACCCAGGCGTACTTATCAGGCGATGCAGGCCCGGTTTGAAACCCTGGGTAACCGCTCGCTGGGACAGATGCTGTTCAATGACCCCTCGCTGCAGCGTGGCGAGATTGAAGTGACCTGCCTGCAACAGCAAGATACCCTGTTTAAAATGGCTACCCGCCATTTAGAGCAGCTACCTGAGCAATTATGGGCGCGCCGTTCCTGTTTTTATCTCGAAGATAAAGGTTTGCTGGTGAATGAGATCTTTTTGCCGTCTGATAAATGGAGTGAGTGAGTGAGTTCAAAACTCAGCGTTTTACAGCCCTATCTGCGCCTCATGCGACTGGACCGGCCGATTGGCATTCTGCTCTTGATGTGGCCGACACTCAGCGCTTTGTGGATCGCTGCTGAAGGCCTACCGGATTTGACAGTATTGATGGTCTTTATACTGGGCGTCATTATTATGCGCAGCGCCGGTTGCGCGGTTAATGATTTTGCCGATCGTGAGATTGATGGCGATGTCTGGCGCACCGAGGGCCGACCGCTGGCGACCGGTGAATTGCAGGCAGGTGACGCTATCATGGTCTTTGTTGTGCTGGCCCTGGCCGCCTTTGGTCTGGTGCTGCTGTTGAATACGATGACAATCTTGTTGTCGCTGGTGGCGGTATGTCTGGCCGCGACCTATCCCTTTATGAAACGCTACACCTATCTGCCACAGATCTATCTGGGTATGGCCTTCGGCTGGGCGATTCCGATGGCTTTTACAGCCCAGACCGGCAGCCTGCCGATTATCGCCTGGCTGTTGTTTATGGCCAATATTATCTGGACCACGGTCTATGACACTTTTTATGCGATGGCCGACCGTGAGGACGACCTGAAAATCGGGGTTAAATCCACGGCCATTTTATTCGGTGAGGATGACCGGGTGATTCAGGGCATTCTGCAGGTGGCCTACCTGCTGGTGATGCTGTTGATTGGCCAGCAGCTTGAACTCAGCATGGTCTATTACCTGGGCCTGGCGCTTGTGGCTGGCCTGTTTATTTACCAGCAATTTCTCAGCCGCCATCGTGAGCCCAAAGCCTGTCTGCGGGCCTTTCTCAATAACAACTGGGTGGGATTGGTCATCTTTGCCAGTCTGGTCCTGCATTACCTGTTCTGGGCTGACTGATGACTGGGCAGCTTGACCACAATCTATTTCATCAACTCAAACCGGAGCTTGAGTCGCTCGTGCAGCACCTGGCAGCAATGCAGCCCTTGCTGAGGCAGATGCATTTACTGTCATCCAATGCAGTCAGCGCCGCGGCCCGTGCAGGCAGTGAGGGAGATGCTTTCCGGGTTTTGACCCAGGGAATTCAGGAACTGGGGCAGGTTATTCAGCATGATTTGCAGCAGGCCCAGACCCTGCTGAACTCGATGATGCAGGCGGATAAGCGGTCCGAGTTGCAGCACCTGCTTAAAAAGCTGGCAATGACGCTGTCAGAGATGCCGCAATCGGTGAAAAAGGGAGACTATCTGGCGATCTGCTGCGCAGTCGAGGCGGCGCATGCCAGTCATCACAGTGACAGTTTTGATGCGGTCGCAACCATGCTCAAACAACTTGTCGCTGACTGCCGCGAGCAGGTTGCGGCGCAGCAGGAAAGCCTGGATAAGCTGCTGGCCGCAAGCTGAAAATAAATCAGGGAGAGTTAAGATGCGCACAGGGATCGGCATCGTATTCATGCTGCTGGCAGCCAGTCTGCAGGCAGATATTTACCGTAGTGAAGACCGCTTTGGTAACACCAGCTTCAGTGACAGACCATCGAGCGGTGTTGAACCGGTGCAGCTTAATGCTGCACCGTATCGCTACAAGTTCAATGTCAGACACGTGATTGATGGCGATACGCTGGTGCTGAAAGATGGTGAAAAGGTCCGGCTGATAGGCATTAACACACCGGAAGTGGAAAGCCGCTATAGACGTGCCGAAGCCGGTGGTGACGCTGCCCGGGAATGGCTGCGACAAAAACTGCGCTCACCACACATCTGGCTGGAATATGATGCCGAGCAGCGGGATAAATATGACAGGCTACTGGCCCATGTTTTCCTGGAGTCCGGCGAACATCTTAATGCCAGCCTGTTGGAGCAGGGGCTGGCCATGCTGACTCTGATACCGCCCAATCTGCGCTACAGTCAGCAACTGATTGCAGCCCAGAGACGTGCTGAAAAAGCCGGTCGAGGCATCTGGCAACAACCGGCTTATCAGCCCAAAACACTGAGTGACTTGATACCGGGCGAGACTGATTCCGGCTGGCAGCGCTGGCAGGTGACGCCAGAGCACATTGCTGAAAGTCGAAAATATATCAATCTCATCGTGTCCGAACATTTTGTGATTAAGATTGCCAAGTCACTGAAACACAGCTTTCCGCCATTGACTCAGTATCTTGATCAGCCGCTGGAGGTGCGGGGCTGGTTGCAGCGGCAGGGGCAACAGCACTTTGTGATTGTGCAGCATCCCTCAGCGATTCAACTGCGCTGAGTCTTTATTCTCCTCTGGCAAGCCGGTCTCGGTATTGTTGTAACCGCTGGTGGTAACGCTCAGCATCAGCGTATTCCAGAAAATACTGATAACGCTCATGCGTACCCAACACTTTGCGCGCGTGTTTGATCGGGCAGAAATACTGTTCGGTACGCGCCAGTATTTCGCGGATATAGGCTACCACGCCGTTGCCGTAGGAACAGTAAACGCAGTGCCAGCGTTCAAACAGATTGAGATAACGCAGCTGATGCCGGTCAAACACGATGTAATCACGGCGCCTGACCAGCTTGATCCGGTAAATCGGAAAGCAGCTGTACTGGTAGAAGCTGACTATCAGGTCAATGGCAATCAGTGGCACAATCATCGAGTAAATGATGGGCATGGTGATGAGATTAATCGGGCGGATACCAAGCCAGCGCCACAGACTTATTTTGAACTGTTTATGTGCCTGCTTGATCGAACGCTCGAATTCGACCTTGCGACCGCGGATGGTAAAGCCGATAACCTGACTACGTTGATTGAGTTCGGCACGCAGTTCTTCTTCCAGTTGGCGGATTTGTTGCAGGAGTTGGTCGATTCTGCCGTTCATGACAGTCACCTTGAGCGTTTATCGTTTCGGCCAGTACTTCTGCATCTCCAGGAATACAAACGAGGCTGACCAGGTAATCATCACCAGTCCGGTGAGTGACTCCAGACCGGTCAGAAAGCGCAGATAACCACTGGGCTCAATATCACCATACCCCAGTGTGGTGAAGGTGGTGAAAGAAAAATAGCTGCAATCGAGCAGGCTTAAATCGATATTACCGCTGAGGGTGCCGAAATCGCCGGTATGAATCATGATGTAGTAGCCAATCGCAAACAGCCAGATTTCAACAATATGGGCCAGCATGATCGCCATCACGGCCAGTAGCACACGGTAGCGGTGAATCACCTTGACCGACGGCAATCTTTTGGCAAGCAGGTACAGGGTTTCATAGTGGATCACGACGGTGGTGACGACAATCACGGTGTTGATGATAAAGGTGGCCAGTAGCATCAGCGTGCCTGCTTAACGCGGTTACGACCGGACAGTTTAGCGGCATAGACAGCCTGATCCGCCATCGCAATCAATTGCTTGCCATCCTTGATGGCGCCCGGCAACTGCATCGTGGCCACGCCAATCGATAGCGTGACCTGCAAAGCCTTGCCGGAGGGAATAGCAAACCGGGCTTTGGCCACCCGGTCACGGATTTGCTCGGCAATCAGCGCGGCATCCTGCTGCGCTGTCTCAGCCAGTAGAATGACAAACTCTTCACCACCATAACGGGCCAGCACGTCGGTCTGGCGCAAACGATCAGACAGTAGCCCTGAGACTTGTTTGAGCACCGCGTCACCGGCCTGGTGACCATGCTGGTCATTGACCCGTTTGAAATGGTCCAGATCGATAAAAAGGCAGGACAGTGGCGCGCCAGAACGCTGCGCTCGACTGACTTCCTCATTAAGACGCTGATCAAAAAAGCGACGGTTGTTGATGCCGGTGAGGGCATCTCGAAGCCCTACCAGTTTGATATGTTCATGCAGGCGGGCGTTCTCGATGCAAGCAGACACAACCGCCGCCAGGTGCTCCAGAAACAAGGTGCCGATCTGGCCCTGAAACCGCGATGGATTGCGACTACCGAGGTTGAGACAACCAAATAGATGATTCTGACGCACCAGGGGTAACAGCGCGACCGAGCCCAGTTCATCCTGTTCCGGGAAAAGATAGGCATGCTGATGCGGAGAGTATTTGAGCAGTCGGGGTTTGCGCTGCGGGCTGAAGTGCTGATTCACCATATGCGCCGCATCCGTGAAGATCAGCCTTCCGGCCCAGGCATTCTGGGCGATCTTCGACTCCACCAGACGCTGGATTTCGTATTCAGGGTCGTACAGCATCAGGGTGACTTCGGTCAGCTGAAACCGCTCTTTGTGCTGATCCAGGATGATGCTCAGCAGTTCATGCAGGCTGGTACTGTTGAACAAAGCCAATTCGTACTGCTGGAAGTTTTCCTGTTTCCGCTCATTGCTCTTGGCGATACGCAGCAATTCATCCAATCGGGCTTGTAAGGTGGCGATATCGTGCATCCAGGCGCCTTATGAGCGGTGTTTTGTCCAGTATTAATAATGGCTTATTGCGCGGGCGATTGTCCATACTTCAATCGTTTCGGCGCCGTGTTGTTGTAATACTTTGGCAGCTTCAGCGCTGGTGTGACCCGAGGTCATTACATCATCAATAATCGCGATGTGTGCCGGCACCGTCTCAGTACAGCAAGAAAAAGCTCGGCGGAGGTTCTGGCCCCTCTGTTTAAAAGACAGTTGACTCTGGGAGCGGGTATATCTGACCCGCTGCAGCAGCCCGGGCTGGCATTGGAGCTTCAATGACTGTGCCAGTCTGCGGGCGATCTCATGCGCCTGGTTAAAGCCGCGCTGGCGCAAACGAAGAGGATGCAGGGGAATGGGAATCAGGCTGTCTGGCAGATCCTCTCGCAGTGCGATTTGTTGCTGCATTCTGCTGGCAAAAAAATCGGCAAACTGCAGCTGCTGGTGAAATTTGAAACTGGTGATGCAGCGTTTGATAGCTGCCTGGTAGCGATACAGGCTGAAGCTGTGAGCAGAAACCGGCGGCTGCATGAGACAGCGCCCGCAAATTTGCGCAGATTCCAGTGGCATCGCACAGCGAAGACAGGCCGGACCCAACAGCGGTAACTCCGCGGCACAGGCCTGACATAGCGGGTCGTGCTCAGCCGGTAAGCCACAGAGCAAACAGGGTATCGGAAACAGTTTCCTGTATAATTCCCCAGATCGATGCGTCAAAGTGCTGAATACAGCCATGACCGTCACCCAATTTAATCCTTTAAATCAGTGAAGAGTCATCATGCCTGAGAATGTAGCAGAAACCCAAGCGACGATTCGTCAAGACTGGAAGCAGGAAGAAGTCGAAGCCCTGTTTGCTTTGCCTTTCAATGATCTGCTGTTTCAAGCGCAAACCGTTCACCGCCAGCATTTCGATGCTAATGCGGTGCAAATCAGTACCCTGCTCAGCATCAAAACCGGTGGCTGTGCTGAAGACTGCGGTTACTGTCCGCAGAGCGCCCATCACCCCTCAGCGGTAAAAGCCGAGCCATTGATGCCGCTGGAAGAGGTTATGAAATCGGCGAATGACGCCAAAGATGCCGGTGCCAGCCGTTTCTGCATGGGCGCTGCCTGGCGTAACCTGAAAGATCGTGATCTGGAGCGCGTTGCCGCGATGGTGGAAGGCGTGAAAAGCCTCGGCCTGGAAACCTGTGTCACACTGGGTATGCTGGAAGAGCATCAGGCCCAACGCCTGAAAGAAGCCGGATTGGATTACTACAATCACAATCTGGATACCTCACCAGAGTTTTACGGTGAAATCATCTCCACCCGTACCTATGAAGATCGACTCAACACGTTGAGCCATGTCCGCGATGCCGGCATCAACGTCTGCAGTGGCGGTATTGTCGGTATGGGTGAAGCCCGCACTGACCGTGCCGGTCTGTTGATTAGCCTGGCTAACCTGCCAACCCAGCCGCAGAGCGTACCGATTAATCTGCTGGTGCAGGTCGAAGGTACTCCGTTGAACGGTACCGATAATCTCGATGCGCTGGAGTTTGTCCGCACTATTGCCGTCGCCCGCATCATGATGCCGAAATCCTTCGTGCGTCTTTCAGCCGGTCGTGAAAATATGAGCGACGAAATGCAGGCCATGTGTTTCCTGGCCGGTGCCAACTCAATTTTCTACGGCGAAAAACTGCTGACCACCGATAACCCGGATACCAACCATGACCAGCAGCTGTTCAAGCGTCTGGGTATTACCCCCTGGGTCGGTGACGAAAAAGCCGAAGACAAGCAGTGTTCGGCGGCCTGATAGCCAAGAGTGTCACAACTCCCCTGGCATGAGGAATTAACCGCCGCTTTAGCCGATCGCAAAGCGGCGGGTCGTTACCGCCAGAACCGCATTCGCCTGGGTGAGCAGGGCGTTAATATCACAGTCGACGGCAAAGCCATGCTGTCTTTCTGCAGTAATGACTATCTCGGTCTCGCTGCCCATTCCGATATCAAACAGGCCTTCAAACAGGCTGTAGATAAGGAAGGGGTCGGCAGCGGTGCTGCGCACCTGTTAACCGGTCACAGTTACTATCATCAGGCACTGGAAGAGGCGCTGGCTGATTTCACCGGCCAGCCACGGGTGCTATTGTTCTCCACAGGCTACATGGCCAATCTCGGCGCCATTGACGGGCTGCTGCAGCGCGGCGACGCAGTGATTCAAGATAAACTCAATCATGCCTCACTGCTCGACGGAGGCCGGCTGACCGAAGCCGATCAACTGCGTTATCCCCATGCCGATATATCTCTGTTGCATAAACGTCTGCATAACGCGGCAACGGCCAAACACCGCCTTATCGTCTCTGACGGCGTCTTCAGCATGGATGGCGATATTGCGCCTTTGCCGGAGATTATGGCGCAGGCGAAACAGCATAGAGCAGCGGTTTTGATTGATGATGCCCATGGCTTTGGTGTGATAGGTAAAGGCGGCCGCGGTACGGTCTCGCATTTTGATATTGCTGCCGATGCGGCCCCGATCCAGGTTGGTACACTGGGTAAAGCCTTTGGCACCGGGGGCGCCTTTGTCGCAGCCGATGAAACTGTGATCGAAACCTTGGTTCAGCAGGCTCGCAGCTATGTCTATACCACGGCGCAACCCCCTGCAGTAGCTGCAGCGACGTTGGCCAGTCTGAAGCTGGTGGAACAGGAAGACTGGCGCCGTGCGCATCTGCAGACATTGATTCAGCAGTTCAGGCAGGGCGCACAGCAACTGGGCTTGGATTTAATGCCTTCAGAAACGCCGATCCAGCCGGTGCTTATCGGAGATGACAAAAAAGCACTTGCCATCGGCCAGCAACTGGAGCAGGCCGGTATTCTGGTGGGCGTGATTCGGCCACCGACGGTACCCAAAAAGACCGCAAGGCTCAGGATTACTTTTTCTGCGGCCCATAAAGAACAGGATGTTATTAAACTCCTGAACGCCCTGGAGCAAGCCATTGCACATTGAACGGCGGGGCAGTGGTCCGGATCTGGTGATGTTGCACGGCTGGAGCATGCACAGCGGCGTCTGGCATGAGCTGGCTGACCGTCTGCAAAACCGTTTCACGCTGCATCTGGTCGACTTGCCGGGACACGGTTTGAGTGACTGGCAGCCCGCGGCGTTTGATCTCCACAACATATTGCCAGCGCTGGCTGAAAAATTGCCACAAAAGGCGGCTTGGGTGGGCTGGTCGCTTGGCGGTTTACTGAGTCTGGCCTTTGCAAAGCTGTATCCCGAACGGATCAGCAAGTTGAGCCTGATGGCGGCGACCCCGCGATTCGTTGAGGGGCCTGACTGGCCCTGCGCGATGCAGAGTGAGATATTTGAGAATTTTGCTGCCAGTCTTGATGTCAATCAACAGCAGACCCTGCAGCGTTTTCTGATGCTTCAGGCCAAAGGCGCGGATGAAAGCCGGGCTACGATCCGTGATATGAGCGAACGTCTGGCGTTACAGCACTCGCCAGCACCAGAGGCGCTGCATGCAGGGCTTGATTGCCTGCTGAACCTGGATATGCGTGAGGCCTTGGCAAACTTGTCGTGTCCGGCCCAATTACTGCTGGGCACGCGCGACACATTAATCCCGACAGCGATGGCAGATTATGCTCGCAAGCTTAATCCGGCGCTGCAGGTCGTGATGCTGGAAGGCCTGGGTCATGCCCCGTTTATTGCACAAGCTGCGGAATGTCAGCAACAGATAGAACAGTTTATTGATGGTTGAATATCGTCCCGACAAATCCAAAGTTGCCCGTTCCTTCGCCGCTGCGGCAGCGAAGTATGATGATGTGGCGATTCTGCAGCGGCAGACGGCGGATGAATTACTGGACCGCCTGAGCCTGATGAAGATTGAGCCGCAGTCGATTCTGGATCTGGGGGCGGGGACCGGCCGTAATCTTTCGCTGCTGCAAAAACATTTTCCCCAGGCAAGGTTGTTTGCCATGGATATTGCCCGCGATATGCTGCAACAGGCGCGTAAACGCTACCGTCAGGATCTCGGACTCAAGCGCTGGCTGCCAGGCAGCAGTCAAAAGCTGCAATTACTGGCCGGCGACGCCGAGTCGATTCCGCTGGCTGATAACAGCGTTGACTTGGTATTTGCCAACCTGGCCCTGCAATGGTGTGAGCCGTCTGTGAGTTTCACAGAAATCCAGCGGGTACTGAGACCGGATGGATTGTTGCTATTCAGCTCGCTGGGACCCGATACCCTCACGGAATTAAGACAGGCCTGGGCCGCGGTTGATGCCTATCCGCATGTGAATGTGTTTTACGACATGCATGACGTGGGTGATGCCATGACCGGCAGCGGCTTAGCGGACTGCGTGCTGGATGTTGAACCTTATGTGTTGACCTATCCGACGCCGATGGCGATGATGCGTGACCTCAAAATTCTGGGGGCGCGCAATGTGAATGAAGGCCGCCGTCGGGGCCTCACCGGCAAACAGCTGATGCGTCAGGTTATTGCCGAGTATGAAAATTTCCGTATTGAAGGACTGATCCCGGCCAGTTATGAAGTGGTCTATGGCCACGGCTGGAAACAGCAACAGGCTGGCCAGCAACCTGCGGCCGATGGCAGTGTGCATATTCCCCTGAGTGAGATTCAACGTCGATGATTCCCAAGCATGTCTTTGTGACCGGCACTGATACTGAAGTCGGTAAAACCCGTATCACCACTGGCCTGATGGCGGTTTTGCAGCAACAGGGTCTGAAAGTGGCAGGCATGAAACCAATCGCCAGTGGCTGTGACTGGATAGCAGGAGAATGGCAGAACGAAGATGCGCTGGCGATGATCGCGCAGAGTAATGTGTCTTTGCCGTATTCTGTCGTGAATCCTTACGCATTCGAGCCTGCGATTGCGCCGCATATCGCTGCCAGCCGGGTTAACAATGAAGTCTCCATCAGCGAAATAAAACAACAGTTCGTGCAGATTAAGTCTGAGGCAGATGCGGTCGTGGTGGAAGGCGCCGGTGGCTGGCTGGTACCACTTAATCAGACCGAAACCATGGCCGATCTGGCTGTGGCGCTGGATCTGCCGGTGGTGCTGGTGGTGGCGATAAAACTGGGCTGTATTAATCATGCTTTGCTCAGTATTGAATCAATTCAGGATCGTGGACTTCGAATCGCGGGCTGGGTCGCCAATCACCTGGACACGCAGCGTGAATCGGCAGAAATTATCGACACACTCAAACAGCACATCGCCGCACCCTGTCTGGGGGTTGTGCCAAAACTTATTGACGGCCAATCCGCTGCGGATTTCCTCTGCCGGGAGCACTGAAAATGAAATGGCTGATTGTTTTGATGCTGGCACTGCTGGCCGGCTGTTCGTCTTCTCCCAAAAAAGAGTCTGGAATCAGCCCCGAGATTGAGGCCCGGGTCGCCAGCTGGAATCAACTGATTGATGAGGGTAAACGCTGGTCTGATGAGCGCCGCCTGAAAGCGACCAATGATTTTGTTAACCAGCTGGTCTTTGTCGACGATATCAAGCACTGGAAACAGCAGGATTACTGGGCCACACCGCTGCAGACTATTGTCAGTGGCGGCGGCGACTGTGAAGACTTCTCTT
Organism: uncultured Methylophaga sp.; assembly: GCA_964389455.1. GTDB lineage: Bacteria > Pseudomonadota > Gammaproteobacteria > Nitrosococcales > Methylophagaceae > Methylophaga. The sequence goes on along the minus strand of CAYMEE010000037.1, from coordinate 3,587 downwards.
TGGCCAAGTACTTCACCCTGACCGGTATGGGCATGGCGCAGGACAAGCTGCGCCTGACCTATGTGAAAGCGCTGGAACTTAACCAGGCGCATATGGTGGTCAGCTATTACGAAACACCCAAAGCCGTGCCGTTGGTCCTGGATAATCTCAACACCCGGATCCTGCCGGCCACGCAGCGGGAGGATTTATATCCGGTCTACAGCTTTAACGGTGCCGGATTGTGGCTGAATAAGCGCAATCATGACAGCGATTTGGTGGATAATGCCGAGCGCATCAGTTTGTGGCAGACGCTGCTCAAAAGCATGGATGTCGAGGCTGCCAATACTGAGGCCATGATTTGCCGTTATCAGTATTACGACTTGCCCGCAGCAGAAGCCAGTACCCGCTGCCCCTAGATCAACAAGCCCTAGGGAAAGATCACGGGCTCATCGCCCTCCTGCCATTGCGGGTATTTTTTCATCACTGAGCCAAACAAGTCACTCTTGAGAAACGCTTGCAGCCAGGCGCTTACCCTGGGGTAGGGCGCGCTATCAAACCAGTCTTTATCGACAAAAGCGAACTGGCGGATGAACGGCAATAAAGCGATATCTGCGAGGGTCCAGCTGTCTCTCAATAAACAGCCATTCTCAGTTAATAGCTGCTCCAGCCGCGAAAGCGTCTTCTCACCCTGTTCACGGTAATAACGCGCGTCATGTTCCGGATAGCGGTCAGCGTATTTGTAGCGGTCGAGGAAGTATTTGAACTCTCCGTCATTGTTTTCAATCAATGCCAGCATCAGTTCATGCTGCTCACTGGAGAGTGACTGGTACCAGTTGTCCGGATCCTGTTGGGTCAATGCCCAGAAAGCGATATCAATGCTCTCATCAATCAATTTGTCATCGGCTGTCAGCAGCACCGGCACGGTTGCCTTGGGTGAGAGTGCAATCAGCTGCTGCGGTTTGTCTTTGAGCACCACTTCCCGCAGTTCACAGCTGATGCCACTCTGGGCAATCGCCAGCCGCGCTCGCATGGCATAGGGGCAGCGACGAAAACTATAAAGCGTGGCTAGATTCTGCTCAGTCATTTCACTCATTAATCACCAATAAAGGCCGCCAGTATAGACAAACAGACGCGGTAATTATAAATTAGTAAATACTAATATACTCTGCTGCCAAAGGGACTGCTCATGAAGCTCAGCCACTTTTCGGTTATTGCACTTTGCTTGTGGCTAATGCCACAGCTCGGTAAGGCTGATACTTCAGCCACTACCAGCGTCACACTGAAAACGATATCAGCTCAATATCAGTTTGATGGTGTGGTGGAAGCGGTGAACCGGGCTACGGTCTCTTCACGTATCGCGGCGGAAGTTATCGAAATCAATGTCGATGTGAACGACCGGGTATCTAAAGACGAGGTCATTCTGCGTTTCCGCGACGATGAAATTAAAACCCGGCTGATGCGCGCTGAGGCGAATCTACTCGCAGAAAAGGCGCAATATCAGGAAGCCCTGGCCCGGCAAAAAGAAGCACAGGCAGAAGCGGGACGGATTGCCGATCTTTTTGCCCGTAAACAGGTGACCCGTTCGGCACTGGATAAAGCGGAAGCCGATAAAGCTGCTGCCAATGCCCGGGTGAATGTGCTGGCAGCGCAAATCAAAGCCCGTGAGGCAGAAGTCGCTGAAGCAAAAGTCGCCATATCCTATACCGTGGTGCAGGCGCCCTACGGCGGTATTGTGACCGAGCGGCTGATTGAGGTGGGTGAAATGGCCAGTCCCGGGCAACTGTTGATGTCGGGTGTTTCACTGGACTCGCTTCGAGTTGTGATTCAGATTCCCCAGCGTCTGCTCGATGACTTGCTGCCAGCCAGGATTGCCAATGTTGAGACTATTGATGGCAAGTCACTCTCAGCAGGCGAGGCCACGCTGGTACCACAGGCTGATCCTGCCAGTCATTCATTCAGCCTTCGGATCCCTCTGTTGGCGCAGGCGGACCATTTGTACCCTGGCAGCAGTGTCAAAGTGAGCCTGGAAGGCCCGGATGAAACCCTATTGCTGGTCCCTGCAGAAGCCGTGGTTCAGCGAGGGGAGGCCAGTGCGGTGTATCTGCTCAAAAACGATGATATTCAGCTTCGTCAGGTTCGGCCGGGCAGGAAGGTGGGAGCTGAACGCGAGATTCTGGCAGGTCTGCAAGCAGGTGATGTTGTTATCATCGAGCCCACACAGGCCGTCGGCATCATCAAAAACAGTCAGGGTGAATAGAGATGGGGCTGTCAGGAAGGATTGCTGCCTTTTTTCAGGATAATGCACTGACCCCGCTCATTGCTCTGCTGGCGGTTTTGCTGGGTTTGTTTGCCATTCTGGTGACGCCGCGCGAGGAAGAGCCGCAGATTGATGTGACCTTTGCCAATGTCTTTATCGCTTATCCCGGTGCCAGCGCAAACGAGGTGGAAAAGCTGATCGCCACCCCCGCCGAGCAGGTCATCAGTGAAATCGAGGGACTGGAGCATGTCTACTCGGTTTCTAAACCCGGCATGGCAGTGCTGACCGCGCAGTTTGAAGTGGGTGAACCTCGCACCGAAGCGATTGTGCGCCTCTACAATAAAATCTACTCAAACAGTGATTGGCTGCCGGCCGAACTGGGCGTGGCACAACCGATTATCAAACCCAAGGGCATTGATGATGTGCCCATTCTGACTTTGACCCTGTGGCGGGAAGACCAGCAGGATGCCTACCAGCTTAAACAGGTCGCTCATGCGCTGGAGGCAGAGCTCAAGCGTATTAAGGGTACTCGAGATATCTACACTATTGGCGGTCCGGACAGTGTCGTCAGTATCACACTGGATCCGGTCAAATTAGCCAGCTATCACATCGATCCGTCTGACCTTGCCGAGACGCTCACCGCCGCCAATCAATCTGCTGAAGCCGGTAGTGTGGTGCAACACAACCAGACAACTTCAATCCAGGCCGGTGAGTTGATTGTGTCGACACAGACATTGCAGGAACTGATCATCGGCTTAGATGACGGCAAGCCGGTGTATCTCAGTGATGTTGCAACGATAAGTCATGGTCCGGAACAAGCTGAACGTTATGTCTGGTTTGGTAGCGGGCAGGCTGCAGAAGATAAAGGCCTTAGCGCTCAGGGTGAGTTCGATGCCGTGACCCTGGCGATAGCCAAGCAACCGGGCCATAACGCTGCTGATATCGCCGCAGCGGTCCTCGATCAGGTCGAGTCACTACGTGGAGTGATGGTGCCCGATGCGGTGAATATCACCGTCACCCGTAACTATGGGGAAACCGCGAATGACAAGGCGGCAACGCTGATTCATAAATTGATCTTCGTCACCATCGCTGTAGTGGCACTGGTGTTACTGGCGCTGGGCTGGCGGGAGGCGATTATTGTCGGTGTCGCCGTGGTGATCACCCTGTTATTAATGCTGTTTGCCTCCTGGGCCTGGGGGTTTACGCTGAACAGGGTGTCGTTGTTTGCACTGATTTTCTCGATTGGCATCCTGGTCGATGACGCGATTGTGGTGGTCGAAAATATTCATCGTCATATACAGCAGGGCGCAAAGTCCCTGCGTGAGGCTATCCCGCTGGCGGTGGATGAAGT
>CAYMEE010000036.1:13241-23113 GCA_964389455.1 uncultured Methylophaga sp. | reverse complement strand
TATTAATAGGCGGCCTGCCACAGACCGTATCGGCGGCCGGTTTTGCCATCAAAGAACAGAGCATCACCAGTCTTGGTCGCGCATTTGCCGGTAGTGCTGCGGTAGCTGAAGATGCCAGCACCATATTTTTCAATCCCGCCGGTCTGACCTATCTTGAGCGCGGTGAACTGGATCTGGGTTTGAATTACATCAAGCCACAATCCGAGTTTCGAAATAATGGTTCAAACATCAATAACGCCATCCCGCTCACCGGCGGCGATGGTGGTGATGCCGGCCATGAAGCCTTTGTCCCTAATTTTTACCTCAGCCACCCGGTGAACAACAAAGTCACCCTTGGTCTGGGCGTATCCGCACCTTTCGGTCTTGTGACTGAATATAGAGATGACTGGGTGGGTCGCTATTTTGCTGTGAAATCAGAAATGCTGACGCTTAATTTCAATCCGAGTATTGCGATTCAGGCAACAGACAAGCTCTCTTTGGGCTTTGGCGTCAGTGCCCAATATATTGATGTCAAATTAACTCAAATGGCTGATCTCGGTGCCAGAGCGGGCTTTCCTCAGGCTGCGGATGGCAAAGTCAAACTAGGCGCTGATGACTGGGGCTATGGCTATAACCTTGGCCTAATTTATCAGGCAACGCAGGCCACCCGTGTCGGTGTCTCATTCCGGTCCAAAATTTCTCACACTCTCGAGGGAGATGGCACCCTCAAGGATGCTAATGGCAACACATTGGTGGATGATAATGTGGAAGCAGATGTCGACCTCCCTGAAACACTGTCGTTAGCAGTACATCATCAAATCAATAGCAAATGGTCTGTTTCTGCCGATGCTACCCTGACCCGCTGGAACCGTTTCAGAGAACTCAACATCAAGTCCGATGGTGGGCAGCTTTCCTCAATCAAACCTGAAGACTGGGAAAACAGTATGCGTTATGGTCTGGGATTGAGCTATCAGCATAACGATAAATGGCAATTCCGCACAGGCGTTGCCTATGATGAGACCCCTATTCCCGGCAGCGATCGCCGCACAGCACGTATTCCAGGTACAGATCGTAAGTGGGTCGCAGTCGGCGCAAGCTATCATTACTCTGATAATATTGTGATTGATGCCGCCTACGCCCATCTGTTTATGGACGATCCGAGCATTAATGAAACTGATGATAATGGCTATAACCTGCGCGGCGAGTATGACGCCAGTGTCGATATTGTGGGGCTGCAACTTCGTTGGCTAATGTAGGCCGGACTAATGGCAAGAGCAGAAACAGATTACATTACGGCGGAACAGGCCGGGACGCTCTACGGACTGTTTCTTGAACGGGTATCACGCTCTCCTGATGCTGTAGCGTATAAAAGCTACTCCACCGAAACCAAGAACTGGAGTGATATCAGCTGGCGTGAAGTCGCTCGTGAAGTCGCTCGCTGGCAACAGGCACTGTCTGCAGAGAATCTGGAACCCGGTGACCGGGTCGCACTCAATCTGCGCAACTGCAAAGAATGGGTTTTTTTTGATCAGGCTGCCATGGGGCTGGGTTTGATTGTGGTGCCCCTATACCCAGACGACAGGCCGGACAATGTCGCCTATATCCTTCAGGATGCCGATGTAAAATGTCTGTTTCTGCAGAACCACAATCAATGGAAACGTCTGCAGCCCTCTATCACCGAAGAGCACAGTCTTCGCCGCGTGATCATCAACAATGATGACGATGAGCCCGTCGATGATCTGGTTGTCTATAGCAAAGCATGGCTCAGTGACGAACCTGGCGAACTCAGGGACTGGGATACGGATCCCCATCAGCTGGCATCCATCATCTACACTTCCGGTACCACTGGCCGACCTAAAGGCGTGATGCTCAGTCATCACAATATGCTCTCAGTAGCAGCCGGTTCACTGCAGTATTTCGATATTCTGGCTGAGGACCTGTTTCTGTCATTTCTGCCCCTGTCACACACCCTCGAACGCACTGCGGGTTATTATCTGCCAATCATGGCTGGGGCCACTGTGGCTTATTCCAGAGGCATTCCACAACTGGCAGAAGATATCCAAGTGGTTAAGCCCACCATCCTGATTGCCGTACCGCGCATCTTTGAGCGTATTTATACTCGCCTGCAAACACAACTGTCCGAGAAAGGCTTAGTCAGTCGCTTACTGTTCAAGGCTAATGCCAATATCGGCTGGTCTCATTTTCTCTATCGTCAGGGAAGGCGTGGCTGGCGCCCCGGTTTCGTGCTGCTGCCACTGTTAAACAAACTGGTTGCGAGTAAGGTACTGGAGCGTCTCGGTGGCAGGATGCGACTCGCCGTCAGCGGCGGTGCTCCTCTACCGGAACAGGCATCCAAGCTCTTTATTGGGCTGGGGCTGAATCTGCTGCAAGGTTATGGTCTGACAGAAACCAGCCCGGTGGTCAGTGTCAATGAACCCGCCAATAATTTCCCCGCCAGTGTGGGGCGAGCGATTCCCGGTGTTGCGATAAAAATTGGCGACAATGATGAGTTGATGGTGCGGGGGCCGGGCAATATGCTGGGTTACTGGAATAATCACAAGGCCACGTCCCAGACCATAAATGCTGAAGGTTGGCTTCATACCGGTGATCAGGCCCGTATCAGTGACAGCGGCCATATCTATATCACTGGTCGCATCAAGGACATTCTCGTGCTCAGTAACGGCGAAAAGGTGCCGCCTGCCGATATGGAAAACGCGATCCTGGCTGACGCTTTGTTTGAACAGGCCATGATTGTCGGTGAAGGTGAATCCTATTTATCGGCCTTGCTGGTATTGAATAGTGATAAATGGTTCAGTCTTGCCAAGCAATTGAAGCTGAACCCGATGGAGAACGAGAGTCTCGATGATAAGTCCCTGCATCAGTTTGTCATTCAACGATTGCGTCAGCTGCTGCATGACTTCCCTGCTTACGCCAAAATTCGGCGAGTCAGTCTTGAGTTGGAGCCCTGGACGATTGAGAACGGCATGATGACGCCGACCATGAAAATTAAACGGGCCAAAGTGATTGAGCATCACCAGGCTGATATCGCCCGACTCTATCAGCAATAAAAATTAACTTGCCCGGGATACCGGCTGCTGGCATTCCGGCAGGAACAACATCGCTGCTTCAACGGTGTGAAAAGAGCCAAAAATCAGCACTCTGTCACCGGCAACCGCCTCACTCATGGCAGCATCATAGGCCTGTTTCACGGTATCGGAGCAATGCATCATTGATGCAGCGATAATGCCGGAAATCTGGTCAGCAAGCTCAGCACCACTCATTCCGCGATCCCCTTCCAGCCCGGCCAGGAACCAGCTATCAATCGCAGGGTTGAGCGCTTCGGCTACGGCTTTAGCGTCTTTGTCTTTAAGCATCGCCAGTACCGCATAAGTCTTACCCTGAGTTTGCGTTTCTTTAAGCACAGTGCAGAGATTTTCCGCCCCCTGCTGGTTATGTGTGACATCAAGAATGCGGGTCACGGGTCCCGGTATCAGCTGGAAACGGCCAGACAGGCGAATGGTTTTGAGTCCCTGATGAATCGCGTCTTCACTGATCGTGAGTCCCTGCTGATTCAACAACTGACAGACCTGCAGCACAGCGGCACTGTTCTGAAGTTGGTATTTACCGGCAAGCACAGGTAATGGCAGCTTTTCTAAGCTGACATCGGCATTATGCCAGTGCCAGTATTCGTTATGGTCATGATAATCAAAGTCTCGGCCGCGTAAATAACTGGATGCAGACTGATCGATCGCATAATCAATGACCGTTTGCGGTGGTGTTGCCTCGGAACAGACAACTGGTTTATCGCTACGGATAATGCCAGCTTTTTCGCGACCGATGAGTTCACGGTTATCGCCCAGCCAAGCCATGTGATCAAGGCCAATCGGGGTAATGAGTGCGACATCGGTATCAAACAGGTTAACGGCGTCAAGACGCCCTCCCATGCCGACTTCCAGCACAGCGACATCAACCTCTTCACGACAGAAAATATCGACAGCCGCTAGCGTCGCAAACTCAAAATAAGTCAGGGAAATATCGCCGCGAGCATCGTCGATCCGCTGAAAAGCTTCGCAGATGGCATTATCGGCAGCGGGGACATTGTCGACACAGATCCGCTCGTTATAGCGAAGCAGATGCGGTGAGGTATAAGTGGCGGTCTTGTAACCCGCTGCCTGCAAGATGGCAGCGGTGATAGCAACAGACGATCCCTTGCCATTGGTGCCGGCAACAGTGACAACTTTAAACGGTAACTTGCTGTTGCCCCCCATGCGCTGCCACACTTCGCCAACACGCTGCAGACCGGGGTCGATGTCTCTGAAGTGCAAGTGTTCCTGCCACGCCAGCCATTGCGACAATGAAGAGAAGCGCATTGAAGTCCTTATCAGACCGCAGCTCGTTTTTGCAGCATGGTCAGGACATTGCTGAGCCTGTCGCGCATATCACGGCGGTCAACAATCATATCAATGGCACCATGCTCGAGCAGGAATTCAGCACGCTGAAAACCTTCTGGCAACGTTTCACGCACGGTCTGTTCGATAACACGGGGACCCGCAAAACCGATCAGGGCTTTGGGTTCGGCCACGTTGATATCACCCAGCATCGCCAGACTGGCTGAGACGCCGCCCATGGTAGGATCGGTCATCACTGAAACAAATGGAATACCTGCATCACCCAGTTGCGTCAGAATAGCGCTGGTTTTTGCCATCTGCATCAATGAAAACAGGCCTTCCTGCATACGGGCACCGCCACTGGCAGAAAAACAAATCAGTGGGATATTGTGCTTGAGTGCAAGCTGAGCGGCACGAACAAATTTTTCGCCCACAACAGAGCCCATTGAGCCGCCCATAAAACTGAAATCAAAGGCAACAGCGACAACAGGCAGGTTGTTAATTTTGCCCTGCATGGCAATCAAAGCATCATTTTCGCCGGTATTTTTCTGCGCCTGGCTGATGCGATCCCGGTAACGCTTACTGTCTTTAAAACGCAGGGTATCGATAGGTTTGACTTCCGTCGCGATTTCTTTGCGTTCATCTTCGTCAAGAAAGCTCTCCAGACGGGTTCTGGCACCTATCCGCTGATGATGTTCACATTTCGGGCAAACCATCAGGTTCCGTTCAAGCTCAGCGCGATAGAGTACGCTGTCACAGCTCGGACATTTACACCAGACACCTTCAGGCACCGACTTACTGCGGCCGGTGGTACGAATCTTCGACGGGATTAATCTTTCAAACCAACTCATCATTTCACCTTAAATTTGCGATCAGGCACTGGCCAGGTCACGCGCGTTAATTGCGTGACGCATCTCTGCCAGCAAACCGGCTACTGCGGCCGGCAATTCATCCAGTTTGTCAGCATGTTCTTCAATGCAGCGTACCAAAGTGGAACCCACCACAACGGCATCGGCAATTTCAGAGACTGCGGCAGCGGATTTGCCATCACGAATACCAAAACCAACGCCTAATGGCAGGTTCGTCTTTTCACGTAGCATTGCCAGTTTCTGTGAAACCTCACTGACATCCAGCGCTGCAGCGCCGGTCACGCCTTTGATCGACACGTAATAAATAAAGCCTCTGGCGAAACTGGCAATGGTTTCCATGCGTTCTGCTGAGGTAGTGGGTGCGACCAGGTAGATGGTGTCAATTTCATGCTCATCCATGATCTGACGGAATTCATCCGATTCTTCAGGCGGGACGTCTACTGTGAGGACACCGTCTACGCCGGCATCCTTGGCCATTTCGGCAAAGTTCTGATAGCCCATCGCTTCAATAGGATTGGCGTAGCCCATCAGCACTATCGGCGTTTCTTTGTTTTTCTCACGGAATTTTTTCACCATGCTCAGCACCTGCTTGATGCTGACATCATTTTTCAGGGCGCGCTCACAGGCTTTTTGAATGACCGGGCCGTCACACATGGGATCCGAAAAAGGAATACCGAGCTCAATGACATCAGCGCCGGCATCAACCAGCGCGTGCAACAGGGGCACCGTCACCCAGGGTTCCGGGTCACCGGCTGTGACATAAGGGATCAGTGCGGTCTGACCATCGGCTTTCAAATTTGCAAAACACTGACTAATGCGACTCATTGTGGCTCCCTTAGAAATTCAAACCAGCCATGGCTGCGACTGTGTGCATATCCTTGTCACCGCGACCTGACAGGTTGATAACAAGTGTTTGATCCGAGGACATGGTCGGTGCCAGCTTGCTGGCATAAGCCAGTGCGTGGCTAGACTCCAGCGCCGGAATGATGCCTTCGGTACGGGTTAATTCATGGAATGCTGCGAGCGCTTCATCATCAGTGACAGAGACGTAATTGGCGCGGCCGATATCTTTCAGCCAGGCATGCTCAGGGCCGACACCGGGATAGTCGAGACCGGCTGAAATCGAGTGGGTCTCGATAATCTCACCATTTTCATCCTGCATCAGGTAAGTGCGGTTGCCATGCAGCACACCCGGTATCCCGGCGCTGAGTGGCGCTGAGTGTTGTCCGGTTTCGATACCATGTCCGGCCCCTTCTACCCCATACATGGCAACGGATTCGTCTTCGATGAAGGGATAGAACAAACCAATCGCATTGGAGCCACCGCCAATACACGCTAGCAGTGCGTCCGGTAACTTGCCGGTTTTTTCCATCACCTGCTGCTTCGCTTCACGGCCAATCACGGACTGGAAGTCGCGCACCATAGCGGGATAAGGGTGTGGACCAGCAACGGTACCAATGATGTAGAAAGTATCATCCACATTGGTAACCCAGTCACGCAGGGCTTCATTCAGCGCATCTTTGAGGGTCCGGGAACCTGATTCCACCGGCACCACCTGCGCCCCCAGCAGTTTCATACGGTAGACATTCTGGGCCTGGCGCTCAACGTCCTCAGCGCCCATGTAAACCACACATTCCATACCCAGACGTGCAGCCACTGTGGCTGTCGCAACACCATGTTGACCGGCACCGGTTTCAGCAATAATGCGGTTCTTACCCATGCGTTTAGCAAGCAATGCCTGACCAATGGTGTTGTTCACCTTATGGGCACCGGTGTGATTCAGATCTTCTCGCTTGAGGTAGATCTGAGCGCCGCCCAGTTTCTGGGACCAGTTTTCGGCCAGATAGAGAGGTGAAGGACGGCCGACAAAGGTGCTCAGATCCTTGTCCATTTCTGCCAGAAAATCAGGGTCATCACGGTATTGCTGGTAGGCCTGTTCCAGTTCGTAAATGGCCCCCATCAGGGTTTCGCCGACAAAACGGCCGCCATATGGGCCGAAGTGTCCCCGTGAATCCGGGAAATTCTTAAAGTAATCATGGATATGCTGTTCAAGCATTAGCTACCTCTCTCATAAAAGCGCTGATCTTGTCATGACTTTTTATTCCCTTTTCGCTCTCAACGCCACCACTGACGTCCACAGCGAAAGGTCGCACTTGTTGTATCGCTTGCTGTACATTGCCAGCATTCAAACCACCGGCCAGAATAACGGGCCGATCTATTTCTGCAATCAGAGACCAGTCAAATGTCTTGCCGGTGCCTCCGGGCACGCCCGGCTGATAGGCATCGAGCAAAAAGCCACGGGCCTTGCTATGCGCCTCTGTTATCTGTTTCAGGTCTGTGCCCGGTTTCATTCTGATGGCCTTGATGTAGGGCCTGGCAAACTGTTCACAGAAAGCCGGACTCTCATCGCCATGAAACTGGATTATATCAACGGGTAGTGCGTCAAGACACTGTGAAACCTGTTGTTTTTCAGGATCAACAAATAAACCGACTACCGACACGAACGGGGCAGTGCCCGCCACCACATCCTGAGCCTGCGCAATGGTCAATGCGCGTGGACTTGGCGGGTAAAACACCAGTCCTATCGCATCTGCACCGGATTCGGCAGCAAAATCAGCATCTTGGCGACGTGTCATGCCGCAGATTTTGACACGGGTTCTCATTGCGTTCTGAAATCGTTTTGTAATCGTTGAGATACTTTACCAGAGCACCGGAAAACCCGACACTGTTGGTAAGGAATATTGTTCCGGATAACGTACATCGACCAGGTACAAACCATCTGGCGGTGCGGTGATGCCGCCACGGCTCCTGTCTGCGCTTCGTAATACTTCCCCGGCCCATTCGACCGGTTTACTGCCATCACCGATGGCTGTCATTACCCCAACCAGGTTGCGTACCATGTGATGTAGAAATGAGCGTGCCTCGACATCGACAGCGATACAGTCCTCATGTTTGCTGATGTCGATTTTATCCAGGGTTTTGATCGGGCTTTTGGCCTGACATTCACTGGCACGGAAAGCAGAGAAATCATGCCGTCCGATCAGTTGCTCTGCAGCGGCACGCATCCTATCGATGTCTATCGGGTGATGATGCCACCACATCCGCTGGTGATGTATGGCAGAGCGGCTTAAGCGGTTTAGGATAAGGTAACGATAGCTGCGCTTTACAGCAGAAAAGCGTGCATTGAAATCGTCCCCGACCGGACGCACCCATGTTACTGCGATATCCTTGGGAAGGTTGGCATTGATGCCCAGAAGCCAGCCACGCTGCTCACGTATAGCATCGCTATCAAAATGCACAACCTGATTCAAAGCGTGGACACCGGTATCGGTTCGTCCGGCAGCGAAGACTTCTATCTCATGATTGGCGACTTTAGAAACCGCCTTTTGCAACTCACCCTGGACTGTGCGGGCATGAGGCTGATACTGCCAACCGCAAAAATGGGTACCGGCATATTCTACGCCGAGCGCAATCCTCACATCGAAACTCGCTTAAGCCAGGGAATTGAGCAATTCCTGAGCTCGATTCTTCTGTTCGTCGTTACCTTCTACCAGTACTTCATTGAGAATACTGCGCGCGCCATCCGGGTCGCCCATATCGACATAAGCTGCCGCCAGATCCAGCTTGGTTTCAGCTTCATCAATTTCGTCGAGATCACCGATGTCGAACTCAAGATCAGGTTCATCATCACCAGCGGTGGAGAAATCGGACTCCGCTTCCTCTGCTGGGTCATCTATGGATTCTGGTTCGACTGACAAAGCTTCATTGTTTTCTTCAAATGACAGCGTGTCTTTGCGCTCATCCTCTTCAGAAATGTCCAGTTCGAGTGGCTCAATCTCTGATTCAGTATCAACTGTTTCGACTTTTTCATCAAAACTGTAATTGGTGTCAAAGGAGAGCAAGTCATCATCCAGCTCATCGACAGGCTTTTCGTCGCTGCTTGTCTCTTTTTCCGGCTCGACTTCAGACTCACTGTCAGCAAAGTCATTCAGGTTAAACTCAAGGTGATCACTTTCACCTGATTCAGCCTCATCCTCCACCTGCTGACTTTCTGCATCAGCTTCAGCGTCTGTTTCAGCTTCTATTACCGTGGAGTCGTCCTCAACGGTCACTGGCTCAGTTTTTTGCTCGGCAAACAGACTGTGTGCTGGCGCCAGTTCTCGTCCCCATTGCTTGATCTCTGTCCACTCGTAGCTATCGGATTCGAATGGCACTTCTTCTGCCAGTTCGATAAATTCCTCGGTCTGATGTTGTTTGTAGAGCACAAACAGCAATTTGTAGGCAACCAGGGAGTTGTCAGGTTCAAGGCTTCTGGCTTGCTCGAGTGAGCTGCGTGCCTGGACGTAGTCTGCATACCCTACAAACATGTCGGCCTGTTCAACCAATTCTGCGACCGATTTTTCCTGTTCGTGCTCTTGCTCAGACAAAGGCGCATCCGTGATGTCATCACTGACGACGGGTGCAACTACTGTCGGACTAGCGTCCTGTTCATCACCCTGTTTATCCATTTTTTGGACCGCTTCATCCCAGGTGACTTCGCGACGACTGCGACGAGCCAGTAACCATAACAACAGCAGGATTAGAAGCAGCCCCAGTGCCGTTGGTAATTTGTTGTCATTAACAAATTGTTTGACTT
>CAYMEE010000036.1:0-13141 GCA_964389455.1 uncultured Methylophaga sp. | reverse complement strand
AGAAGCAGCCCCAGTGCCGTTGGTAATTTGTTGTCATTAACAAATTGTTTGACTTGGTCGATGGTTGATTTTACTTCGTTCGCATCCAGGTTCAGCGCTTCTGCAGTAGTGTTGATAACACCCTGGTCTGCGTCGCTCTGTTCTGTTGCTACGTCGACTTCTGCAGGGCTCTGCTCTGCTGTTGTATTGACATCAACGGTGGCGTCTGTGGCAGGGGCGGTATCTGCTGTGGCTGAATCAGTGCTATCCAGCTTGGCTTGTTGCGCTGCTGTTTCGTCAGACTCAATGACCGCTTCAGCCTGAGCCGCCAGTGCCGGATCTTCTTCCTCAAGCAATGACTGTAAACGGGCGAGATCGGCATCTTTCAATGAAATCAGCCGACGCATGGTTTCCAGTTGCTCTTCCATAGCATCCATGCGTTCTTTAAAGTCGATATTTTCCTGCGTCTGGGCCTCGATCGTTTCCTGAGCCAGCGTCAGTTGTTCTGTCAGTTGCTTGATATCATCATTGCCGGCAACATTGGGTGATGCATCATCTTCAGATGTATCAGCGTCATCTGGTGCGACCAGTTGCAGGCGGCCATCATTCGTTCCTGCTGTCGTCTCGGCCAATGTGTCAGGACTGGATGTTTCTGTTGCTTCCGTGGCTGTCTGCTCGGCCTGCCCCTCTGTATCCGTGGCTGCGGCATTTTCTTCTGTATCAATTTCAGCAGTCTGTGTCGCCGTGGTCACGGTTGCAGTCGCCTGACGATTGCGGTTTCTCCAGGCCTCATTCTGCTCGGCAAAAGCCGCCCTGGCTGCCGTGGAAGACATCGCCGTAATTTCATCGCGAGATGGAATTTGTAGAGTGACCCCGGCTTTTAGACCATTCACATTCTGCCCGGCAAAGGCATCTGGGTTGGCATTAAGCAGCGCCATCATCATCTGATGCACCGTAACATCACTGTCAGGGCGGGTGGTCAGTGCCACATTCCATAGCGTATCGCTACGTTTTACATTATAGCTGCTACCGTCAAAGCCACTGCTTTGAGCATATTGATAACGCGTCGTAGTGGGTTGCTCAGTGCTTGCAGTGGGTTCAGCGCTTGTAGTTTGGGATGTGCCCCTGCTCGCTGCGGTGACGTATTCCGGTGGGTCCAGCAGGACAGTGTATTCCCGGATCATAATACCGGAGCCGGCAGTGGCGGAAATCAGAAAGTCCAGGAAAGGCTCTTTGATGGCTTGTTTGGAGGTAATCAGAATCTTGCTTCGACCATCAGATTCGATGATATCGAACTGCATCTGGTTAAGCAGCATGCTGCGGTTGAGACCGGCTTTATTGAACTCAGCCTCTGAGGCCATTTTCACCTGCAGATTATCTTTCTCATCCGGTCGCAGTGCGGTGAGACCGATTTCGGCTCTGAACGGTTCGTTCAGAGCCGACATCACGTCAATTTTGCCTAGCCCGAAAGCGTGGCTGGTGAGGGGAGTAAAAAGACCCATCGTGGCTGCCGCCACCATACCGGCCAGAACTCGTTTCTTCATCTTCTTCCCCTCATGTTCCTTATGCGCTGATCAGAGATAGTTCTCGACCAGTACTTCTGCTATCTGCACGCTGTTCAATGCCGCGCCTTTACGTACATTATCCGCAACGACCCACAAATTCAAACCTTTGGGATGCGAAATATCTTCACGGATACGACCCACATAAACCGGATCCTGACCGGAAGCTTCTGTCACAGCGGTAGGATAACCGCCGTCATTACGATCGTCGAGCACAACAATGCCCGGAGACTGCTTCAGTAATTCTGTGGCCTGTTCTGCAGTCATCTTGTCACGGGTTTCGATATGAATCGCTTCGGAATGACCGAAAAACACCGGGACACGGACCGCAGTCGGGTTCACAAGAATATTCTCATCCCCCATGATTTTGCGGGTCTCCCAGACCATTTTCATTTCTTCTTTGGTATAGCCGTTGTCCTGGAACACATCAATGTGCGGCAGCACATTAAAAGCGATTTGTTTAGGATAAACACTGGCTTCTACCGGGCGACCATTCAGCAAATCGGCGGTTTGCTTGGCCAGTTCGTCCATTGCCGGCTTACCTGAGCCAGAAACAGCCTGGTAAGTGCAGACATTGACACGGGTAATACCCACAGCATCGTAGATAGGCTTCAATGCCACCATCATCTGAATCGTAGAACAGTTTGGGTTGGCAATAATGCCACGGTTTTTGTAGTCACCGACTGCATCCGGATTCACTTCCGGCACGACCAGTGGGATGTCTTCGTCGTAGCGGAACTGAGAAGTGTTATCAATGACCACACAACCCGCTGCTGCTGCTTTCGGTGCATATTCAGCAGATACGCTGGCACCCGGAGAGAACAGGCCCACCTGCACTTTGGAAAAATCAAATGTCGCCAGGTCTTCTACAACCAGTGATTTGTTACCGAAACTGACTCTGCTGCCGGCACTGCGCTCACTGGCCAGTGCGTAGACTTTACCGACCGGGAAATTACGCTGGTGAAGAATTTCCAGCATGGTTTCACCGACAGCACCGGTGGCGCCAACGACTGCAACATCAACTTGTTTACTCACATTTCACCTTTTATCTTGGGATTACAGAGCTGCGACGACCGCATCGCCCATTTCCGATGTCGATACTCTGGTGCTGCCTTCTGAATAAATGTCGGCCGTTCTCAGACCGTCATCCAGCACCTGGCTCACAGCTTTTTCGATTCGATCAGCCATTTCAGCTTCATCGAGCGTGTAACGTAACATCATAGCAGCTGAAAGAATGGTTGCCAGCGGATTGGCGATATTCTGGCCGGCGATATCCGGTGCACTGCCATGAATAGGTTCGTACATGCCTTTGCTGTTTTCATCGAGCGAAGCTGATGGCAGCATGCCGATAGAACCGGTCAGCATGGAAGCGCAATCAGACAGAATGTCACCAAACATATTGGTGGTAACCATCACATCAAATTGCTTGGGTGCCCGCACCAGTTGCATGGCGGCATTATCAACGTACATATGACTGAGTTCGACATCGGTGTAATCCTTTGCCAATTCTGTCATAGTTTCACGCCACAGTTCCGTGCATTCCAGCACATTTGCTTTATCAACTGAGCAAACACGGCCCTGACGTTTACCGGCAATATCAAAAGCCACTTTACCGATACGCTGGATTTCGCTTTCACGGTAAACCAGCGTGTTGTAGCCCTGTTTCTCGCCGTTTTCCAGAGTTCGGACACCGCGAGGCTGGCCGAAGTAGATGCCGCCGGTCAGTTCACGCACAATCATCAGATCCAGCCCGGCTACGACTTCCGGTTTCAGAGTAGATGCCCCAGCCAGTTGCGGGTAAAGAATCGCTGGGCGCAGATTGGCGAACAGATTCAGCTCGCTACGCAGCCCCAACAGGCCTTTTTCCGGGCGAACGCTGATATCCAGTGATTCCCATTTGTAACCACCCACAGCACCAAGCAGGATCGCATCAGCGTCTTTGGCCAGGGTTAGTGTGGCTTCGGGCAATGGCGTTCCGGTCTCATCATAGGCGGCGCCGCCGACCAGGCCATAATCGAGGCTGATATCCAGCCCTTCTGTGCGAAGTTTTTCCAATACCTTGACCGCTTCAGCGACGATCTCAGGTCCAATCCCGTCGCCGGGCAGAACTGCTATTTTTTTTGTCATTTTGCTTTCTTTAAATTGCTATATCTTGTTTCAGGAAAACAGCCAGGGTGCATCCTGTTTGCGTTTGGCCTCGTAAGCTTCAATGTCTGCAGTGTGCTGCAGGGTCAGACCGATATCGTCCAGACCTTCCAGCAGGCAGTGTTTTTTAAAGCCGTCGATCTCGAACTCGATAGTTTCACCATCGGGCAGTGTAATAGTCTGCGCCGGTAAATCAACCTTGAGTTGGTAGCCCGGCGTGGCCTCTACCTGAGCAAACAGCTTATCAATCAGCTTTTCTTCGAGGGTGATGGCGAGAATACCGTTCTTGCTGGTGTTACTGAAGAAAATATCGGCAAAGCTCGGTGCGATAATCACGCGGATGCCGAAATCATCCAGTGCCCACACCGCGTGTTCCCGGCTGGAACCGCAACCGAAGTTTTCACGTGCCAGCAGCACCGTGCCACCTTTATAACGCGGCTGATTAAGCTCAAAATCAGGATTGATAGGTCTTTCACTACAATCCTGTCCGGGCTCGCCATGATCCAGATAACGCCACTCATCAAACAGATTGGGGCCGAAACCGGTCCGTTTGATGGATTTAAGAAATTGCTTGGGGATAATGGCATCGGTATCCACATTGGGTCTGTCCATCGGGATAACAATGCCGGTTTCAACTGAAAACTTTTGCATGACGCGGTCTTGACCTCTTTACATCGCGTTCAACGTTAAATAGAAACTGACTGGTACCGCCTGACTGATACTTGGCAGGCCGGCCAGTTCTCGTAATTTTTCCAGACCTTTGACCAGATCAAAATCGGCCACATTCAGAATCACCGGCTGGTTGGAGACCACCAACAGCTCTTTGTCACTGATTTTGGTCACCATCAATTCCAGGTTCACGGCTTGTTGCTGACCGTGCAAATCTAACTCAGCATCCAGCGCAAGCGGCTTGGATTGGCCAACTGACAGTTCACTGATAAAAGCCGGGTCGATCTGGGCGTGCAGATCGGCAGTCGGATAAGCCTCTACCTGAAAGAAAAACTCTTTCATCCGCGAATCACGGATTTCGATGCCCGTGTTAACACTGGTCAAATCAATCTCAACTGCAAGTTCGCCTGCCTCGTTGACCGAGCCAGCGATCCAGTCGAAATGATGTACTTCCGCAATATTATTTTTCTTAACCGAAACAAAGCTGAGCTGAGACTGGCTGTTATCGAGCTGCCAGGAAGCGGCAGCTGCGATGGAACTCATCAGCAGCAAGCTAATCAAGCAGATTGTTTGATTCAGGTATTTCATGGTCAACTCCAGTTATTCATATAACGGACTGATTTCGCTATCAACGGATTCATGCTCCTGCATCAACTCGTCAATCGAGCGGGTCAGTTCCTCCGCCACTTCTGACTTGAGAACAATAATCTCAACCCGCCGGTTTTTAGCCCGGTTTTCCGAATTATCATTGGGCACCAGCGGCTTGGTATCGGCATAACCTTCGAGCACAAAGCGCTCCGCCGGTATCTGACCAGGCGCTAATAATTCATGTACTACCGAAGTGGCCCTTGACGTGGAGAGCTCCCAGTTGGAACGGTATCGCGGTGTGTTTATCGGCACATTGTCAGTATGTCCCGCCACGGCAACCCGGCCATCAGTATTCAGTAACACATCATGGATTTTACCCAGAATCGGAACAAAGCCTGGATTCAGCCGGGCATCCCCGGAAGGAAAAGAGCCTTTTTCCCGAATTCGAATCACGATGCGACTGAACTGACTCTCCACCACGATCAGTCCGTCTTTGATTTCCTGCTCCAGAGCCTCCCTGAATTCCTGGGTCTCTTCAGCCACTTCTTTTACCTGTTGCTGAGCCAGCTGTTCGGCATCGGCAGTGACCTTCAGCTGTTCCTGCGTTTCGTCCATTGTATCCTGTCTGACCACTTTCAGGGGAGTCGGTTTGGGTTCTCCCGGACTGAACTCCTGAGCGATGACACTGGTTCCTTCAGGGATTTCGTCTTTTGGCACCTCACGCTGAACACCAAAAGCATTCTCCAGCGATTTGACCACCATCTTATATTTCAGCGCATCAATTTCCGCGAATGACAACAGCAACACAAAGAAGCACATGAGAAGAGACATCAGGTCGGCAAAGGTCGCCATGTAGGCAGGCAAGCCCTCTGCGTCACGCTTGACTCTGTTTGAATTCTCACTCATAGACAAAGGCAGCCTAGTCAGGCAGCAGCTTCTTGTTCTTCGGCGTCACGTTTGGAGGCGGGAAGAAAGTTTTTCAGGATCTCACCCAGAATTTTCGGGTTCTGGCCTTCCTGTATACCCAGCACACTTTCGATAATGATGTTTTTATTCATCTGCTCTTCGCTGCTGCGAAGTGACAGTTTGTCTGCAATAGGCAAAGCAAACATGTTGGCCAGCATGGCCCCGTATAGCGTTGTCAGTAGTGCGACTGCCATCGCAGGACCAATGGATTTGGGATCAGACATATTACTCAGCATCTGAACCAGACCAACCAGGGTACCAATCATACCCATGGCGGGCGCAGCGTCACCTATCGCTTTGAAAATCTGTTGGCCGACACTGTGACGATTCTGCGTCTCATTCATTTCGGTCAGTAATGCTTTTTTGACCACTGCCGGTTCATGACCATCGACCAGCATCATGACGCCCTTGGATAACACCGGGTTAGTGATTTCCTGACGCTCAAGTGCCAACAGCCCCTCTTTCCGGGCAATCGTGGCTAACTCTACAACGCTGTCAATGATTTCTTGTGGAGACTCCGACTTATGTAAAAAAGCTTTCGTTGCGGTTTTAATGGATCCGAGAAACTGCCCAAGCGTAAAGCGCATCAGAACGACGGCAAAGGTACCACCCAATACAATTGCCATGGATGGCATATTGACGAAGGTCCCCGCAGCCGCACCCAAGGCAATCGTCGCGATAATTAATCCCCAGGCGGTGATAAGGCCCAGCAGCGTAGCAAGATCCACTCTTAAACTCCCTCTAAAGAATCCGGCACAAACATCATAATCAAGGCAGGTATTTTACCGAAGCGTTCACAAAAAATCTGCTGCTCACACTGCTGGAATTAAATGTTTTTTATGCTTTTTATGACGGTAAACCAACACAGCCGGCAATATCACCAGCAATAATGCCAGTAACAGTAACAATAATGGCCACACCGTGGGCCTGTTCCATTGGTCCTGCATTTCTTGTCGCTGCTCGGTATCGAGGCGACGGTATTTCAGGGTGTTGTTGGCCATCAAGTTCGGTTTGATATTGTGATTCCAGGCATGATAAAGCGTGAACATTTTTGGGTGGAAGCCCCATACCCAGGGCCCATCCTCTCTCGCAATATCGGCCATACGCCGAATGATCTTTAGCCGCTCATCACTATTTGGCATTACGCGCATTGACTCAAACAGCTTGTCGAAAGCCTTGTTTTCATAGTTGGCGGCATTCTCACCACCCGTTTGAACTTTGCCGTTGGGGCCATATAGCAGGAATAAAAAGTTTTCCGGGTCGGGATAATCGGCATTCCAGCCCCACTGGAATATCTGCGCCTGACCGCGACGCATTTTATCCTGAAAGCGGTTGTAGTCGGTGCTGCGGATCACCAGTTGCACATTGAGTTTGCGGAACTGTTTGCGAAGCCAGTCCAACTGCGCCTTACTGTCAGGACCACTGGCTGGCACATCAAAGTAGAGTACTAATGGTTCACCCGTTTCTGCGTCACGTCCTCTGGGGTACCCCGCCTCGGCCAGCAATTGTTTGGCGTCTTCCAGTGGTCGCCTTACCGGCTCACCGTTTTGCCAGTCGTATACATGAGGATTAATACCGGCCTCACCCTCTATGTATCCGAATATCCCCGGCGGGACAGGCCCCTGAGCCGGAATACCGCGGCCATTGGCAAAAATAGAAATGTATTCTTCATGATCAATCGCAATCGCGATAGCGCGCCTGAGTTTTTTAGCTTTATCACTGTAGCCGCCAACGACCGGATCCAGCATGTTAAAGCCAATATAGAAAGTCGACGTGCCCACCGCGGTTTCCAGCTGAATGCCCTTCTCTTTCATGGCATCGCTGAGACCGAATTCACCGGCGGAGGAGACCTGCACAGCCTGATCAAAGCTGTCTGAACTGATACCACTCACATCATAATAGCCCTGAATAAATTTCCCCCAGTAAGAGGTGTTTTCTTTCTCCAGAGTGAAAACGATTTCATCAATTAAGGGTAAAGGTTTGCCGGCATCATCCAGCAGCCCGGCTTCGGCATCCCCGGGGTCGCCTTCAGTCGGGTAGAACTCGCCGTGGAAGTGCGGGTTTTTACTCAGCACCATACGTCGATTGGGATCATTTTCTGTCATATAAAACGGTCCGGTGCCGACCGGATACCAGTCAATGGTGATGTTTTTATCAATCAGTCCCGGCTGAGCATAAAACTGTTCCGCTTCCCATGGAATCGGGGCAAAAAACGGCATCGCCAGCCAGAAACGAAGCTGAGGGTATTTACCGTACACTTTGATTTGATAGTGATAATCATCAACTGCTTTGACGCCATCAATCGGTATATCGCGGAGATCAAGTGGCTGCCCCTGTTGGCGAAGTTCACGTAATTTATGAGCGTAGTCAGTCAAGCCGACAATGTGCTCCCCCATCAGCCCCAGGATGGGGGAGTGAATCTCGGGGTGAGCCAGACGCTTGATCTGATAGACAAAATCTTCCGCTTTCAGCTCGCGGGTATCTGTTTGCTCAAAGTCTGACAGCTTTTCAAGCGCTTCCAATTGCTCATTACTGAGGTTGTGATACGTGAAGTCGCCATTCTCATCTCGCGCGAAGGCCGGATGCGGCTGGTAAAAAACACCACTTTTCAGTGGGATCGTATACACGCTGTAGGCAACATCCTCACTGTCCTTTGCTACTGGCTGATCATTTTCGTCGAGATAGCTGACATCAGGCATATCGGCAGCCACCAGGGGTTCCAGTTGGTATGGTCGCTTGAGATAGTGATACTGATACGGTGGCTCGTATATCTGTCCAGTGATGGCAATTTCGTTGGCGCTGTATGAGCGGGCCGGGTCGAGATGTTTAGGACGCAGAGAGAACGAAGTATAGAGCGTATCTAGCTCAGCATTCTGGTCAGGATAAGGTGAATTGACCGCATCAAACTTACAGGCGGTAACAATCAGCAGCGACAGGCAAATCAGCAGATATCTCAGTTTCATTCTCACAACGTCAAAATTGGAACCAGATGTGTGACCAAGATTATCACGAGATTACTGCGCGGTCGCCCTTCCCGTTGATGTTAAAATCAGGTAAGTTATCCCGCTTTATCCGCAGTTTAGGAGAGACTTATGGGTTTCCTGCAAGGCAAGCGCGTCTTAATTGTGGGCGTTGCCAGCCCGCGTTCTATCGCCTCCGGCATTGCTCATGCCATGGCCAAACAAGGGGCTGAGCTGGCCTTTACCTACCAAAATGACAAGCTCAAATCCCGCGTTGAAAAAATTGCTGAAGAATGTGGTGCCGACCCGACAATGGTCTTTCCCTGCGATGTCAGTAGCGATGAACAGATTCAGGCGGTATTCGATGATCTGAGCAAACACTGGGATGGTCTCGATACTATCGTCCACTCAGTCGCCTTTGCTCCTCGTGAACAGCTACAGGGCGGCTTCGTTGACAGCGTCACCCGCGACGGTTTCTCCATGGCCAACGATATCAGTGCCTACAGCTTTGCTGCACTGGCCAAGGCGGGTAAACCCATGATGGCAGGCCGCAATGGCTCGATGCTGACCCTGAGCTACCTGGGCGCTGAGCGGGCGATTGATAACTATAATGTCATGGGCGTAGCCAAGGCGGCGCTGGAAGCCACTGTCCGTTACATGGCCTACTCACTGGGTGAAGAAGGCATTCGCGTGAACGCCGTCTCTGCCGGTCCAATCAAGACCCTGGCTGCCGCCGGTATTGGTGATTTCGGCAAAATGCTGGCTTATGGTGAGCGTAATTCTCCACTGCGTCGCAATGTCACTATTGAAGAAGTCGGTAATGTTTCTGCCTTCCTCTGCTCTGACCTGGCCTCAGGGGTCACCGGCGAAATTACTTATGTGGATGCCGGTTACAACATCGTCGGCATCGGCGATAAGTAGTACGCCACTTATCTGCTAATATTCATTACAGGGCATTTCGATGCCCTGTTTTGTTTTCAGCGCGGGGAAATTGAATGACGCACTCACATGCCATGGCCCTGTTGGCCTTTATCATTGCCGGGGCTGTCGCCGGCGTCTTTTACGGCTGGTATGCCGGGGAAGCCGCCATGGCAGTGGGTTGGCTGGGCAGCCTGTTTCTTAATGCGTTGAAGATGACCATCATTCCACTGGTTATTGCTTCTGTAGTCAGTGGTATCGGTAGCCTGGGCGATATACGCCAACTCGGTAAGCTGGGTGGCTTCACGATGGTCTATTACCTGTCGACCACCGCCATTGCGGTATTCATCGGCCTGCTGGTTGTAAACTGGATTCAACCCGGCACCGGCATTCAATTGACTCAGACAGAAGTACCTGAGCATATCCTGTCGAAGCAGGATACCGGCATCAGCGATATCTTTTTGTCACTTATTTCCCCCAATCTCGTGGCAGCGGCCAGTCAGACCGAGTTATTACCACTCATCGTGTTTGCCATCATTTTCGCCATGGCTTTGACCACTGTCGGAGATAAATCCAAACCGGTTTTCACCGTGTTTGATGGCATTAATGAAGCGATGATGAAGCTGGTTATCTGGATCATGCATTTCGCGCCTATTGGGATCTTTGCACTTATCGCGGCAAGGCTGGGAAGTACCGGCGGTGGTGAACAGTTTATGGCCGAGGTTAAGGCCGTTGGCATGCATGTGGTCACGGTGCTGACCGGTTTGCTGATCCATGCGGTGGTTTTGCTGCTTATCCTATTATTTTTTGCCAGACGTGGTCTGGATTACCTGGTGGGCATGGCCAGAGCACTGGTGACAGCCTTTGGTACCGCCAGTTCATCAGCCACCTTGCCTTTGACCATGGAATGCGCCCGTGAGAGCAAGGTCAATCCTAAGGCCGTCAAATTTGTTCTGCCCCTCGGTGCCACCATCAACATGGACGGTACTGCGTTATATGAGGCTGCAGCGGTGATGTTCATCGCCCAGGCCTACGGTATAGAACTCAGCCTGATGCAACAGGGCATCGTGTTTATTACAGCCACTCTAGCCGCCATTGGTGCGGCCGGTATCCCTGAAGCGGGTCTGGTGACGATGGTGATTGTATTGACTGCTGTCGGTCTGCCACTGGAGGGTATCGCACTGCTGCTGGCAGTAGACTGGTTTCTGGATCGTTTCCGCACTACCGTCAATGTCTGGGGTGACAGCGTTGGTGCCGCAGTGATAGACAGGCTCACATAAAAAAAGCGCCCGTAGGCGCTTTTTCTGTGTCTGCCAGAAACTGCCTAGCGCAAGCTTTTATCGAGGATCTCGATATCGGCATCCGCCTTCAGACTGGCAATAAAGGCCTGTAATTCAGCATTAGCAAGCATTTGCTGCAATTGCTCTTGAATGGATTGCTTTTGTTCAGCTTCAACTTCAGTCGCCTGACCATTTTCCACGGCAGTCAGTTTAATCACAACATAGTTGCCATTATCCGCAGTAAAGCCGGTATATTGCGCCTGTGCGTCCGGCTTCTGCATTTCAAAAGCGCGCTGCAGGATCTGATTACTGACTTCTTCACTGTCACGACCATAAAATGCCGCAGGCTGCCAGCTTTCCAACAGAGTCTCGGCATCAGCGCCGGACTTCAGCTCAGCCACAATGGCTTCACCTTTTTCACGGGCAAACTGGCTGGCTTTATCAAACAACAATTGCTGTTTGATAGCCGGTTCGACAGACTCGAACGGCAGTACACTCTCAGGAATATGTTTGTTCTTATGAATGACTACAAGATGCGTATCAGATAATTCAATCACAGAGCTGTTGAGCTCGTTTTGCAGAACATCTTCACTGAAAGCAGCTTCCACTACTTTGGTTTCACTGGTAATACCGGCTTCGGTGCCACCACGGGTAAACAGTTCGGTAGTTTGAATATCCAGACCCAGCTCTTCGGCAGCAACATCCAGACTATCCGGATTTTCAAAGCTCAGATTAGCCAGTTGCTCTGCTTTATCAAAGAACTTTGATTCTGCTTGCTGTTGGCGGTAACGCTGCTCGACTTCATCACGTACAGCTGAAAAATCCTGCACTTCCGGTGACTCAACGCCAGTCAGTTTAATCAGGTGATAACCATACTCGGTTTGTACCGGCTCGCTGATATCGCCCACATTTTCAAGTGCAAAAGCGGCTTCTTCAAAAGCAGGCTCCATCACATCACGGCCGAAGTAACCGAGGTCCCCGCCTTGCGCGGCTGAGCCTGTGTCCTGAGACTCAGATTTTGCTACTTCTCCGAATGCTTCTCCCTGCTCAATACGGCTGGCAATCGCCTCGATTTTTGTTTGGGCTTCTTGATTATCACCTTCAATCAGGATGTGACTGACGCGGCGTTGTTCCGGCCCGACAAACTGAGATTCATTATCGGCGTAAAACTGTTTGAGCGCTTCATCATCGACTGAGACCTTATCTGCGATGCTGTCGATATCAAGTTCCACATAATTCAGTTTGACTTGTTCCGGCGCAGTGTAAGCATTTTTGTTATTTTCGTAATAATCACGGACTGCTGCATCTTCGATGCTGACTTTATCCATATAGGCCTGCAAAGGAACGACACCATAGGCGATTTCGCGCTGCTGTTTTTCCAGTTCCAGTACCCGAGCCAGTTGCGCATCGGTCACAATGGCAGAACGCTGAATATTCTGAGTCAGCTCTTGTGCCAGTAAATCATTGCGAAGCTGTGCCTCGTAGCTTGAGGGGCTGTAACCGACCCGGGCCAGCACCATGGCATAGTAGTCAGGATCAAACTGACCATCTCGCTGGAAAGCGGGCGTGGAGCGAATCATTTCAGAGACTGAGGCGTCATTCACTGTTTGACCCAGCTTGTGATTGGCTTCCCGTAGCAACTGCTGCTCGATCAGGCCATCAAGAATATTACGTTTGACGGCGGGGCCTTCAAACATGGCTGGATCGAATTGTTCACCCAGCACATTACGCATCTGATCACGATATTGCTGCAGAGACTGCTGCAGTTGTGTCTGTTTGATTTCATGGCCGTTCACTTCAGCGACAACCACGTCGGAAGCACCGGTCATATAGGAGTTCACCCCCCAGAGCGCAAATGGGATACTAATCAGACCGACGATGAACCAGGCAATCCATCCCTGGGCGCGATCACGTATGAAATGCAACATGGAAGAAAACCTTCATTTCTACAATTATTAAAACGGATAGTCTAAACCATCAGGCAAAAAAAAAGGCGCATAAAATGCGCCCTTTTTCGTCTTGGCGGAGCGGACGGGACTCGAACCCGCGACCCCCGGCGTGACAGGCCGGTATT
>CAYMEE010000035.1:16137-24072 GCA_964389455.1 uncultured Methylophaga sp. | reverse complement strand
AACAGGGTATGCAGGTGCAGTCCATCCTGATCGGTAAAACAGCGCGCCGAGGCTTCGATTTCCTCAACATCATCGACATCCGGCAGCTCGTCACTGAACAACCGCGCCAGCAAAGCCCGCTCCTGCTCATCCGGTTCCAGCGCATCAATCCAGTCCGCTGCCAATAGCTGGCTCTCCAGCCGTTCTTCCTCCAGTGGAATTTCCTGAATCAATCCATGCTCAATCTGATACAGACGTAACATTACAACTCCTGTCGGCGGTCAAAAGCTCAGCTTAGCGAGCTTATGTGATGTTTTGACGATCCTCAGCAGGTGCTATCGCAAAATAACGGCGGCTTTCCTGTCTGACAACACCGGATAACAACAGAATACCTATCAGGTTGGGGATTGCCATGAGCCCGTTCATCAAATCAGAAAAATTCCAGACAAAACTGAGTTCACGGGTGGCGCCGACCATCACCACCAGTACAAACACGACCCGGAACACGATAACCGCTCGTTCGTTAAACAGATACTCAATCGCTTTCTCGCCGTAATAGCTCCAGCCTATCAGGGTGGAAAAGGCAAACAAAGCCGTCGCCACTGCGACAATTATCGTGCCTGTCTCACCCAGCGTTTGAGCAAAACTCTGACTGGTCAGAATGCCGGCACTGATGCCTTCGCGCCAGACATCGGCAGTGAGAATCACCAGTGCCGTGGCGGTGCAGACAACCAGGGTATCAATAAAAGTCTGGGTCATGGAGACCAGCGCCTGCTTGACTGGATCGCCAGTTCTGGCTGCCGCCGCGGCAATCGGCGCTGAGCCCAGCCCTGATTCATTGGAAAACACACCGCGTGCCACACCGTAACGAATCGCGGCCGCGACTGCGGCACCGGCAAAACCGCCACCCGCTGCGATGGGGTTGAAGGCATGCCAGAAGATAAGACCGAATGCCGCTGGCACTTCACTGGCATTCATGGCAATAACAACCAGTGCCGCGCCTAGGTAAGCCACAATCATAAAGGGCACCAGCATTGAGGTAAAACGGCCGATGGAGCGAATCCCGCCGATAAGTACCAGGCCGGTCAGCGCCATCAGGATGGCACCGGTGAGCCAGTCAGCCATACCGAAGACTTCATTCAGTACTGCTGCCGCTGAGTTGGCCTGAGTCATATTGCCGATACCAAATGCGGCACAGGCGGTGAATACAGCAAACAACCAACCCAGCCAAGGTAGACCCGCGCCCTTGGAAATGTAATACATGGGGCCGCCACGCATACCGTTTTCGCCCTGTTCGCGGTATTTCACGGCCAGCAGCGCCTCGGCATACTTGGTCGCCATGCCCACCAGGCCGGTCACCCACATCCAGAATACCGCGCCGGGGCCACCCAGTGTTATAGCGGTGGCCACACCAACAATATTGCCGATACCGACCGTGGCCGCCAGTGCGGTAGTCAGCGCGGCAAAATGGCTGATATCGCCATGCCCTTTGAGATCCCTGTCAAACACCAGTTTGAAAGCATGACCCAGGGCCCGGAACTGCAAGCCTCTGAGAATGAAGGTGAGATAGACACCGGTGCCGACCAGCAGGATCAACATCGGTGGCCCCCAGACCCAGCCAGACAGGGTGGAGACCCATTGCGACAGCGTTTCCATAACGTTTTCCTAAAGCGAGTACTGACTGAACTTATGTCAGTTGGCAGGCAGTGTCAAACCAAGGCAGCCAGCTGTATTGAGAAACTTACTTACCGATGCAGAAACTGGAAAAGATATGATCCAGCAGGTCTTCCGTGGTGAAGGTGCCGGTAATTTCGCCCAGTGCATTCTGTGCCTGTCGCAGCTCTTCCGCCAGCAGCTCGCCTGCCCCCATGCCGGCCAGACAATCGTAGCCATTCACAATCGCCTGACGCGCCCGTGACAGGGCATCAAGATGACGGCGACGGGCGATAAACACACCCTCTTCTTCCGGATGGAAACCGACGGCTCTGAACAGATGCTGTCTGAGCAGTTCCATGCCTTCGCCGGTTTTAGCCGACAGGAAAATAGTCGGCATGCCGTCTTCCACCGTTTCGCTGGCCTGATGGCCGCTACGGTCAATCTTGTTACGGATCACGGTCAAGGGTTTGTCGGCAGGCATCTCTTCCAGAATCTTTCGATCCTGAACCGTCATGCCGTGACTGTCGTCGATAATCAGCAGAATGTGATCAGCCTGCGCCAGTTCATTCTGGGTGCGGCGTATGCCTTCCAGTTCGACCACATCGGTAGTGGCTTCATGCAGACCCGCTGTATCGGAAATGCGCAATGGCATACCCTGCAGATGAATCTGCTCACGCAGTACATCACGGGTAGTGCCGGCCACATCAGTGACAATGGCGGCATCATGTCCGGCCAGCTGATTGTGGAGACTGGATTTACCGGCGTTGGGCTGGCCGGCCAGTACCACGCTGATGCCCTCACGCAGCAGACGCCCCTGACGGGCACTGCCGGTAATACCATCGAGGGTTTTCAGCAGATCCTGTAATTGCTGATCGACCTGAGCTTCAGCCAGAAAATCGATTTCCTCATCGGCAAAATCGATCGAGGCTTCGACGTACATCCGCAGATGTGTCAGTTCTTCCAGAAAGGCATTGATACGGTTGGAGAAGTCGCCCTGCAGTGAACGAACTGCACTGCGCGCCGCCTGTTCGGTTGAGCTTTCAATCAGATCAGCCACGGCCTCGGCCTGCGCCAGATCCATTTTGTTATTGAGAAATGCCCGTTCAGAGAATTCGCCGGGCCGGGCCATGCGGGCGCCGAGTTCAATGGCGCGCTGGCAGAGCTGATCCATGACCAGTGGACTGCCGTGCCCCTGCAGTTCCACCACATCTTCACCGGTAAAAGAGGCCGGGCCAGGGAAATACAGCGCGATGCCGCTATCAATCAGGTCGCCAGACTTATCCCGGAAATGGGTGAACTGTGCATAGCGTGGCTGAGGAAGCTTGCCACAGAGGGACTGGACGATTGCCGCGGCCTGTTTGCCTGAAATCCGCACCACGCCAACGCCACCGCGACCGGGCGCGGTGGCGACTGCGACAATCGTTTCCATGACGGCTTAGAGTGCCCCCATCTTGCGGGTGATATACCACTGCTGGGCAATCGACAGCAGGTTATTGACCAGCCAGTACAGCACCAGACCCGCCGGGAAGAAGGCAAAGAACACGGTGAAGACCAGTGGGAAGATCTTCATCATCATCGCCTGCGCCGGATCCTGCGGTGCCGGGTTCAGTTTTTGCTGGAACCACATCGACAGGCCGAACAGGACTGGCAGCACGAAGTAGGGATCCATCGCCGTCAGATCGTTGATCCAGAGGATGAAATCTGCCTGACGTAGTTCAATGCTTTCCACCAGAACCCAGTAGAAAGCCAGGAATACCGGCATCTGCACCAGGATAGGCAAACAGCCCCCCAGCGGGTTGATCTTCTCGGTACGATACAGATCCATCATCGCCTGGTTGAATTTCTGCTTGTCATCGCCGTAGCGTTCTTTGAGCTGTGCCAGTTTCGGTGTCAGCTTACGCATACCGGCCATGGAACGGTAACTGGCTGCAGACAATTTGAAGAAAGCCAGTTTGATCAGCACGGTCAGCAGCACAATTGACCAGCCCCAGTTGCCGGTCAGCTTATGCAGCCATTCCATCACCCAGAACAGGGGTTCGGAAATAATGGTCAACATGCCGTAATCAACGGTCAGAGGCAGATTTTCAGCGACCTGTTCCAGGCGTTCATGTTTTTTCGGACCAAGGTACAGTTCGTAATCAGCCTGAGCCTGTTGACCCGCTTCAGCACTGATCACCGGCATGCGCACACCGGCAGTAAATTTACTACCGTTAATTGAGCGACCGTAGAAACCCAGTTCCGCATCCTGTGGCGGCACAATGGCACCCACAAAGTAATGCTGGATCATCGCCGCCCAGCCATTGTTGACGTTGCGGTTATAGGGCGCTTCTTCCAGTTCGTCGAAATCGACTTTCTGATATTCATTGCCTTCGCTGGAGAATACCGCACCGGTGTAGGTATAGATGAACATGGAGCCATCATCACTGCGGTTACGGTTCAGCTGGGCATAGGGATAAGCCGAGAAGCCATCCGCTGACTGATTGTTGACCTGGTAATCGACTTCAACCAGGTAGCTGTCGCGTTTGAATGTGTAGGTTTTGATGACCTGCAGACCGGCCTCATTTTCCCAGTACAGCGGCACCTTGATTTCATCCTGGCCTTCCTGGAGAACGTATTCATCATTCTCTGCTCGGTATTCCGCGTAGTGAGTCGGTGCATCACCCTCAGCACGCAGGCCTGACTGGGTCACAAAGAAATGACTGGCGGTATCATTCAGAAACTGTACCGGCGTATCAGGTTGATCGGAGCTGACCGCATATTCAAGCAGCGCCAGTTCACGAATATCACCACCCTGGGTGCTGATTTTCAGATCGATCACATCAGTTTTGACATGAACCTTCTCTGTGACGGCCTTAGCTTCAGGCGTGGAGGGTACGTCAGGCATTGAGTCTGCAGTTTGTGCAGGCAGTTCCGGCAGATCCGCTTCGGTGTCAGTTGCTGGACCGTTTGCGGTTTCAGCCGCTTGCTGCTGAGGACGGACATAGTCATTCTGCCAGGCTTCCCACAACAACAGGGAGACGATGAGCAGGCCGAAAATAAATAGCGTTCTGAGATTATCCATTGTGATTCTTTGTTTTTAAGTCGGGAACGGGATCCACACCACCCGCATGCCAGGGGTGACAACGAGACAAGCGACGCAAACCGAGCCAGACGCCACGGAGGGCACCATGACGCTCAATGGCATCAATCATATACTGTGAACAGGTAGGCTGGAAGCGACAGTGCATACCGACAAACGGGCTCAACAAAAGCTTATAGCCTCGAACGAGGCTGATCAGGATTTTTGCCATTGCGCCACCACTGTTAACCAATGTCGCTCCAATGCTGCCCAGATTTGTGCGCTGTCCCGCTGGTCTAAGCCAGGCCGTGACAACACCACAATGTCGATGTTGGAGAATGCGGATTGATGCTGCCGGAATGACTCGCGAATAATCCGCTTCAAGCGGTTGCGGTGGCTGGCGAGCTTGACGTGTTTCTTAGCTATGGCCAGCCCCAGTCGGGGATGTCCGACTGAATTTTCAACCGTAAGTACCGTCAGTCCGCCCCCTCCGATGCGTTTCCCCTGACGGAAAACCCGAGAAAAGTCTCCCGGGCGATTCATTCTCATGGCTCGGCTGAATGAGGCCAAGTCATGCCCTCCTGGAGAGGTCAGAGGGATTAAACTGACAGTTTTGCGCGGCCTTTGGCGCGACGAGCGTTGATAACGCGACGACCACCAACAGTTTTCATGCGGGCACGGAAACCGTGAGTGCGCTTGCGCTTCAGATTGCTAGGTTGAAAAGTACGTTTCATTTCACCAACTCCAGAACTAGTGTTTATTTCGCTGCCCGTGGCTTTAATAAGCGTAAAACCAGCCAGGCAAAAAGACACGGGATTATAAAGTTTCGAAGGTGATCAAGTCAAACCAGAATCACTTATTAATATAACTGTGATTTAACTTGCCAAACCAAACGCAGAAAGATAACTTTAGTGGTCCTGCGCCGGACGCTATACTATAGCAGACATAGGTCGTCTGCGCCTCTGTGTTTTTTACTAAGCGATTGATAATCAAGGAGTTCATGTGTCCTCACCCCTTTGGGAAAAATGCCTGTCCCATCTCGAAGGTGATCTTTCGGCACAACAGCTGAACACATGGCTCCGGCCTCTGCAGGCGATCGAAACCGAAGATAGTTTGCGCTTACTCGCGCCCAACCCCTATGTTAAAGCCTGGGTGCAGGAACAGCTGGAACAGCAAATCAACAGCTTAATCCACAGTCTGAGTCAGGGCCTGATTGCGCGGGTAGCGATTGAAGTCGGCACCGTGCCGGCTGAAGAAATCAAGCCTCGCCGCAATACCGCGCCGGTCAGCGAAATCGTGACACCGCAAGTGGAAAATAAAGAACCGGCTAAAACCGAGCCCGCTATCGGCAGCCCGATGAATCCGCTGTTCACCTTTGATAACTATGTCGAAGGTAAGTCCAACCAGATTGCCCGCGCCGCCTCATTGCATGTTGCTGAAGCCCCCGGCACCAGCGGCTACAACCCATTGTTTCTGTATGGCGGTACGGGTCTGGGCAAAACCCACCTGATGCTGGCTGTGGGTAACAAAATCAAACAGAACAATCCCAAGGCGCGCGTTATTTACCTGTCTTCGGAGCGCTTTGTGCAGGACATGATCACCGCGCTGCGTAACAACGCCATTGATCAGTTCAAGGCCCATTACCGCAGTGCCGATGCCCTGCTTATCGACGATATCCAGTTTTTCGCCAAAAAAGAGCGTTCGCAGGAAGAGTTTTTCTACACCTTTAATAGTCTGCTCGAAGGCCAGCGTCAGATCATTCTGACCTGTGACCGCTTCCCCAAAGAAGTAGAAAACCTGGACGAACGACTTCAATCGCGTCTGGGCTGGGGACTCACCGTCGCTATCGAGCCGCCGGAGTTGGAAACCCGGGTCGCCATTCTGATTAAAAAAGCGCATCAGAACCTCATCACCCTGCCGGAAGACGTGGCTTTCTTCATTGCTAAACGCATCAAGTCCAACGTGCGTGATCTCGAAGGCGCCTTGCAGCGGGTGCTGGCTTTCTCGCGTTTTACCAATCAGCCGCTATCCATCGATATGGCGCAGGAGGCCCTCAAGGATCTGCTGGCCCTGCATCAGAAACTGGTGACATTGGAGAGCATTCAGAAAACGGTCGCTGAATATTTCAAAGTGCGCGTTTCTGATCTACTGTCAAAGAAGCGTACCCGTTCCATTGCCCGCCCACGTCAGGTTGCCATGGCGCTGGCTAAGGAACTGACCAGCCACAGTCTGCCGGAAATTGGCGACGCCTTTGGTGGTCGTGATCACACCACGGTATTGCACGCGACGCGCAAGGTAGCGGAACTGCGCGAATCAGATAACCGCGTCGAGGAAGATTACCGTAATCTTTTACGAACCCTGTCGAGTTAATCAATCACGGACCCTGAGAGAATCATCATGGAATTCACTGTCAGCCAAGAAACCCTCGTCCGGCCACTGCAGCTGGTGTGCAGCATTGTTGAACGGCGTGCGACCCTGCCTATTCTGTCCAACGTGCTGCTGCGGACGCATGGCAACCAGCTGTCGATGACCAGTACCGATATGGAACTGGAAATGATTGCCACCCTGCCGGTCTCCGTTGAAGCCGAAGGCAAAACCACGGTATCTGCACGTAAACTGCTCGACATTGTCCGCGCCCTGCCCGGCAATGCCACCATCAGCTTTAATGCCACTGATAATAAGGCCCTGGTCAAAGCCGGTAAGAGCCGTTTCTCGCTGGCGACCCTGTCCAGCGATGACTTCCCGGACAGCGAAGGCGCCAACTACGTCGATGAAATCGCATTACCGCAGACAGCGCTGAAAGCCCTGATTGATGAAACCAGCTTTGCAATGGCCAGTCAGGACGTGCGTTATTACCTCAACGGTCTATTGCTGGAACGCGATGGTACAACGCTACGTGCCGTGGCTACCGACGGTCACCGTTTGGCACTCGGTAGCCTGACCACGGCCAATCCGGTAGAAGAAAAAAACAGTGTCATCGTGCCGCGTAAAGCCATTATTGAACTGGGCCGTCTGCTCAACGACACCGATGATGAAGTGAAACTCGCTTTCAGTAATCAGCAGATTAAAGTAGAACTGCCCGATATTCACTTCACCTCGAAGCTGATTGACGGCCAGTTCCCCAACTACGAACGGGTGTTACCACTGGGTGGTGACAAGGAAGTGCTGGCTGATCGTGATGAACTCAAACAGGCGCTGTCACGTGCCGCTATCCTGTCCAATGACAAACATCGCAGCGTGCG
>CAYMEE010000035.1:0-16037 GCA_964389455.1 uncultured Methylophaga sp. | reverse complement strand
TAAGGCTTAATGCTTAAGTTCGCCGAGGACCACCTTGTTCTCGGTGACTTTCTGCACGACGTTGGAGTAGTAATCATCACGGAATTCATTGATAACCCGCGATGCCTTATCCTGCTCTACCCCACTGCCAAGCAGGACTTCTTCCGTCAGGCGCAGGCTGGTTTCCAGCGTTTCCGATACCGTGGTACTGGCACCCAGCGTGATCAGATCAGCGCAATGGCGACGATCCCGGGCACGGGCATGAATCGGCATGGTGGGATAGAACTGACGCACTTGTGACACCAGCCGATCCACCTGCCCCGGATCATCCAGTGTCACCACGATCATCTTGGCATGATCCGCCCCGGCTGCCTGCAATACTTTGACTTTACTGGCATCGCCAAAAAAGACCGGGAAGCCCTGCGCCCGCGCATCTTTCACCCGGTGTTGCTTCATATCAAGTGCGATGTAAGGCACACCGGCCGCCCCCAACAAGGTGCCGACACGGGCACCGACACGGCCAAAACCGGCCAGGATGACATGCTCTTCGCTGGCTTCGACAAATTCGGCGTAATCCTCATCCTCGGTCGGTGCGGGGGTGTAAAAGCGGATTAACAGACTGTTGGTCAGCTTGACCACAAACGGTGTCAGCACCATGGTTAGTGCAATCACCAAAGTCAGAATATCGCCAATCGCCTTTTCCAGCACGCCGGAGGCGGTGGCAAAGCCAAACAGGACAAAACCGAACTCACCGCTTTGAGATAACAGGGTACCGGTCTGCAACGAGATATCGTGGCGGGCACCGGAAATTCGGGCCAGCATATAAACCACTGCGGCTTTCAGCACCATGAGGCCCAGTGTCATGCCGATAATGACGCCAAGCTGTTTCCACAACAGGCTGAAATCAATGCCCATGCCCACAGTCATGAAGAACAAGCCTAATAGAATGCCGCGAAACGGCAGAATATCGGCTTCGATCTGATGCCGATAATGCGATTCGGCCAGCATCACCCCGGCCAGGAAGGCCCCCAGCGCCATCGAAAAGCCGACCGCTTCCATGATCCAGGCCACGCCGAGCACCAGCAGCACCGCCACCGCAATAAACACTTCCGGATCCTGGCTGGCGACAATTCGCTCGAGAATGGGATTGAGCAGATAACGGCCGGCAAACAGCAGCGCAATAATCACCAGCAGCGCATAAAGCGGCTTCAGGCTCGGTTCCATGACTTCGGCACTGCCACCGGCGGCAAAATAAGAGACCAGCGCCAGCAGAGGCACCACGGCAATATCCTGCAGCAACAGCACAGAGAAGGACATCCGACCCATCACGGTGGAAATGCCGCCGCGTTCAGACAGCAGCTTCAGACAGAAAGCGGTCGAGGACAGCGCCAGACCAAACCCGACAATGATGGCGCTCTGATTGGAAATACCGAGCCAGATTGCAATGCCGTATATCAGGCCGGCGGTGATGAGCACCTGACCCAGCCCCAGGCCGATGACCATTTTGCGCATCTGCCACAACTTGTCAGGTTTGAGCTCGATACCCAGCAGAAAAAGCA
Source organism: uncultured Methylophaga sp. (assembly GCA_964389455.1). Taxonomy (GTDB): domain Bacteria; phylum Pseudomonadota; class Gammaproteobacteria; order Nitrosococcales; family Methylophagaceae; genus Methylophaga. The sequence goes on along the minus strand of CAYMEE010000035.1, from coordinate 14,499 downwards.
GGAAAATGACGCCAAATTCGGCTAAATGACGAATATCCTCAACTTCAGTAATAACGCCAAAGCCCCATGGGCCCAATACGACCCCGGCGGTCAGATAGCCCAGAATGGCGCCCAGTCGAATCTTGTGAAAAAAGGGAATAATAACAACTGTCGCCAGCAACAGCGCCAGGATATCAATCAGGTAATGTCCGCCTGCCTCTTGCACTCAGCCGCTCTCCTACCTGATGCTGCTGCCGGCCTGATCCAGCATCAGATCGAGTCCGGTTTTATAGGTATCCGCGGCGTCATCGGGCTTACCCTGTTCTGTCTGCACCTCGGCCAGAACCTGGTAGGTCTCTCCACGGGGACCATGCTGAAGACTTTGACGCAGATATTCCTCTGCCTTGGTCCACAAGGCATTAGCCTTGGCCAGACGTCCCAAGGTCAGTAATAACCAGGGATTATCACGATGGTTTCTGAGCCATTTTTCGGCCAGCGCCAGACGTTTTAATAAATCGCCCTGTTCAAGCCGGCCGTATTGATAGACCAGCGCATCACTCCAGTCTTTGCGCAGGAACTGCTCGATTAAGCTGAGTGCCTCTTCTGTCTCACCCTGTCGGACCAGCCCCTCCACATAGGGCTTCAGCATGGCTTCGGTCTGACGCTGACGTGCCGGCGACTTCTGCCAGACGGCTTCCATCTTGCGCCAGTCCTGACGATGCAGGGCTGCCTCGAGCTGACCTACGGCGGCATCCAGACTCAGCGCCTGCACTTCGTTGTTCTCGAGCACATGACGTTTACGCAAGTCAGGTAGTACCGACTGCACGTCCTGCCACTGATCCATATCCTGATACAACGACTGCAGCAGTTGTAATACATAAGGATGCTTTGGTGCCATTTCTCGCAAATGCTGCAATGTGGCCAGTGCCTGCTCTTTCTGACCGGCTGAAATCTGAAGTTCGGCCTGCACCACTCCCACGGCGATATCCGCTCCTTCGGTGGTTTCATGAGCGAGTCTCAGGTAGGTATCGCGACGATCCGCGGCATTCTGTTTTTGTGCGGCGCGGGCACCGGCGAGGTAGTGCAGTAAGGGGGTCTCACTATTACCGGCATGACGAATCAGGGTACGCTCGGCTTCAGCCCAACGCCCTTCTTCGAGGGTAATGAGGCCCCGGGTCAGTGCCCGGTTCGCCCGTTTGTGGCGCTGGGTTTCTTTCCAGTTGGCCAGTTTGCCGGGTGACTGTTTAACCAGCACCAGACTGCGCAACAACAGATAACCCGTCACCAGCAGCAGTATGAAAGCCGCCGAAAACACCACCAGGGAGGTTTCCAGGCTCCAGCTGCCATACTGCAGCAGCACAAAACCGGGCTCGAAATCCGCCGCCCAGATCACGGCGGCACCGAAGGCAAGCGCGAGGGCAACGACGAGCAGGATTTTCATTGCTGATACTCCTCAAGCCAATTCAGGGAGCCGGATATATCCGGAATGCTGATATTGATTTGCGCGTCCTGCAACTTTTTGAGGGTATTGAGCAACGCATCGCGCTGATCACCGGTGAAATACTGCTGCAGCCAGTGAATGGCCGTCTGCAGGCTATGCTGATAGTTATCATTGTCAGCGTTTAACAATGCCAGCCGGGCGCTTTCCAGTTGCAGGCGCAGGTTCTGATACAGGAAATAACGTTGCTCCGGCACCAGCACTGCCGCCTCGCCGGTTTGATCATGACGAATCACAACCAGGGAACGCATCTGTTGCCAGATATCATCCAGTGCCTGTTTCCAGCCCGCCTCCGACTGTGTTGCTGATGGCATACCCTGAGACTCATCAAACTCGACTTCCGGGCCTTTTTTCACCCGCAGGGTCTGCACATGCTTAGCGGCAGTCTGCAATTTAATAGCGATGCCGGCGGTATCTATATCGGCCAGCCCTTCCAAGGCCATGACCTCTTCAGCGATCAGTGCCCGCAACGGGTGCAGACGGTAATCGGACATGGCCTGAATCTGCTTGTCTGCCATTTCCAGTGCACGAATGGCACCATCGACATCGTGTGCCAGCAAGGCACGCTGATTAGCCACATTAAGCAGGTATTCAATTTCCTGCAAAGCCCAGGTTCTCTTCAACTCTTCGCTGGTCAGGCTTTCGCGGGAAATAAAGTCGTCGAGTTTTTTCGACTGCGCCTTGAGCTGCTCACCCAGCTCCATGAACTGGCGCTGATAAAGCTGACTGCTCGACTGTAAGGCCGCCAGTTCACCCTCCAGCGTATTGAATTGTTCTGTCTGCTGTTGCTGCTGACTGTGAATTTGCTGATAGAGCCAGCCCCCTGCGATCAGCATCAGAAATAACACTGCACCTAGCGCGATCCAGACTGCTTTGTTGTTTGCCGCTGCTTTTTTATCCGCTACCAGTTCAGCGTCCTGAACATTGGCGTCAATTTGCTGCTTGTTTTCATTGTTTGCCATGCTGTTTATCCATTTCAATCAATGTGTTTAGCACCGCCGTATCACTGGCATCGGCACTGACTTCTACCCACCTGAACCCCAGCTTACGGGCATGGTCCCTGATTCGCTCGCTGACCACCACCAGCGGCTTGCAGAATAACTCGGCGCGAAACTCGGCCAGAATTCGACACAGATTTTCCAGACCGGCCACGCTGGTGCAGATCAGCTTGTCTGCATGCATTGCCCTGATACAGGCTTGCCGCCCATGAGCGGCGAGGGCTCTGCGATAAACTTCCACATAAGCAATAGTAGCACCTCTGTCAGTCAGGGTATCAGCAAGCAGTTCACGACCGCCAACACCTCGGACGATAAGCACCTGTTTACCCCACATCGCCTGCATCGCCGGCATCTTTAACAGACCTTCACTGCCATTGGATATTTCTGGCTGGCAGTGCACTGAGAGACCGGCCTCTCGCATCGCACTAGCAGTGCCATCGCCCACCGCGGCCAGTTGCAGCTGCGCAGGCAAATCCTGTGAGCAGCCACTTAAAAATGCGTCCACCGCGTTGCGGCTGACAAAAATCAGCCAGTCGATTTGCGCCAGATTCAGCGGGGACCAGCTTTCAGCGGGTAAGGGCAGAATGCTGATCACGGGAAAGCTGATCGCCTCACCCCCTGCCTGTTGAATCAGGTCTATCAGGTAGTCAGATTGTGCTTGTGGCCGGGTCACCAGAATTCTCTGGCCGGCCAGCGGCTTGTCAGTCACCATAAACGTCGCTGAGGATCTTATCTGCGCCCTGCGCCAGCAGCATTTCTGCAACCGCCACACCAATCGCATCGGCGTCAGCAGCAGGACCACGTTTTTCGGCATAAAGCGTATGAGTACCGTCCGGTCTGCCGACCAGACCGCGCAGCCAGACTTCATCACCTTCCAGCATCGCATAGCCGGCAATCGGCACCTGGCAGCCCCCGGCAAGACGGCGGTTCAGCGCGCGTTCGGCCGTGACCGTAATCGCGGTCAGCCGATCATGCAGTGGCGCGATGAGGGCGTTCATTTCTTCATCATCAATGCGGGTTTCAATACCCAGTGCACCCTGGCCGATGGCCGGCAGACTCTGCTCCGGCGTCATCGCATTGCGGATGCGATCATGAAAACCGAGGCGCTGCAAACCCGCCATTGCCAGAATAATCGCATCAAACTGGCCTTCATCGAGTTTACGCAGGCGGGTATTAACGTTACCACGCAGAGGCAGCACTTCAAGATCAGGTCGGCGGGTTCGCGCCTGGCATTCGCGGCGCAGGCTGGATGTGCCCAGTCTGGCTCCCTCTGGCAACTCATCAATACTGTCGTAATGATTGGAGACAAAGGCATCATGTGGATCTTCACGCTTACAGATCACCGGCAGATGCAGGCCCTCAGGAAAATCCACCGGCACATCTTTCATCGAATGTACGGCAATATCAGCACGGCCATCGAGCATGCCCTGCTCCAGTTCCTTTACAAACAGACCTTTGCCGCCCACTTTAGCTAATGGCGTATCGAGAATGATATCGCCCTGCGTTTTCATGCCGATCAGCTCCACTTCCAGCTCGGGGTTGAGCGCTATCAGCTCGGCTTTGACATGTTCAGCCTGCCAGACCGCAAGCGGGCTGTTGCGGGTTGCAATTCTTACTGTTCTTTTAGTCATCTATCTCGTCTTTCAAGCTTTTATACACAAAATCACCGCTGATTCTAGCACTTTGACACCATCCCGCCCGAATAAGCACGTTATAATGTCGCCCTGTTTCCCAAACGCGATCAAGATTTATCATGAGCACAGCCAACAAGAAACTTTCCTCTGCACGACTGACCCAACCTACCGACAAATTTGTTGAGGAATTCACTGCTTCGGTCAGTTTTGACCAGCGCATGTTCCGCCAGGACATTCGTGGATCTATCGCTCATGCCACCATGCTCAGTGAAGTGGGCGTGCTGACCGCAGAGGAACGGGATCAGATTATCGATGGCCTGCAACAGATCGAACAGGAAATCGAAGACGGCAAGTTCGAATGGTCTATCGCACAGGAAGATGTGCATATGAACATCGAAGCGCGTCTGATTGCCCTGATTGGCGAAGTCGGCAAGAAGCTGCATACCGGCCGTTCACGTAATGATCAGGTCGCTACCGATGTGCGGCTTTATCTGCGCGATATGATTGAACCGATTCGCAGTGAACTCAACCGTCTGCAGGAAGCTTTGCTGAATGTCGCTGAGCGTGAAGCTGAGACCATCATGCCTGGTTTTACCCATCTGCAGACCGCGCAGCCCGTGACTTTCGGTCATCATATGCTGGCCTGGTATGAAATGCTGGTGCGTGATGCCGAGCGTCTGGATGACTGCGAAAAACGCGTTAACACCATGCCTCTGGGTGCAGCGGCGCTGGCCGGCACCACATTCCCGATTGACCGTGAGATGACCGCCAGTCTACTTGGCTTCGATCGTATCTGCCAAAATTCACTGGATGCGGTCAGCGACAGGGACTTTGCCATCGAATTCAACAGCTTTGCCTCGATTCTGATGATGCACCTGTCCCGGTTCTCGGAAGAACTGATCATCTGGTCCTCGGCCCAGTTTGATTATGTTGATCTGGGAGACGCCTTCTGCACCGGTTCCTCGATTATGCCGCAGAAGAAGAACCCGGATGTGCCTGAACTGATTCGCGGCAAGACCAGCCGCGTCTACGGCAATATGTTCAATCTGCTGACCCTGATGAAAAACCAGCCACTGGCCTATAACAAGGATAATCAGGAAGACAAGGAACCGCTGTTTGATACCATCGATACGCTGCTGGGCTCCTTGCGGGTCTATGCCGATATGATGGCGGCGATCAGCGTCAAAGCAGACAATATGCGTGAATCAGCATTGCGTGGTTATGCCACCGCAACCGATCTCGCCGACTACCTGGTACGTAAGGGCACCCCGTTCCGCGATGCCCATGAAGTGGTGGGTCTATCGGTGGCTTACGGCCTCAAACATAAAAAAGATTTGTCGGCGATGAGCCTGGAAGAATTGCAACAATTCTCCGACCGTATTGAAGCTGATGTTTTTGATGTGCTGACTTTGGAAGGTTCGGTAGCAGCCCGCAATCATCTCGGTGGGACCGCACCAGCGCAGGTACGGGCAGCAATAAAAAGAGCCCGCGCCAGCCGGTCTTAATCTACTAACAACAATGACTCCCTTCCCAGCCGGACAGGTCATACCCTCTCCGGCTTGTCTTTGTCTGACTGACAGCCTTGCAGGCAGCCGTGGTATTTCTGTGCTCTAGATTCGGGAAACCGATCACATTTCAGCGCTAAGAAGCTTGTCATACTTTGCCCTCCCAAATACCTAAGGAGGCCAGCTATGAGATCACATTCTTCCGTTCTGCTTCTGCTCGCTCTGTCACTTTCCAGCCCTGCTTTTGCGGACGAGACCTCAGCGAAGGCAGCAGCCAATGCTGAAGTCGAGGCCGATGCAGACACCGGCTTTATCGGGAAAACCTGGAATAACATTAAAGAAACACTGGGTGTTGATGACAATAGTGAGGCCGACCAGAGCACACAGCCCGAAAATGACAATGCTTATTCAACAGGCAATAAGGAACAGGCTGAAGTCAGGGAAGAAGCCGAAGAACGCATGAAACAAAGCCAGGAAGTGCAGAAGCAATATCAGGACAAAGCGCGCCAGGCCATAAAGGATGGCGAGGAAACCGTGGGCGAAACGGTGAAAGAAGGACAGGAAACAGAGATTGAAGCTGGCGCTGAAGCAGAAGCCGGCGTCAGCACAGACTAGTTTAATCGCTTTACTCTGGCCCGGTTTGTTGTCGACCGGGCCAGAATGCCAAAAGACAGCACGAACAGTCCTCCTCACTGACTTATTATTTTTCTCAACTCCTTGAAGACAAAAGCAGCCTTGATCTATTGAAACCTCATTTGATAATAATTATCATTATCATCTTAGAAGATAATCAGGATTAATGCATGATTGCGGTGATTTATGGCTCCACCACCGGCAATACGTCAGATGCCGCCGTTAAAATTCAGCATATTCTTGGCGATGACGTCGAGTTGTTTGATGTGAAAGATGTTGGCCTCGATGCGCTGGAATATTTCGACAACATTATCTTTGCCATTCCCACCTGGGATTATGGTGAGGTGCAGAGCGATTGGCAGGACGTCTGGGATGACATCGACGAGATCGATTTCAACGACAAAACCGTGGCTTTCCTGGGAATGGGCGATCAGTTTGCTTATGCCGAATGGTTTCAGGATGCGATGGGCATGCTGCATGACAAGGTCAAATCACGTGGTGCAACCATTATCGGCCACTGGCCGATAGCCGGTTACGAATTCGACGAGTCCAAGGCCCTGACTAGCGATAAACAGCACTTTGTCGGCCTGGCTCTGGATGAAGATTGCCAGCCCGGCATGACCGAACAGCGGCTGAATGACTGGTGCCAAATCATCAAAGCCAGTTTCCTGTCACCGGCCTGATACTGTCTTAAAAAAGGGCTGATGAAAAATGCCATCAGCCCTTTTTTATGGCTTGCAGAAACTCAGTCTCTTGCTGCGAATAGCGGCAGACAAATAATTTTCAGGATCGCCGGGCGGTGACTCAACATCATCGCGACACTAAAGGCTGCGACAGCCAGCAACATCACCCAGACCAAGACCGCCATCGAGGGATGATCGGCATTGAGACAGAACACGGCTGACAACAATAAGAAAAGCCAAGCGGTCAGTTTCAAGCGGCTACGGTTCGGTAGCGTCCCTGAATCCGGAAACACTTGTTGCCAGTGGTTTTCATAAGCCAGCGCCAGCCAGCCCATGCTCAATAACGCAGCCGTCACAGCCGCGATCAACCAGATTGTCTCAGTCATAGGCATTCACCTGTTTATTGCGACTCAGCGCATTGTCGGTTTTTTGTTCACTGACCGGTGCCCGCAGTTTGTTCGCAGCAAAAAAGGCGATCAATGCGGTCCCCATCAGGCTCAGATCGACACCGGCTACGGCCCAGTAGGTGTCAGTAAAGATGGTTTTGATCAGATGATCCCCGGTGGTTACCCAGTTGAGACCCACAGCGCTGAGGCTTATTACTCCCAACAGCACAGACTGTTCACGCCATGCTGGATTATGCCGTGCTTTGGCGACCGGTGAACTGCGCCAGGCGGCATGAAAAAATGCCAATGCCCATACGGACCAGAAGGCGATTTGTTCCCACTGTCCTTTACCGGCCAGGTCAGCAGGTAGCAGCCGGTTCGCCACCAGCATGCCGACCGCTGCCAGCACCATACCGGTGACCGTCGTGACGGCTAAAGCATCGACGATACGACTGCCCTGACTGCCGGTTTTGGCATGCCTCGCTTTGCGTTTTTCAACAAACAGCACAAAGCCGGTAGCAATACAGATCGCCCCCAGCAAACCGCCAAAGACATAGAGCCAGCGCAGCATCCAGTGCTCAAAGTGCTGCAGATGTAAACCGGTCAGGAACTCATCAAAGGATGAGACCACACTGCGCGGTGGTTCTTCACGAATCACTTCACCGGTGCTGGCTTTAAAGTGAATGCCTTCACCCACCAGGGCCACGCGGTCACTACCCGCGCGATAAATACTGACATAACCGTTTTCGTCACCCAGATGGTTCATGCTCAAAAAGCCGACTTCTCCGGCCATATCACGCTCGGCCCATCGACGCTTGGCCTCTTCGACCATCGCATCTACAGAGGCCAGTGGCGCCGGGATACCGGCTGGCTCATGAGGCAGGCCGGTGCGGGCTGCTTCCAGTTTCTCATGATGCTCATGCAATGGTTTCAGAGTGGTATGCGTCACTGGCAGATAGATATTGCTGGCAAAAATCACCAGCGCGGTAAATGCAAAGAAAAAGTGAAATGGCAGCGCCACCACCCCGGTCATGTTGTGTAAATCGAGGCTGCTGCGGAACAGGTTCTTCCAGGGACGAAAGGTAAAGAACTCCCGGAAAATTTTGCGGTGAATAATTACACCACTGACCAGCCCTGCCAGCATGACCAGTGCCGCCAGACCTACAATCCAGTAACCCAGCATCATCCAGTTGAAATTCAGACTAAAGTGCATCGGGTAAAACCAGTCGCTGCCGATCTTGAGTGCATCATCGTTGAGCAGTTCACCAGTAGCAGGGTTAACCGTTGCGCGGCCATGCACGTGCTGATGATCATCAGTCGGATCAATGGGCTCATTGGGGATAGCAAACTCGCCGCCGATCAACAGCACTGGATCACGATGGGTGGTGTAGGCAAACAGCGACTCCAGTTTTAGGGTTTCCGGGTCTGGTATAGAACCGACCACCCGCCGCTCGGTAGCGGCCATATCCACCGGATCAGGTCGAAGCTGCTGGTAAACGGGTTTGAGGACCTTATCAAAGGATGGCATTGGCTGCGGTTCAAAGCGCGTATCCGGAATCGCCCAGCGATCGATTTCGCGGTCAAACACCGACAATGCGCCGAAGAAAAAGCAAATCATCAGCACAAAGCCCAGCACCAGGCCCATCCAGGTGTGAACCCAACCCATTGACATGCGAAGAGAATTAAACATCAGCGCGCTCCTAACTCAACAGGCTGTTTTGTAATAAAGTACCGATCAGCATCATGACTGCTGTGCCACCAGCCAGCACCAGCCAGACACGGATCATGCTTTTTGCAGCAAATGTCCACAGAAAGAGCCCCAGAAACACCAGAAAAGCAATCAGTGACAGCCCGGTCTCGGCCTCGTGAAAATCAACGCCCATAGCGACAAGGCTGGTGATGCCCAGCACACTGAAACCCCAGGTAAAGGCATAGCCCCCCAGTATCGCCGCGATAATGCGGTTTGTTGTCTGCAAAGCAGCTTGTGAATTCATTCAATCACCATGGTAAGAATCCGGGTTGAGCATTCTGTATTTAGCGCAGCTTCGCACTGCCTAAACCGACTGATAAATCAGTCACCTTGAGGGTTTTCCATCCGGTTGTTGCTTCTCACTAAACATGTCTCATTGCTTGCGTAGAAAGGATGCCGGAATTGTTGAACAGAACACGTCATTAATAATGCGATACATTATCGTTTACGCTTCGTTTTGGCAATATTTCCTTAACGGAAATTCGCCAATGCTGACCGCCCCACCGCAGTGGATAAGCCGCTTCGGGCAAATTGCCTGATGGAGCGCAGATGGCTATACAGTCTTGAGGGCGCATGTTAGGTTTTGCAGCAAATTAATCGAAAGGCAGATATATGAGCAGACTTTACGGCGAACAGCACCGCGCAAGACAGGACCAGTTCGATAGTAGAAAAATGGCCGACAGGGTTGAAGAACTTGCCGTCGTGACTGAAATCTCGGAAGACGCCGCGGCCTTTATTGAGCAACGCGACATGTTCTTTTTATCTACCGTCGATCATCAGGGCCGCCCCACAGTGTCTTACAAAGGGGGAGAATCCGGTGCATTTGTTCGTGTCGTCGATGAAAACACGCTGGCTTTTCCGAGCTTTGACGGTAATGGCATGTATTTTTCAATGGGCAATATCGACGGCCATGCCGAAGTGGGCATGCTGTTTATCGACTTTGAAAAACCGCATCGCATCCGGGTACAGGGCAAGGCCACCGTGTCTGCCGATGATCCCCTGCTCTCTAGCTGGAAAGAAGCGGAACTGGTGGTCCGGGTCACGATAACTGAACTGTGGCAGAACTGTCCGCGCTATATCCATCGCTATCAGAAAGTGAAGGACTCACACTATGTGCCCAAAGCAGACTGTGAAACACCGATTGCTGCCTGGAAGCGGGTGGATGAAGTGAATGATGTATTGAGTGATAAAGATCGCCAACGCGTTGATGAATCCGGCGGCACCATGCCCATTGAGGAATGGATTAACTACGTGCAGTCTGGCGATGAAAAAGCCTGATGCTATGCCTCGCCGACCACCCGTAGCTTGGTGGCAATAAAATCCTTGTGTGAGACGTGAAGCAGGCTGGCCAGCTTGCGGATCACATGCTGCTCGATCGCGTCGATATGCTCATCGGCATTAGCAAGCTGCCATAAGGACTCAACCAGTTCGATCTTCTCATCATGGTCAAACTCGCGATTAATGGCCGAGGTAAAACGGTAAAAATCGGTGGACTGTTGTAAGGCTGCTTCTGCCTGGTCGATCAGCGCTTCAGCCTTATCTGCGGATAAATCAAAACGCTCGGTGACAAGCTGCCTCAGCATCGCGATTTCCGCATCATGCCGCTCATCATCCACCGCAATGATTTCGATCATCAGCGCCACCGCCGCTAACAGCTTGGTGTGACCCTGATCAGACATCAGGGCCTGACTGTCCTCACCAAAGGTGTTGCCCAGCATCTGCTTCAATTTTTCAATCATAAGAACTCCTCAGCCTGACGGACCCGGCTGACAATCAAAAGTTCATTCCAACAGCGTGTCAGACAGGATAACTGCCGCCTGATAACGTGGTTTGCCATACCCCAGCATGCGATTGAACTCCTTGTGGGTGACCGGGATATAACCTTTGTCTGTGAGGCTTTTGTTATCATCCAGATCAACATCAGGATCGTGAAAATAAACAAAGGTATCAGACACCGACACCACCAGCACCCAGTGAGGGGATTTACTCTCGTTAAGCCGGTAGGAGCTGATCAAAACCAGCGCCAGGGCCCCCTGATCCAGATAATGTTTCAACAGCGCGGTATCGACAGTACTTTGTTGCTGCTGAATTTCGGAGCTGCTGATCTGCTCGACAAAGTCCTGATGAACGCATTCAATCACGGCCTTTTTGTCTTCACTACGTACGCCGCCGACAAAGGGAATCAAATCGGAGTTGGTAACCAGAGTCGTTTTCAGGCCACGTCGATAGGCGGCTAATGCCAGACCCTGTGGACTGCAGCCACCATGACCGGAAGTCATAAAGATGGTGGTGGCTTCGCGCCAGAGCTGGAACTCAAGCCGGCGATCCAGGCCCATCGTCGCGTCATAGGTTTTCATCGCCATCATCAGGCAGGCCGGACCACAGGTGAAGTCGGTGGTCTGGGAATAATGCGCGACCTCAGGGTGGGTGATTTCTGGCTGGTGATGCAGCACTTTCATCATTCTGAGGGCGTCAGCATGGTCTTCATAGAAATCGGTGACGATATCGAAAGGCTGATAATCCAATTTCTCATACAAACGGATAGCGCCATGATTGTCAGGACGCACTTCAAGTCTCAGGAAACTGCGACCGTCTTCCAGTGCCTGGGTTTCGGCTTCCTGCATCAGCCTGGCGGCGATACCAGCCTTGCGATAACGGGCATCCACCGCCAGTGAATAAACCCGGCCCAGTGAGGTGCCCTTTGAGTAGAGCAGCAGGACATAGCCGACCAGCTGCTGGTCAACAAGCGCCACCAGCAACAGGCTGTGGCCTTTTTCGATCATCCAGCGAAAGCTGCGGCGGGAAATCCTGTCTGTGTCGAAACAGGTATTTTCCAGCTTATTCAGCGCATCGACATCATCCAGCGTCGCTTCGCGAATGTCGATCTCAGCGTCCGTGGTTGTGGTTTGCATTCTCAGTTAACCCGTCCAGCGCCATCTCTATCACCTGACGGCCGCGGAACAGCACCAGTTCCTGCCATTGTGGCTCATCCGGGCAGAAAAAGTCCTGCATCGCATGTTTGACATCGAGGGTTTTGTCATCCGACCAGTCCATTTTGCCTGACTGCTGTAGCTTCTGATCATCGGACAGGACCTTGAGCATCTGCTGATTACCAAAGGTGCCGAACTCCAGCGTCAGGTAGCAGATATGCTCCCCCTGACTGTGCCAGAAATAGTCATGCAGCCCCAGTTTGGTACCGGAACTGGAATTACCCAGCGAAGGTTCCGTGACGGTGGCCCCAAACAGCTCGACGGCATAGTCGTGGGCTTTGCTATCAACTGGATGGTCACAAATCAGCTCACCATAGCCATAGGGCCCCAGACCACTATGGATATCAATAACGATGACTTGCTTACGATTAGCCGGTTTCAATTGTGCCACCAGTTGCTCTACCACCTGACGTGACCAACTGGCTTCTTTACCACCGAAATAAGGCATATCCGGCTTTTCATACTGGCCCTGGGATAACAGATCAAATTGCTGACGATCCTCAGCAACCGTCGCAATGTCAGTTTTGCCTTTCTGCAGTTCAGCCCAGATATCAGTAGCTTCGGAAACCGGCAGCTTGCTGTCGAAGTCAACAAAGTTACGATTAACATCAATGCCCTGCTCGTCATTACGACTGGCCCAGGCAAACCCCCAGGGATTGAGCGCATGCACCAGCACCACACAGACATCGGAAGGCAAGCGACGGTGACGGGAGACAAAGTCGGACTGAATCGCCGAACCCACACCACCCTCGACACCGTGGATGCCCGATACCAGCACCAGGACTTTGTCCGCTTTGAGGTTTCCGGCCCAGGCGATGTCGCAGAACAGTTTTTCGTTTTTAGGCCCCTTCAGCGGGTGCGGCAGATTGGACAGCTTTTCCACGATCGAACTGGTTTCGACATGGCTGATAAACTTATCGCGAGCTCCCGCATAGCGCTGGGAAAAAACACTCAAAACGGCATCTGCATACATGGCAACGGGCCTCCTGTGCAAAATTTTTCGCGAAGGATATGTGAGTTTGCTCATTTTGACCAGCAAATAAAATCTCACGCAAAAATTTTTAACACAAGCAGATTAAATTGACTTTATCATTCGTTTTTAGACACCACGCTGGCGCAGGAGGAAGCAACGGCACACTATGACTAAGCACCTGATAATAGTCGAAAATATTGAAGACTGGAGCCCCTATTTCCCCAGTGAGCAGGTCATTGCGGTCGATGATTACCTGCAATCGCCGCCGCCGCGTAGCGACAGTCGTGCGCAGATTCTTAACCTTTGCCGCAGCCTCGACTACCTGAGTCGCGGCTATTATTGCTCTATGGTGGCAGAGGCCCGCGGGCATCGGGTGTTGCCCGGACTACGCACCATTAACGATCTATCGCGCAAAAGTCTTTACGCCTATGACCTGTCAGATCTCTCGGCACAGCTGGACAAACAACTGGCCTCCACTGACCAAACTGAACGCTTTGTGCTGAAAATTTACTTCGGTCAAACGCCGGTGACCTCGCTGCAGAAACTGTCACGGCAGATTTTCGAACAATTCCCCTGCCCGATTCTGGATGTCGAATTCAGCTTTAACGGCCACTGGACTATTACCCGCATCAAGGCCAGCGCCATTAACAAACTGAGCGAGCAGGAACAGGATTTCTTTGCCGAAGCGCTGGATAACTTCAGTCACCGCCTGTGGCGCAAGCCATCCAAACGACGCCAGTACCGTTACGATATGGCTATTTTGCACAATCCTAAGGAAGAAATGCCGCCGAGCAACATGGCGGCGCTGAAGAAGTTCATCAGCAGTGGCCGACGCATCGGCATTGATGTCGAGCTGATTACGCCGCGCGAATACATCCGTCTGGCTGAATATGACGCTCTGTTTATCCGTGAGACCACGGCGACTCATAACCACACCTATAAGTTTGCCCGCCGCGCTGAAAGTGAAGGTCTGGTCGTTATTGATGATCCGACTTCCATCATCCGCTGCACCAATAAGATTTACTTGAAGGAACTGCTGGCCGCTAATGATCTGCCGATGCCGGAATCGCATCTTTTGTATCGCAATGATCAGGCCGGTCTGGATGCATTGTGTGAAACCGCCACCTTCCCGCTGGTGATGAAAATCCCTGACGGCGCCTTTTCCCGTGGCGTCATCAAAGTGAACAATGCCGAAGATCTGCGACGTGAAGCGCCGGCCTTCTTCCAGCAGTCAGCAATTATTCTGCTGCAGGAATATATGTACACCGACTATGACTGGCGGATTGGTGTCTTCAACAACAAACCGATTTATGCCTGCCAGTATTTTATGAGCAAGGGGCATTGGCAGATCTACAACCACAACACCAAAAAAGGTACTGACAGTGGTAAGTCTGCGGCGATCCCGGTCAGTGAAGTACCGGAGAAAGTGATTCGCATCGCCACCAAGGCGGCCAAACTGATTGGCAATGG